>NZ_JBHZOZ010000001.1:0-835661 GCF_042787865.1 Priestia sp. YIM B13486 | reverse complement strand
GTGGCTGAAGAGGCGCCCCTGCTAAGGGTGTAGGTCGTGTAAGCGGCGCGAGGGTTCAAATCCCTCCTTCTCCGCCAGTCGTTTTAAATTCAAATATGGCCCGTTGGTCAAGCGGTTAAGACACCGCCCTTTCACGGCGGTAACACGGGTTCGAATCCCGTACGGGTCATCTCAAAAAGGTTTGCATATATGCAAACCTTTTTTATTTGCGCTTTTTTAAAGATTAAGTAAACAGAAATAATAGTTAGGAATAATTACCATGAATTTTCAGAATAAAAAGTAAGTTTTAAGCAGGATTTTCCCTATGTCATATAGAATTATTCATAAAGTAATAAAGTATGAAGAGTATGGGATAAAGAGCAATTTAAAAGAACATTTATTCTATTATATTTGTAGAAAAGGTTTATGTTTTTACTGTAAAAGGGAATGAGTGGTAAGAAGCGTATATTATGTGCGTATATTATGTTTGAAGTTAAAGGGGTGGCAAAAGTGAATCTAGCGGTTCAGCCTACTGAATTTGATGTTCATTTGTATCACGAAGGAAACTTATTTCGCAGTTACTCTATTTTCGGTGCGCATCAGGTAACGGTAGAAGGAATTGAAGGCGTACGATTTTGCGTGTGGGCACCTCATGCAAAGAGTGTAAGCGTTGTAGGTGATTTTAATAAATGGAACGGTTTTCAACATTCAATGGTTAAAGTTAATGAACAAGGTATTTGGATGACATTTATCCCTGAGTTAGAACAAGGGACTATTTATAAATATGAAATCATCACACAAAGCAATCAAAAAAAATTAAAAGCAGATCCATACGCTTTCTTCAGTGAAGTGCGTCCGAACACTGCGTCTATTGTTTACTCATTAGATGGGTACAAATGGAACGATCAATATTGGCGTAGAAAGAAAAAACAGCAAAATATATATGAAAGACCACTGTGTATTTACGAGCTGCATGCAGGGTCTTGGAGGACTCATGAAGATGGCAGCCTTTATACATATAGTGAATTAGCACAGGAGCTTATTCCTTATATTGCTGAACAAGGTTTTACACATATTGAGTTATTACCAGTCATTGAGCATCCGCTCGACCGATCCTGGGGATATCAAGGAATTGGATACTATTCTGCTACCAGTCGATACGGTACACCTAAAGAGTTGATGAACTTTATAGATGAGTGTCATCAAAACAATATAGGGGTTCTTTTAGACTGGGTACCCGGGCATTTTTGTAAGGATGAACATGGTCTGTATATGTTCGATGGAGAACCTACTTATGAATACAAACAAGAGCCCGATCGTGAAAATTACGTTTGGGGAACAGCTAATTTCGATTTAGGAAAGCCTGAAGTCCAAAGTTTTCTGATTTCGAACGCTTTGTTTTGGTTGGAGTACTTTCATATAGATGGATTTAGAGTAGATGCTGTAGCCAATATGCTTTATTGGCAAAATTCTTCTGGAAAAGCAGTGAATGATGGAGCTGTCAGCTTTTTGAAAAAGTTGAATGAAGCTGTTTTTGAATCTGATGAAACGATATTAATGATGGCAGAAGATTCAACGGACTGGCCGCTTGTTACAGCACCTACGTATGAGGGTGGTTTAGGCTTTAATTATAAGTGGAACATGGGATGGATGAATGACGTTTTAACATACATGGAAGCTGGCGTGGAAAGACGTCCCTATCTTCACGATAAAATGACCTTTTCACTAATGTATGCGTTTAACGAAAACTTTATTTTGCCGCTTTCTCATGATGAAGTCGTACATGGGAAAAAATCATTACTTAATAAAATGCCAGGTGATTACTGGCGCAAGTTTGCACAGCTTCGACTGCTATATGGATATTTCTTTGCACACCCTGGGAAAAAGCTTTTATTTATGGGCGGAGAGTTTGGCCAATTTGATGAGTGGAAAGATTTAGAGGAGTTGGATTGGATGCTTTATGATTTTGATATGCATCGCAATCTTAACGGATATATGAAGGATCTCATCAAGATTTATAAGAGAAGCAAGCCTTTATATGAATTAGACCATAATCCAGATGGATTTGAATGGATTGATGTTAACAACCATCATCAACAAATTTTCTCTTTTATTCGTAAGTCGAAAGAAAATCAGGAGATTTTTATAGTTGTTAGCAATTTTTCTGAGCATCCATATCATTCTTACAAAGTTGGAGTTCCAGTTGAGACAGAGTACATTGAAGTTATTAACAGTGATGACGAAGTGTACGGCGGTTCAGGTATTGTAAATAAAAAGGCATTAAAATCAGTGGATGAATCGTTTCACGGCCAACCTTTTTGCATTGAAATGAATATTCCGCCGTTTGGCATTAGTATACTACGAGCAAAGAGAAAACGAGGGGAGAGAAAACAACATGTTAAAAAAGAAATGCGTAGCGATGTTATTGGCAGGAGGAAAAGGTAGTCGGCTAAGTTCACTTACAAAAAATCTAGCAAAGCCAGCTGTACCATTTGGTGGTAAGTATCGAATTATTGATTTTGCTTTAAGTAATTGTACAAATTCAGGTATTGAAACAGTAGGTGTGTTAACACAATACCAACCGCTAGTTCTCAATTCATACATTGGAATTGGAAGCGCTTGGGACTTGGATCGACGGAATGGTGGCGTTACGGTATTGCCTCCATACGCGGAGTCAGATGGAGTAAAGTGGTATAAAGGGACGGCTAGTGCTATTTATGAAAATTTAAACTATTTAACACAGTATGATCCTGAGTACGTACTGATTCTATCAGGTGATCACATTTATAAAATGAACTATGAAAATATGCTTGATTATCATATAAACAAAGAAGCAGACGTAACGATTTCTGTTATTGAAGTACCTTGGGAGGAAGCGAGCCGTTTTGGTATTTTAAATACAAATAGTGACCTAGACGTAATGGAGTTCGATGAAAAGCCTCAGCGTCCTAAAAACAATCTAGCTTCCATGGGGATTTATATTTTTAAATGGAGTATTTTAAAAGAATATTTAGAAATGGATGCACGCAATCCATATTCAAGCCATGATTTTGGTAAAGATGTTATTCCGCTTTTACTAGACGAAAAGAAAAAGCTAATTGCATACCCATTCCAAGGTTATTGGAAAGATGTAGGAACTGTAAAAAGCTTGTGGGAAGCGAATATGGATTTGTTATGTGATAAAGACGAGCTTAATTTATTTGACTCTTCATGGAAAGTATACTCTGTTAACCCTAATCAGCCTCCTCAATATATCGCGCCAAACGCCTGCGTGGTGGAGTCATTAGTAAATGAAGGGTGCGTTGTTGAAGGAAACGTAGAGCAGTCCGTGTTATTTCCAGGTGTACAAATCGGCTCAGGTTCTGAAGTCAAGAAAACGGTTGTCATGCCTACTGCAAAGATAGGTTCTAACGTATATATTGAAAACGCTATTGTCCCATCGGATATTGAAGTTCCAGACGGTACTATTATTCGACCGACCAAAGGAAGCGAAGAAGTAATTCTTGTTACTCAAGAATTGATTGAATCAGTTGCTAAATGCATTTAACGAACAGAGAGGATGAACGACATTGAATAATCAAATGCTTGGTATTATTGATGCTTGTACAAACACAACAGCGCTACAGCCTTTAACCTTTTATAGATCGATTGCTGCCATTCCTTTTGCAGGACGCTATCGATTAATCGATTTTACGCTTTCTAATATGGTGAACTCTGGAATTTCGAGCGTTGCCATTTTTCCTCGTGATCGCTATCGCGCATTGATGGATCATATAGGTTCAGGAAAAGAGTGGGATTTGGATCGGAAGCGAGATGGATTGTTTATCTTCCCTCCTATGACAAGTGATTTACACTTAGAAAGTCCATCACTATTCACGCAGTTCCGTTATCATATTGATTATTTCTTAAGAAGTAAGCAGGAATACGTATTAATTGCGAATAGTTATACGATATGTACAGTTGACTTTGAGCACGTGTTGCAACGTCACATTGCTTCAAATGCAGATATTACTGAAATGAAGCAGGGTGATAAATCGCTTAATATGTATATTATTAATAAATCTATTCTAGTTAATATTTTGCAAAATGAATCCCATGATTTTTATACGATTAAAGAAATGGTTCGATATATGGCACAATCTCATCGTGTAGAAAAGTATGAGCACCATGGATATACGGCTGAGATTTCTAGCTTAGATGCCTACTATAAAACAAGTATGGAAATTTTATCTCCAGATGTTTGGAAGCAGCTATTTATTAACGAACGTCCTGTTTTCACTAAAGTAAAAGATGAACCGCCTACTCGTTACGCAAAAAAAGCGGTTGTGAAAAATTCAATGATCGCAAACGGGTGCGTGATTGAAGGGCATGTGGAAAATAGTATTATCTTCCGAGGCGTTAAAATTGGAAAAGGTACGGTCGTTAAGAATAGCATTGTGATGCAAAAAGGCGTTATTTTAGAAAATAGTGTATTAGAAAATGTTGTTTTAGACAAAGATGTGAAAATAGGAAGTAATGAAACGTTGCTAGGTGAGTCAGGATTACCTAGAGTCATTGCTAAAGGAACAACTCAAGGAGCGTTGATGAAGTCGTGAATGTATTATTTGCTGTATCAGAATGTGTACCTTTTATTAAAACAGGAGGATTAGCAGACGTAGCCGGTGCCCTGCCTAAAGAATTAAAAAAGTTAGGAACGAACGTATGTGTAGTCATGCCAAAGTACGGAACGATTCCTCAACATTATCAAGATGAAATGGTGCTTGAAAAAGTTATTCATGTGCAGGTTGGGTGGAGAAGACAGTACTGCGGAATTGAATCGTTAACGATGGATGGCGTTAAATATATTTTCATTGATAATGAATATTATTTTAAAAGAGATAGCTTATATGGACACTATGATGACGCTGAACGATTTGCTTTTTTCAGCAGAGCTGTGCTTGAAGCTATCCCATTTTTAGAGAATGAGCCTGATATTATTCATTGTCACGACTGGCATACGGCTATGATTCCATTTTTACTTCGTGCTAATTATGATATGTATGATCATATTCAGACGGTCTTTACGATTCATAACTTACAATTCCAAGGAATCTTCCCTAAGAGCAATTTATATGAGTTATTAAATTTAAATGAATATTATTTTACTACAAGCCAGCTCGAGTTTTATGGGAATATTAATTTTATGAAAGCTGCGCTTGTATCAGCTGATAAAATTACCACGGTAAGTCCTACATATCGAGATGAAATTCAAATGCCATATTACGGAGAAAGTTTAGATGGATTATTGCGTCAGCGAAATCAAGATTTAATTGGGATTGTAAATGGAATCGATGAAGAAGCTTATAGCCCAGACGCAGATCAGCTTATATCTTATCCTTATTCGGTAGAAAAGATTGAAGGAAAATATAAAAATAAAAAAGAGCTCCAGCGCTATCTTGAATTAGAAGAAAATAAGGATGTTCCAATTATTTCGATGGTTACAAGGTTAACTCAGCAGAAGGGATTGGATTTAGTTAAGCACGTTTTCCATGAGACGGTTAACTTAGGAGCCCAAATTGTTATTTTAGGAACTGGAGAATACGAGTTTGAGCAGTTTTTCCGTGAGATGGAAGATACGTACCCGCAACAAGTAAAAGCTATTATTGGTTTTAATGAGGAACTTGCTCATAAAGTCTATGCTGGTACGGATTTATTTTTAATGCCTTCCCGTTTTGAGCCTTGCGGACTCGGACAATTAATAGCCTTAAAATATGGAACCATTCCAGTCGTGCGTGAAACGGGCGGCCTGAATGACACGGTCAAAGCTTATAATGAATATAGCGGAGAGGGAAATGGCTTCTCTTTTAAGAATTATAATGCTCATGACATGCTTCATACGTTAGAAAGAGCTGTTTCATTTTATCACCAGAAAGATGTATGGAAAAAATTAATGATGGATGCTATGAGTCAGGATTATAGCTGGGGGCAATCGGCATTTAAATATAATCAATTGTATTCAAATTTGACATCTACTCCATCGTGAAAGGGTGAGCAGATTGTTCTCTGATAAAAAAAGCTTTCAAGAGGCTTTTTTGAAAAAGCTGGAAATGACATATGGAAAGAGCTTTAAAGAATCTACTGTTCAAGATCACTATCATACATTAGGAAATATGGTGCGAGAGTATATTAGCAGCGATTGGATTTCAACCAATGAAATTCATAGGTCTTCACATACAAAGCAAGTGTATTATCTTTCTATCGAATTTTTACTAGGCAGACTATTGGGTCAAAATCTGTTGAACTTAGGAATTCGGGAAGTTGTAAAAGAAGGATTAAGTGATCTGAATATTTCACTTGAAAATATTGAAGAGATAGAAGTAGACGCAGGATTAGGAAACGGCGGATTAGGCAGGCTTGCTGCTTGTTTTTTAGATTCTCTTGCTTCACTTAATCTTCCTGGCCACGGTTATGGGATTCGCTATAAACACGGTTTGTTTGATCAAAAGATTGTAAACGGCTTTCAAATTGAGCTCCCAGAACAGTGGTTAAGGCATGGGAATTCATGGGAAGTACGTAAATTAGATCAAGCCATAGAAGTGAACTTTTGGGGCGAAGTTGAAATGGTACAGGAAGACGAAAAATTCTCTTTTCGTCATGTAAAAGGAGAACCCGTCTCTGCTGTTCCTTATGACATCCCGGTTATCGGGTATAAAACAGATACAGTGAATACACTTCGCCTTTGGAATGCGGAGCCTTCATCATTTCCAGTACATAAAGATGTGATGGAGTATAAGCGTCAAACAGAGGCTGTATCAGAATTTTTATATCCAGATGATACACATGAAGATGGTAAAATATTAAGATTGAAACAGCAATATTTTCTTGTATCAGCTAGCTTACAAAGTATTATCAGAGCACATCGAAATACCTATCAAACACTTACAAACTTTCACGAAAAAGTAGCCATTCATATTAACGATACTCATCCTGTACTTGCGATTCCTGAGCTAATGAGAATTTTACTGGATGAAGAAAAAATGGAATGGGAAGATGCATGGCATATTACGTCCAATACCATATCATACACAAATCATACGACTCTTTCTGAAGCCCTTGAGAAATGGCCGATTGATTTATTTCAACCCTTGCTTCCACGCGTGTATATGATTATTGAAGAAATTAATGAGCGCTTTTGTAAAGAATTATGGGAATCATATCCAGGGGACTGGCAGCGGATTGAAAATATGGCTATTTTAGCGCACGGGTTAGTAAAGATGGCTCATTTAGCAATTGTGGGAAGTTATAAAGTAAACGGTGTGGCAAAGATTCATACTGATATTTTAAAAGAACGAGAAATGAAAGATTTTTATCAGTTTTATCCTGCTAAATTTAACAATAAAACGAACGGAATTACCCACCGGCGCTGGTTGTTAAAAGCTAACCCACAGCTTTCCTCCCTTATTACCGAGGTGATAGGAGATAAATGGATTAAACAGCCGCATTCTCTTATAAAGCTCCAAGAGTACGTGGAAGATCCAAGTTTTTTACAAGGACTAAAAACAGTAAAACAACAGCGTAAAAAGCTGCTTGCGGATATTATTCAAGAGCAAACGGGAATTAAAATAGATTCTAATTCTATTTTTGATGTACAGGTTAAAAGGCTTCATGCTTACAAAAGGCAGCTTTTAAATGTGCTGCACATTATGTATTTGTACAATCGATTAAAAGAAGACCCTAATTTTCAAATCGTTCCTCGTACATTTATTTTTGGTGCGAAAGCTTCTCCCGGCTATTATTATGCAAAAAAAGTCATCAAGCTAATTAACTCTGTAGCTGATGTTGTCAATAATGATCCACAAACATCACCGTTTTTAAAAGTCGTTTTTTTAGAAAACTATCGTGTGTCACTTGCTGAGTATATCTTTCCTGCAGCGGATGTCAGTGAACAGATTTCAACCGCCAGCAAAGAAGCTTCGGGAACTGGAAATATGAAATTCATGATGAACGGAGCGTTAACTCTTGGCACGATGGACGGAGCGAACGTCGAAATTAGCGAGGCAGTAGGAAAAGATAATGTCTTTATTTTTGGATTAA
The DNA here is from genome assembly GCF_042787865.1 of Priestia sp. YIM B13486. Lineage (NCBI taxonomy): Bacteria > Bacillati > Bacillota > Bacilli > Caryophanales > Bacillaceae > Priestia > Priestia sp. YIM B13486. The sequence goes on along the minus strand of NZ_JBHZOZ010000001.1, from coordinate 827,609 downwards.
AAGCCGAAGAAGTGTTGAGCTATCAGCAAAATGGAGGATACCGTGCCTATGATTACTACCATCATGATAAGCGGATTCGACAAGTGCTCGAGCAGCTTACCAACGGCTTCCTGCCTGACACATATGACTTATTCGAGCCTATATATGATTCATTATTAATGCAAAATGATGAATACTATGTACTCCGTGACTTTGACTCATACGTTACGGCACAGCAAAAAGTAAACGAAGCTTATAGAAATGAAAATAAATGGCTTCAAATGAGTGCGACGAACATTGCACACTCCGGCTTTTTTTCTAGTGATCGAACGATTGAGGAATATGCATCTGATATTTGGGGAATTCATTCCACTAAAAATTTATTAAATCAATAAATAGAAAAGGTGTAGTCAAAGACTACACCTTTTCTATTTTATCTGTTGTCACCGTTTAAGAAATCACCTAAAGAACCAAGGATACTGCCTTCACCTTTACCTCCCGTTGGGGAAACTGCACTTGATAAAACGCGATCGGCTAGTCTGCTAAAAGGAAGAGATTGAATCCAAACTGTTCCCGGTCCTGACAGAGTAGCAAAAAACATGCCTTCCCCTCCAAACAGAGCTGTTTTAATTTTCCCTACATATTCGATGTTGTAGTTTACATCACGGGTCATGGCTACTAAACATCCAGTATCCACACGAAGGCGTTCACCCGGCTGCAGCTGTCTTTTATGAATGGTTCCGCCTGCATGCAAAAATGCCAAGCCATTACCTTCTAATTTTTGCATAATAAAACCTTCACCGCCAAAGAAGCCCGTTCCTAGTTTTTTTTGAAAATCAATGCCAACGGATACGCCTTTGGCAGCGCATAAAAAGGAGCTCTTTTGACAAATGATTTTATGATCGAGCTGCTCTAAATCGACAGGAATAATCTTGCCTGGAAAAGGTGAAGCGAAAGATACTTTTCGTTTGTGATATCCGTTATTTGTATATACCGTCATAAATAAACTTTCACCAGTTAATACGCGTTTCCCAGCTCCTTTGAGTTTATTAAACAGCCCGCTGCTGTTGGAAGAAGAACCGTCACCAAAAATGGTTTCCATCTCAATATCATCTTCCATCATCATCATTCCTCCAGCTTCTGCTATAACACTTTCTGAAGGATCTAATTCAATTTCAACAAACTGCATGTCATCTCCATACAATTTGTAATCAATTTCATGTGCATTCATCATTTTCACCTCATTATTAATTCTAATCTCCTATTCATTCGATGTCATCTCCTATAGCTCCTACTAAAAATAGAAAAAAGAGTAGTATGAAGAACTACTCCTTTTCAGTGTATGGATCTTTCTCATAGGCTGGTAAATCTCCAAATATGGTCATCGTACCTTCTTCATCCAGTGCATTTTCATATCGCTCATGCTCTTTTGAAGGGTAAATAGGAAGAGGCTGTCCATATAAATCGGTAGCGGCAAAGTTTTCATAATCTTCAACGTACCCAATAGCTTCATCTGCCTCAATATAGGTTTCACTATAGTTAGACGTATCTTCTATAAAATCAGAAGGAGATTCAGACGTCCCGTAACGCGCAACGTCTTGCCAAGAATCTTCTGCGTCATATCCTGTTGTTTCGGTATCGTCATAGTCGTATTGACCAAATGGGTGATGGAGAACATTTTCTTCTACAGGTCTGTGCTTTGGAATATCCTGTGATGGGCTATGTTCTCTACAGTATAAAGTAGTTGGTACAGCCTGAAGTCTTTCAAACGAGATATCTTCTCCACATACTTTGCACGTTCCATACGTGCTGTGAGCGATTGCCTGAAGTGCTTCTTCTATTTCATGTAGCTCTTGTTTTGCATGTTCATTTAGTGCAAGGTCTTTTTCACGCTCGTATGTTTCCGTGGCTGTGTCACCAGGGTGGTTATCGTAGCTTGAAAGTTCTCCTACAGCATCGTGAGCGTCGCTTCGAGTTAGACCAAAATGATCATTTTGATCAAAGTGCGATTGAATATCAGCCTGCTGCTGCTGTAAATTTTGTTTTAACTGACTGATTTCTTGTTTTGAAAGTGTCATGAAGCTCCCCCTTAAAAATTTATTGTGCTTTTGTAGTATGTGTTAAAAATTCAAAAAAACACGATTCATGTTAGGAGTATTTGGGATATTCATGAAGCTAAGAGAGAAAAGGAGTGGAAAATTAAAGAAAGTTAAAGGTTATAGAAAAGGGTATGATAAAAATAACGTTCTCGAGGTCTAAAGAGTACTGAATAGATCATAAAGATTTTTGATTCATTTAATGAAAAGGCATAATTTAGACAAGCGAAATTAATTTTTTCTCGTGAATCGCGATGCTAGATTTTTTTGAACTGAAAGTTTATAATAAGTTAGTTACAGACTTAAGAAAAAAAGATGAACGGGGGGACGTAGTGTGATTGCAACGACCGAACAGTTAGTACAAGAATACATTAAAGATGCGATTGAGTGTGCAAAAAATGAAAATCAGCCAAAATTGGTCAGTTTAGTGAAAAAAGTAAGACCTATTGACCCCCTTATTTTTTATGCGAACGGACATGACCAGTTTTATAAAGAACGCTTTTTTTGGAAAGATCCCAACAGTTATTATACATTTGTTGGATTAGGATATGCGCATACTATTTGCACCAATGCGGCAAAAGAACGTTATTTCCACATTGAAAATGAATGGAAGCGCTTTATAAAAGAAGACTTTTATAAAAATAACCAAATTTCCCCTGATGGGACAGGTCCTCTTTTATTTGGAGGATTTTCATTTGACCCAAATCAGTATCGAGAAAACTATTGGAGTGATTTCCCGAGTTCAAAATTTATGATTCCAACTGTGTTATATACTCAGGCAGACAAAGAAGGATACCTTACCGTTAATATGATGGTTAAAGGACAAGATTCTGTTAAAAAGCACATCAATTATTTCGAAGAGGTCCAAAAACTTGTTCTTTGTGAAGAGTACGACGGGGAATCCCATATTTCACCTTTGCTGTTGGAAAAAGAGGAAATTGGGGTAGAGAAATTTAAAGGAAATATTGAAAGAGCTACTACTTTAATTAAGCAACAGGCTATAGAGAAAGTAGTTCTTGCTCGTCAATTAAAAGTAAAATTTAATGAAGATATTTCTACTGAATACGTGCTTCAGCGTCTGTTAAAGGAACAGCCAACTAGCTACACATATATTTTAGAGGGAGAGCATCAGCATTTTATCGGCGCTTCCCCAGAAAGGCTAGTGCAAAAACAAGGAGATTATGTGTTTTCCACATGTTTAGCGGGTTCGATTCCAAGAGGAAAGACAAGGCAGGAAGATCACGAACTAGGTGAGGAATTGCTTCAAGATCCCAAGAACTTAATTGAACACGATGTTGTTGTTCATATGATTAAAGAAGCGATGAATTCTTATTGTTATGAAGTAGAAATTCCAAGTACGCCAAGTTTATATAAAACAAAGCATATTCAACATTTGTATACACCTGTTAAAGGGCGTATAAAGGAAGATGTAACGCTATTTTCATTTATTCAAAAGCTCCATCCAACACCAGCGCTAGGAGGATATCCTCAACAGGAGGCCTTGCCTATTATTCGACAGCTAGAATCCTTTGACCGAGGGTGGTATGCAGCTCCTTTAGGATGGATGGATATCAACGGAAACGGTGAATTTATAGTAGGAATCCGCTCCGCTGTTATTCAGCAGCAAGAAGCCGTTTTATTTGCGGGCTGTGGAATTGTAGCAGATTCTAAGCCTGAAAGTGAATATGAAGAAACAAGAATTAAATTCAACCCGATGCTTTCAGCTTTAGGAGGGATTATGCGTGGAACACATTAAATCATTAACAACGTATATTGCGTCATTCGTGGATGAATTAGTAGAAGCAAATGTTGAAGAAGTAGTGGTCAGTCCAGGGTCACGTTCAACGCCTATTGCGATGCTTATGGCTGAGCACCCTGATATTCATGTGCACTTAAATATTGATGAGCGTTCCGCCGGCTTTTTTGCTCTAGGAATAGCAAAAGCAAAGAAAAAACCAGTGGCGCTTGTATGTACATCTGGAACAGCTGCAGCGAATTATTATCCTGCAGTAATTGAAGCTCACTATTCACGCATTCCTTTAGTAGTTATCACAGCCGATCGGCCGCATGAGTTAAGGGATATAGGTGCCCCGCAGGCCATTAATCAGAATCATCTTTTCGGTCAATATGCGAAGTGGTTTGTAGATACAGCTTTACCAGAAGAAAGTGCAGATATGAATCGTTATATTCGAACAGTAGCTTCAAGGGCTGTTCATACAGCTCAAGCTATACCGAGCGGTCCTGTACACATTAACGTACCTTTACGTGAACCGATTGTACCAGATTTATCTATTGAAGATTTATGGAGTCAAGGGAAACGCGGTAAATCATATGTGTCTGCTATTCATGGAGAAGCATCTCTATCTGAAAAAGGTTTCGAAGAAATTGCGAAGCGCTTAGAGGGAACAACAAAAGGACTTATTATATGCGGAGATCAAATGTCTTTAAAAGCAGCAGACAGCGTATGCCGTTTAGCTGAATCTTTAAGCTTTCCAGTGATCGCAGATCCGTTATCACAATTAAGAAGCGGCAAGCATTCAAAAGAAAATGTAATAGAGACATATGATACATTTTTAAAAAGTGATAAGGTTGATGAGCGTTTTTATCCGGAAGTTGTCATTCGTTTTGGCGCGATGCCGGTATCGAAACCGCTATTGCAATTTTTGAAAGCCCACGAGCCGACAGAAATGTTTGTAGTTGACCAAGGTAAAGGCTGGAGAGACCCTACTTTACGTTCGACAGTGATGATTGAAGCTGATGAGACATTATTTTGTGAAGAACTGATCAAGCGTCTTTCAGCGAATCAAGAGGAGTCTACTTCATGGCTGAGTCTGTGGAAAAAGATTAATGCTCAAACTGCACAGGCTCTGAGAACATTAACTTCCGGCCAGGAATGGTTCGAAGGACAAGTAGTTCAAGAAATTGTTGATGTAGTACCTGAAGGCACGGCTTTGTTTGCTGGAAATTCAATGCCTGTTCGAGATATTGATTCTTTCTTCTTAAATACGGAAAAAGATATTCCACTCTTTGTAAATCGGGGCGCAAATGGAATTGATGGTGTAGTTTCGTCTGCTCTAGGCGTAAGCACGGCTTACGATCACACCGTTTTATTTATTGGTGACTTATCGTTTTATCACGATTTAAATGGTCTGCTGGCAGCTAAAATGCATAATTTAAATTTAACCGTTGTGCTAGTTAACAATGACGGCGGAGGAATTTTTTCATTTTTACCGCAGTCAAAACAAGAAAAGCACTTTGAATTTCTATTCGGTACGCCAACTGGATTAAACTTTGAGCATGCCACTCGTCTGTATGATGGCACATTTTCTTCAGCAAGCAGCTGGGAAGAATTTCGACATGCAATGAACCATGCTTTCACAAAAGGCGGATTGCATGTTGTAGAGATTCGTACAACTCGTACAGAAAATGTAGAGACTCATCGCAGTTTGTGGAAACTTGTTTCCGAGGAAATAAATTTGTCAAACGGTGAGGAATAGGCAATGATGTATCAATTAAGTGGTGTATCTTACTATGTGCACACCGAGGGAAAAGGAGAGCCGCTGCTTCTGCTTCACGGCTTTACCGGCTCTTCTCAAACTTGGCGTACCTTTATGAAGAAATTCGCTAAAGACTATCAGGTAATTGCTGTTGATATTATTGGTCATGGCCAATCAGCAGCTCCGAAAGAAATCAAACCATATTCAATGGAAGCAGTTGTTGAAGCACTGCATGAGCTTCTTCAACAGCTATCTTTATCACAGGTGAATGTAGTTGGATATTCGATGGGAGGAAGGCTTGCTCTTTCATTTGCTCAGCGATATCCACAGCATGTGAAAAAGTTGGTATTAGAAAGCGCATCGCCTGGTTTAAAAACGCGAGAAGAACAAAAGCTAAGAAAAGAAAAAGATGAACAGCTGGCGAGCCGCATTATGAAAAATGGAATTGAAAAGTTTGTGAACTTTTGGGAGGGAATTCCTCTTTTTAGTTCTCAAAAGCAATTGCCTAGCCATGTTCAAGAAGCGGTGCGTAAAGAAAGACTTTCGCATACAGCAATCGGCCTTTCCAACAGTTTGAAAGGAATGGGAACAGGAGTCCAGCCGTCCCTTTGGGAGAAGCTGGACGATCTGTTGATGCCGGTTTTGCTTATTACAGGAGAAGTAGATCAAAAGTTTTGTTTAATTTCCAAAGAAATGCAAACATTAATACCAAATGCTACTTCTAGAATTATTTTAGGGACAGGCCATGCAATTCACGTGGAACAACCCGAGATTTTTGGTAGAATAGTAAGTGAGTTCTTAGCTACTACATAATTAGGAGGAAATAAAGATGAGAGTTGAATGGACATCAGCACGTCAGTATGAAGACATTTTATACGAAACATATAACGGAATCGCTAAAATTACGATTAACCGTCCGGAAGTGCACAATGCATTCCGTCCAAAAACTGTAATGGAATTGATCGATGCATTTGCTTATGCTCGTGACGATGCAAGTATTGGAGTAATTGTATTAGCAGGTGCTGGAGATAAAGCATTTTGCTCAGGCGGAGACCAAAAAGTTCGCGGCCACGGCGGCTATGTAGGAGAAGATGAAATTCCACGTCTAAACGTTCTGGATTTACAGCGTTTAATTCGCGTAATTCCAAAGCCGGTTGTTGCGATGGTATCAGGCTATGCAATTGGCGGAGGCCACGTTCTTCATGTTGTATGTGACTTAACAATTGCAGCGGATAACGCAGTCTTTGGACAAACAGGTCCTAAAGTGGGAAGCTTCGATGCAGGATATGGCTCTGGTTACTTAGCTCGCATCGTAGGTCATAAGAAAGCGCGTGAGATCTGGTTCTTATGCCGTCAGTACAACGCTCAAGAAGCACTAGACATGGGATTAGTAAACACGGTCGTTCCATTAGAACAGCTTGAAGCTGAAACAATTCAATGGTGTGAAGAGATGTTAGAAAAAAGTCCAACCGCTCTTCGTTTCTTAAAAGCAGCATTTAATGCTGATACGGATGGCTTAGCTGGTATCCAGCAATTTGCGGGTGACGCAACGCTTCTTTATTACACAACCGATGAGGCAAAAGAAGGTCGCGATGCATTTAAGGAAAAACGCAATCCAGACTTCCAACAGTTCCCACGTTTCCCTTAAACAGCTGAAACAGCTTGGTGATTATCATCAGGCTGTTTTTTCAATTTAATTTAGTTAATAAGTATAAAAAGGAGAGAAATTCATGAGTAGCCAAACGATTCCTAATGGGCTTATGCAAAGAGCATATTTGACGCCAAATCGAGTGGCGGTAGAAACACCGCAAACGTCTCTTACGTTTCAAGAGCTTCATAAACGTGTTCAAAAAGTAGCACAGCAGCTTTCGTTTAACGGTGTAAAGCAAGGCGATACCATTGCTTTATACATGAAAAATAGAGTGGAGTTTATTGAGATTTTACATGCGGTTTCTTATATTGGCGCCCGGTTGCTGCTCGTCAACACGCGTTTGACAAACGAAGAAATTAATTATCAGCTAACAGATGCAAACGTATCGTTGCTTATTGCGGATGAAACATTTTTAATGAGAGAATTCCAAAGTTCCATTACTCAGCTTACTTTACCTGCTTTAAAAAGTTCTCCAGAAGCAGAAACGGGTTTTCAAAAAACGTGGAATCTCGAGGACACATTCACCATTATGTATACGTCTGGAACAACAGGTCATCCAAAAGGAGTGCTGCAGACATATGGAAATCACTGGTGGAGTTCCGTTGGCTCAGCGCTTAATTTAGGATTAAATGAAAAAGACTGCTGGCTTATAGCGGTTCCTTTGTTTCATATTAGCGGCTTATCTATTTTAATGCGGAGCGTCTTTTACGGAATGAAAATCATTTTAGAAGAACGGTTTGAAGCAAGAGCAGTAAATGAAGCGATTGAAAACAAAGAGGTAACGATTATTTCGGTTGTCACGTCCATGCTGTCCAACATGCTCGATGAGTTAGGGGAACGGAAATATCCGCATACGTTTCGATGCATGCTTTTAGGAGGAGGACCTGCACCGCTTACTATTTTAGAGGCTTGTGTGAATAAAGAAATTCCTGTTTATCAAACGTATGGAATGACAGAAACATCTTCACAGTTCGTTACGCTTTCACCTGAAGATAGTTTGCGAAAACTGGGATCAGCAGGTAAACCATTATTTCCATGTGCAATGAAAATTGTAGATGAAAAAGGAAATGAGACCAGCGAAGCAGGAGAAATCATTGTTAAAGGTCCAAATGTTACAAAAGGATATTTAAATAAACCAGAAGCTACTGAAAAAGCAATTCAACAAGGCTGGTTCTATACAGGAGATATCGGGAAAGTGGATGAAGAAGGCTTTCTATATGTGTTAGACAGACGTTCAGACCTTATTATTTCAGGTGGAGAAAATGTATATCCAGCTGAAATTGAAAATGTTTTGTTGAAGCATCCCGCTGTTAAAGAGGCCGGTGTAACGGGAGTAGCTGATGAAAAATGGGGACAAGTGCCAGCTGCATGTGTTGTTGTAAACGAAGACGTTTCAGATGAAGAATTATCTTTACACATTCAACAATTTTTAGCAAAGTACAAACTTCCAAAGTATTTCGTTCGAGTAGAGGAGTTGCCGCGAACGGCTTCTAATAAAATCATACGCCGGAAGCTATCATCTTTCATACAGAAAGGGAGCTAATTGATGATTATAAAAAAAGTACATCTTTATAAAATTGACATGAAGCTTCTTTCTCCTTTTTCAACAAGCTATGGTACAGTGCAGGATCGAGAATTTATTTTGCTTGAAGTAGAAGATGAAAAAGGATTTACGGGGTGGGGAGAAGTCGTTGCTTTTTCATCTCCTTGGTATACGGAAGAAACGATTCAGACGTGTTTTCATATGTTAGACGATTTTTTAATTCCCTCGCTTCTTCATCAGCAGCTTCAAAAACCAGAGGATGTTCAAAAGCTATTCAAACCTCTAAAGCGAAATAACATGGCTAAAGCAGCTTTGGACTGTGCTGTATGGGATTTGTATGCAAAGCGGCAAAATAAGCCGTTATCTGAAGTAATTGGCGGAGTAAGGCCTGCTGTAGAAGCTGGAGTGGTAGTTGGCTTAAATGACATTTCTGTAATGAAAGAACAAATAAAGACTTACATGAAAGATGGCTATAAGCGCTTTAAAGTGAAAATTAAGCCGGGTGCTGACTATGAGCTACTGAAACAAATTCGAGATGAATTTCCAAGCATTCCTCTTATGGCTGATGCCAATTCGGCCTATACGTTAAGCGATAGTGATTCATTGAAGAAACTAGATGAATTGAATTTAATGATGATCGAACAGCCGTTAAGTTCTGATGATATCCTTGATCATCGATTGTTACAAAAGCAAATAAAGACGCCAATTTGCTTAGATGAAAGTATTGTGAGCTATGAAGATGCACGTCATGCAATCGAACAAGAAAGCTGTAAGATTATCAATGTGAAAATCGGGCGAGTTGGCGGAATGTCCGTAGCAAAGCAAATTCATAATTTATGCGCCCAGCATGGTGTAAAACTTTGGGTTGGAGGAATGTTAGAAGCAGGGATTTCACGAGCTCATAACCTTGCCCTTGCCACACTGCCTTCTTTCACGATACCAGGTGATATTTCTGCGTCGTCTCGCTATTGGGAAAAAGATATTATTAAGCCCGAAGTAGAGGTAGAAGCCGGAGTAATAAAGGTGAAGGGAAAACCGGGGATAGGATACGATATTGATAAAAAGTTTATCAAAACAATCACAGCATTTGAAAAAGAATACAAATAATTAACAACCGTTTTTTGATGAAAAACGGTTTTTTTTATTGAGGTTGTCAATGTTTAGTAGAAAAATAGGACAAATTTTTTAAAAAGAGCACATTGTTCCATCAAGCGTGTCAAAACATGTTATGATGGAATAGTTTGATGAAAAAAGTCGAAGAGTTTTATCGTAAAAAACAAAATTATTTTTGAAAATAGGTTGATAGTTTTCTAAGTTGTCCTATATAATGTGTTTATAACATAACACAATATGTTGTTTTGAAATCCATAATAAAATACTATATTTTGTGTTTTCCAGTGAAAAAGGTGTCTGATAAAAAGACTTAAAAGGGAATTTGGTGAAAATCCAAAGCTGTCCCCGCAACTGTGAATGCTGATGAAATAAGGAAATCCACTGTGAGTAAACATCATGGGAAGGCCTTAAAGTAAAAAGAAGCATAAGTCAGGAGACCTGCCTTTTTTATGTCGTTTTATCTTCTTCGGGAGGTGAGAGGGTAGAGCGAGGATTGAGAAAAGACTTAGTGTCTTCTTCTATCTTCGTTCTATTCGCTCACCGAGGTACGGTGAGCGATTTTTTATTTTGAAGTGAAGAGAGGAGCCATATTTATGGTGAATACATTAAAGCCTACAATTCTACATGAATTAACTGCATATATTGAACGTTTAAAAAAAGAATTTACGCAGCTTGATTTTTCTTTTTATGAGGAAAAGGTTATTCAAACTGTTACAGTAAAGGAAAATATGACGGACGAAAAGGTTGCAAACGTCCTAATTTTGGCAGCCTTAGAGCGTATTTCAATGGAAGAACCCGATTGGACGTACGTAGCGGCAGACGTCTACTTAAACGAACTATATCGAAAAGCTGCGGACAACCGAGGTTACGATAAAAAAGAGAAATACGGGTCGTTTTATCAGCTTATTCAAGAACTAACAAAAATCGGCATTTATAATAAGCAGCTATTAAAAACATATACAGAAGAAGAAATTAATGAAATTGCTTCAGTCATTATTCCTGAACGCGATCGTTTATTTACATACATTGGATTGTTGACATTAGCAGATCGCTATTTAGCGACATCACATGATAAGCGCGTATACGAATTACCGCAAGAACGTTTTCTTATCATTGCTATGACGCTGATGTCTCAAGAAAAGAAAGAAAATCGAACAGCATTAGTAAAAGAAGCGTACTGGGCGCTGTCTAGTCTATATATGACGGTTGCCACACCAACACTTTCAAACGCAGGAAAGAGCTACGGACAGCTATCTAGCTGCTTTATTGATACGATTGATGACAGCTTACGCGGTATTTATGATAGCAATACAGATTTGGCCACGCTTAGTAAAAATGGAGGCGGAATTGGTGTCTACCTCGGTCATATTAGAAGCCGAGGAAGTGATATAAAAGGTTTTAAAGGCGTATCATCAGGAACAATTCCATGGATGAAACAGCTAAATAATACGGCTGTAAGTGTCGATCAGCTAGGTCAACGACAAGGAGCTATTGCCGTATATTTAGACGTATGGCACAAAGACATCTTTTCATTCTTAGACGCGCGTTTGAACAATGGTGACGAACGTCAGCGCACGCATGATTTATTCACTGGCGTATGTTTGCCAGATTTGTTTATGGAAAAAGTAGAGGCACGTGAAGACTGGCACTTATTCGATCCTCACGAAGTTCGTACGCTGATGGGCTACTCGTTAGAAGATTTTTATGATGAAGAAGAAGGCAGCGGTTCGTTCCGCACTCGTTACGCTGAGTGTGCAAATAATGAACAGCTTTCAAGAGAAACAGTACCTGCTATTGAAATCTTCAAGCGCATTATGCTTTCCCAGCTTGAAACCGGAACGCCTTATATGTTTTATCGTGATACGGTTAACCGAGCTAATCAAAACCGCCACGAGGGCATGATCTACTGCAGCAACTTATGTACAGAAATTACGCAAAACCAAAGCACAACGGTCGTAACAGAGGAAATTACGGAAGACGGAAAAATTATTATTACAAAGAATCCGGGCGATTTTGTTGTATGTAATCTTTCTTCTATCAACTTAGCGAGAGCCGTAACTGAAGATGTGCTTGAACGTTTAATTCCAATTCAAGTACGCATGCTTGATAACGTTATTGAGTTAAATGATTTGCCAGTACTTCAAGCAAAACTAACAAATCAAAAGTACCGCGCAGTAGGACTTGGCACATTTGGTTGGAACCATCTGCTTGCCTTAAAGAAAATAGCATGGGAAACAGATGAAGCGGTAGCATATTGCGATGAATTGTACGAGCAAATTGCTTACTTAACCGTACAGGCAAGCATGAACTTAGCTAAAGAAAAAGGTGCATATCCATTATTTAAAGGCTCAGATTTTGAGTCAGGCGCTTATTTTGAAACACGTAAATACACAAGCGAAGCGTGGAGTGAACTGCGTAATGAAGTTCAAAGCAATGGGATAAGAAATGGCTACTTAATGGCTGTAGCACCTAATTCATCAACATCTATTATCGCGGGTTCTACTGCAAGTATTGATCCGATTTTCCGTAAGTTTTATTCAGAGGAAAAGAAAAACTATAAAATCCCGGTGACGGCACCAGATTTATCACCAGCAACAAACTGGTATTATAAGTCCGTTTATTTAATTGATCAGCACTGGAGCATTAAGCAAAACGCCAAGCGCCAGCGCCATATTGATCAATCCATTTCATTCAACTTATATGTGCAAAATGATATCCGAGCAAAAGAGCTACTGGATCTTCATATGACGGCATGGAAAGAAAAGTTAAAAACGACCTACTACGTACGTTCAACATCAAGTGAAGTCATTGAAGAATGTGAAAGCTGTCATAGTTAAAAGGAGTGAATAATTGATGACAAGCATGTTAAAACGAGAATTAATGAACGAAACAGCTCCGAACCGTTCGACAGGAATCATTAACGGCAAGAGCTCAAATATTCTAAACTGGGATGACGTCCGATTTTCATGGGCGTTCCCTAAATACAAACGTATGCTAGCTAACTTCTGGACGCCGTTTGAAATTAATATGGGTCAAGATATTAAGCAGTTCCCTCAGTTAACGGCTGACGAACAAGAGAGCTTTTTGAAAATTATTGGCTTGCTGGCGCTACTGGACAGTATTCAATCAGATTATGCTAGCAAAGTAGCTGACTATGTAACCGATTCTTCGATTAATGCTCTAATGATTATTTTAGCGCAGCAAGAAGTGGTTCATAATCATTCGTATTCATATGTTTTATCAAGTCTTGTACCAAAAGGAAAACAAGATGAAGTATTTGAATACTGGCGCACAGACGAAAAGCTTCGCGCTCGAAATGACTTTATTACAAACGGATATAAAGCATTTAGCGAAGAAGCAACGGTTGAAAACTTTTTGAAGTCTATGGTATATGATGTTATTTTAGAAGGCCTTTTCTTCTATAGCGGATTTGCTTTCTTCTATAATCTTGCGAGAAATCAAAAGATGGTGGCGACATCTACGATGATTAACTATATCAATCGTGATGAACAGCTTCACGTTGGGTTATTTGAAAAGATTTTCAAGGAAGTACTAAATGAAAATCCAGCTTATCGTACGGAGGAGCTAGAAACGTTTGTAGTTGAAACGTTCCAAGAGGCAGCTCGTCTTGAAATTGAATGGGCGGAATCTGTTATCGGAGAAAAATTCGACGGCATCACGATGAAAGAACTGCAGCAGTATATTGAATACATGGCTAATAAACGCTGTAATCAATTAGGCTTCGGCCGAGCTGCTTTCCCAGAAGCACCGATTGAAAATCCTCTTCGTTGGATTATTGCTTATCAAGAGGTAGATTTAGGGAAAACGGATTTCTTTGAACAGAAATCAAGACAATATACAAAAGCATCAGATGCGAATGGATTTGATGATCTATAAATACAAAAGCTGACTAATTTCCTTATTGATTAGTCAGCTTTTTTTAAGTGAATAAGTCCAAGTTCTAGCGCACGTGTGGTAATTAAGTCATCAATTTCTTCTGGAATGTTTTCAAGTGTTCCCCATTTATATGTCCATAAATGAGTAAACGATTGTACATAGATTGGAAAGGTTTGTTCATTTGCTTTTATTGCTTCTTCTTTAAAAAAATGAATCAGTTGTTCAGTTTTCATAGTGGTCTCCTTTTTTATGCTCTTGAAGAGAGAAAAAAGACAACCCAGAGGCTGTCCTTTTGCGGGTTACGCTTCAGTTGGCTTGAACGTTTTACAGTCTGTTTCATAACTGCTTGCTGCATGTTTTCCGCTATGACTTACCACGTAAATTTCTTCTGCGCTGCAGTGATTTCCATTTTTCCAAAAGTGACAGTTATTTACTTCACAAAGAATGTTTTGTTCCAACGTTAACCCTCCTTTGTATGTGATAGCTATAGTATGGTCAAAATTCCACTAACTTATAAGAAAGGTGGTAGACTTTCATTTTAATTGAGAATTTTTATCAATTAAACATTGACAAAGAGAATCATTCTCAATTAAACTGTGTATATAGTAAAGAATACAAGTTGTTGGCAAATCATTAAATGAATAATTAATTGGGAGGGAACAAACATGTCATCAGTTATGGTTGTAGGAGGAGACAGGTTAAAGCATATTACAGATCGTTTAGCGGGAGAAGGATTTAATGAAGTAATTCATTTAGATGGCCGTAAAAGCAATATGGTGAAGCGAGAAATACCCGAACATATTGGGTTTGTATTAGTTATTACGGATTTTATTAATCACAATATGGCAAAAGTCATTAAAGAGAAAGCAAAAAAACAAAAAAAACCGATTTATTTCGTCAAACATTCATGGAGTGCTATTCGTAAAGTGATTGAGCAAATTTCATGATTTAATTTTTATTTATTATTGAGAATGAATTTCAATTAGGGTGGTGAGACATAGGTGGAACCGATAAAAGTGCATATAAAGACACTCTCTAACGACCACATTGAACAATTTATTCGATGTCCGTACAAATTTTATCAGCAGCAGCTTCTTTTGAAAAAAACATCTATAGATTGGAAACAGCTCGTTCAAGTAACTGTCCATCAAATCATTAAAACATACTATAGCAAGCCAGTTGAGTATCGCTCAAACCTCTATGTTTTACAGCTTATTGAAAAATATTGGCGCCTAAAGCCAAATATGTTTTCATCACCCGTTCACTATTATGATGTGTTAGCTAAAGTAAGCGATTATTTACTAAGGTTTTTAGGAAAGAAAGCACATGTGGAACTGCCGCTTTTTGTGTTTGAGAAATACAGCGTTTATGTAGAAGAAATTCAAAGCAACCTTTCTCTAACCATCGATTTTGCTGCATGGACAGAGAAGTCTTATACGGTGACAAAATTCATTCTAGATGACCATGAAGAAGTGAAAAACGCAATGAAAGACTTTATTATCGTTTTTTCGAAACAAGCTTTTAAAAAGGTTCCTGAACAAATTCGTTTTTATTCATTATTAACTGGAGAAACAACAACTTATCATATTGCCCCAGACGATTATCAAAAAGCCATACTTCAACTACATATTGTCAAAAGTGTGTTAATGGAACCAAAACATTTTCAAAAGAATTATGCATCCAGTGAGTGTGAAAACTGTCCTCTTCAACGAGAATGCGCTGAAGAAGGGGATATGCGGCCGACACTGCTGGTGTAAAGGAGCGTCATTTACATGAAGGAAATCTTACTAGCTTATGCGAGTATGTCAGGTAACACGGAAGCGATAGCCGATTTGATCGAAGAAGAATTAGTCAAGCATGGATTGCATGTGAAACGAGCAGAAGTATATGACATTGATGCTTCTGACCTTGTATCTGCAGAATCTATTATCTTTGGAGCTTATACGTGGGGAGATGGAGAGCTACCAGATGATTTTTTAGATCTTTATGATGAAATGGATGATATAGATCTCAGTCAAAAGCAGATGGCTGTATTTGGCTCAGGTGATTCATCATATGATGTTTTTTGCGGAGCAGTTGATTTAATTGAAGAAAAAATAAAGAGACGTAACGGAAATATAGCCGTTCCCGGTTTGAAAATCGAGCTCTCCCCCTTTGGAGAAGATGTAGAAAAATGTAAGGTATTTGCTAAAGGTTTTGCTGAAATAGTAGCAAAATCTGCTGCTTCATAAGAAAACCCGGTCAAGTGCTGACCGGTTTTTTTAATATGGCTTCTTTTTGCTGTATTCTTTATTATCTTTCATAAATAGACGCCAGAAATAAAAGAATCCAGGAAATAAAATAGCAAAACCAACAATATACACAATAAATAAAGAATGAAACGCATCGGGATGTGTAAATCCATTCTCAATCGTTACGTTTGGATAGACAACATAAGGTAAATGACTTCGTCCGTATACGTAACTTGCTAAGAAATATTGAAGGATAATGGATACCACGGCTAAACGAGGCATGCCTTTTCCTTTTTGAGAAGGTAGCAGCAGAGCAATACCAGCTACTACAAATAGACCTACAGATCCGTAAAGAAGGGGCTTAAACTGCATCATTTTATCATATAACCAGCTTGCTTCTGATTGCATTGTAATCATAATAAAGATAGCCATTAGCAGGGAAAGAGGTCCTGTAATGAGCGCATCACGCCGATAGACCGCATAAGCTTCCATTTCGTCAGATGACTTCGAGTAATCTGCTAATAACAGAGACGATAGAAACAGCGAAGAGCTTATGGCAAATCCGATAAATGAATAGACGTGCGGACTTGAAAATACTTTTGCTAAGTTTAATTGCTGCGTGCCATCAATTATATCAATAAACCCACCTTGACTTACTGGCAGTACAGCGATTAAAAAAGCAGGAATTAACACGCCGGATATACCGGATATATAAACCAACGCTCTCCGATATTTGAAGCTGCTAGCATAGTGTGAAAACACTAAAAATCCGCTTCGAATAGATAAGAGAAGTAAAATGATACTTCCGGGTATTAGTAACACTGTGCCAAGCGTAAATGTAGCTCGAGGAAAAAAACTAAACAGCGCAACAACAATCGCAACGATAAATACATTGGTTACTTCCCAAGTAGGTGATAGATATCTGTTTGCTACATCTGTAGCATTTGTTTTCGTACGATTAATATATACCATCGACCAAAAGCCAGCTCCAAAGTCCATCGTTCCCATTACGGCATAGATAAAAATGAAGCCCCATATTACAGTAATTGCTAGTAATGAATCACCCATATTCTCACATCCTTTTTAATCTGCTTGCGCAGCAAGCTCTTTAGAAAGCGGATTTCTTCTGAAATAAAACACCAGTACAAGGGCGACTGCGGCCACGAGTACGATATAAACAAGCAAAAATAAAAAAAATAAAATATGCAAATTAGCAGAAGTGGTAACTGCTTCTGATGTACGCATGATGCGGTAAATGACCCAGGGCTGTCTTCCGGTACATGCGAAAATCCATCCGAATTCAATGCCCATGATCGCGAGAGGGCCCGTTGCGACAAATGCCCACATGAAAATTTTAGGGAAGCTTTTCTTCTTTAAAAACTTGTACCAAACAACGCCCACTAGCGCCACTAAAATTAAAATCGATCCGATAATGACCATACCGTTAAACAAGGTATGCACAAAAAGCGGTGGCCAATAATCCCTAGGGAAGTCATTAAGTCCAGTAATCACTGTATTAAAGCTATTACCCGACAAGAAGCTGAGCATCCATGGAAACTCAATTCCATACTTGACGCGCTGTTCTTTTTCATCTGTGAATCCACCTAAAGCTAATGGCGCATGATCTTGCGTTTCAAATAGACCTTCAGCTGCTGCAAGTTTTTCGGGTTGATATTCGTATACTTTTTGCATAGATTCATGTCCATTCAAAGCTGTTACAAAAGAAAAAATCCCGCCGATTACTAATCCCATCATCAGCGCTTTATGATGAAATTTATATTCTCTTGGATTATGTTTTCGCGCACGAAGCATTTTAAAGGCAGCGACTGAAGCAATGACAAAGCCTCCGGTTGTATAAGCAGAAACGGCTACGTGACCGGACGTTACAAAGAAACTCGGATTAAAGAAAGCTGCCCAAGGATCTACGCTTACAATTTCGCCATTTAAAATTCGAAAGCCAGCAGGTGTTCCTTCAAATGCGTGCACGTTTGTAATTAAAACGGCAGAGGCAAGAGCGCCTATTGCTACTAAAATTAGACTGATAATCCTCATTTTTCGAGAAATACGGTCCGCTGCGTATACGTAAATAGAGAGAAACAGAGCCTCAATAAAGAAAGCATAAATTTCAATTTGAAAGGGAAGAGCCATCACTTTTCCTACGATTTCCATAAAACCTGGCCAAAGCAACGCTAATTGTACACCAGCAATCGTTCCCGTAGGAATGGCGACTCCAAGCAGCACAGCAGCTCCTTTTGTCCAACGCTGTGCCATAAGTTCATAATCTTTATCTTTTGTTTTGTAGTAAAGAATTTCAGCCAATAAAATCATGAGAGGAATGCCGACGCCAAGAGTGGCAAAAATGATATGTACTCCCATGTTCAGACCAAACATTGAACGTGCAGTAACTAAATGATCCATTCATTTTTCAACCTTTCCAGTAAAGTATTGATAAACCTTATTGTCCACTTTTTACCACGCTTTATGCATCAGAATTGGTAAAACATATAACTTGAAAATAGTAATCATTACGATTATAATGAGTATATATTGTTTTAAAGGAGAGATATTTAATGAAAACAAATATTCATCCAGACTATCGTAAAGTTGTATTTATGGATACAAATAGCGGAACATCATTTTTATCAGGATCTACAAAACAATCAAATGAGACCGTTCAATGGGAAGATGGCAACACATATCCGCTTTTAAAAGTTGAAATCAGTTCGGATACACATCCATTTTATACAGGAAAACAAAAATTTGCTGATAAAGGCGGCCGTGTAGAGCGCTTTAAGCAAAAATATAAATTACAATAAAAAAACTAGCCGGGAGGCTAGTTTTTTTATTAATATAATGCTTTTTTCAACGTATCAATATTGTGTTGCATAATGGAGAAATAATCTTCTTTATTTTTAACATCGTTTTTTGTTAATGACTCTAAGTTATGAAGTGTTAAAGCTTGAGCTCCTACTTCATTTTTTACAAGCGTAGACACTTTAGGCTTTAAATTTTGGTCAAAGATAAAGTATTTGATATGGTCTTTTTTTGCTTGTTTTACGATGTTTTCTAATTGTTTCTGAGACGGCTCATTTGTAGGAGATAAACCCGCTACGCTAATTTGCTTTAAGCCGTATTGTTTTTCCCAGTAGCCATAGGCTGCATGTGATACTAAAATTTCTTTATGAGGTGCGTCGCCAATCGTTGTTTTTAACTCTTGGTCCACATCTTCAAGCTGAGTTTTTAACGATTGGAAGTTCTTTTCAAACTCTGCTTTTTTATCTGGTTTTAATTCAATAAGTTCGTCTTTAATATTTTCTGCTAATTGAATAGCTAAAACAGGATCAAGCCAAACGTGAGGGTCTGTATCTCCGTGGTTATGCTCTTCTTCATGGGCATGTTCGTCTTCGTGAGCATGATCATCTTCAGAACTCTTTGCTAATTTAATTCCTTTTGCAGCTTCTACTAAAGCTACATCTTCATTTTTAAGTGTAGACTGTGCTTTATCTGCAAAACCTTCAAGTCCAATTCCTGAGTAAACGAATGCGTCCGCGTTGGCGATTTTAACCATTGTTTTTGTTGTAGGCTCAAATGAATGGGCATCTACACCGGTTGGTAAAATGCTTTTAGCTTCTACATATTTTCCACCAATTTTTTCAGTAAAGTCTTGTAAAGGGTAGATTGTTGTATAAACTTCTAATTTTTTGTTTTTATTATCAGATGCGTTATTTGCACTGCTTGAACTGCACCCTGCAAGAGCTGTTCCGATTCCTAATGCAAGCACCATTAAAAGTGGTTTGAATTTCATTATGTTGCTCCTTCCGTTCGTATCGTAACCATTTATGACCTATGTTATTATATCGTAATTATTACGATTTGAAAACTAAAAATTTACGCACTTACTGTAAACTTAGGAAGGGGATCTTTGAGAGTAGCCCAATCTTGATTCATTTCCTCATTTGTCAGCAAACAGCGGTCTAAAGTTTCAATTATTTCAGCTGTGTTCATATCAATACCAATGAACACGAGCTCGTTAATACGATCTCCAAATTGTTCATCCCATTTTGCTCGTAATTCAGGCTCTTCTTTTAAGGTTTGTTCTCTTTCTTCCGGTGCGTAAGTTGCTATCCATTCACCCGCTGCTTGAATCATAATGGACGTACCCGCTTGAGAAAGAAGTCCTGCCATATTATTACGCGAAGCAAGCCAGAAAAATCCCTTTGCGCGTATAATATCAACCGGCCAGTTCTCTAACCATTTCATAAAGCGTTCAGGATGAAGGGGACGATTCCTTCTGTATACAAAAGAAGAAATACCGAACTCTTCCGTTTCAGGCGTATGGTGTTCTTCATTTAATTCTTTAATCCATCCGGCTCCTTGACTAGCTTTTTCAAAGTCGAATAAGTGGGTATGAAGTATGGCTTCAAGGCTTACTTCACTATTAATTGTTTGGATAACAGTGGCTTCTGAGTTTAATTTGTGAAGAACAGCCTCCAACTCATCTGCATCATCTTTTGTTAACAAATCAACTTTGTTTAACAAAATGACGTTTGCAAATTCAATTTGATCGATTAACAAATCAATCACTTCTCTTGTATCGTTTTCATCTGTTCCTTCTTTGCGGTCTAATAAGCTTTCGCCGGATGAAAAGTCTTCCCAAAAGCGATTGGCATCTACTACAGTGACCATCGTATCTAACGAACATTTCTGAGTTAAATCAATGCCCAGCTCTTCATCAATATAAGTAAATGTTTGAGCAACAGGGATAGGTTCGCTGATTCCGGAAGATTCAATGACAATATAATCAATATCACCATTGTCTGCTAGGCGTTCTACCTCTTTCATTAGATCGTCTCGAAGCGTACAGCAAATACAGCCATTTTGCATTTCAACAAGTTTTTCTTCTGTTCGAGAGAATCCTCCTTGTTTAACTAAGTCTGCATCAATATTTACTTCGCTCATGTCATTGACAATGACCGCGACTTTTAAACCTTCTTTATTTTTTAAAATATAGTTCAAAAGAGTTGTTTTACCTGAACCAAGGTATCCGCTTAAAACGGTAACGGGAATTTTTTTCACTGTTATAACCTACTTTCTTGTTTATAAATAATAATGATTACGATTTAACACTTTTCATCTTATAGGAAAAAGTATTATAATACAAGAAAGAATTTTTTTTATGAAGGAGAAGACAGCAGATGAGCTTATTACAAGATGTTTTAGAATTCAACCAAAAATTTGTAGAAGAAAAGAAGTATGAACTTTACGAAACAAGCAAATTCCCTGATAAAAAAATGGTTATTTTATCGTGTATGGACACAAGATTGGTAGAATTACTTCCACACGCTTTGAATTTGCGCAACGGAGACGTGAAAATTGTTAAAAACGCAGGAGCGCTTGTTTCACATCCATTTGGAAGTATTATGCGAAGCATTTTAGTAGCTGTGTACGAGCTTCAAGCAGATGAGGTATGTGTAATTGGTCACCACGACTGTGGAGCAGGTAAACTTCAGGCGGAACCTTTTTTAGAGAAAGTAAGAGCAAAAGGCATCTCAGATGAAGTGATTAATACCATTGAATATTCTATGGACTTGAAACAATGGTTAACGGGTTTTGATTCAGTAGAAGAGACTGTTCAGCATAGTGTAGAGACAATCCGTAATCATCCTCTATTTTCAAAAGATACTCCTGTACATGGACTAGTTATTGATCCAAATACAGGAAAGCTAGATGTTGTTGTAAATGGGTATGAAGCAATCGAAAATAACTAAAGCTTAGTGTGATTTTTTCTCAGGTACTTCATCGATGCCACCCGGATGGAACGGGTGGCATTTTAAAATTCGTTTTACAGTCAAATAAGATCCCTTTACGGCACCAAAGCGTTTAATGGATTCAACTCCGTACTGGGAGCAAGTAGGGTAAAACCGGCACCTTGCCGGAAGAAAAGGTGAAATTCCTTTTTGATATCCTTTTATAAGTAAAAGCAAAAGCTTTGCAATCATTTATTATCACGTTCTTTCTTTCGTGTTTGCTCATACTATAAGGGATAGAAGGAATAAAAAGCAACTAAAAGAAATAAAGGTTATTAAATGGATGAAATATATCGGAATTGCATGTTATGATAGGTGAAAGAAGAAAAAAGGAGTGGTATTATGCCATCAGTAGAAAGTTTTGAGCTAGATCATAATGCGGTTAAAGCACCTTACGTAAGACACTGCGGTGTTCACAAAGTGGGAAGCGACGGCGTTGTAAATAAATTTGATATTCGTTTTTGCCAGCCAAACAAACAAGCAATGAAGCCGGACGTTATTCATACGCTAGAGCATTTATTAGCTTTTAATATTCGTACTCATGTAGAAAAATACGATCACTTTGATATTATTGATATTTCGCCTATGGGATGTCAAACAGGGTACTACTTAGTAGTGAGCGGTGAGCCGACTGTACGTGAAATTATTGATTTGTTAGACGATACGTTAAAAGATGCAATTAACATTACTGAAATTCCAGCAGCAAACGAAAAGCAGTGCGGTCAAGCGAAACTTCACGATTTAGAAGGAGCAAAACGCTTGATGAAGTTCTGGCTAGAACAGGACAAAGAAGATTTAGAAAAAGTATTTGGCTAAAAATAAGCAGTCCGCTGGGCTGCTTATTTTATTTGAAAAAAGATGAAGAAGTTTCTCTAAGTCTAAAGAAAGGGAAATGTCTCTTTTTATGAAAAAAATGTTTTAATCAACTAAAAAAGGGTACAACTATATTATATAAAGAGTTCACAAAGGAGCGAAAAAAATGGCGGTAAATGTAAATGAAATCGTTAATAAACAAGTAGCGAATTTTAGTGTAATGTACATAAAACTTCATAACTTTCACTGGTACGTAAAAGGTGAACAATTCTTCACTCTTCATGAAAAGTTTGAAGAGCTGTATACGGAAACAGCTACAATTATTGATGACCTTGCAGAACGCCTTTTAGCATTAGAAGGAAAACCTGTGGCAACAATGAAAGAATCGTTAGAACTTTCTTCTATTAAAGAAGCGGATGGAAGCGAAACGGCTAAAGATATGGTTGCTTCTTTAGTAAGCGATTTTGATACGCTAACTGCTGAATTAAAAGAAGGAATGGACGCAGCCGGTGAAGCGGGCGACGAAACAACAGGAGACATGCTGTTAGCCATTCATCAAAGCTTAGAAAAGCATACGTGGATGTTAAAATCATTCCTAGGCAAGTAATTAAAACCTGCGAGTAATCGCAGGTTTTTTTATGATAAGATGGACGAACACTTTTTTTTCACCGGCATATACTGTAGGGATATGACTGCTGAAAGGGTGAAAAAAGTGGATATGCAGAAGCTTTCTGTCTTGATAATCTCAAGTTTAGGTTCACTGGCTTTTTTTTTATTTGGAGAGTGGGACTATTTACTAATGGCTTTAGTAGCATTAGTGACAATGGATTATTTGACAGGCACGATTGCAGCTTTTATAAATAAACGTTTATCTAGCAAAGTAGGTTTTAAAGGAATTGCGAAAAAGATTTTTATTTTTGCCATGATTGCTGTAGCAAACTTTATCGATTCCGTATTCTGGGAAAACGGTCATATTATTCGAGATGGAGCTATTTTGTTCTATATTTTAAACGAAATGATTTCAATTACAGAAAACGCAAGAATTGTAGGAATTCCAATTCCAGAGCCGCTAAAAAAAGCAATAGCGATTTTAAAAGACCGCTTTAAATCGTAGAGTGTATAAAAAAAGAATAAGATACAAATAAGAAAGATAAGTTGGCACTAGAAAGAAGGAGCTGAATATCTTTCATGACAAAAAAATATTATGTATCTCTGAGTTCAGGAGAAATCAATCAGTCAAATACTGCTTCAGATTGGAATTATGCGATTGAAGCAACAGATGAAGAAGTGGAGAAGCTGAGAACGTATTTAGATCAGCGTGCTTCAAGCGATTGGTCAAGCTTTTGGCGATCACATATTCCGTATCTGGAATATCATCATGATTCTCAAAATGATATGTACGATAAAACGACAGTTGAAATATATGCCATGCTTTATCAGCTAGGAGACGATGAAACAAAATCACATATCAAACAGATGAATATTTTATCTTCAGATAGAATGGAATAAGGGGTAAAAAGCAAAGAAAAAAAGTACGAGCATACTTTTCTTATCAGGTATGGCCGTAATGTATGATAAAATAAGGGAAAAATCAAATGGAGTTTGAGTCGACCATGTACACATTTAAGGATGCATATCATAATCAAGTATTTTTATCATTTGAAAAAAATCCATTCTCGAAAACTCCACGTCATGTTTGGGTCGTATGCAGGTATGAAAATCAATGGTTGCTAACGAATCACTCAAAACGAGGTTTAGAATTTCCCGGAGGAAAACTAGAAGGCAATGAAGTACCAGAAGAAGCAGCGGTTCGAGAAGTATTTGAAGAAACAGGCGGAGAAGTCTCTTCTTTAACTTATATTGGGCAATATAAAGTAGTAAGTAAAGGAAAGACCATTATTAAAAACATTTATTTTGCTACTATTGGAAATGTAATTAAAAAAGAAGACTACATGGAAACGGATGGTCCCGTAATGATTGATGAACTACCTTCGGGCATTCAACAAGATGATGCATACAGCTTCATCATGAAAGATAATGTTTTACAATATGTAATGAAATATGTAAAGCGAACATTTTTGTAAAAGTATCCTATCAATGAAAATCCCCCCGTTTGTACGGGGGGATTTTTTATGAGCGTCGGATCAATTTCTTTTCTAAATAAGCAACACCTTGATACATAATCGTAGCGAAAATGGCAATTAATAATAAGCTGAGAAGAACAAGAGTAAAGTTGAAGACTTGGAAACCATAAATAATCATATATCCAAGCCCTTTCGAAGAAACTAAAAATTCTCCTACGATGACTCCTACCCAAGATAAGCCGACATTTACTTTAAATGTGGAAATAATAGCAGGCATGGAAGCTGGCAAAATTGCTTCTTTAAAACATCGGGTTTTCGTTGCCCCAAAGCTTTTTAGTAATTTAATATAGTTTGGGTCAACTTCTTTAAATGCTGTGTAAACGACGATGGATGTAATAATAACGGATATAATCGCCCCCATCGTTAAGATTGAGAAAAACCCTGGACCGATCGCTACAATTAAAATAGGGCCCAGCGCTACTTTTGGCATGGCGTTTAAAATAACGAGGTAAGGGTCTAATATATGTGCAAGCCTAGTTGAATACCAAAGGGCCGTTGCAAGTAAAATACCTAGCACTGTGCCTAAAATGAAGCCAAGAACTGTTTCAAATAACGTAAAACCAATATGTTCTGCCAGCGAGCCGTCGGCAAGTTTAATTAAAAATAAATGCCATACTTTAGTAGGAGAACTGAAGATTAAAGGGTCAATCCACTTTAAACGAGAAGCCAGTTCCCATAAGCTAAAAAAGGCTAAGAAAATTATCAGCTGCACGCTCAGTACTAATCGTTTTTCGACCCGAACCTTGCGAAGGTAGCTTTCATGAAGAGTATCTAGGGAGCTAGTAGGTTTCAAGTTGATCAAGCTCCTTCCATATATCCATAAATAAGTCGTTATAGACAGGGTGCTGTCGCGCTTCAAACGGAGAGAGGGTTCGTAAAATAGAAGGAACCGTAAATGTTTTTGCGATTTTTCCCGGCTTTGCTGAGAATAAAAAGATTCGGCTGCTCATGGCAATAGCTTCGCCGATATCGTGCGTGACCAAAACGGCCGTTTTTTGATAGGTCATCAGCGTTTTGGAGACAAGTTCTTCAAGCTTGAGTTTTGTTTGAAAATCAAGTGCTGAAAAAGGTTCATCTAAGAGTAAAATAGCGGGGTCAATGGCAAGTGTTCGGACTAAAGCGACACGTTGTCTCATGCCTCCGGATAACTGATGCGGATATAGGTCATCTACGCCCTGTAAACCAATTTCTTTTAGGAGTAACAGTGCGTTACTCTCTGTTTTATCTGTTAGCTGTCCGCGAATTTCAAGCCCAAGTAAAATATTTTCTTTAATGGTTTTCCACGGAAACAAATAATCTTGTTGAAGCATATAACCGATGTTTGGGACTGATGTTCCGATATTTTCACCGTCTATTGTGACAGAGCCGGACGTTGGTTCAATCAAGCCTGCAATAATCGATAGAAGCGTCGTTTTTCCACATCCGCTTGGGCCGAGAAAGGAAACAAATTCTCCTTCTTCAATAGACAAATTAATATGTTCAAGTGCAGTGGTAGCAGACTTTGTCGTAAGATACATATGCTGAACATCTTGAATGTGAAGTTTTGTCATATTACTCACTCATTGCATCTTTTGCGAATTTTGTGTTGACTAGCTTGTTGTGATCGATGTGTCTTGGAAGTTCTCCAGATTCATCCATTATTTTTTGCAAATGATCCCACTCTTTTTGATCTAATAAAGGGTTAGTTGCAAAAGATTTTTGGGATTTATAGCGGTCAATAACAGTTTTCAGCGTTTCTTTAGGCGTATCTTCGAAATACGGTGCAACCACTTCAGCAATTTCATCTGTGCTATGTGTATTCACCCATTTTTGTGCTTTGTAAATAGCTCGAGTAAATTTAGCTGCTGCTTCAGGGTTATCTTTTAAATAGCTTTCTTTGGCCATAAATGTTGTATAAGGAACTGTTCCTGATTCTTTTCCGAAGGAAGCAACGATATGTCCTTTTCCTTGTTTCTCTAAAATACTAGCCGTTGGCTCAAATAATTGAACGTAATCTCCAGTACCAGAAGCAAAAGCATTCGCAACGTTAGCAAAATCAATGTTTTGAACAAGTTTTACATCTTTTTTAGGATCAATATTATGCTGTTTCAACACATATTCCCCTACCATTTGCGGCATGCCGCCTTTACGTTGACCAAGAAACGTTTTGCCTTTAAGCTGATCCCATGAGAAGTGATCGACTTTTTTACGTGCTACTAGAAATGTTCCGTCGGTTTGGGTTAGTTGTGCAAAGTTGATGACGGGATCACTAGACCCCTGTGCATATACGTAGATTGAAGTTTCCGAGCCGACTAAGGCGACGTCGATGCCTTCAGATAAAAGTGACGTCATTGTCTTATCTCCGCCCCACGTTGTTTTTAAATCTACCTTTAGTCCTTCTTCTTCAAAAAAGCCTTTTGAAATAGCGACGTACTGGGGAGCATAAAAGATAGAACGAGTTACTTCGCCAACACGAACCGTTTGTACAGATGTTGTTTTGCCGCAGCTAATTAGTGGAATGAGTAAAATCATAATAGCAAGCAAAGAAAAAAGCCATTTGATTGGTTTCATAAAGCAAACCCCCTTAAAATAATAAAATATTTTATGATAATGTATGTAAAGAAGTGGAAGAAGGTGAGTGCCTATATAACTATGTGGAAAATCAAAGAACTATTAGTCAACAATTGAAAGTACACCTTAGCGGGAGAAAGCAGGCTAGTTATATAAAGAATGGAGGAAAAAAATGAAAGATGGAACAATTCTTCATAAACAGCGTTTCCCATCATCAAACCCTCGTGTGGCGCTGTGGGTGATTACATATGCATGTCAAGGACTTAAGATTAAAGGAATGCTCGCAGAGCCAAAAGAAAAAGGAATGTATGACGGCTTTTTATACTTAAGGGGAGGTATTAAGAACGTAGGAACGGTTCGTCCTGCTCGACTCATTCAATTTGCTTCTCAAGGTTTTATTGTGATGGCTCCGTTCTACAGGGGAAATCAAGGAGGAGAAGGAAACGAAGATTTTGCAGGAGATGATCGTTACGATGCTTTTGCTGCTTACGATTTACTGAAACAGCTCCCTAACGTCCACCATGACCGCATTCATATTTTTGGGTTTTCAAGAGGGGGAGTGATGGCTTTACTCACAGCTATTGAAAAAAACGACAGCCGCTCTCTTGTGTTATGGGGAGGCGTCACGGATATGGTGCTGACATATGAAGAAAGAGAAGATTTAAGAAGAATGATGAAGCGGGTGATTGGAGGAACTCCTTCTAAATATCCTGAAAGATACGAATGGAGGACCCCTTTGCATCGTGCTCATCTCGTCGAGCCGCCGGTCTTGCTTATTCATGGTTTAGAAGATAAAAACGTGTCGATTGATCATGCCTATCAGCTAGAATCTAAACTAAAGAAGGCCAATAAAAAAGTTACCAGCTGGTACTTCGAAAACTTTCCACATGCTTTTCCCCCGAAAGAAAACCGAGAAACGGTGAAGAAGTTAACGAAGTGGATGAAAGCACAATAAAAGATATGCTACGATAGAGAAAACAAGTAGAATAACAGTGAGGAGTGAGAAAAAATGGGGATGCCGCTAGAATTAAATACAATGATTGTGACAAAAGGCAACGAAAAGCGTGTAACGGATAACATTTTTCAAATTGAGAAAAAAGGATATCGCTTGTATCCGTTAGATATTCCATTAAACGTTCACAAAACGAAAAATGGAGAATGTATTGGAACTGCTGTTGTGCGTAAGGTAGAAATGGAGCAGGAAAAAACCATTATCACATATGAACTGACAAAATTACATTCGACTAACTAAAAAACGATCGTCTATAAGACGATCGTTTTTTAGTTAGACTCTAGGTCCGCCTAATGTTGAAATGTCAGATGCTACATCGTTAAAACGCTTGAAATTAGCTTTGAATTTAGCAGCAAGCTCAGTTGCCTTTTGGTTATAAGCTGTTGCATCGTTCCATGCTTTAGAAGGCTGAAGCACTTCATCAGGAACGCCCGGAACATGAGTTGGAATCGATAAACCAAAAATAGTATCTGTTACTGTTTCGGTATTAGCGAGTTCTCCTTCAAGGGCTGCTTGAACCATAGCTCGAGTGTAACTTAACTTCATTCGTTCGCCCACCCCGTATTCACCGCCGGTCCATCCAGTATTTACAAGGTAGACATTTACATTATGTTCATCGATTTTCTTTCCTAGCATTTCTGCATAAGTTGTTGGAGCAAGAGGTAAGAAAGGCTCACCAAAGCATGTAGAGAAAGTAGCCTGTGGCGATGTTACGCCGCGCTCTGTTCCAGCTAACTTACTAGTGTATCCGCTCAGAAAATGGTACATTGCTTGTTCTTTTGTAAGCTTGCTGATTGGAGGTAAGACACCGAAAGCATCAGCAGTTAAAAAGACAATAGCTGTAGGGTGCCCGGCAACGCTTGGCAATACCGTATTATCAATAGAGTCAATTGAATAAGCGGCACGAGTATTCTCTGTTAAACTATTATCATTGTAATCTGCTACTTTCGTATTTTGATTTAACACTACATTTTCCAGTACGGCGCCGAAGCGAATTGCATTGAAGATTTGCGGTTCTTTTTCTTCGGAAAGCTGAATGCACTTCGCGTAGCATCCTCCTTCAATATTAAATACACCAGAGCTTGACCAACCGTGCTCGTCATCTCCGATTAAACGACGGTTTGCATCAGCAGAAAGCGTTGTTTTACCCGTTCCAGATAAACCAAAGAATAATGCAACGTCACCTTCTTCTCCTACGTTAGCAGAACAGTGCATGGATAGAATATTGTTTTGAGGAAGTAAGAAGTTCATCACTGAGAAAATAGATTTTTTCATTTCACCAGCGTATTCAGTTCCTCCAATTAGCACAATGCGTCGCTCTAACGAAAGAATAATGAAGGTTTCAGAATTCGTCCCGTCTGTTTCAGGATCAGCTTTGAACGTTGGAGCTGCTACAATTGTAAACGGCTTCACATCATCTTTTGTTTTTTGTTCGGCTGAAGGGCGAATGAATAACTGCTGAGCGAATAGGTTGTGCCATGCAAATTCATTAACTACTTGAATTGGTAACTGATACTTTTTATCAGCTCCAGCATATCCATTAAAAACAAAAAGTTCATCCTGCTTCTTTAAGTGGGTTAAGACTTTTTTGTATAGCGCATCGAATCGCTGAGCAGAAATTGGCTGATTGACAGGTCCCCATTCAACCGTTTTTGAAGACACAGCATCGCTTACAATAAATTTATCTAAAGGAGAGCGACCTGTATATTTTCCGGTTTCGACTGACACAGCACCTGTAGAAGTCAGCGTTCCTTCGCGTCGAGCTAGAATTTTTTCAACAAGTTGTGGAACAGATAATTGGTGTTTTGTTGTTTTTAATTGAAGCAAACCATTTAATTCGATAGACATATCAACAGTACTCATGTGCACTACCTTCCTTTTTTAGCTATTATTTATTCATTAATGTTTGAAATTTATAATTAGTATAACACATTTATTTAATTATTCTATACTATTTAACTAAAAATGTTTGTGTATTATAAAAAAATGTACGTTATACCTATTTTAGACACATGTATATGTGCTAGGAGCGAAAAAAGTGAAGCTATTTTAAGTGAAAGCCTCATTTTGATCTGTCTTATTAACTAAACTTAGTGATGATTCTTAATAAGGTGTACTATTTCGGAATTTGAGTATGTTACATTAAAACAGATTCAAAAATAAAGAGATGATTTCCATTTGAATGTTGTTGACAGTGAAGCGCTTTTTCATGTATTATATGTCCTTGAACGGATACTCTCTTATCCCGAGCTGGTGGAGGGACAGGCCCTATGAAACCCAGCAACCATCGTCATTTTTTTGTGTAGACGATAAGGTGCTAACCTGATGCAAGGGCACAACCTTGATCGATAAGAGTGAAAGGCTTATGTAGAATTTGATACCTTTCCTCGATACAAGGAAAGGTTTTTTTATATTTTTTAACGTGTAATGAAAATAAGGGAATGAGTACCGTATCACAATGTATCGTATTTATAAGGAGGAAAACTGATGTCAACACAACGTCGTCTGTTCACGTCAGAATCTGTTACAGAGGGACATCCCGATAAAATTTGTGACCAAATTTCTGACTCAATTCTTGATGCTATCCTAGCAAAGGATCCAAATGCTCGTGTTGCTTGTGAAACAAGCGTAACAACTGGTTTAGTTTTAGTAAGTGGTGAAATTACAACTTCTACTTACGTGGATATTCCTAAAACAGTTCGTGAAACAATTAAAGGAATTGGCTATACTCGTGCAAAATACGGATTTGATGCTGAAACTTGTGCAGTATTAACATCTATCGACGAGCAGTCAGCTGATATCGCTGCTGGTGTAGACCAAGCGTTAGAAGCACGTGAAGGTCAAATGTCAGATGAAGAAATCGAAGCAATCGGAGCTGGAGACCAAGGCTTAATGTTTGGTTATGCATGTAACGAAACAAAAGAATTAATGCCTCTTCCAATTTCATTAGCTCATAAACTTGCTCGCCGTCTAACAGAAGTACGTAAAGAAGAAATTCTTCCTTACCTTCGCCCGGATGGTAAAACACAAGTAACAGTTGAATATGATGAAAACAACAAACCTGTTCGCATCGATACAATTGTTATTTCAACTCAGCATCATCCAGAAGTAACGTTAGAGCAAATTCAACGTAACTTAAAAGAATATGTTATTAATCCAGTTGTTCCAAACGAGTTAATTGATGAAAATACAAAGTATTTCATTAACCCAACAGGACGTTTCGTAATCGGCGGTCCTCAAGGAGATGCTGGTTTAACTGGTCGTAAAATTATCGTTGATACTTACGGCGGATATGCTCGTCATGGCGGCGGTGCATTCTCTGGTAAGGACGCAACAAAAGTAGACCGTTCAGCAGCTTATGCAGCTCGTTATGTTGCGAAAAACATTGTAGCAGCTGATCTTGCTGATAAATGTGAAGTACAACTAGCATATGCAATTGGTGTTGCACAACCAGTATCTATTTCAATTGATACATTCGGTACAGGAAAAGTTTCTGAAGAAGTACTAGTAGACGTAGTACGCAAAAACTTTGACCTACGTCCAGCGGGCATCATTAAAATGCTTGATTTACGTCGCCCAATTTATAAGCAAACAGCAGCTTACGGCCACTTTGGTCGTACGGACGTGGAGCTTCCTTGGGAGTTCACAGACAAAGCGGAAGCATTAAAAACTCAAGCTTTAGCTAAATAATAAAAAAATCTCCGTGAAAACGGAGATTTTTTTTATGCCCATTGAATATCTGCAGCAGATTTTTCTACGACACCTTCATATTCTGAAAGCAAATGCTGAAAAATGGCGTCCCATGATTGAGTAAGAGCATAGTGTCTCGCTGCATGGCCAAAGTGAAGCCGCTGGTGCAAATCATCGAGTAAACCTGTAATAGCCGAACTGAATTCTTCTAAGGAGTGAGGTTTGCAAAGGTAGCCGTTTCGCCCGTGCTGAACCATCTGTTTAACTCCTCCTGCATTTGCTGCCACTACAGGAGTTCCAGAAGCAAGAGACTCCAGTACAACATTTCCGAAGGTTTCTGTTTCTGAAGGAAAAACAAACAAATCAGATGATGAATAGATATGAGCAAGTTGCTTACCTTCAAGGAAGCCTGTAAATGTCATATGCTCAGATGCTTGCTGCTGCATTTGTTCTTTTAAAGGGCCGTCTCCCACAATAACCCAGTGAATTTGATGGCGGATATGATCCGGTAGAGATCGTGCGATTTTTATTAAAAAATCAGCGTTCTTTTCTTTAGCTAATCTTCCTACATACGTTAAAATGTAGGGCTTTTTAATATTATATTTAATACGAATATCAAAGCGGTCATAGTGGGGGTGAAATAATTTATGATTTACTCCTCGCGACCAAATAGATACGTTGTGAAACCCTTGTTCTTCTAGCTGCTGTTTGGTCACTTCAGAGGGAGCGAATATTTTTTGTACAGGTTTATAAAACCATTTCATATATTTTTGCAGTGGTACACGCATTTTTTCAAGTTCATAGTGAGATAAATAATCAGCAAAATTGGTATGATAAGAGCCGACAAGAGGAACACCTAATCTTTTCCCGTAATAGGAGCCGCAAAGCCCCATTGTAAAAGGAGTGGCCAAATGAATAATAGAAGGATTGAATTCCTGCAGCTGCTTTTTAATTTTTAGAACGTTTGGCAATGAAAAGCGGCTGTTTGGATAAAGGAAAAACGGCATGCTGGGCGAACGGTGAACATACGTTGAAAATGACTGATCATGAGCAAATTCAGGAGCAAATACCTGGATGGGAATTTGCTTTGATTTGACATACTGGGTAAACTGATAAAGTGTTTTAGCAGCTCCGTTAACTTCTGGAGCAAATGTATCCGTAAATAAAGCAATTCTCATTAGTACTCCTCCTATCAATTAAGTTAAAAATATGTTCAGTGACACAGCACCTGAAAAGATGCCCAGTATCAGGCCTACCATGACATCCGTCGGATAGTGCAGACCGAGATAAATTCTTGAAATTCCTACCGTTACTGCAAGAGGCAAAAGAACGGCAGTGAAGGCTGGATAAACAATCATAAGAGGGGTAACCAACGAAAAAATAGCTGTTGTATGCCCAGACGGAAATGAATGATCTTTTAAGGGATTTTCTAATACTTTTGTATATTTTAATTGAATATAAGGTCGTTTTCTCGGATATAGTTTTTTAGCAATGGCGACAGGAATATGACTAACGGCTAGAGAAAACGCACAAGCGTAAGCGACGGATGAAGGATGCAGAAATAGCAGCAAGCACGCTATCACAATGGTAAACGTGGCTCCGCCAGTGTGAGTTAGTAAACGTAAAAATCTATTTAAGTGCTTTCGATCAAAATGTTGGTTTACGCTTTTGAATAATCGGCATTCGGCATCATATACATACTGAATTAACTTGGCTTTCATAGAGTCGCTCCCTTTTCAATAAATACGTCTTTATTATTCAGTTTAATCTTTAATTGTGTAGGCAGTACTAAAACGATGTAAATTAATATGGAAATTTCTTTACAATTGTGGAGAGAATAGAACATGATTGGAGAGTTTGTGGAGATACTAAAAAAATTCCCTCAGTATGACTTTCTGAGGGAACGTTTCCTTTATAATGAAGAATCAGATTTCTTAATAGATTTATAATACTGCCCTTTTTCTACATATTCTGTACGAATGCGCTGCATATCTTTTAAATCCTCTTCTGTCAGAGTGCGGATTACTTTAGCAGGTCGGCCGAGTGCGAGAGTATTGGGGGGTATTTTTTTACCGGGAGGCACTAAGCTTCCAGCACCGATAAAAGCACCTTCACCAATTTCCGCACCATCTAAAATAATAGAACCCATGCCAATGAGCGCGCGTTTGCGGATGATGGAGCTATGTAAAATAACTTGATGTCCTACTGTTACATCATCCTCAATAAGCAAAGGAGCATTTGGGCTTTGATGGAGTGTTGATTGATCTTGTATGTTTACTCGTTTACCAATAATCGTAGGTGAAACATCTCCTCTAATAACAGTGTTAAACCAAATGCTGCTTTCTTCACCAATGGTGACATCTCCAGTAATCGTGACATAGTCTGCGATGAAGCAGCTGGGTGCAATGGTAGGCATTTTTTCTTTATACGGATAAATCATCAAATCATCTCCCTTTATTAGTTGAAAAAAAGTAGTAAATCTTCTAATGTAAGTGTACAAAGGTTTTTTAAGCAGGTAAACAAAAAAAGGAAGAAGGAGTAACTCAAATGCATAAATGGGAAGCAGTAAATCCAAAAGGCGTTATTGTCATGGTCCATGGAGCAGCGGAGCATCACGGACGCTATCGCTGGCTGATTGAGATGTGGCGTTCGGTTGGAATGCACGTAATTATGGGAGACCTTCCTGGCCAAGGCTTAACAACAAGAAGAAGAGGACATATCCTATCCTTTGATGAATATGTGTATGAAGTGGAAGAATGGGTACGTGAAGCGCAAAAATATGATTTGCCTATTTTCCTGTTAGGTCACAGTATGGGAGGACTGGCGGTTATTCGTACGCTCCAGACAAAAAACCTCCCTATATGGGGTGCGATTCTTTCCTCTCCTTGTCTAGGATTAAAAGAGCAAGTACCGGCTTATTTAGATATGCTATCTAAAGGGTTAAATAAAGTCATGCCGAACAAACTTTTCGATTTAGGTCTCACTGTTGAAAAAGCAACAAGAAACCAAGAAGTTCGAGATGAAGATGAAAATGACTCACTGTATGTTACAAAAGTTTCTGTAAGATGGTACCGGGAATTGATCCAAGCTGTCAACTTAGCTTTTAAAGATATCGATCGTTTGCCTGATGTCCCGCTTCTTGTGATGCAGGCAGGAGAAGATAAAATTATTGAAAAGCTGATTGTTAGGCAGTGGTTTGATGAAATAGAGCTAAGTGAAAAAATCTACAAAGAATGGTCTCAGCTGTATCACGAAATCTTTAATGAGCCTGAAAGAGAATACGTTTTTACATATGCGAAAAGTTTTGTGGATCTTCACATTTAATAAGTGCGGTAAGAAATTGAGGTGAAAATAAATGAAGATTCCGTCTCATCCTATTTCATTAATGAGAAAAATTTATCGAGAAGTGTTTCCTGTCGTTCATCATGAGCTTAATCATTGGCGCGAACGAGCAAAAGAGATTCCTAATAAAGAATTGCGTACTCAAGCATTGGCAAGTATCGATACAAAAACTTTTCATTGTGAAGGAGGCGGTATCCTATCGATTTTAGCGAAAGAAAACATGATTGAATGCGTGAAATTTATTGTTGCCTACCAAACAATCAGCGATTACTTAGATAACTTATGTGACCGCAGCAATTCGCTAGACCCTAAAGATTTTGCCGCCTTACATGAATCGATGCCAGATGCGTTGACTCCTCATGCACCTCTTGGGGATTACTATCGTTTTCGAGCGGATAAAGACGACGGAGGATACTTAGCTGGACTTGTCCAGACTTGTCAGCAGTCCTTGCGAAAAGCTTGTAATTACCATATAGTCTCTTCACATTTATTAGAACTAGCTAATTATTATTGTGATTTGCAAATACATAAGCATGTTGAAATCAAGGAAAGAGTTCCACGATTAGAGAATTGGTTCGATGCTCACCGGCACAGTGTTCCTGAAATGGAGTGGTATGAATTTTCAGCGTGCTCTGGTTCAACGTTAGGAATTTTTTGTTTAGTTGCTTATAGCTTTCAAGAAGAGATGACCGAAGAAATGACGCAGAAAATAAAAGCAGGATATTTTCCTTATATTCAAGGCTTACATATTTTACTCGATTATTTAATTGACCAAGAAGAAGATAAAGCAGGAGGAGATTTGAACTTTTGTTTTTATTATCCTCATTATCAGCAAATGATGGATCGCTTTTTGCATTTTGTCGTAAAAGCGGACGAATATGCTAAAAAACTGCCAGATTATCACTTTCACTGCTTTATCTATAAAGGACTCTTGGGCGTTTATTTGTCGGATCAAAAAGTGCGGGCACAAAAACATGTTCATGTGAATGCACGTAGGTTAATAAAAGCGGGGGGAGCCCTCAGCTACTTTTTCTATATCAACGGACGCTTGTACCGAATGTTAAAAAGATAAGCCATATGCGGCTTATCTTTTTTCAATAGCAATGATGAAGGGAGGGTTGTTTTGCTGATTCATGAAACGATATTGTAAAACGTGAACGTCTTTTTGATCAAGATTTTGGACATGCGTTAGTAAATCGTCTCTTTCTTGTTTCCCTTGTTCGTGTCCATGATAAATAACGAGCACAATCACTCCTTCAGGTGCTAGCAAATCAAGTAACTGCTCAATTGCAGAGATTGTTGTTTCAGAAGTGGTGACAATGTCTTTATCTCCACCTGGTAAATAACCTAAATTAAAGACAGCGCCCGTGACTCGTCCTTTAATAGAACGAGGAAGCATGTTTATATTGCTGTGGCTTTCTTGGATAAGTGTTACTCTGTTTTCTACATGGTATTCTGTCAATCGCTGTTGAGTTGCTTGAATGGCTTGAGGTTGAATATCAAATCCATATACATGACCTGTATCTCCGACTAAGTTAGCTAAGAACAATGTATCATGTCCATTTCCTGCTGTGGCATCAATCGCGACATCTCCTTGGGCCACAGCATTAGTGAGCAATGTGCGGGCAAAAGGCAGGATACGTTCTATTTTCATCTTTCCATCAACTCTTTTTCGTAATATTTTCCTTGATAGCTTTGACGATGTTGGAGCTCTTGATCAATGGCATTTAATACGCTCCACTTATTTACGCTCCACATCGGTCCAACCATGAGGTCTATCGGTCCATCGCCTGTAATACGATGAACAATCATCTCAGGAGGGAGTACTTCGAGCTGATCGCATACAAGCTTTACGTATTCTTCAAATGAAAGAAATTCAACAAGGCCCTTTTCATACTGTTTGACCATAGGAGTTCCTTTTAGTAAATGAAGCAGATGAATCTTGATTCCTTGAACGTCTAATTTTGCTACTTCACGTACGGTTTCCATCATCATATCAGGTGTTTCTAAAGGCAAACCATTAATGATGTGAGAACAAACGCGAATACCGTGTTTTCGAAGCTTTGCTACCCCATCTACATAGCATTGATGATCGTGTGCCCGGTTAATAAGCAGTGAAGTTCGTTCATGAACAGTTTGCAGTCCAAGTTCTACCCATAGATAAGTTCGTTCATTTAATTCAGCCAAGTATTCCACCACATCGTCGGGGAGACAGTCAGGGCGCGTGGCGATAGAAAGCCCAACAACTCCGGGAAGCTTTAAGACGGCTTCATATTTTTCACGAAGCTCCTCGACAGGAGCATGAGTATTAGTAAATGCTTGAAAGTAAGCAACGTATTTTCCGTCTTTCCACTTATGATGCATTTTTTCACGGATTTCATTAAATTGTGTCACGAGGTCATCCGCTCTGTTTCCGGCAAAATCCCCTGAGCCGGCAGCACTGCAAAACGTACAGCCGCCGTGAGCTACCGTGCCGTCTCTGTTTGGACAATCAAATCCTCCATCTAAGGCTACTTTAAATACCTTATGGCCAAAGTGGTTACGTAAGTGGTAATTCCAGGTGTGATAACGTTTGTTTTCAGATTTATACGGAAATGGGTTTGTCTGACTCAAATCAGCAACCTCCTTTTTACATGCAATATACATCAACAAATTGTATCAAAAACGTGAAAAAGTGCCAAACAAATTTAAGGATGCTTATATTTAACAGGTTCTTCTTGTCGTAAAGGGAAGTAAAGTTGCGCAAAATAAGACAGAAATGAACGAATAGGAGGAATAGAGAATGACAACTCGTCAAGCAGTGGATCAACTT
Source organism: Priestia sp. YIM B13486 (assembly GCF_042787865.1). Taxonomy (NCBI): domain Bacteria; kingdom Bacillati; phylum Bacillota; class Bacilli; order Caryophanales; family Bacillaceae; genus Priestia; species Priestia sp. YIM B13486. Next base: position 789,432 of record NZ_JBHZOZ010000001.1, on the reverse strand, counting down.
ATGCAACAGTGTGAAGATGCTATTCGCTTTGGACAAGGCCAGTTGCAGGAAGGCATGAAGCAAGAACATTATAACGACACTGAGTATACAAAAGCACAGGAAAAATTAGAAAATGCTTATAAAGAAATTGAAGAGTTTTCTCACAGTGCAAATGCACAGCAAAGAGAGCAGCTATATCGCATGCGCCTGCAAGTTCAGCAGCTGCAAAATAAATTGATCACAACTCAGCATTAAGGAGAGGATTTTATGGCAACGCGTTCAAATCAAAATAATCCGGAACAAAAAACAAAAAACGGGATCAACAGCAATGACATTGAGCTAGGAAAAGATTTTGATCCGGTAAAAGAATTAAAAGCACGAAACAGCAAGCGTGCACAGCCGGTTCGTTCGAAGCAAAAGTAAGCGATAAAAAGGTGGTTTTGCATGATATTGTCATGTGAAATCACCTTTTTAAATAGTCAGCGAATTTTAAATAAATTGTCTATATGTAAAAGCATTGCGAACCCTTTAAGAAAAGACTAGAATGTACGTTGGCATTCGAATAGATAGGGGGGAGATCAATGCCTAAATCACTTTGGTTTTTGATTATTGGTATGCTTGTAAACGTAACGGGAGCTTCATTTTTATGGCCTCTCAATACAATTTATATAAATGAACATTTAGGAAAGTCGTTGTCCGTCGCAGGAGTGGTTCTTATGCTGAATTCTGCTGCAAGCGTAGTAGGAAATTTGCTTGGAGGAACGCTTTTTGACAAAATCGGAGGATATAAATCCATTTTATCAGGAATTATTATTACTCTTATTGCATTAGTGGGACTCGTGTTTTTCCATGGTTGGCCTACATACGTTGTTCTCTTGGTTGTTGTAGGGTTTGGATCTGGTATTGTGTTTCCATCTATGTATGCAATGGCAGGGTCCGTTTGGCCACAGGGCGGAAGAAAAGCATTTAATGCGATGTACGTTGCTCAAAATGCAGGAGTAGCTATTGGCGCCGCGGTAGGAGGCATTGTAGCGTCTTATTCATTTACGTATATTTTCTTAGCTAATACAATTTTATACGTTATTTTTCTGCTTATTGCTATTTTTTCATATCGCCATATTTCGGTTACAGTTGGGCAAACGAATGTCCTTAATGAAGCTGGGAGCATTGGGCATAAAACGAAGCTGACTGCTCTTCTTATTTTATGTACGGGGTATGTCTTATGCTGGGTGGCGTATGTTCAGTGGCAAACAACGATTGCTACGCATACGCGTGAGCTGAATATACCTCTTTCTAGCTACAGTTTGCTTTGGACGATTAACGGGATTTTAATTGTAGTCGGTCAGCCTTTGATTGTACCCATCATTCAAAAAGTAGCAAAAACATTAAAAGTACAAGTCCTAATTGGAACGGTTATTTTTGTGGCTTCTTTTGTTATCGTGGTGAATGCTACAACATTTCCGCAGTTCTTAACAGCCATGGTTGTGTTGACAATTGGAGAAATGTTCGTTTGGCCAGCCATTCCAGCTGTTGCAAGTCAGTTGGCACCATCTGGAAAAGAAGGATTTTATCAAGGTGTAGTTAACAGCATGGCTACTGCAGGTAAAATGATTGGTCCTCTCTTTGGAGGCGTTATTTTCGATGCGTTTAATATGTCTACGCTGTGCTATTTATTAATTGGGCTATTGCTATTCAGCATGTGTACAACATGGATATACGATTATAAATTAAAAGAAAAACGTCAGCGTTCGTTAACCATCTCTAAATAAATAGAGATGGTTTTATTTTTGACTGCTTAATAAACGTAGGAATGTCTTCAGTATTCCTTTAATAATATAGTAAGGGTCGTGACAAGCAAAGGAAGGAGTATATACCTGTAAATATGTAAGCGTTTTCTAATTATATGACTTCATGGGGGGCTAAATATGCTTAGTATGATTGGATTAATTGGAGGATTATTGCTGCTCATTGTATTAACGATGAGAGGCATGAATTTATTTATAGCAGGTCCGCTCAGTGCTTTAGTTGTTGCGTTAACAAGCGGAATGCCTTTATTTCCACAGCTGGTGAAAGAAGGGGAAGCAAATTTTGTTGGAAATTACATGTCTGGTTTCACAGGATTTATTGCTTCTTGGTATTTAATGTTTCTATTGGGCGCCGTCTTTGGAAAAGTGATGGAAGACAGCGGGGCTGCTGATAGTGTTTCTCGCTGGATTGTCAGTAAACTAGGAATGAAAAGAGCAGTGTTGGCGATTGTACTTGCCTGTGCGGTCTTGACATACGGAGGAGTCAGTTTGTTTGTAGTAGCATTCTCTGTCTATCCAATGGCTTTGAGCTTATTCAAACAAGCCGATTTGCCGAGGCGGTTTATTCCTGCTGCTTTAGCATTTGGTTCCGTTACGTTTACGATGACCTCGGCTGGGTCGCCTGAAATCCAAAACTGGATTCCAATTGAATATTTGAAGACTAGTCCGTATGCAGGATGGGAAGTTAGTTTAGTTGTAGCAGTAGTGATGGCTGTATTCGGCTACTGGTGGTTAAAGCGCTTGATTTCAAAAGCAGTTAAAAATGGAGAGCGTTTTATATCACGCGAGAAAGATCCAGTAGTAACGGAAAATCAGTCTCTTCCTAATCCTTTATTAAGTTTGCTTCCGCTTGTGGTCGTGCTCACTATTTCTTTTGCACTTCATAAGCCACTTCAGCAATCTGCGCTGATTGTCGCACTTTTAAGCGGGATCATTGTCACTTATATTGTGAACCGAAAGCATTTTAAAGGATTTTGGAATGCAGCTTCAGAAGGAACGCTGGGTGCGTTAATTGCTATTGGGAATACAGCCGCTGTCGTAGGTTTTGGAGGAGTTGCTAAGGCTGTTCCCGCGTTTGGAGTGGCTGTAGATGCCATGACGCATATTCCAGGAAGTCCGTTGATCGGAGGAGCTATTGCCGTGAGTGTTATCGCGGGGATGACAGGTTCGGCTTCAGGAGGTCAGGCGATTGCTTTGCCAATTTTAGCACCTCACTATCTAGATGCTGGTGTAAATCCAGAAGCTCTCCATCGCGTAGTAGCTATTTCCTCTGGAGTACTAGATTCCTTGCCTCATAATGGTTATGTCGTAACAACCATTAATTCTATTTGCGGAGAAACTCATAAAGATGCGTATGGATCAGTTGCAGCAATGACGGTGATTGTGCCGCTTGTTGGTCTTGTACTTGCGATCATCCTGTTTTCTTTTGGATTTGGCATTTAATAATAGCAGCTAAAGAAAGCAGGGGCTGGGATAAAAGTATTTTAGTTGAAGGAAGATCCGAACGATGAATCGTTCGGATCTTTTCATGTTTATGGTGAACGTAGATTTCATTTGTTTAGGTGCTTCTAGCTGCGGAGTGGAGGGCAAGACAAAGACTCCTGAAATAGGTGAGACCCCGCATGAGTGTAAGCAACGAGGAGGCTCATCGGCTGCCAGCGGAAAGAGAAGTCTTGCACGGGAATCAACAGCGGTGTAACCAAGAGATTCATACTAGCGCATTTATTCTATTTGTTCGTCTTTAAATTGGATTGATTTAATTATGTCTCAATCCCTTTTTTGTTTGGCCGTCGATGTATGTTTTTGGGAGAAGTTGTTCATATATAAGAATGAAAGAGAGGATTTAGCAATAAAGCAGTGCTGCATTGCAGAAACTTTTACAAAATCCCTTGAACAACTTGCAGTTTACGAACATATTATTTACAATACAAGGTAGTATGATGTAAAAACTATGATAAGGAATAGTAGTGAACGAAGCGAGCTAAGAGAGCTGACGGGTGGTGCGAGTCAGCAAACGAGCGTTCATGAACTCACCTTGGAGTTGTAAATGTGAAGTAAAGTAACATTTGCCGTCTATCCGCGTTAAGGAAAATGAGTGAGTACATAATTGTGCTAATTTGGGTGGTACCGCGGGAAGTTTATTCAACCTCTCGTCCCTTTGTTTGAGGGATGAGGGGTTTTTTAGTTTAATTAAATACAGCTGGAGCGTACAAGGAGGATTATGTATGGCTTTTAATCATGAAAAGATCGAACAAAAATGGCAAAAAGTTTGGGAAGAAAATAAAACATTTAGAACAACAGAAGATGAAGGAAAGCGTAAATTTTACGCATTAGATATGTTCCCTTATCCATCTGGCGCTGGTTTACACGTTGGGCATCCAGAAGGTTATACAGCAACGGATATTTTATCTCGTATGAAGCGTATGCAAGGATACAATGTACTTCATCCGATGGGATGGGATGCATTCGGACTACCTGCTGAACAGTATGCATTAGATACAGGAAACGACCCGGCTGAATTCACTGAACTTAACATTAATAATTTCCGTCGTCAAATCAAATCGTTAGGTTTCTCTTACGATTGGGAGCGAGAAATTAATACAACTGATCCAAACTACTACAAATGGACGCAGTGGATTTTCTTACAGCTATATAAAAACGGCTTAGCTTATGTGGATGAAGTAGCTGTTAACTGGTGTCCTGCTCTAGGAACGGTACTTGCGAACGAAGAAGTTATTGACGGCAAAAGTGAGCGTGGGGGACATCCGGTTGAGCGTCGTCCAATGAAGCAGTGGATGCTTAAAATCACCGCTTATGCAGATCGTTTACTAGAAGATTTAGATGAGCTTGATTGGCCAGAAAGTATTAAAGAAATGCAGCGCAACTGGATTGGCCGCTCTGAAGGAGCTCACGTGCACTTCACAATCGATGGATACGACGACACATTTACTGTGTTCACAACGCGTCCTGACACGCTATTTGGGGCAACGTATGCCGTTTTAGCACCTGAACATCCGTTTGTAGAAAAAATTACAACAGCCGAACAAAAAGAAGCGGTAGAAGCGTATTTAGATCAAATTAAAAGCAAAAGCGATTTAGAACGTACAGACTTAGCTAAAGACAAAACTGGCGTATTCACTGGTGCTTATGCAATTAACCCTGTAAACGGCGAGAGAATGCCAATTTGGATTGCTGACTATGTTCTAATGAGCTATGGCACAGGTGCAATTATGGCTGTTCCGGCTCATGATGAGCGTGATTATGAATTTGCTGTTAAATTTGAACTGCCGATTAAAGAAGTAGTAGCGGGCGGAGACGTTTCAAAAGAAGCTTATACAGGCGACGGCGAGCACGTTAATTCAGACTTCTTAAATGGTTTAGATAAAGAAGAAGCAATTTCAAATATGATTCAGTGGCTTCAAACAAATGAAAAAGGTGAAAAACAAGTAACATACCGTCTGCGTGACTGGTTATTCAGCCGTCAGCGCTACTGGGGTGAACCAATTCCTGTTATTCACTGGGAAGACGGCACAACGACTGCAGTTCCTGAAGATCAACTTCCGCTTGTGTTACCAAAAACGACTGAAATCAAACCGTCAGGCACAGGTGAATCTCCGTTAGCAAACATTGATGACTGGGTGAACGTTGTAGATCCGGAAACAGGCAAAAAAGGGCGCCGCGAAACAAATACAATGCCTCAATGGGCAGGCAGCTGCTGGTATTACTTACGCTACATTGATCCAACAAACAGTGAAGCGTTAGCAGATGCAGATAAATTAAAAGAATGGTTGCCGGTTGATATTTATATCGGTGGAGCTGAACACGCTGTTCTTCACTTATTATATGCTCGTTTCTGGCATAAGTTTTTATATGATATCGGCGTAGTTCCAACAAAAGAGCCGTTCCAAAAACTGTTTAACCAAGGTATGATTCTTGGAGAAAATAACGAAAAAATGAGTAAGTCAAAAGGTAACGTTGTAAACCCAGACGAGATCGTAGAAAGCCACGGTGCAGATACGCTTCGCCTTTATGAAATGTTCATGGGGCCTTTAGATGCGTCAATCGCCTGGTCAACAAAAGGGCTTGATGGTGCACGCCGTTTCTTAGATCGTGTATGGCGCTTACTTGTTGACGATAACGGTGAATTAAGCAGCAAGGTTCAAGAAAGCAATGACACTACGCTTGAACGCGTGTATCACCAAACGGTGAAAAAAGTAACGGAAGATTACGAAGGCCTCCGTTTTAATACAGGTATCTCTCAGCTTATGGTATTCATCAATGATGCATACAAAGTTGACGTGCTGCCAAAGCAATACGTAGAAGGATTTGTGAAGCTATTAGCACCAATTTGTCCTCATACGACTGAGGAATTATGGAGCAAACTAGGTCACGAAGATACAATTTCGTATGAGGCTTGGCCTGCGTTTGACGAAGCAAAACTTGTAGATGATGAAGTGGAAATTGTCGTTCAAATTAACGGTAAAGTACGTGCGAAAGTAAACGTACCTGCTGAGGCATCTCGTGAAGAGCTTCAAGATATTGCAATGGCTAATGAAGATGTTCAAGAGTTCATTGAAGGTAAGACAGTGCGCAAAGTGATTGCTGTGCCTGGTAAATTAGTAAACATCGTAGCTAATTAAGTATTGATGTAGAACAGAACCCCTGACAGTTCTTTAGTCAGGGGTTCTGTTCTAGACCTAAGCGCCTGATGTCCACCTTTCGGGTTGACATCAGGCGCTTAGTCAAACCTTTAACTACGATTGGAAAAGCTTAGGCAGGCTGCTGCTTAAGCTTTTCTTATTTAGTGGCATAAAGGTATTTGAATTTGCTACAATAGCGATAGCAAGCTGAATGAAAGAATAGAGAGGAATGACGAAGATGGAAGAAGTAAAAGTAATTACGCCTGAAGAACTTCAAAAACGCGTTGAAAATGGAGAAGAACTTCATTTAGTTGATGTGCGCGAAGATGAAGAAGTAGCAGAAGGAATGATTCCCACTGCTAAACACATTCGTATGAATGATATTCCAGGTAATGTGGATTATTTCGATAAAGACAAAGAATATATTTTCATTTGCCGTTCGGGCCGCCGCAGTGAAAACGTATGTTACTACCTTCAAGAACAAGGATATAAAGTAACAAATATGGTTGGCGGTATGTTAGAGTGGGAAGGAAAAACGGTTAATAAATAAAAAGAGGCTGGGACAAAAGTATCTTAGCTGAAGTGAAAAATGAACCATTGATCAACATGTTTGATTAGTGGTTCATTTTTTTTGTTTCGTTTCTTCTAGCAGTTGATTGGAAGGCAAGGCGAAGACTCCTGCGAGAAAAGCGGAACAGGTGAGACCCCCCAGGAGCGCAAGCGAGGAGGAGGATCACTGGCCGCCCGCGGAAAGCGAAGTCTTGCAAGGAAATCAACTGCCGTGTTACAAGCGGTTCAGCTCATGTATCCCATTTGTTCGTCTTTAGATTGAATTCATTTCGTTATGTCTTAACCTCTTTTTTGAATGAAACTTCTGCCAACCGACTAAAATGATAGCAGGAAAACAAATGATGACTAAATCTATAAAAGCCCTCATAAAAATAGAGGTAGTAAGAGATTGAAAATCTGTACAAAAACCATCATCAAGAGAAACAGTCCATTCTGATTGAAACAAATTTGATAGGACAAGGTGGTAGAAGCTGTGATACAAGTAAAAATGTTTGATAAAGAGCATGAAAAAGATTTAGAATTTGCGGTGAACCGATTTTTACGGAAATTAGAGGATGAAGACGTCGTTGATATTAAATACCAAGTGACAGTGGATGTTGATCGTGATGAGCAGGTGTACTGTTTTTCAGCCATGGTTATGTATAAAGCCTAGCATATTATGCTAGGCTTGTTGCAAATTCTCCTGCATTACTTCCAGCCAAACGGCCTGTTACAAGAGCAGAAGTGATATTGTATCCTCCAGTGTATCCATGGATATCAAGAATTTCCCCGCAGAAGTAAAGGCCTTGCATAAATTTCGAAGACATTTCTTTTGGGTGAATTTCTTTAACAGATACGCCGCCTCCTGTGACGAATGCTTTTTCTAAAGAAAGCGTGCCGTTTACAGCAAATTCAAATCGTTTGCACAGTCTTGCAAATTCTCTCAGTTTCTCATGCTGAAGCTGTCCTGCTAGCGCTTGGCTATCAATGCCTGCCTGCTCGAGTAAAAACAATAGATAACGTTCAGATACAAAACCTTTTAAGACATTTTTAATTGCTTTTTTCGGTTCTTCTTTTGTTGTTTTGACTAATTGTTGAAAAATATCTTCTTCGTTTTGGCTAGGAAATAAATCAAGAGACATTTGAACAGTGTTGCTTTTTTGTTTCTTTAACTCTTTAACAACATATTGGCTGCAGCGAAGAGCGGCAGGGCCAGAGATGCCAAAGTGAGTGAAAATCATATCCATTTGATGAGTAATGACAGGCTTGCCTTTTTTATTAAGCACGCTTAGTCCTACATTGCGAAGCGATAGACCTTGAAGCGTTTTGGTTTTAATAAAGTGTTCGCTAGATGTAATAGGAACTTCTGTTGGGTAAAGCTCAGTAATTTTATGCCCCGCATCTTTTGCCCATTGATAACCGTCTCCTGTCGAACCTGTATGAGGTACTGATTTTCCACCTACTGCAATCACAACGCTTTTCGTTTGGATTGCTTCCCCGTTTTGAAGCACAACTTCTTTCACGGTGTTGTTCTCATAGTGTACGCGTTTAACGGCTGTGTTTGTGCGAATTGTCACGCGAAGACGGTGAAGTTCGCTAATTAATGCGTCAACAACAGATTGCGCTTTATTGCTGACCGGAAACATACGGCCGTGATCTTCTTCTTTTAATTTAATTCCAAGGCCTTCAAAATAAGAGATGATATCTTCGTTATTAAAAACAGAAAACGCACTGTATAAAAAGCGTCCGTTTCCTGGAATGTGTTTAATAAGTTCATCAATGGGAAGACGGTTTGTCACATTACAGCGTCCGCCTCCAGAAATGGCAAGCTTTCGTCCCAGTTTATTGCCTTTATCAATTAATAATACGTTTGCACCTGACTCACCAGCTGCAATCGATGCCATCAAACCAGAAGGTCCTCCTCCGATTACGACTACATCATATATCATACTTTCACCAACCTGTCTATTCTTAAAAAATTTTAGTTTGTTCACTGACAAATCTCTCAACATTGGATAAAATGGGCTATAGTCTTTGTTTTTCTAGTTTGTTGACGAGTGCGAGTGAGTATAAGACCTTTCTTAGTGTATACTGTCACTTGCTTCTTTTCAATTCTATCATTATTATCAGTATGTAACATTAAGTATCGGAGGCAAACGTATGTCTGATTCAAAATTGTTAAGAGGGACCTTTGTGCTGACTCTTGGCACCTATGTATCCCGAATCTTGGGAATGATTTATTTATTTCCATTTGCGATCCTTGTTGGAACCGTAGGGGGAGCACTGTTTGGTTACGGATATAACCAATATGCTATTTATTTAAGTATTGCTACAGCCGGTATGCCAATGGCCGTATCGAAATTTGTATCAAAATATAATGCACTCGGTGATTACTATACGAGTAGAAGAATGTACCGGGCCGGCATGAAATTAATGCTTGTCACAGGAATACTTGCATTTTTACTTTTATATTCATTAGCTCCTGTTATGTCTAGAATTACACTGGGAGGTTCTGATTTAAATAACTCCTTAGAAGATGTAGTAATGGTTATGCGAATGGTTAGTGTTGCGTTAATTGTAGTACCGATGATGAGTTTAATGCGAGGATTTTTCCAAGGTCACCAGTCTATGGGACCAACAGCTGTTTCACAAGTAGTTGAACAACTTGTGCGGGTTGTCTTTTTATTGGCATCTACCTATATCGTCATCAAAGTTGTCCACGGGAGTCTTGCATTAGCCGTTGGATTTGCTACGATGGGGGCTTTTGTAGGAGCTCTTGCTGGATTGGCTGTATTAATTTGGTACTGGAAAAAACGAAAGCCTTATCTTGATAAAATGGTGAACGAGCAGACGGTAACGCCTACGCGTATTTCTACCGTATCCATTTTTAAAGAGCTGCTTACGTATTCATTGCCATATGTCTTTGTCAGCTTGGCTATTCCGCTTTATCAGTATGTGGACCAATTCACATTTAACCGTGCAATGGTAGCGGCTGGACAAAAAGAAATAGCAGAGTCAATGAACGGAATTGTTCAGTCTTATGTTCCAAAGCTTGTGATGATTCCCGTTTCATTAGCTACTGCGTTCGGTTTGACTCTTGTACCAACGATTACACGTTCCTTTGTGAATAAAGATTATAACGTACTGCAAAAGCAAATTGATCAAACATATCAAACGATTATGTTTCTTGTGCTGCCAGCATCTGTAGGATTAATGGCTTTAGCTGGCCCAGCCTATACGTTTTTCTTTGGAACAGATGCATCGGATGCGGGTGGGAATGTCTTGCTTTACTATGCACCGGTAGCTTTATTGTTCTCATTTTTTACGGTGAATGGAGCTATTTTACAAGGAATCAACAAACAAAAATATGCTGTTTTAAGTCTATTATTTGGATTGATTGTGAAAATTGTCGTGAACGTTCCATTTATTCTTATGTTCCACGAGATTGGTTCAGTTTTAGCGACTGCACTAGGCTATATCGTATCTCTTGTTTATATGTTTGCGCTTATTCAAAAACACGCAAAATATAACTACAGTGAGTTTATAAAACGCTCTGTGCTTATTCTCATTTTTGTTGCGATTATGGGAATCAGCGTAAAAATTGTCGCAGCAGTGATTGGTCTGTTTACAACGCCAGGACGATTCTCTGCCACTGTTATTACGATTATAGGAGCAGCAGTAGGCAGCCTTATTTACTTTATTATTACCTATCGTACAAGCCTGCTTGAAAAAGTAATGGGAGCGAGGGTAACAGGTGCAATTGAACGAAAGATACTGCGCCGAAATAAACAGCGCAGTGCCTAAGAAGATGACTCGTTAGAGTCATCTTCTTTTCAAAAAAGAGGAGGATATTACATGCGTTTGGATAAATTGCTTTCTACCATTGGGTACGGAAGCCGAAAAGAAGTTAAAGGTCTTTTAAAGACTGGGGCTGTTAAGGTAGACGGTACAGCAGTTAAAGATGCTAAGGTCCACGTTAATCCAGATGAACAAGAAATAACTGTGCATGGCGAAGCCGTTTCTTACCGAGAATTTGTTTACTTTATGCTTCATAAGCCGCAAGGCGTCATATCAGCGACAGAAGATTCTCTTCATGAAACAGTTTTGGACTTGCTTGAACTTGATGATGCTGTGTATAACCCATTTCCGGTAGGGCGTTTAGATAAAGATACAGAAGGGCTCTTGCTGCTGACGAATGACGGTCAGCTTGCACATCAGCTGCTATCTCCTAAAAAGCACGTTCCTAAAACGTATTTTGCAAAAATTAATGCACCGGTGACTGAAGAAGATGCTGAAGCATTTAGGCAAGGTGTCACTCTTGATGATGGATATGTAACAAAATCAGCAGAGTTAAAGATACTAACAAGCGGTGTGGAATCAGAAATTGAATTAACGATCGTTGAAGGGAAATTTCATCAAGTGAAGCGTATGTTTGAAGCAAGAGGAAAAAAAGTAACGTATTTAAAACGTTTATCTATGGGAGCTTTGCTATTAGACGAGTCGTTAGATTTAGGAGAGTATAGGGAGTTAACGGAAGAAGAACTAGCTTTATTGCAAAACTCAAATGCCTAAGAAGAGGCGAAAGAAAAAGGAACCTAAGTCTAAAATGGTTCCTTTTTTTTGTCCACTTTGTTAGACAAGTGAAACATTTCACGTTAAAGCACTTAAACGAGTACCAACTCTGCTTGACGTGCAAATGGAGCGGGGGACTATGCACTCGTCCAAGTCTTGACTTTCTACTGCGTAGAATTTTATCTCTATATATAAATCACTTACTACCCTTGAAATAAACTTACTAGGATGACATCTTGACCTTCTTTTGCGTAGTCGTCCATGTACCGCGACTTGGGCTGCGAACTAAATCATTATATGCTAACACATTCAAGTCACGCTGAATGGTTCTTGGTGTAATACCAAATTCGTCTACGAGCTCTTGCGTTGTAACTGTTCCATTTTTACAAATGAACATATAGACCGATTTGATACGAGTTAGCATTCGATTAGTTGAAGGTTTCAAAAAACCACTTCCTTATTCGTTTTTCGTAAGGCACAACTTCTTTATAACTCTGAGATGTCAAGCACTATTTCAGTCCTTATCCTTATTGTACACAAAATCGACAGAAAAATAAAAGAGAAAACGCAAATTAACACAATATTTACAAAAAATGATATAAATATGTAATCCTTTCGTAACATCTCCTTCCTCTATTTGCACATTTTTTATAGTATATGTAAACAATAAACAAATAGAATCCGTTTTTATCGATTGTGCCTACAATTTATTTCCCGGAATTTTGACTCTGTAAACCTTTGATATGAAAGGAAAGAGACAATTATTTCTTTCTATATAAAGGTATGATAAAGTTAAATTTACCAATAGTAATGATAGATACAATCTGTAAAAGCAGGAAAAGGAGACAAACAGATGACGGCAATTAATTGGAAAGAGGAAGTTCAAAAAAGAGAAGCTGAAATTCTAGCTGAGACGCAGCGTTTTCTACAAATTAAAAGTGTTTTGACAAGCACAGAAAAACAAGAAGAGCCATTTGGACCTGGAATTGCTCAAGCGCTTGACTTTCTTTTAAATAAAGGAAAAAATGACGGGTTTTCCGTCAAGAACGTAGACGGATATGCTGGTCATATTGAAGCAGGAGAAGGGAAAGAACTTCTTGGCATTCTTTGTCACGTAGACGTTGTTCCTGAAGGAGACGGGTGGTCGGTTGATCCATACGGCGGTGAAATAAAAGACGGGAAAATTTTTGCTAGAGGAGCAATCGATGACAAAGGCCCGACGATGGCTGCTTATTATGCGATGAAAATTGTGAAAGATTTAGGGCTTCCTCTATCTAAACGGGTTCGAATGATCATTGGAACGGATGAAGAAAGTGACTGGAGATGTGTGGACCACTACTTCAATCATGAAGAGATGCCAACTATGGGGTTTGCGCCCGATGCGGATTTTCCTATCATTTTTGCTGAAAAAGGCATTACAGACGTAGAAATTCGCCAGCAGCCAATTGAAGGAACAAAGGGAAGCGTTCAGCTTACATCATTTGTCTCTGGGCGACGCTACAATATGGTTCCTGATCTTGCAACAGCTGTTCTTGAATTCCATAGTGAAACGGATATTAAAAATAAATATGATCAATTTTTAAAGGATCAGTCTTTAAAAGGTTCAATAACAGAAAAGAGCGGTGTATACACACTTACTTTAGAAGGCGTTTCAGCACATGGCAGTGTGCCTGATAAAGGGAGAAATGCTGGACTTACGCTTCTTCGCTTTTTACACACATTAGAACTTGATGAACAAGCTAATCAGTTTGTAGGTTATGCAAATGCGTATTTAGTTCAAGATGCACTAGGAGAAAAAATGGGCTTAAATCGCAAAGATGAGGTCACGGGTGATTTAACGATAAATGTTGGAATCATGTCTTACAATCAAGAAGAAGCGGGGCACTTTGGTTTAAACATTCGCTATCCTGTATCAGCTCATATTGACGACATTATTGATACGATTACAGAAAAAAGTGAATCTTATCAAATGACCATCAAACATTTTACAGATTCTAAACCACATCATGTCGATCAAAAACATGAGCTTATTCAAACGCTTCAAAAGGTTTACCAAGAACAAACAAATGAAGAACCTACACTTATTTCAATTGGAGGAGGAACGTATGCCAGAGCATTGGAAGCGGGGGTGGCATTTGGACCTCTTTTCCCAGGCCGTGAAGAAGTAGCGCACGAAAAAGACGAGTACATGGTAATTGAAGATTTACTTCGTGCAACAGCTATTTATGCACAGGCTATTTACGAATTAGCTAAATAAAAAAAGCGAACGCCTTTGCGTTCGCTTTTTTATTATTCAAATGAGAATAGGTCGCTTGATAAATAACGTTCACCTGTATCGCAAGCAATACATACGACCACTTGATCAGGAGATAATTTTTTGGCTACCTCGATAGCAGCATAGCACGCAGCGCCAGATGAAGGACCGACTAAAATTCCTTCTTCAGAAGCCAAGCGTCGCGTAATATCGTAGGCTTGTTCATCTTTAATTTTTAAAATTTCGTCGTAAACATCTACATTAAGCGTATCAGGAATAAATCCAGGGCTTGTTCCTACAAGCTTGTGCTTCCCAGGTCTTCCTCCAGATAATACAGGAGACCCAGCTGGTTCCACAACATGAACGGTCATATTTGGGTAGTTTTCTCTTAGTACTTCACCAGTTCCTGTAATCGTTCCGCCTGTTCCAGCAGTAGCAACAAAAGCAGATAAGTCTTTGCCTAACTCGTTCATTGCCTCGATAATTTCTTTAGCAGTCGTTTTTCGATGAGCGTCAGGGTTTGCATTATTTTCAAACTGCATGGGCATAAATGCATTTGGAATTTCTTTTGTAAGCTCTTCTGCCTTGCGAATTGCTCCAGGCATTTTCTCATCGCCCGGTGTTAGAACAACTTCAGCACCATATGCTTTTAACAAGTTAATTCGTTCTTGAGTCATGGTATCTGGCATAACTAAAATAGAACGATAACCTCTTGCCGCTGCATTCATTGCTAAGCCAATACCTGTATTTCCGCTCGTTGGTTCAATAATAGTAGAATTTTCATTGAGCAAGCCTGCTTTTTCAGCTTCCACGATCATATTAAAAGCAGCACGGTCTTTTACACTACGGCTTGGATTAAAAAATTCTAGTTTTAAGTAAACGGATGCTCCATCTGCAGGTTGAAGACGATTCAACTTAACAAGAGGTGTTTCGCCAATCAAATCAGCCATATTGTTAACAACTTTCATTTTTCTCATCCTTTTCTTATAAAAATTCTCTGTATTGTTTCTATGATAACACAAATTCTTATTTTTTAAGCACATGACAAATTTTCAGAAAAACCTCTCTATTTTATCCGAAAAAACCTTTAAAATAGATCTAGCTCTTTTTGAACATAACCAATTGGGGAAAGATAATAAAAAGAAAAGGAGCGATTTGATGAAAGGCGATAAACATTATTTTATTGGAATCAACGTGCCTGTATCCATTGCACATCAGGCAGAAAATTGGGCAAAGGAATTAATACCTTTTCCTTTCAAACAATGGACATACCCTGACGATTATCATATAACGCTACAATTTTTAGGGTTTTTAGATGACAAAAAGGAAAAGCTGATTACGCGCTTAAAAGAAGTAGCCTCCCGTCATTCAAGTTTTTCGCTGCAGACAGGTCAGTACGATGTGTTCGGTGCGTATAACAAGCCTAGAGTGCTTTATGTAAGCCTTAGGCCAAATGATAAGCTTATGAATCTGCAAAGGGATATACAGGCCGTATGGGAAGATCTAAGCGGCTTATACGAAAAACGTCCTTATCGTCCTCATATTACGATTGCAAAGAAGTGGGGAGGGGAAGCCGGACTTTTGGAAGAACAGTTAAAGCAAACGTCGATTGAAGAACAGTTTCAAGTAAGTTCATTTGCCCTTTTTGAAGTTCATCCTGCTAGCAAACCTAAATATAAAAAAATACTATCTTTTTCCTTGCAGTCACAGTAGCATATGAACATACAAGCATGGAGAGAGGTTATTTAAAAATCGCTCTTATCAAAGGAAAGAAAACGCCGATGATAATAGAGAAATCATCGGCGAACAAAGTTTTAGAGGAATTTTAATTAGGGGATTGATGTAAACGTGGCGCAGCTACTTAAGGTGCAAGATTATATTTCCCGTTATGAAAAAGACGTTTATCACTACACGTCTCAGTTTAATCACTTAAAAAAGCATAATTGGAAGAAAGCAAAGCAATTATTTGAAGAAGGGCTATTACATGAGCCGCCTGTACAAGAAGAAACAAAAGCTCAACGTTCATTTTTGCAAAAAGCAAAAGAGCGGTTTACAAGAAAAAAAGAAACGTGTGAAGTGGAAGAAGCGTTCTCTAGCGATAGCGTGGAAAATCAAGAGCTATTGAGGTTTACAACTCTTCCACAAACAGCGGAAGACTTGAAAATATTGTTTTTAGAAAATGTATTTGATCTTCAAATGAAATGGGCTACATCCACTTTATTTGAGTTCTCACAAGCAGATCGTAAATATTACCATGATGAAGCTCTCCGTTATTTTATTCAGCGCTTTCCTGATACATGTCTCGTGATGTACAAGCCTGTTTTCCTGATTAATAAAGCTCCGGTAGAAGGAGATATCATTATTGTTACTCCAACGGAAACCCTCTGTATTTGTTTAATAGAAACATATAAAAGTGCTGTTTTTCAGTATTCAAAAGAAAATTTTTGGACAGAGTTAAGAGGAAGAGATCAAAAAAAGATATTAAATCCTTTAATTGGGTTAAATCGAACGGAGCAAATTGTCCGAAGCATCTATCGTACTCACGATATTGAACATAACGTAAAGAAAATATTACTGAGCAGAAATGGATACATTGATTACGCTGCGAAGCCTTATCAGGTTGAATTTGTAGATGCTAGAAAGTATGAAGAATGGTTTTGTGAACTTAGGAAATCTAAAGCACCTTTAAAGTTTAAGCAGATGAAAGCAGCTCAAGTATTGCTCGAACACAGCCAGAGTATTTATTTTGACCGGGAATTCGAAGCAGGTGAATAATACGAACATTCACGCTATGAAAGTGCTTTCGTTTTTGCGTTTACTACATATAATGCTACTAAAGAGGTAATTGGCATAAGGAGGAGAAAAGGATGACTGGTGATAATAAGTTTCAAGCTTATTTAGATCAAATAGATCGTATTACTCTTTTAGTTCCAACTTCTTATCATGAAGGTCAAATTGATTTTTTTGTGATTAAAAGTACACAAATGCATGAGATCATCTCTATTGAAAACGTACATGAATTAGAAGGTTTTATCAAATATGAAGGCAAGGTTGAAGGTAGCATAGAAATTGGACAGTCGTACGTTATCTGTGATAATTACGGAGAGAAAGTTCCGCTGCAGGTAGGGGCCGTTATACGAACCAAAGAGTTTGATGAGAGATTTTATTATAATCAAAATGATTTGGGTGCAGCCTTTTATTCAGATCATATTATGATAAAAATTTGGGCCCCGACTGCATCAGCAGTGATTTTAAAATTAATACATGCAAACAGCGGCAAAGAAGAACTGTACGTCATGGCTCGTCAAAGAAAAGGCGTATGGGAAAAGAAACTTCCCTTAGATAAAGAAGGGTATTATTATCGATTTTTAATAGATGTAAACGGCCGGACAAATGAAGCGGTGGATCCTTATACCGTTGCAGCTACAGCAAATAGTGAATACGGAGTTCTGATAAATCTTCATACAGCCTATGTTCATCCCCATGAAAAGCCACCTTTCCTTCAGCCAACGGATGCCGTTATTTACGAAATGCACGTTCGCGACTTTTCTATTCATCCTTCAAGCGGGATAGAAAAAAAGGGCACGTACCTAGCTGTTACTGAATCAAGCGGGCAGCCAGGCAAAACAACAGGTCTTCATTATTTAAAAGAGCTAGGAGTGACCCACCTTGAATTTCTTCCTATTAACGATTTTGGCGGAGTAGATGAATTAAACCCTCATGCTTCTTATAATTGGGGGTATAATCCATTGTTGTTTAATGTACCAGAAGGAAGCTACTCCGCTGACCCTTCAAATCCTGCCACTCGTATTGCTGAAGTGAAACAATTAATATCAACACTTCATCAACAGGGATTCCGTGTTATTATAGATGTAGTTTATAATCACGTATTTGTACGAGAGGAATCACCTTTTGAAAAAATTGTTCCGGGCTATTATTTTCGACATGATGAGTTTGGGATGCCTTCGAACGGGACGGGAGTAGGAAATGATTTTGCTTCTGAACGGAAAATGGCGCAAAAGTTTATTATCGATTCAGTATTGTTTTGGATAAAAGAGTACGACGTTGATGGGCTTCGCTTTGACCTCATGGGGATTTTAGATATAGAAACGATGAACATCATTCGGGACAAAATAAATGAAATTGATTCTACTATTTTGGTGTTTGGCGAAGGCTGGGATTTAAATACTCCTCTCCCCTATAATCAAAAAGCAATTATGGCGAATGCCCGCCAAACGCCTCAAATCGGCTATTTTAATGATCGCTTTCGAGATTCTGTAAAAGGAAGCACGTTTGATGTATATGAAAAAGGTTTTATCAGCGGAAATATTTATCAAAAAGAGACCGTGCAATCTGTGATAGCGGGGAGCATTCTGGATAAAGAAGACAGCCGGGCTTTATTTATAAATCCAGCACAATCAGTTAATTACGTTGAATCACATGATAATCATACGCTGTGGGATAAGTTAACGAATTCAAATGGAGAAGAAGATGAAGACATTCGTAGAAGTCGTCACCGCCTTGCTACTGCTATTGTACTTCTTTCGCAAGGCATACCGTTTCTTCATAGTGGTCAAGAGTTTTACCGCACTAAACAAGGCGTAGAGAACAGCTATAATTCACCCGATGATATTAATGCACTTGATTGGAATCGACGGATCAAATTTTCTCCTGATGTGAATTGGGTTCAAGAGCTGATTCGTATTCGCAAACAGCACGGTGCATTTCGCTTGGGAGATGCTTCAGCGATTAGGCAGCATGTTTCTTTCCTAAATACGCCGCAATCCGTTATTGGCTATTGCTTATCAAACGTATTGGCTTACGGTCCGTGGAAGAATATTATTGTGTTTTTTAATCAAGGCCTAATGGAAGAAAAAGTAGTTTTGCCAGAAGGACCATGGAAAATAGCACTTGATCATTGTAAAGTATATAAAAATGGGTATCCTACTATAGAGGATAATGCTATAAACGTTTCAAAGCTTAGCGTTCTTATTTTATTTCAAACGTAATTATTGTCTTCAACCACTTGACGAAAAAAGTATGATGGAGATAATATTTATAAAGGATGGCTATTGATACATATCCTCAATAGCCGTCTTTTTTATTTACTAAGAAAATAACGTCATGATGTCTTAATAGATTGCTTTATTGAGTGAAATTTTTAAACGAAATGTGTGTGTTGAAATTGAAGGTGAATTGGTTGGAAGATATATTAGGAAGCGAATGGGAAATTACTCCTGCTGGCGGAGCGACAGGAGAAGCTTATTTTGCAAAATTTCAAGACCGAAAGCTTTTTTTAAAGCGTAATTCATCACCTTTTTTAGCAGTATTGTCAGCTGAAGGAATCGTACCGAAGCTCGTGTGGACAAGACGAATGGAAAATGGAGATGTGATCACAGCTCAGCACTGGCTAGATGGTCGAGAATTAAAACCAAAAGATATGAATTCGAGTCGAGTGACAGAATTGCTTAGTAAAATTCATCATTCAAACGAGTTATTAGATATGTTGAAAAGGTTGGGGAAAACACCGCTTCTTCCCGAAGACGTGCTAGCCGATATTGTAGAGAATGTGGACGAGCGACTTCAAAAAGAAAGTATTGTAGAGCAGGGAATCAGTTATTTACAAGCAGAGCTTCCGTCCGTTCAGACAGATAAATATGTTGTGTGTCACTGTGATGTGAACCACAATAACTGGATGCTTGGAGAGAATACGCAGCTATATTTAATCGACTGGGACGGAGCGATGATTGCAGATCCTGCTATTGATTTAGGTTTATTGCTTTATTGGTACATCAATCCATCTCAGTGGGAAGAATGGCTTGAGCATTATGGAGTTGAACTAACCGAGAACTTGAAAAAGAGAATGAAGTGGTATGTGATAAGTCAAACCATTTTATTCATTGAATGGCATCGTTCGAAAAATGAACATTCTGAAATGAACTACTGGCTTGAATATCTTCGGATGTTGCTCGTCAACGACATTCAAGCACAGTAGCAAAGATTATGACAAGGTAGATAGTTCTTGGACCCATTGTGATAAATTTTGTTGATTGGTTTGAATATGTTCGTCTAAATGAGCAGCACTTTTTGCATCTTGCGTGTATTTATACACGTTTTGTAGTGTTGCTTGTACGTCTGTGCTAGCGTATCCTTTTGCTAACATTGATTGAATTAAACGTTCAACCTGTTCACATTCCGCAACCGTTCCGCAGCAATCACTTTGATGATTAGATAAAATATCTTTTAATATATTCATTTGGTGTTCGGCATTTAAAGGCATTAAGCATCATCCTTTCCTGTATGATGCTCTTATTTTTTTCTATCTAAACACAATTATGCATGAGAATGTCGGTTGTTTCGAATAACCGACATTTTCAATGCGTCAAAATACATTAAAGAGGTGCAACATGAGATTACGAAACAAACCTTGGGCAAAAGATAAAATTGCTGAAAATCCCCAATACGTGGTTCCAAACCCAGCAGAGTATAAAGGGAACTGGAAAGAGGTTTTTGGAAACGAAAATCCTCTTCATATTGAAGTAGGAACAGGAAAAGGCCAATTTTTAGTAGGGATGGCTAAACAAAATCCGCATATCAACTATATTGGAATTGAAATGTATGAAAGTGTCATCTTAAGTGCTCTAGAACGATTGATTGAAGAAGAGCTTCCAAATTTAAAGCTGTTGAATGTAGATGCTAACCACCTTAGTGAGTTTTTTGCAAAAAATGACGTGGATCGCGTTTATCTCAATTTCTCTGATCCATGGCCAAAAAAGAGACATGCCAAACGCCGTTTAACATACAAAACGTTCTTAAGCATGTACGAAAACCTGCTGGTTGATGGTGGAGAAATTCACTTTAAAACAGATAATCAAGGTCTATTTGAATATTCATTGACAAGCTTTTCAGAATATGGGCTTCTTCTCAAATACATTAGCTTAGATTTGCATAAAAGCGATTTTGAAGGCAATGTTATGACGGAATATGAAGAGAAATTTTCACAAAAAGGCAGCCGTATTTACCGCTGTGAAGTAAAATACCTGAACGAAAAAGACTGAGTTCCTCAGTCTTTTTTTGTTCAAAAAGAGAAGGAGATAGTGATAAAATAAAAAGGAATATAATGGAGGTGTAAAATGGAAACGTTAACAATAGGCGAATTAAAAGTGACATGGCTTCGTGGAGGGAATAATCATTTAGACGGAGGAGCAATGTTTGGTGTTGTTCCAAAAGAGCTTTGGACAAAAAAATATCCTATCTCAGAAGGAAATCGAATTCCAATGAGGACTGATCCTTTGCTCGTTCAAACTGAAAAACACCTCATGTTAATTGATGGGGGTATAGGGAATGGTATGTTGGATGAGAAAAAAAAGCGTCATTTTGGTGTAACAGAAGAATCATTTATTGCTGAAGATTTACAAAAGTTAGGGTTTACGTGCGAAGATATTACTCATGTCATTATGACGCATCTTCACTTTGATCATGTGTCAGGCTTAACAAAATGCAGCAACGGACATTTTTCCTCTGCTTTTCCAAATGCAGAAGTCTTTGTTAGTGAGATCGAGTGGAATGAAATGAGAAATCCTAATATACGTTCTAAAAATACGTATTGGAAACAAAATTGGGAATTTATTCAGCATCAAGTAACAACATTTAGCGATAAAGATGAAATTGTGCCTGGAGTAACGGTTCATCATACCGGCGGTCACAGCGATGGTCATGCTGTAGTTGTATTAAAAGGAAACAATGACATCTTAGTGCACATGGGCGATCTTTTGCCAACACATGCACATCAAAATGTCTTATGGGTAATGGCATATGATGATTATCCAATGACTTCGATTGAACAAAAGCAGCAGTGGCTAGCTTATGCCTATGAGAATCAAGCTTGGCTAAGTTTT
Organism: Priestia sp. YIM B13486; assembly: GCF_042787865.1. Taxonomy (NCBI): domain Bacteria; kingdom Bacillati; phylum Bacillota; class Bacilli; order Caryophanales; family Bacillaceae; genus Priestia; species Priestia sp. YIM B13486. Next base: position 767,735 of record NZ_JBHZOZ010000001.1, on the reverse strand, counting down.
TATCATGATGCTTTTTATCGAGCTGTAAAATGGGATAACAAAGGAGAAATAGTTGACGAAATTAAACGGGTGCATTCAGCGTCAATTCAATAATAGAACCGCTTTTTTTATCAATGAAAAACTCGTAATGTTCCTGTTTTGCATCACGTGTTCTGATAATTCCACCTGTATAACCATAAAAAGAGAGACCATGTTTTTGAATGACTTTAGTCGTTGTTTCAATCCATGAGCCATCGATTGCCCCATTTTGTTTAAAAGCGCTTTTAACAATCGTAAGGGCTTCCGATGAGGAAATTGACGACTTTCTTTTTTGAAGAATATAAGCGCTTGCAAATCCGACTGCAGCTCCTGCTATTAGTTGAGTCCATTTCACATTATTCACCTGCTTTTTAAGGATATGTTTTCATCATTATATCAAATTGTCGAATGCTTTGTTAAGTTGAGTTATAGAAGAGAAGGACGGAACTAGCAACTATTTCCGGTTTTCGATACAATAAAGAAAATGATACATAAAGGAGAGTATATATGAACAATGAAACGCTATCTCTATTTAAAACATTAACGGAGTTACCAGGTGCCGCTGGAAACGAACATCAAGTACGTTCATTTATGCGCTCGCAAATTGAACCCCTTGTAGATGAAGTCATTCAAGATGGGTTAGGAAGTTTATTCGGCGTTCGCTATAATGAAGAAAAAGGTCCTAAAGTAATGGTAGCGGGACATATGGACGAAGTAGGATTTATGGTTACGTCTGTAACAGATAAAGGAATGCTTCGTTTTCAAACTCTAGGAGGATGGTGGAGTCAAGTACTGCTAGCTCAACGCGTCCATGTTGTTACACAAAAAGGTCCTATCACCGGCGTAATTGCTTCTATCCCTCCTCATTTATTAGACGAATCACAGCGCAACAAGCCAATGGCCATTAAAAATATGATGATTGATGTGGGCGCAGATAGTAAGCAGGAAGTAGCAGAAATGGGCATTCGTCCTGGCGACCAAATTGTACCGATTTGTCCGTTTACGCCAATGGCAAATGAAAAGAAAATACTGGCGAAAGCATGGGATAACCGCTATGGGTGCGGACTTGCGATTGAATTATTAAAAGAAGTAAAAAATGAAAAATTGCCAAATATCTTATATTCTGGAGCTACTGTGCAAGAAGAAGTAGGACTTCGCGGTGCTCAATCAGCTGCGAATATGATTAAACCGGATTTGTTTTATGCACTAGATGCTAGTCCAGCTAACGATACATCAGGCGATAAAAATGCATTTGGACAATTAGGAAAAGGCGTATTACTTCGTATCTTTGACCGTACGATGGTCACACATAGAGGAATGAGAGAATTTATTTTAGATACAGCTGAGACAAACAGCATCCCTTATCAATACTTTGTTTCTCCAGGAGGTACGGATGCAGGGCGCGTTCATACTTCTAATAATGGAGTTCCTTCTGCGGTCATCGGCGTATGTTCACGTTATATTCATACTCATGCTTCTATGATTCATGTAGATGACTATGCAGCTGCAAAAGAATTACTAGTCAAACTTGTACGTTCTACAGACCAAACAACGCTCGATACGATTAAGCAAAACGGATAAAAAAGAACAAAGCAGCTGCTTTTGCGGTTGCTTTGTTTCATAATGACAGGAGAAAAAAATGAAAATTGCAATCGGAACGAAAAATCCAACAAAAGTAAATGCAGTAAAAAAAGTATTTGGAGATAATTTTACATATGTAGAGGTAGCCGTGCAGTCCGGGGTGTCGCCACAGCCTTTTTCTGACGAAGAAACCATCCAAGGAGCGGTTAATCGCGCGCGTGCTGCTGTGAAAGAGACAGGTGCTGATATTGGTATTGGGCTTGAAGGAGGGGTGCAGGAAACGCCTCATGGCTTATTCCTTTGCAATTGGGGAAGCCTTGTTACCTCTAAGGACCTTGAACCGATTTTAGGTGGAGGGGCTCGTATTCGGCTTCCTGAAGCGGTAGCCGGTATGCTTCGTCATGATAAAAAAGAATTAGCCGAAGCTATGGAAGTGTATACAAACCAAAAGAATATCCGAAAAAAAGAAGGAGCAATCGGTATTTTCACCAATGGAAATTTAGATCGGACCGCTATGTTTTATCAGGTTGTTTTAATGCTAAAAGGACAGCTTGATTTTAGGACAAATCAAGCTGTTCAATAGGAAATTTCTTTGTAACCCTTTATAATAGAAAAGCATCAGTGTATGATAGTTGCAACAACTCATATACTATGTTTTGATGTAGAAGGATTAAATAATGTATAGGGCTTTAGCCGTTTAAATACGAAAGTAAAAGAAAAAGTGGAGGAAAGAAAAATGGAAAAAATGCAAACAATTGAACAATACAAAGAAATCATTAAAGAAGGAAAGCATATCATGATGTTTTCAGCAGACTGGTGCCCAGATTGCCGAGTAATCGAGCCTGTGCTTCCAGAAATTGAGGCGAATCATAGTGAGTATACATTTCACTATGTCGACCGCGATGACTTTATCGATCTTTGTGCAGAATTAAGCATCTTTGGAATTCCAAGCTTTGTTGGTTACAGCAACGGAGAAGAAACAGGGCGTTTTGTCAGCAAAGACCGTAAAACAAAAGAAGAAATTGAAGAGTTTATTAACGGCTTAAATGCATAAATCAAGTGAAGACTGATAGCGATTTACAGCTATCAGTCTTCATACATAAAAATGAGAAAAGGAGGCGTAAATATGGCGAAAATGAATAGTCAAAAGATGAGAAAACTACTAGAAGAGCGATTAACGGGTGCAGATTGGTCATTTTTATTTGATCGTGAAAAAGATACGTTGCGCGTTGAACATCAGGAAACGAAAAAAGGTGTAACCATTTCTTTACCTGGGCTAATTGCAAAATGGGAAGAAAAAAAGGAAGCGGCTCTAGATGAAATGGTATATTATATAAAAGAAGCTCTTCGTGTTATGAACGATGAACAGCAGGTAACGGGAAAAGAAAAGCGCATTTATCCAGTTATTCGCTCAACGTCTTTTCCAGATAAATCGAATGAAGACGTGCCGTTGATTTATGATGAACATACAGCTGAAACACGCATTTATTATGCGCTTGATTTAGGCAATACATATCGTCTATTAGATGAGAAACTAATTCGCAAGGAAAATTTAGATCTATCCGCAGTGCGGGAAATGGCTAAATTTAATCTTCGCTCTTTGCCGATTTCACATAAAAAAGATACGGTAGCAGGCAATGACTTTTATTTTGTAAATCAGAACGATGGATACGATGCAAGTCGAATTCTTAACGAGGCATTTTTGCAAGATTTTGCTTCTAGTGTTTCGGGCACAATGGCTGTAGCAGTACCTCATCAAGATGTGCTGATTCTAGCTGATATTCAAAACGAAACGGGTTATGATATTCTTGCGCAAATGACCATGAGCTTTTTTGCAAGTGGACGTGTACCCATCACAGCTCTTTCATTTTTATACGAAAACGGTGAGCTAGAACCTATTTTTATTCTAGGAAAAAATCGCAGTAAAGGACGGGACTAATTATGAATCTTTTTTATAATAAAGAAGGTATCGGCGATACATTAATCGTCAAGCTAGAAGATATCGCAATTGAAAATCGCACGTTTGAAACAAAAGGCGACGTTGTGCGTATCTTTGATCAAAAATCAAATACAACAGCTGGCTATAACATCTTTCATGCTTCTTCTAAGTTAAAAGTAGAGGGAAATGGTTCTCTTGAATTAACAGAAGAAATGGTGGGAGAAGTAAATCGTGTACTTAGCGAAAGCGGTTTTGAAGGTAAACTTGAAGTGGATTTATCTCCTAAATTTGTAGTGGGATACGTTCAAGAAAAAGAAAAGCATCCAAATGCAGATAAGCTGAACATCTGTAAAGTAGATGTTGGCACAGAAACACTTCAAATTGTGTGTGGAGCACCAAATGTAGACGCAGGTCAAAAAGTCGTGGTAGCAAAAGTAGGAGCGGTTATGCCAAGTGGCATGATCATTAAAGATGCAGAGCTGCGCGGTGTGCCTTCTTCAGGTATGATTTGCTCTGCTAAAGAGCTGGCGCTTCCGAACGCTCCTCAAGAAAAAGGAATTCTAGTACTTGAAGACAAATATGAAGTAGGTCAACCTTTTCAAGCATAAAAGCAGAGTGCGATACTGATTTATAGGGCAAAAGCATGATGTTTTTTTACACGTATATTTCAAAGCGTTACAGTTGCTGAAAAGCAATTGTCAATTCTTAAAAAGGTTTGATAAAATTAAAAGCCACTAGTATATACTAGTGGCTTTTTTCGCGTTTGATTATGAGTGCTAACTAGGCGCAAAAAAATATTTTTGCAAAGAGGAATTTTACTGTATAAATAAGGGAAGCAAAATAGTAGATTTTATAGTAAGAGTTCAAGCATACGTGATAGAATGATAAATGAAAAGATAGTATATATATCCATCTCAGAGAATACTTTGAGGCCAAAGGTAAATAAAGGATGCATGGATAGCTTTTTGTAGATATCGCAGCACTGCGGTATAAGAGGCTAAACGAAGTAAGATAGTCTGATAGAAAGAGTGATAAAAATGGGTTTTGTACGAAAAGTAATGGATTATTTACTAGGATACGAAGTGAAAGAAATTGTTGTAGACGAACATGGAAATACAACGGAAGAATACCCTTTAAATAGAGAAAAAACAATTCCTAAAAAGAAGGCTCCTAAGCCTAAACAAATGCAGTCAGTTCATCAAAAGCCAGTGATGAAAGCAGCGCCAAAACCTTCTGTTCCACACTCGGCCAGAACGCAAAAGCGGAGTTACACTGAAGAACAGCAAGATGTTCATACAAAAGTAGCTTATCAATATCCAAAAGGAACGTTTCGTTTTCCTTTAATTGATGATACGGGAGAAGCAAAAAAGGCAGCAGCGCCTAAAAATGAACCAAGGCCTGTAACAAAAAAGGCACCGGCTCCGTTTTATCAAGAGCCTGTTCGCAAGTCGGCGCTAATGCAGCCTAAGTCAGTATCTCAGCCGTTAAAAACGGTATCTGAAAAGAAAGAAGCGGTTCCGCAAGTAAGAAAACGTCCGTTTCGTCCGACTGAAATTCCTTCACCTGTCTACGGGTTTAATAAGCGGCCTTCTAATGTTGTACAAAACGGAAGTGAGGAAGTAGTAGAATATGAGCTTCCGAGTACACAGTTATCAAAAGCGGCGTTTGAAGATGAAATTTACCGACGAGCGATGAATACAGCTGTTGTAGAGCCGTTAAGAAAACCAGTTTCTAAGCCTATAGCCGAAGAAGCACCGATTCAAGAAACAGAAGAAATGATGCAACTGTCTTCTCAGCGTTTTGCTCAGTGGAAGCAATATGAGGAAAATCAAAAAGAGAAGCTATCATTTCCTGAAGAAAAGCCAAGTTCTTCAGTAGCCGTAAAAGAACAGGAAGAGGTGCCAACTTTTGAAGAATCACACGCGGTCGAACCGTTAGTGGGACAAGAGAGCACTCTTGACTGGGATTTAGCGAAAGGTATGACAGCGCCCGAAGAAGTTCCAACTTTAGAGGAAACGCGCCCGTCTGAACCATCAGTTTCTCTCCAACAAGAGATAGGAAATGAGACTGAAGAAGTGGAAACGTTGATGGACGGAAGCGAAGTGTTTTTACAAGCAGCAGAAGAAGTAGAAGCACTAAAGCCTAGAAAGAAAGAAGAAGCTCCAGCTGCTGAGAAAGAAAGTGACTTCATTCTAGAAGAGCCTGCAAACAGTGTTCATATGGAAGCAGAACATGAGCTGAATTCTGAAAGTTTAAATTCATCGCAACCCGCAGCTGATGAATGGCAACCAGAAGCGGCATCGGCTGTTGTTCACCAAGAGCTTGAAAATTCGGTGATAAAAGAGGAAGAAAGCAGTATGCAGGAAAGTCAAGAGTTACAAGAACAAGTACAGCAAGAGTCAGCTGTAGAACCTCTTGTACCTGCAGAACAGCCAGGAAATGCTGAACGAGGTCGCGGTAAGCGATTAGTACCTTTTAACGTGATGATGCTGAAAAAAGACCGCACAAAGATGAATAACAGCGATCGAGAAAAAAGTCAGCCGTCTCAAGGTTCATACCAAAGGCAGGAGACAGAAGCTCTGCAAAAAAAAACGGAAGTAAGTAGGCAAGAAGAAGTTCACGGTGAAAAAACCAAAGAAGCAATTCCGCAGGCTTCGTTAAAAGCTGAAGAACCTGTAAATGTAAAGGCTTCTTCTCCTTATGCATTTCCTGGAATGAACTTGCTTAACATTCCTCCAGCTGCTATTGAAGAAGATAATCAATGGGCGGATGAGCAGCGTGAGCTTTTGGATATGACATTAAAAAACTTTAACGTTCGAGCTAAGGTCGTAAACGTCACACAAGGTCCTACCGTGACCAGATTTGAAGTACATCCTGAACCCGGTGTGAAAGTGAACAAAATTACGAATTTAACAGATGATATTAAACTGAGCCTAGCCGCGCGTGATATCCGAATTGAAGCGCCAATTCCAGGGAAAAATACGATTGGAATTGAAGTGCCAAATCGTCAAAGTAAGCCGGTGTTAATTCGTGAAATTTTGAGGCATCCTTCTTTTAGAAAAGATAACTCTCCTTTAACGGTGGCTTTAGGGTTAGATATTTCAGGAACGCCGGTTGTGACTGACTTGAATAAAATGCCTCATGGTTTGATTGCCGGAGCGACAGGGTCTGGTAAAAGCGTGTGTATTAATACTATTATCGTCAGCTTGCTTTATAAAGCTGCGCCGCACGAAGTCAAGCTTATGTTAATTGACCCTAAAATGGTTGAGCTAGCTCCTTACAACGGTATTCCGCATTTAGTCAGCCCGGTTATCACGGATGCTAAAGCAGCTACTACAGCTTTAAAATGGGCAGTAGAGGAAATGGAGCGCCGTTATGAATTGTTTGCACATGCGGGCGTACGTGATATTACAAAATACAACGAACGTGTAAAAGAACATAATGAAAAAAGCGGGGAGCTCCCATATCTAGTTATTATTATTGATGAACTTGCCGACTTAATGATGGTATCTCCTGGGGAAGTAGAGGAAGCTATTTGCCGTATTGCACAAAAGGCAAGAGCATGTGGCATTCACTTATTGCTTGCAACTCAGCGTCCTTCCGTAGATGTGATTACAGGCTTAATTAAAGCGAATGTGCCAACGCGTATTGCATTTTCTGTTTCTTCGCAAGTTGATTCACGTACAATTATCGACACAGGGGGAGCAGAGAAGCTACTAGGTAAAGGTGATATGCTGCTTCTTGAAAACGGCTCTTCTAAAAGCGTTCGAATTCAAGGGAACTTTGTTTCAGATGAAGAAATTGACCGCGTTGTAGATCATGTCAAAAAGCAAATGAAGCCAACATACCTATTTGATCAAGAAGATTTGTTGAAAAAGCAGCAAAGCTTTGCTTCAAATGAAGAAGATGAGCTTTTCTATGAAGCATGCGAGTTTGTGCTAGACCAAGGCGGTGCATCTACTTCCAGTCTGCAAAGACGCTTCAGAATGGGGTACAATCGCGCTGCGCGCCTCATTGATATGATGGAACAGCAAGGCATTATTTCAGAAGCAAGAGGAAGCAAGCCGAGAGATGTGCTCATTACCGAAAACGAGCTTCAGGAAATGGAAAGTCAAACAGCCACTTCTACATTTTAAGCTGTTTTTCTACATGTAGGTTAAAAAAGAGGCTATGCAAGATCAGCAGGATACAGCATTGTGTGAGCTAACGCTCTGTCTCTGTATCCGTCGCCTCTTTTTTTCCTGCTTTAAGTTCGTTTATACAGAATTTGAGTAGAGATTTTGGAAGAAATCCATGAAGAAAAAAAGGAAAAGGTTTGTCAGAACTAGTAAAATGATTTACTATATGTAAGGATAATGTGTGTGTTGCTTTTTTAGCATGTGATAGTTTGCTATCATTTCTCACCAGCAGAAACATATGAGCTGAAGGCGTATAAAGAGGACAAACTAAAATAATTAGAGTACGAGTGAAGAGTAATGAGAGAAGAAAATCATGAACTGATTAACTTTAATGAAATTCGTGAACAAAAGCAGCTTCAGTCTGATAATGCTATTTGCGACTTTTACAATCAATATTTCTTTTTTGTGAACCGCTATACGAATATACGAGAAAAAGTGCGGGCTTCACATTTATTTAAAGAGTTAGTAAACTTGCCTCATGAGGCGCCTCTGTCTGATTCCCATGAACAATTATTTTTTCAGTGGTTTGCATTTGAATATGTAACCATTCAGGGGAAAACCCTGCTGCAGCTTTTTTTAGCTGATCAGGCAAAGCAGAAAACAGAGTCGTTTTTGATTCAAGGAGCCTTTTTTTTGACGAGTGTACTAGAGCCAATTATTGTGTCTAAAGTACCTAATTCGTTTTTCTTAAAAGGATATACCCCATTGACAAATGAGCAGGTTATCATCAAAGATGTAAGAGGAAGATTTGCAAATTTAGAGGAACAACAAGTAATTTGGATTCGAAAAATAAAATCAATCGGATATGACGTGTTAATTGACTCTTTCTTTTTAGGACATAAACAACGCATTGAACAGTTAGTAACGCAATATAATGACAAAAAAAATGCAATGACATGGCGCTCGTTTTTAAAACAGCAGGCTATATACTATGTGATGAAGCCAAAATAAAAGGCCGTTTCGCAAGGGAAGAGAGTAGAAATGGAGTCATGGAGTTATGTTATAAGAAGTGATATAATGTACGGATGTTATCGTGAAATCAGCAATCAAACGACATTTATATACGTTTGTAAGAGCAATTCTAGATAACCGTCATATACTGTCTTACAGATAGACGAATGTTGGAGGTTCTTTATATGACAGTTTACCATTTTGTAGGTATTAAAGGAACAGGAATGAGTGCGCTTGCGCAAATCCTAAACGATATGGGCTTTCAAGTTCAAGGATCGGATATTGAAAAAGAAATTTTTACGCAAAAAGCACTAGAACAGCAGGGAATTCCTGTTTTACCATTTGATAAAAATAATATTAAAGACGGCATGACTGTAATCGCAGGAAATGCTTTTCCTGATACGCATGAAGAAATTGCAGAAGCAGCTTCAAAAGAAGGAGTCAAGCTTGTACGCTATCACCGTTTCTTAGGTGACTTTATGAAACAGTATACGAGTGTAGCCGTAACAGGAGCACACGGAAAAACATCCACAACGGGTATGTTAGCGCATGTGATTCAAGGAGCTGAACCTACTTCATATTTAATTGGAGACGGTACGGGTAAAGGTGTAAAAGACAGCAAGTATTTTGCGTTTGAGGCATGTGAGTATCGCCGCCACTTCTTATCTTATACGCCAGACTATGCAATTATGACGAATATTGATTTTGATCACCCTGATTATTTTGCCAATATCGACGATGTATTCAGCGCGTTCCAAGAGATGGCACTTCAAGTCAAAAAAGGAATTATTGCCTGTGGTGACGATGAACATCTGCAGCAAATTCAAGCGAAGGTACCTGTTCTTTATTACGGCTTAGGCGAAGAAAATGATTTCCAAGCACGTAATATCGTAAAAAGCACAACAGGCACAACATTTGATGTGTTCGTTCGTAATACATTCCACGCATCATTTGAAATTCCAGGGTATGGCGACCATAACATCTTAAATGCACTTTCTGTTATTGCACTTTGTCATTATGAAGAAATTGACGTTGCTGTGCTGCAAGAGCGTTTTAAAACATATCAAGGTGTAAAACGTCGTTTCAGTGAAAAGAACGTTGGCAAACAAGTGCTAATCGATGATTATGCACACCATCCAACGGAAATTAATGCAACGATTTCAGCTGCTCGTCAAAAGTATCCAAACCGTGAAGTTGTGGCTGTTTTCCAACCGCATACTTTTACGCGTACACAAACGTTCTTAGAGGACTTTGCAGCAAGCTTACAGCACGCTGATAAAGTATATCTATGTGATATTTTTGGATCAGCTCGTGAGCATCAAGGTAAATTATCAATTGAAGATTTACGAAGCAAAATCAGCGGAGCTGAATTAATTAATGAAGAAACAATTGAATCGTTAAAAGACCATAATGAAGCTGTATTAGTATTTATGGGTGCTGGAGACATTCAAAAGTTTGAAAAACTATATCAGCAAACCGTATCATAAAAAAAAGGCACTCAGGAGAGTGCCTTTTTTCTTTCAAAACTCATTTTAAATTTTCAGGATTTAACGCTTTTAATTCCTCAATGACAAATAACCCGTCTTTACGAATTAACACGTCATCGAAATAAATCTCACCGCCGCCGTATTCTGGGCGCTGAATCATCACCATATCCCAGTGAATATTTGACTTGTTTCCATTATACGCATCTTCGTAGCACTCGCCAGGAGTGAAGTGGAAACTTCCGTCAATTTTTTCATCAAATAAGATGTCTTGCATTGGATGTTGAATATATGGATTTACGCCAATCGCAAATTCGCCAACAAAACGTGCGCCTTCATCCGTATCAAAAATGCCGTTGATGCGTTCTGTATCATTAGCGGTTGCTTCAACAATCTTACCGTTTTTAAATGTTAAGGATACATTCTCAAACGTAAAGCCTTGATAGTTAGAAGGAGTGTTGTAAGAAATTGTTCCGTTTACAGAATCACGTACAGGAGCCGTGTATACTTCACCGTCCGGAATATTCATTTCCCCGGCACACTTCACTGCAGGAATATCTTTAATAGAGAACGTTAAGTCTGTATTCTCACCTGTTAAACGCACTTTGTCCGTACGGTTCATAAGCTCAACCAAAGCATCCATCGATTTGCTCATTTTGCCATAGTCTAAGTTACATACATCAAAATAAAAATCTTCAAATGCTTCTGTACTCATTTTAGCAAGCTGCGCCATTGAATCGTTTGGATAGCGAAGAACAACCCATTTTGTTTTTGGAACGCGAATTTCTCTATGTACTTTTTTACCGATCGTATTCCCTTGGATTTTCATTTTATCTGCCGGAACATCTGATTGTTCAAAAATGTTTGAGCCAGAACGCAAGCCAATATAAGCATTCATTTCCTTCATCACATTTGCTTCGAAGTCTGCCATCATATTGAACTGCTCTTCTCGTGCACCGTTTAAAAGAGCGCGGTCTACCGAATGATCTTTTAGCAGTACAAATGGATAACCACCCGCCTTGTACGCTTCATCTACAAGTGCTGTCACAAGTTCACGCTGAAGTCCAAAGTTTTCGATTAATACTTTTTCTCCTTTTTGAAGGCGAACAGAATAATTAATTAAATTTTTAGCTAATGTCGCAATTCTAGGGTCTTTCATAAATAGTGCCTCCTTAAAATAGCAATGATTGGTGATTCACTTTCTATTGTACCCCACTGAGCTTATTTTGTTTGTTTTTATGCTTTAAAATCCTTTTTTTCTTTAGGAAGGGAAATAACTCATATATCGCGAAATAATGTACAATCTTCCCTTTTTCTGAATAAAAGCAGAGAGAATATGGTAAAGTTAAAGAGTCTGTAGGGAATAGAAGGTTTAATTGTTTATAAAATTGGGAAAGTAGTTATAACAAGAGAGAAGAAAATAGGAGGTGCCTTGCACAGATGGTTATTATTCTTTATTTAAGCGCTGCTATTGTTGCCATTGCGATTTTTTACCTGGTGGTTTCCGTGTCCAAAACATTGAAATCCGTTCAGCACACATTAAATTCAGTGGCAGGTACTTTAGACGGTGTAGAAAAGCAAATGACAGGAATCACAGCTGAAACAACTGCACTTTTACATAAGACTAATCTGTTAGCTGAAGATATTCAGCGTAAATCCGAAGCGCTGAACACAGTGGTGGATTCTGTTAAAGGCGTAGGTGACTCAATCCAAGACCTAAATAAGTCTATTAAAAGCGTATCATCAAGCGTTTCAGAGAAAGTAGAAGAAAATAAAGAAACTGTTGCTCAAGTTGTTCAATGGAGCAATGTTGCATTAGACGTATGGGAACGTATAAAATTAAGAAAACAGAAAAAAGTTGAAGCAGAGCCTGTACCTGTTGAAGTAAAAGAAAAAGCGGTTCAACGCTCACGCTCATTTTCATAAGGATGAACTTTAAAGGAGGAGACGCATATGTCAAACAAACCAAATAAACCAAACAACACTTCAAATAAAGGCTTTTTAGTAGGAACAGTGATTGGAGGAGTTGTAGGAGCTGCAACGGCATTACTACTTGCTCCAAAATCAGGTAAAGAGTTCCGTTCTGATTTAAATGAGCAGGCAGCTTACGTTCGTTTAAAAACAGAGCAAGCGAAAAACAGCGCTGTTGAAAAAGGACAAGGGTTTGCTCAAACGGCTAAAGAAAAATCGGCTGGTTTATCACAAACACTGTCTGAGCAATCTTCACAAGTAGTGGACAAGGTGAAAAACTTCCGTAAAGTAGATCCTGAACACGAAGCATTACCGCCAACAAGCTTAGAAGTGCTTGCTGATGAAGTTGAGTCTCAAAGCAACGAAGACGTTCAGCAAAAGCTAACAGAAGCTCAAAAAGCACTAGATGAAGTGGAAAGCACAGTGCCACGACCATAATAAAGAATCAAAAGCGTTTACCCTATAGGGTGAACGCTTTTTTTGTATGTAATTTAGGTTGGATAACAACAAGTAAATAATCGTTTCATTGCAGAAAAAAACTCCACCTTATAAATGAATTTATGAGCATCATACATAAAGCTGAGCACTCTTTTTGTATGGAAACGCTCAAACCATGTAAACTTAAGAGTAAGTACAGAAAGGGTGAAAAAAATGAAAAAAATTTCAACAGTTGAAGAGTTCGAACAAGTTGTAAAGGAAAACAATCGCTTTTTATTTTTAAAACACAGTACAACGTGTCCAATTAGTGCAGCTGGTCATGAGGCATTTTCAGCATTTGCTTCTAGTCATGAAGACATTCCTTCTTATTATCTTCATGTTCAAGATTCACGTGATGTATCTAACTATATCGCTGAGACGTATGAAGTGAAGCATGAATCACCTCAAGCGCTTCTGTTTGAAGATGGAAAAGTGAAGTGGCATGCTTCTCACTGGAACATTAACGAAGACGAATTAGCGAAAAACGTAGCTCACTAATCGAAAAAGTATTTTAGTAAAAGAAAAATCCGAACATTAATCGTTCGGATTTTTTCATTGGAAGGGTGAACGTAGGTTTACTGTATGATAAGCAATCCATAATAGAGTGTTTATCCCATTTTTTCGCCTTTAGGTTGGAGCGATTTAGCTATGCCTCAACCTCTTTTTTTTATAAGCTGATTGCGGTTTCATCCGCTTTTTCGTACAATAGATGTAGTTTAGCACATAAAAGCAGAGAAGCCCCTTACATATATCCTCCATCATCTATCATCTTATGTAGTAACCCTGCTAAACGGATTTTTTAAAATCAGTGAAAGGGTGGACGTACATGACGAATTCAAATCTTCAGCATTTGCGATCTCAAATTGACGAAGTAAATATGAAACTGTTAAAGCTTATTAATGAGCGAGGCGAGCTCGTTCAAGAAATAGGAAAGTTAAAAGGCATGCAGTCAACCAAACGGTTTGATCCCGTTCGTGAACGAGCAATGCTTGATGCGATTTTAAGCAAGAATGAAGGACCGTTTCAAACTTCTACGCTTCAACATATTTTCAAAGAGATTTTCAAAGCTCATTTAGAGCTTCAAGAAGACGATCATCGTAAAGCACTTCTTGTATCCCGTAAAAAGAAGCCGGAAAATACAATTGTTACGGTAAAAGGAGAAACAATTGGTGACGGACTTCAGCGTTTTGTAGCAGGACCTTGTTCCGTTGAAAGCTATGAGCAAGTAGCAGCCGTAGCAAAAGCCGTGAAGCAGCAGGGCGTGCGGATGCTTAGAGGCGGAGCCTACAAGCCAAGAACATCTCCTTATGATTTTCAAGGCCTTGGCTTAGAAGGATTGCAAATTTTAAAAAGAGTAGCTGACGAATACGATTTAGCCGTTATTAGTGAAATTGTCGATCCCGCTGATATTGAAACAGCTGTAGAATACGTAGATGTGATTCAAATTGGCGCTCGTAATATGCAAAATTTTGAGCTGTTAAAAGAAGCGGGTGCGGTGAAGAAGCCTGTGTTATTAAAGCGAGGCTTAGCCGCTACGATTGATGAGTTTATTAATGCTGCTGAATACATTGTTTCAAAAGGAAATGATCAGCTGATTTTGTGTGAACGAGGAATTCGTACGTATGAGCGAGCAACGCGAAATACGCTGGATATTTCAGCTGTTCCCATTTTAAAACAAGAAACTCATTTACCTGTTTTAGTCGACGTCACCCATTCAACGGGAAGACGAGATTTACTTGTTCCAACGGCTAAAGCAGCTCTTGCCATCGGTGCAGATGGAATTATGGCAGAAGTTCATCCAGATCCTGCGGTAGCACTTTCTGATTCAGCTCAGCAAATGGATATCCCGCAATTTACAGAATTTATGAAGCAGCTAAAACCTATATGTAACTTAAATTTATAAAAAAACGTAAAAATGAAAAATTCGTATACTTTTATGACAAGTTTGAGGCACTTAATGGTTTCAAGCTTGTTTGCCTTTCGTTATAATAAAGATAAGCGAAATTATCACGTATTTTGAAAACAGTCGATAACTTTTGTCAAAATAGGAAAGAATAAGTGCAAATCCAAAAAACAAGAATTTATGAAATTCTCGTGAAACTTGTCGGAAAAAGGCGGTAAATACGTTGCGATGAAGCACATAGTATCGTATAGTAGTTACAGATATTCGCTATCATTCTGTGATTGCATATGATATAAATTCGCGATTCACTTTTTTTATTTACTTAATATACACCGTCTTTTACATTGTTACATATAAACTGGTAAAATTGTCTTTGCCACGTAATAATAAGGGCATAACAGGAATGATTTAGATGCATACAGGGTATCTAAGCTGTATGTAAGAGTGAAGGAGCTAGAAATAGCCATTCTATAAAGGAAGATGGATTTATATACGTAAATACAAGAAATGAAATAAGGATAAAATAAACGAAATGTTTTTCGATAAGGAGTGTTTGTTGTGAACGTAACAATTTATGATGTAGCAAGGGAAGCAAGCGTGTCGATGGCAACGGTTTCTCGTGTGGTAAACGGAAATCCAAATGTAAAACCATCAACTAGAAAAAAAGTATTAGAAACAATTGAAAGACTAGGCTATCGTCCGAACGCAGTAGCGCGTGGATTAGCAAGTAAAAAAACAACGACAGTAGGAGTTATCATTCCTGATATTTCAAATATTTTCTATGCAGAATTAGCGCGTGGAATCGAAGATATTGCAACAATGTACAAATATAATATCATCTTAAGTAACTCCGATCAAAATCAAGATAAAGAACTTCACCTTTTAAATAACATGCTTGGTAAACAAGTAGACGGAATCATCTTCATGAGTGGGAATGTAACGGAAGAACACGTAGAAGAGCTAAAAAAATCACCGGTTCCAGTTGTACTTGCAGCATCAATCGAATCAACTAACCAAATCCCATCTGTAACTATTGATTATGAACAAGCAGCTTTTGATGCAGTGCAATCACTAATTGACAGCGGTCATAAAAATATTGCATTCGTTTCAGGTACGTTAGAAGAACCAATCAATCATGCGAAAAAAGTAAAAGGGTACAAGCGTGCTCTTACTGAAAGCGGATTGCCTGTACGTGATTCTTATATTGTAGAAGGAGACTATACGTACGATTCAGGTATTGAGGCGGTTGAAAAACTATTAGAAGAAGCTGAAAAGCCAACTGCTATTTTCGTTGGAACGGATGAAATGGCATTAGGCGTTATTCACGGGGCACAAGATCGCGGGTTGAATGTACCAAACGATCTAGAAGTTATCGGTTTTGATAACACAAGACTTTCAACAATGGTTCGTCCTCAGTTAACATCTGTTGTACAGCCAATGTATGATATTGGTGCAGTAGCGATGCGTCTCTTAACAAAATACATGAACAAAGAAACGGTAGACAGCAGCATTGTACAGCTTCCTCACCGCATCGAGTTCAGACAGTCAACAAAATAATACCTGTGAATGAATAAGAACGAATCCAAAGTTCAGACACGGGGAGATAGAATATGAAAAAAATTGATATGCTCACACCTATAGGGATACTAATTGGTATCTCTATGGTTGTGTTTGGGGTTATTTCAAGTGGGGGAATGAGCGGTTTTTTAGCTTTTATTGATGTACCATCGATTTTAATTGTACTGGGAGGCGTTTTTGGTACGCTGTGCGTGAGCTTTCCTTTAAAACAATTAAAAAATATGGGAAGAGTAGGGAAACAAGCGTTTCAATCTAAAGAAATAAACGTAGAAGAAATTGTAGGAACATTTGTACATTTATCGGAGAAAGCGCGTCGAGAAGGACTTCTATCGTTAGAAGCAGAGCTTGAACAAATCGATGATTCATTTGTGAAAAAAGGTATTTTGCTAGCCATTGATGGAGTAGAACCGGAAATGATTCGAGAGCTGCTTGAAGCTGAAATAGCTGCAGTGGAAGAAAGACATGCGAGAGGTCGAAGTATGTTTGAAAAAGCAGGCGATTATGCCCCCGCTTGGGGAATGATTGGGACGCTCGTTGGGCTAGTGCTAATGCTTAAAAGCCTTAATACCCCTTCATCGCTTGGACCTAACATGGCAATTGCTCTTTTAACGACTTTCTACGGGGCGCTGCTTTCAAACTTGTTTTTTCAGCCAATCGCAGCTAAATTAGCTGGTAAAACGGAGCATGAGCTTTTTGTTAAAGAAGTGATTATTGAAGGTGTCATCGGCTTGCAGGCGGGTCAAAATTCTCGCTTTGTGCAAGCAAAGCTAAAAGTATTTGCCCCTGTTGAAAAACGAAAGCTGGAAGAAAAGAGAGAACACGTTCGTGAAGCGTAGAAGAAAAAGGTATTCGGCACAGTCGCCAAAATGGATGGTAACATTTGCTGATTTGGTGACGTTAATATTAGTTTTTTTTATTTTACTATTTTCAATGTCTAGCGTGGATAATCAAAAGTTTCAGACCGTTGTCAATTCGCTTACAAGCGGTGGATCATTAGCTTCTGTAGAAAAGAGCCAGCAGTCTCAAAAGCTGGATAACATTTTAGCGAAAGTGCAGGATTACCTGAAAGGAAATAAGCTTCAGAATGTCATTATTGCTAAGCGAGATGAACGCGGAGTTGTGCTTATTTTACAAGAACAGGTGCTGTTTGAAACAGGACAAGCGGACATTTTGAAAAAAGGCACCCCTTTTCTGGATGAATTAGGAAGGTTATTCAGTACTATTCCAAATGATATTAAAGTAGAAGGTCATACCGACAATCGACCCATTCACACCTATCGTTATCCATCTAATTGGGAACTATCGGCAGCGCGTGCTAGCGGCGTCATACGTTATTTAACGAACCATTTTTCTCTTTCTGCTAACCGCTTTGAAGCACTTGGATACGGAGATACAAAGCCGCTTGTTCCGAACACGTCTAATGACAATCTACAAAAAAATAGACGCGTCGAAATTATTATTTCAGATCCCGAAGCACAGTGAAAAAGGCCATACGCTTGTATAGCCTTTTTTAAGAATGAGATGTATGAGAACGAATAGGATAAAGAGCGCGCTCAAGAGTTTGAGCGTTTTTTTCTGTTATTTCTGGTTTTCTTGGAATTGGCTGATAGATATTAGGTTCATCATCCCACTGCGTGCAAACGGGGTGAGGCGATACTTTTGTCCATTTTTCAAGCCATGACAGAGGAAGCATGCCTTCTGCCTTTCGTTCAATCATTTCAAGCCAAATGAATGACCAAGCCCGAGGAACAACCCGCCAAATATCATAACCTCCTCCGCCAACCGCAATCCATCTTCCCTGACAGTATTCATGAGCAATTTCATGAGCAATTTTAGGAATCTCACGGTATATTTTCGTGGTGCCACATAAATGAGTGAGCGGATCGTAATAATGAGAATCGGCTCCATTTTGTGTCAAGATAACATCTGGTTTAAAAAAAGCAGCTACTTCTTTTAAAGAGGTCTTATAAACGTCGAGCCAAGACTCATCTTCCGTATAAGCATCAACAGGCACATTAAATGAATAACCATAGCCTTCACTGTGCCCGCGTTCGTTAACGTTTCCCGTGCCTGGAAACAAGTAGCGTCCCGTTTCATGAATGGAAAGAGTACAAACGGAAGGGTCGTCATAAAATGTCCATTGCACGCCGTCACCGTGGTGAGCATCTGTATCGACATAGAGAACACGCGCGTTGTACTTTTGCTGCATATATTTGATGGCTACCGCGCTATCGTTATAAATACAGAAGCCGGAAGCTTTTCCTCGAAAGCCGTGGTGCAATCCTCCTCCTAAATTTAGAGCATGCTGAGCTTTTCCAGTCATCACATAATCTACAGCAGTAAGTGTACCACCAACTAAAAATGCACTGGCTTCATGCATGTTGGGAAACATAGGTGTATCTTCTGTTCCAAGACCAAAATCTGCTGCTTTTTCAACAGAAAGCTCGCCGCTTCCTGCTAATTTTACTGCTTGAATATAGCTAGTATCATGGACAAGCTGAAGTTCCTCATCAGATGCCATCCGCGGTAATACAATATCTTGATTGCCTAAAGCGCCAAATTCCCGTAACAGTTCATATGTTAGTTGAACACGAAGCTGGTTAAACGGATGATTATTGCTGAATTTGTACGAAAGAATATCATCTGAATAAATAAATACAGCGTTACTAGTCATTACGTCATCTCCGGTAATTTAGGCCACAACACCTCATAGCCGTTTTCTTTTAATGTATTTATACTAATCAATGGATTAATAGCTTGAATGCGAAGCACAAGTATTTTATATCGTTCATCTACGTCAGGGTAGACAAGTACGCTTAAGATGTTTGTTCTCGTTGAACCAAAGAGGGATGTAACTTCAGCGAGCACGCCAGCCTTATTTTCTACTTTTATTTCAATTTGTGAACCTGGCTTATTGGTGCCGGTAAGCTGAATAAACGTATGTAATAGATCTCTTTCGGTAACAACGCCTACTAACCGCTTGTTTTTTGTGACGGGAATACAACCGATTTGATGTTCATAAAAAATACTTGCAATTTCTTCAACAAAATCAAGAGGGTGAGCTGTAATGACTTCTGTTTGCATAATCATCCGCACGGGTTCGGATAGAAGAGCAGATGTATAAGTATTATCTAAAATAGATGGACTTGCATCTCTTACGTCACGATCAGAAATGATGCCAACTACGTGATGAAGGTCATTAATGATAGGAATATGTCTAATCTTATGTGTATCTAAAAGTTTCATAGCTTCAGCAATCGTATGGTCGGGGGTTAAGGTAACGAGATCAGTTTTCATCATCTCTTCAACAATCATCAGACACAGCTCCTTTTCTTAAAGGTCAGCTTAATACATAAAGCGATTTCGAAAGCGCAGGCTATCAAATTCTTGTATGCTTTCTTGAGGTACTCTGCTCCCGATTCTTACCATCAAACAATTAGCAGGGTGGGAGCTAATCTCCGGATCATCTGTGGCAAACCACGTCAGTCCGCCTTTATTCATCATTTTCTCCATAATTTTGCGGTAATCCCACACATTTAGCCCTGTTCCTTTTAAATCCCAATGCCAGTAGTATTCTGTCGTAATGATAATATAATCTTCCATTGCATCATCCATCATAGATACGATAAGCAAGTTTTTACCAACAGCGTAGCTGCGAAATGGAGCGGCTACCTCTATAGCTCCTAATTCGATTAAATTCTCCATATTTCCTTCCGACCATCGTTCTAGAGGATCGGGATATAAAAAGGTTACATAACCAATGATTGTATGATGATGGCGAGCAACAATGATTCTACCTTCAGGCAAGTTGGCAATCTCGATCAATGCTTCTTTTTGCTGTTCAGGTGGACGAAAGGCTGTTAGTTGCTCATGAAAATCAAGTTGTTGCAAGGTCTGGGAGGAAACAGGTCCTTCAATAACAATTGCTCCAACAGCGGTTTTTAGTTCTTTCATATTGTATGTTTGGGAATGTTTCACATGAATCACCACCTTCAAGCAGTCTTATCTGTATTATAATACAAAAAAAACTTTATATTAAAGCGTTTTCAAAAAATTAAATAAAAGAAAAGGAGTTTCTTAGAATACATAGAATAAAAAATTAAAAGAGATTCTTGTTCATTCCACACTTCTATAACAGAGGTTGTCATATAACAAGGGAGACTATTATCCCAATTCCGACAAATGATTTTTATAAAATTGTGAAAAGTCTATTTTTGTTATATAATAGGTTTGTAAATTTTATACATAAGGGGGAGTTTGTGATGAAGGTGGAAGCGCTTCCTGTAATTGAAGGGGTATACAACTTACAGGACTATGATAAAACGTATCAAACCTTTGACTGGTCACAAGTGGAGAAGGAATTTTCATGGCATGAAACAGGTAAACTAAATGCAGCTTATGAAGCAATTGATAAGCACGCAAACTCTACGCGTAAAAATAAAGTTGCGCTTTATTATCGAGACGCGCAGCGCAATGAAAAATACACATTCAAAGAAATGAAAGAATGGTCAAACAAAGCCGCAAACGTGCTAAAACAAGCAGACGTAGAAAAAGGAGATCGCGTGTTTATCTTTATGCCTCGCTCTCCGGAACTTTATTTTGCATTGTTAGGAGCGGTGAAGCTTGGTGCTATTGTTGGGCCTTTATTTGAAGCGTTCATGGAAGGTGCAGTAAAAGATCGTTTGCAAGACAGTGATGCAAAAGTGTTAATTACGACGCCTGAACTGCTGAGCCGCGTTCCGGTGAAAGATTTGCCAGCTTTAAAACACATTCTCCTGGTAGGGGAAAATGTAGAAGAAGAAGGCATTCAACTAGATTTTCTGAAGCGATTAGAAGCGGCGAATAAAGAGGTGGAAATTGAGTGGGTAGATAGAACAGATGGTATGCTGCTTCATTATACATCAGGTTCAACTGGCAAACCAAAAGGGGTGCTTCATGTTCACAACGCAATGCTTCAGCACTATCAAACTGCAAAGTGGGTACTCGACTTAAAAGATGACGATGTGTATTGGTGTACAGCAGATCCCGGTTGGGTAACGGGGACTTCCTATGGGATTTTTGGTCCTTGGCTTGCTGGAGCAACCAATGTGATTGTGGGAGGACGATTTAGTCCAGATGCATGGTATCAAGCACTTGAAGATTTTGGCGTAACGGTTTGGTACAGTGCACCTACAGCTTTTCGTATGCTAATGGGTGCTGGTGATGACTTAGTTAAACGCTATGATTTAAGCAATCTCAGACATGTATTAAGTGTGGGAGAACCGTTAAATCCTGAAGTGGTACGCTGGGGAATGAAGGTGTTCCAAAAACGTATTCATGATACGTGGTGGATGACTGAAACTGGCGGTCAGACGATTTGTAATTATCCGTCTATGAAAATTAAGCCAGGATCTATGGGGAAGCCAATTCCAGGTGTACAAGCAGCAATCGTTGACGATCAAGGACAAGAGCTTCCACCTTATCGAATGGGTAACTTAGCAATTAAAAAAGGCTGGCCATCTATGATGCATACGATTTGGAACAACAAAGAAAAGTATGAGTCATATTTTATGCCAGGTGATTGGTACGTATCAGGTGATTCGGCGTATATGGATGAAGACGGTTATTTTTGGTTCCAAGGCCGAATCGATGATGTTATTATGACGGCAGGAGAACGCGTGGGTCCATTTGAAGTGGAAAGTAAGCTTGTTGAACACCCTGCTGTAGCAGAAGCGGGTGTTATTGGTAAGCCTGACCCTGTGCGTGGGGAAATTATTAAAGCATTTATCGCACTTAGAGATGGGTATGAATCTTCAGATGAACTGATTGAAGATATTCGTCAATTTGTGAAAAAAGGGTTAGCTGCTCATGCAGCCCCGCGTGAAATCGAGTTTAAAGATAAGCTACCTAAAACACGAAGTGGTAAAATTATGCGTCGCGTTTTAAAAGCGTGGGAATTAGATTTGCCAACGGGCGATTTGTCAACGATGGAAGACTAAGGAGTAAATGTTTCAATCTTTGTAGGGAAAATAAGTGATTTTTATAAAGTTCAAACAGCCAGCTGTTTGAACTTTTTTTTGGACTTGAATTTTAAAATGAAATCATTCATAATTGTGGGGTGTAAACTTTTAAATAAAATAAACTGCAGTGATAGGAAGAAGTAATACTTGTCTCCCTGTTTAAGAGAGCTGATGGTTGCTGAAAATCAGTACATAGACAAATATGAAATACGTCCTTGAGCATCTTTTGTGAACTTACAGTAGCAAAAGACGGGTAGACCGTTACATCATTTAAGTGGGAAATAATTTATTTCCAAATAGGGTGGTACCGCGATATTTTCGTCCCTTCTTTTTTAAGAAGGGGCGTTTTTTATGTTGTTCAACAAATTGTAACGAGCAATTAGATAAAGGAGAGAATATATAACATGGATATTTTACAAGATCTTGAGTTTCGAGGGCTCATTAACCAACAAACGGATGAAAAAGGTTTAAGTGAACTTTTGAGTAAAGAGTCTGTTCGTTTGTACTGTGGATTCGATCCGACAGCCGACAGCCTTCACATCGGCCACATGCTTCCTGTTTTAATTTTACGTCGCTTTCAACAAGCTGGACACCAACCAATTGCATTAGTTGGTGGAGGTACGGGTCTTATTGGAGATCCAAGCGGTAAAAAAGCAGAGCGTACATTAAATGAAAAAGAAACGGTTGCCATGTTTAGTGAGCGTATTAAAGGTCAGCTTTCACGCTTCTTAGATTTCGAAGAAGGTGAAAATGCAGCAGTTATTGCAAATAACTATGACTGGATTGGCTCATTAGATGTTATTACATTCCTACGAGATATCGGTAAAAACTTTGGTATTAACTATATGATGGCAAAGGATTCTGTTCAATCTCGTATCGAATCAGGCATTTCATTTACGGAATTTAGCTACATGATTTTACAATCATACGATTTCTTGAATTTATACCAAACATATAACTGTAAGCTTCAAATTGGCGGCAGCGACCAATGGGGAAATATTACAGCTGGCTTAGAATTAATTCGTAAATCAGAAGAAGATGCAAAAGCATTTGGATTAACAGTTCCGCTTGTAACAAAAGCGGACGGGACGAAGTTCGGTAAAACAGAAGGCGGAGCAATTTGGTTAGACCCTGAAAAAACAAGTCCGTATGAATTCTACCAATTCTGGATTAATACAGATGATCGTGATGTTATAAAATATTTAAAATACTTTACATTCTTATCACACGAGGAAATTAATGAATTAGCAGCTTCTGCAAAAGAAGCTCCTGAAAAACGCGAAGCACAAAAAGCACTAGCGGCAGCGATGACTACGCTTGTACACGGTGAAGAAGCTCTTGAGCAAGCAATTCGTATTTCGCAAGCTTTATTTAGCGGAAGTATTTCAGAGCTAACAGCAGAAGAAATTAAGCAAGGATTCAAGGATGTTCCTTCTTACACGCATACAGGTGAAGATATTGGTTTAATTGATTTACTTGTAGAAAGTAAAATTTCTCCTTCTAAACGTCAAGCACGTGAAGATATTTCAAACGGTGCGATTTACTTAAATGGTGAGCGTGAACAAGATTTACAAAAAACAGTAGGTGCAGAAGACCGTATTGAAGGTCAATTCACAGTGATTCGTCGAGGCAAGAAAAAATATACGCTTATTCAATACGCATAAAAA
The DNA here is from genome assembly GCF_042787865.1 of Priestia sp. YIM B13486. Classification (NCBI taxonomy): domain Bacteria; kingdom Bacillati; phylum Bacillota; class Bacilli; order Caryophanales; family Bacillaceae; genus Priestia; species Priestia sp. YIM B13486. The sequence goes on along the minus strand of NZ_JBHZOZ010000001.1, from coordinate 743,989 downwards.
AAAGGCCGAAAGGCCTTTTTTTTATATAGATAGCAAAAAAGCCGCTCCATAAGGAACGGCTTTTTACTATTAACGAGAGTAGAACTCTACGATTAGTGCTTCGTTGATTTCAGCAGATAATTCAGAACGCTCTGGTAAGCGAGTGAATGTACCTTCTAATTTCTCAGCGTCTACTGTTAAGTAGTCTGGTACGAAATTGTTAACTTCAAGCGCTTCTTTCACGATTGAAAGGTTGCGAGATTTTTCGCGAACACCGATCACTTGACCAGGTTGTACACGGTAAGATGGGATGTCAACGCGTTTACCGTCAACTAAAACGTGACCGTGGTTAACTAATTGACGAGCTTGACGACGAGTGCGTGCAAGACCCATACGGTATACTAAGTTATCAAGACGAGCTTCTAAAAGAATCATGAAGTTCTCACCGTGCTTACCAGTTAATTTACCAGCAGCAACGAATAAGTTACGGAATTGACGCTCAGTTACACCATACATGTGGCGTAATTTTTGCTTTTCTTGTAATTGTAAACCGTACTCAGAAATTTTCTTACGTTGACCTGGGCCGTGTGGACCTGGAGCGTAAGGGCGTTTTTCTAATTCTTTACCTGTACCACTTAGAGAAAGACCTAAGCGACGAGAGATTTTCCAACTTGGACCTGTATAACGAGCCATGATGACTCCTCCTTGTTTGTGTTTTTATTTTATGCAAAACAAAAACAGACACATTCTAGCGATATGCTCATTTTGTTTTCATGTACCATCGCTCTAGCAGCAGAGAGTTACACGATACACCATCTTGTTAAAAGGATTGCTACTTCTGTAAAACAATCTTTTAATGAGGAACAAAATGAAAAAACATAAAGAAGATTGTATAAGCTGCAATATTTCACACAACGAGTATTATAGGTGTTTCCTCGTATAAAGTCAAGGAAGATTGAAGATTAAAAGAATGTAAAAGAAAGGATATATTCATTTGAAGTATGAAAGGAGAAGAAAGAACGTAAGAAAACGGTGGTGATGGGCTAATCAAACGTTTGTTTAATAAGCAAAAACCGCTGATTCGCAGCGGTTTTTTTGCTTATTCATATTCAAAGAAAAGAAGTGAGTTCTTTCACGAATTCTTCAAGATACTGTTGATCGATTTCATCAAAGCGATTCTTGATTGGACTGTCAATATCAAGAACACCTAAAAGTTTACCGTCTTTTACCATTGGCACAACGATTTCAGATTGAGAAGCAGCATCACATGCAATGTGGCCAGGGAATGCATGAACATCTTCAATTCGCTCTGTTCTTTGATTTTGAGCTGCTGTACCGCATACGCCTTTTCCAAGTGGAATTCGAACACAAGCCGGCAGCCCCTGGAAAGGACCGAGTACTAACTCGCCGTCTTCCATTAAATAAAAACCTACCCAGTTTACTTCATTTAAAAATTGATTTAGTAAAGCTGAAGCATTTGCTAGATTAGCAATGGCATTGCTTTCTCCTTCTAATAAGGCGCGTAATTGCTTAATTACTAATTCATAATCCTTTTGTTTTGAGCCACTGTAGTTTTCGACATTAAACAATGTATTCTCCTCCATTCAACATAAGATTTAATGAGTTTTTATCAGGAAACGTCAGTTTTAACGCTACTTTGTCGATAAAAGATTACAGGAACTAAAAAGCCTATCACGAATTATGTAGAGAGGCTACTAAAATCCTTTTTAAATACTGTAACGATTTCTACACAATTTTGCAATCATATGTGTTTTGTAAAAATAAATCGAAATGAGGTGTAGATAGATGGCTGTACAGTCAAAAACGAAAGAGAAAATTATTGATGCGGCTGTTTCTCTTTTTAACGTAAAAGGTTTTGATGGTACGTCGGTGCGCGAGATTGCAGGAAAAGCGAAAGTGAACGTAGCGAATATTTCATATTATTTTCATAGCAAAGAAGGATTGCTTGAAAGTTTAGTGATTTCTTATTTTGAAGGTTATATTGCGGTACTGGAGCAAGCATTCCAAGAAATGAAAAAGTTGTCTTCAACAGAAAGTATAATCGTGATGATTCGAGCTATCTTACATTACCAGCACGAAAATAGGCATATTGCCCGGCTCGTATATAGAGAAATCTCTCTTGACACGATTTTAATTCGAGAAGTTATGACTACGTATTTAACTAAGGAAAAATACTACTTAAAAACAATCCTTGAAAGAGGGATGAAAGAAAAGGAATTTCGAAAGCTGCACGTTTCCTTTACAATCATTGAGCTTAAGGGCATGCTGTCTATGCCTTATCTTCATCCTCAGTATCTAAGTGAAGTTCTTCATATATTGCCTCACGAACCGTATTTTGTTCAGCAATATGCGATTGAGCTTGAGCAATGGGTGCACACAACGGTATGTTTACCATATGAACGGACAAACAAACTGCGCGTTCAATTATCCTAAATGGAGCTCTCCATAGCCTTGGCCTAAATCCTTCGCACAGTGGGCGTCTGACCCATATACGAGAGGGATTTTTTTCTGTTGGGCTGCTTTTACGACAAAGGGAGCTGGATACGCTTCCTTGCACAAAGGCTTAAACAACCCTGCACCATTATAATCCAAAGCCAAATCTTTCATTTTTATTTCATCGAGTATTGCTAAAATAATAGGGGAAAGTGTGTCTTCATATGGAAAGCGAGTTTGAAATTTATGTACGAGCGTCATATGACCAATGCGCTTAGGCTTATAAACGCCTAAATTGGCCTGTACAGAGCGTAATACCGTGTTGTAATACTTATCATATACTTTGCTTACGCTGCCAAACTTCTGTACAATATGTGCAAATACGTCAGCGCTAAAATCTAGGCAGTCATATCCTTCTTCATGTTTTAAGAAGTGGACAGAAAGTATGCTGTCATCGAGATAAGGACCATATTCGTTTAAGAAATCTATTGTTTCGTGTTCAAATCCTTCAATAAAGTCAACTTCCAATCCGATATTAATACGAATATCGCGCTCAAATTCTTTTTTAACTTGCTGTACGTTTTGAATGTAGCGATCAAGTTTGTCAGGATCCATTCCGCTGTCGCGATCAGGCGTCGGATCACTGAAGCTTTTTGGTAATGGAGCATGCTCTGTAAACGAAATCTCGCAAAAGTTCAGGGAAATCGCCTGTTCAACATATTGTTGCAATGAATCAGGTGAACCGTGTGGGCAAAATGGAGTATGAATATGTTTGTCAACTTTCATAAAAAATGCCTCCTTTTTTCTTCTTTTTCCATTGTAACGACACAAAGTGACTCCATGCCAATATTTTGTATAAAAAAATTTAATTTTTTGCTCAAAAGTTGGACTTTACATGGTATCATAAAAACATTGACGCAAAAAAATTTAAAGGATTAAATTCACCCTTTTTATAAATAAGAAACTTGTCATGTAGAACGCACTGTAAGGGGGCTTAGTATGGAATTCATTATAGCACTAATCATACTTATTATCGGATTAGTTGTGTACGGAATGTTTTCACGTAAAAAGATTTATCAAGAAATTGATCGCCTGGAAACGATCAAAGTCGAATTAGCAAATACGCCAGTTGCAGAGGAAATTTCAAAAGTAAAAGAATTGAACATGACAGGTCAAACTGAAGAGCTATTTGAACGTTGGCGTGAGCAGTGGGATGAAATTATATCAACTAATCTCCCGAAAATTGATAAAGAACTGTTTGAAACGGAAGAAGCAGCGGATAAATACCGATTTAAAAAAGCGAAGCAGTTATCTATACATATTGATCAAGCCTTAGAACAAACCAAGATAGATATTGAAAACATACTTACTGAACTTCAAAATTTAATTGGTAGCGAACAAGATAATCGATATGATATTGAGGAATTAAATCAGCTTCACCGCCATGTGAAGAAAAAATTGCTCGCACATCGGTATTCCTATGGAAATGCTGAAAAAACGTTAGAATACGCAATTAATACGTCTAAAGAGCAGTTTAAAAAATACGAGGAAGAGACGATTAACGGAAACTATCTTCAAGCACGTGAGATTGTTCTTCAATTAAAAACTGATTTAACAGCTATTGATTCGTATTTAGAACAAATTCCAAAAGTGTTAGTTGAGTGTCAGACCACTCTTCCTGTTCAGTTCAATGAACTGCTTGACGGGTTCCGCGAAATGAGTGAGCAGGGATATGTGTTAGATCATCTACAAGTAGAAGAAACGGTAGAGCTTTTAAAACAAGAAACTGCTGAAATTATTGCAGATATTGAAGAATTATATGTGGAAGAAGCGATTACAAAACTAGATGATGTGAACGAACGCTTAGAGCAGTTATATGACTCACTTGAGCATGAGGTTTTCTCCTATCATAAAATGAACCGTGAATCTCATACGGTATCTAACTTCCTTCGTATGCTTCAAGAACGAAACCGTGAACTTCGTGAAGAAACGCTATTTGTACAGCAAAGCTATCATTTTAAAGAGCGCGATTTAGACGTATATTATAAAATGGACCGCGAACTAAAACGATTGACTAACTTGTACTATAATATTTCGGACAAGGTGGCGGAGCACAATTTAGCCTACAGTGTGATCCAAGAAGAACTCGAAGACGTTTCCAAACAGCTTAACCAATTAAAAGAATCTCAGGAATCCTATAGCGATATGCTACAAGCTCTTCGCAAAGATGAGCTCTCAGCTAAGGACAAAATAGAAGAACTGAAATCTCAGTTGATTGAAGCACGACGCCTTATTCAAAAAAGCAACCTTCCTGGTGTTCCTGAAGAATATAAAGTGCAGCTTGAAAAAACGGTTCATATCTTAAATGAAGTAACCGCTAAGCTGAAAGAAAAACCGCTTAATATTCAAGCTGTTCAATCTTTACTTGAAGATGCTGTTGGTTTTGTTCAGGATACATTTGATGAAACAGAGGCAATGTTAGAAGAAGCGCGACTCGTTGAAAGAGTGATTCAATACGGTAACCGTTATAGAAGTACTCATCACTCAATTGCACAGTCTTTAGAAGAAGCAGAAGAAGCATTTCGTCATTATGAATACAAAGAAGCATTAAAACAGGCATCTGCAGCTATTGAGCAAGTAGATCCTGGTGCGCTGGATCGTATACAGCGTATTGTATCTTCACAGAGTTAAAAAGCTCGTGTCCAAAGGACGCGAGCTTTTTTATGACGCTTTTCTTTGCATACTATCTCGTATCTCTTTCAATGCTAATGGTATAGTCTATACATACGGTAGCAACTGTTAGGATAAGCAAGGGGAGGCCTTGCTTATAAAGTGGCAAATAGCTTTGAAAAGATCGTCTATCCTTGTTATGATTACTAAGGCAAAACCTAATTTAAAAAAGCATCAAGGTATGTTATGATAATACGTTGTTCCGAAAAAATGAAGAAGGGGGCGCGCATCCTTGATTTATTTAGATAATAGCGCTACAACAAAACCCTATAATGAAGTCATACAATCTTTTACTAAAGTAGCTACAACTTATTATGGCAATCCATCCTCCCTCCATCAGTTTGGCGTACAGGCGGAGAATTTGTTGAGCCGTTCGCGTGAGCAAGTAGCAGAATTGCTGCACGTATCGTCAAATGAAATTATCTTTACATCTGGAGGAACGGAAGGGAATAATTTGGCTATTAAAGGCGTAGCGATGCAATATAAAAGCCGAGGTCAGCATATCATTACGACAAATATTGAACATGATTCTGTTCATGAACCATTCAAGCAGTTAGAAGCCCTAGGATTTAACGTTACGTATGTTCCGGTAGATTCCAGTGGATTTGTATCACCTGCGGCTATTGAATCAGCTATTACGGATGAAACCATTTTAGTATCTGTTATGCATGTAAATAATGAGATTGGCACCATTCAGCCAATTGAAGAAATTGGACAGATGCTGACGAACTATTCAAAGGTGCTTTTTCACGTCGATCATGTGCAGGGGATTGGAAAAGTTCCGCTTTCTTTAGCAAATCATAAAATTGATTTATGCACATTATCAGGACACAAAATTCACGGCTTAAAAGGGACGGGAATTTTATATAAACGAAATGGAGTTCAGCTTCATCCGCTGCTTAGCGGAGGCTCTCAGGAAATGCAGCATCGATCAGGCACGGAAAATGTGCCAGGAATCGTAGCATTTGCTAAAGCACTTCGTTTAACACTTGAACATGCTGCTCAAAATCAGCAAAAAATGCGGAAAATAAAAGCAGAACTGATGGACAACCTTTCTGCTCACGAAAGAATCACAATTAATACGCCGAATGAGCATTCGGCACCTCATATTATAAATTTTACAGCACAAGGTATTAAAGGTGAGGTTTTTGTTCACGCTCTTGAAGAAAAAGGAGTGTTTGTCTCCACTACATCTGCTTGCTCATCAAAGCGAAAAAAGCCAAGCAAAACGCTTTTAGCTATCGGTAAAAATTACGAAGAAGCCGATCAGTCCATTCGATTAAGCTTGTCAGGCTTAAATGATTATAATGAAGTAACGCCCATTGTAAATGCTATTTTCACAGTAATTGAAGATCTAAAGAAAGTAATGAGGTAAATGATTATGATATATAACCATATTTTAATTCGGTACGGAGAAATCTCAACCAAAGGACAAAATAGAAAAAAATTTGTTGCCCAGCTAAGAAAAAATATCGTAACGGCTCTTAGTGCATTCCAAAATATTCACGTGAAATACACAAGAGACCGCATGTATATTCACTTAAACGGTGAAAATCATGAGCCTATCATCGAACGTCTTCAGCAAATCTTTGGTATTCAAAGCTTTAGTTTAGCATTAAAAGTTGAAAATGAGCTTGAAGCGATTCAAGAAGCAGCGTTAGAAGCAATGAAAGAATTTGATATAGAAGGAAAAACATTCAAAGTATCTACTCGGAGAGCGTATAAACAATTTCCTCTTGATACAAACGAATTAAATTATTCAGTAGGAAGTCATATTCTGCGAAATACAGAGCATCTACAGGTAAACGTAAAAGAACCAAGCGTAAATGTACGAGTAGAAGTGAGAAGTGAAGCAACGTATATTACATGTTTTGATTATCGCGGAGCAGGAGGTCTTCCAGTTGGTACGAGTGGAAAAGCGATGCTGATGCTTTCTGGAGGAATCGACAGCCCGGTTGCAGGATACTTAGCCATGAAGCGCGGTTTAGAAATAGAGGCGGTTCATTTTTACAGTCCGCCTTTTACAAGTGAACGTTCTAAGCAAAAAGTCATCGATTTAACGCAAAAATTAACGGCTTATCACGAAAAAGTAAAGCTTCACATTGTACCGTTTACAGCTGTACAGCAAGCGATTCAAAAGCAAATTCCAGAGAATTATACCATGACCTCTACACGCCGTATGATGCTTCGAATTACGGACCTTATTCGTGAAAAAAATGAATCGTTAGCTATCGTAACTGGCGACAGCTTAGGGCAGGTAGCTAGTCAAACGGTTGAGAGCATGTATGCGATTAATGAAGTGACTAATACGCCAATTTTGCGTCCGCTTGTAACAATGGATAAAACGGAGATTGTTGAAATTGCCCGCAAAATTGATACACATGAAATTTCGAATCGACCGTATGAAGACTGCTGTACAATTTTTACGCCAAGCTCACCAAAAACGAAGCCAAAGCGTGAAAAAATAAATCGATACGAACAATTTTATGACTTTGAAACATTAATTCAAGAAGCGGTAAATAATGTAGAAACGCTTGAGATGACAGCTTCTTCGGCTACAAATACCGCAGACAGCGTAGAAGATTTGTTTTAAAAGGTAAATTTCATAAAATTACCAAAAAAATAATGTATGATGCCATGTGTTTTGACACAATCTATATTCAACAAGGAGGTGAAAACACATGGCAAACACAAACAAATTAGTAGCTCCTGGTTCAGCAGCTGCTATCGACCAAATGAAGTACGAAATCGCTTCTGAATTCGGTGTAAATCTTGGACCAGAAGCAACAGCTCGCGCTAACGGATCTGTTGGTGGAGAAATCACTAAACGCTTAGTTCAAATGGCTGAGCAACAACTTGGTGGTAAATAAGTCATATTAACTAAATAATGATGGCTAAAAAGAGTGGGGGAAACCTCACTCTTTTGTCTTGTTTGTTTTGTCACGTATAATAGAGACAAGATCAAGCTTTATAAAGTAAAGGAGATGTTGGCGATGGGGACTTTATTTTACGGAGGCAAAATATATACGATGCTAAAAGAAGATGAGCATGTAGAAAGCGTATATGTTGAAAAAGGATTTATTGAAGATATAGGCACAGAAGAAAATCTAAGAATCAAATGGGGTGCTGAGATTGACAAAGAAGTACACCTCAAAGGATATTCAATGTATCCGGGCTTTGTAGATAGCCATCTTCACTTAATTGGTCATGGTGAAAAGCTCATTAGGCTTGATTTGTCTCAAGCTACTTCTAGGGAAGACGTGCTGATGCGCGTTCGGCAAAAAGTAGAGAGTACACCAAAAGGAGAATGGGTAATTGGAGAAGGTTGGGATGAAAATCAGTGGGAAGATTCCTCTTTGATTCAGTATCAAGATCTTGATCAACTTTCAACAGAACATCCTATTATGTTGAAGCGAGTCTGTCGTCACGGATTAGTAGTAAACGGGACTGCTCTTAAAATAGCCGGGATTACAGCTGAAACATGTGACCCGGAGGGAGGTATTATCCAGAGGGATGAAGCGGGAAATCCTACCGGTTTTTTGACTGATCAAGCGCAAGAATTAGTAACGGCTCATATTCCTCAAGTATCGGAAGCATATATTCGACAAGCTCTTTCAGTAGCTATTAAAGATTGTATTCAGCACGGATTGACGGGTGGACATACGGAAGATTTAAATTATTATGGAGGCTTTTTGCGTACATATCAAGCATTTCAAAACGTTATTCATAAAGAAAAGCAGCTGTTTCGTGCTCATTTACTTGTTCATCATGAAGCTGTAGATGATATGTATACATACGTTGAAGAAAAGAAAGACACATCCGCTTTTATTGAAATAGGGCCAATGAAGATTTTTGCTGATGGTTCTCTCGGCAGTCAATCTGCTCTTTTAAGCTTTCCATACAAAAGCGACCCATCTACAAGAGGTGTAGCTATTCAATCACTCGATGAATTAAAACAGCTAGTGAGAAAAGCAAGAGAATTGGGCATGACGGTTGCAATTCATGCGATTGGTGATTTAGCGTTTCAATATGTAGTAGAAAGCATCGAACAATATCCTCCTCAAACAGGGCAAAGAGATCGTATTATTCATGCGCAAATTCTACGAAAAGATTTAGTTGAGCGTGTAAAAAAGCTCCCGGTTGTATTGGATATCCAGCCTCGGTTTTTAGCCAGTGATTTTCCATGGGTCATTGAAAAAATTGGAGAAGAGCATTTGGACTATTGCTATGCGTGGAAAACGTTATTGGACGAGGGCGTTATGTGTGCAGGCGGATCGGATGCGCCTATTGAACCTATCAATCCCATGTTAACAATTTATGCAGCAGTTTCTAGAAAAACTTCTCCAAATAGCTCGGTCGTTTACATACCGTCTGAGCGACTTACAGTATTTGAAGCTGTTCAGCTGTTTACTTTAGGAAGTGCGCAGGCCATTCATCAAGAGGACAAAAAAGGATATATTCAAAAGGACTATGTAGCTGATTTTACCGTATTAGAAAGAGATCTGTTTGAGATACCTGCAGATGATATTCCAGGGGTACAGGTGCAGATGACTGCTATTAATGGAGAAATTGTATATCAAAAATAAAAGCGCCCAAGGGCGCTTTTTATTATAGAAATGTACGCTTAACTCGTTGCCAGAAAGAGTTATCTTTCAGTTTAACCGTTTTAATTTGACGGTCGCTTAAACGAATTTGAACTTGATCAACTTGGCGTGCATTTAATGCTTCGTTATCTATTCCAATAATTGGACTGTGGTTGTTGTCATTGGATAGTTTTAAAGTGAGCGTATGCTCAGCGCTTAGGATGAATGAAGATCCTAATGTACGATAGTTATTATTATTTAGCGATGCCAATTCGCTGACTTGCATACAAGGAATTAACGGATCAACTACGGCTCCACTTACCGATTTATTATAAGCCGTACTGCCTGTTGGTGTTGAAATAATCATCCCATCTCCACGGAATGTTTCAAAGTGATTTTCATTAATAAAAACATCTAGACTGAGTGTTTTTATAACACCTGATCGAATCGAACATTCATTTAAGCAATAAAAAGAAGTTCCTTGATCAATTTGAGTTTGTAAAACGGGAAATCGACGTACTTCTATATTTTCTGTCGTAATAGCTTCAATCATTTTATCCGTTTCATCGATATGAAAATCGCAGTAAAAGCTTAGTTGATCTGAAGTTGTGACACCAGCATATAAGCAGTCATCTCGAAAGCCAGATTGACGGACAGCCTGTAAGAAAGCTCCGTCACCGCCAATACTTACAATGATGTTAGCGCTGTCGAAATGATCTACTACTTGAAAGTCATATTGTTTTGCAAGCTCAATAAGTGGACTTACAAGCGCCTTTGTTTCCTGGTTTTTTGGATGAAAGAAATAAACGTTGCGACGATTTGGCATAGATAGTTCCCCCTTGTTTGTCTGATATGTAAAATATTAGCGATAAAGTAAACTTTTTAAAAAAAGTTTGTTACAATAATTATAGCATTATTGCTTTAAGAATTAAAAGAATAATCTTTTAATTCTGACACCTAAAAAGGAGGATTTTCATGAACAAAAAAAGGTGGATTGCTCTTTTAATTGCAGCCTGCTTATTCATTTTTTCTGCGATTGTTAATATTGGTTTTTCAGTCAAAGAAGAAAAAGATGACGGTCTGGCAGGCATATTTGGAGGAGACGACAGTGAACTATCAGAAACAGTTATCGAAAAAGGGAATGCAGCTAAGAAAATTGCAGTGCTAGAGGTCAATGGAACGATTCAAGATACAGGAAGCGGTTCCTCTCCGCTTATGTCCCAAAATGGTTATAACCACCAAGCATTTTTAAAGCAGCTAGAGGCTGCAAAAAATGATAAGGCAGTTAAAGGAGTCATTATTAAGGTGAATTCACCGGGCGGCGGCGTCGTTGAAAGTGCTGAAATACATAAAAAAATTGAAGAGCTGAAGAAAGAAACGAAAAAGCCAGTGTATATTTCAATGGGATCAATGGCTGCTTCAGGAGGCTATTACATTTCAACAGCGGCTAACAAAATCTATGCAATCCCGGACACTTTAACAGGTTCACTAGGTGTAATTATGCAAAGCGTTAACTACGGCAAGCTGGCTGATAGACTAGGAGTAGAATCTGTCGTGATTAAAAGCGGGGCTCATAAAGATATTATGTCTCCAACAAGAGAAATGACCGGAGAAGAAAAAGAAATTATGCAAACACTTGTAGACAACTCGTACGATGGTTTCGTCAATGTTATCTCTGAGGGACGTCACTTGTCTAAAGAAAAAGTGCGTTCTATCGCAGATGGACGAGTGTACGATGGACGTCAGGCTAAAGAGCTGAAGCTGGTCGATCAACTAGGCTATTTTGAAGATGCGGTAACAGGAATGGAAAAAGATTATAAGTTAAAAGGGGCACAAGTAATTCAATACGATCAAGGATTCGGACTGCCTTCTTGGCTTTCAATGAGCATGCAAAAAGTAATAGGTGGAGATGAACAAGTCACTGCAATGTTAAAAACATTTGCGCAGCCAAGCTCTCCGCGTCTGATGTATTTATATGCAGAATAGAGGTGGGAACATGGAAAATCAGTCTCATTCAACCGAATCAAACGACAATATAAAACATGAGCCAGCGGTAAGTACGCCAATAGGTAGTGAATTCCATTATGCAGGCTTTTGGATGCGCTTTTGGGCATATCTTTTAGATCTAGCTGTGGTAGCTAGCTTGAACTCTCTGCTGATCAAGCCCATTTTCCATTTAGCAGGTATTTCTCGAGAAGATGGATTTTTTTCTCCTTATACGATTGTAACGGTTATTATCTTCTATGGTTATTTTGTTTTAATGACCAAGTATTTTGGACAAACGCTTGGAAAAATGGTGTTTGGGCTTAAAGTAGTATCGCTGAAAGACTCCACGTTAACTTGGCCTGTTGTGCTGTTTCGTGAAGGAGTTGGACGCTATATTTCTAAAACGGTTTTTTTACTAGGCTATTTATTAGTTGCGTTTTTACCTAAGAAGCAAGGAGCACACGATTACTACGCAGATACAACCGTCATACACGAAGGTACAATCAGCAGATAATAAAAACGGGCTGGAATAAAAGGATTTTAGACGAAGTGAAAAACGAACCACTGATCAAGACTTTTGATTAGTGGTTCGTTTTTTTTGTTATGGTAAACGCAGGTTTCATTTGTTTAGATTCTTCTAGCAGTTGATTTCCGTGCAAGACTTCGCTTTCCGCGGGAGTCTTCGCCTTGTCCTCCAATCAACTGCGGTGTCACAAGCGGTTCAGCTCATGTATCCCATTTGTTCATCTTGAGATTGGGTTCATTTCGTTATATCTCAACCTCTTTTTATTGTTTCCATAAGGTTTAATATTCTGTGTTTTGGAGATAATGTGAAGCTAAGAAGGAGTGAAGGATGTGCTATGGCTTTTATGGATATTGCTAGCACTTTTAATTGTTATTGTACTTATTGTATGGACAAAAATTACGCTGTTTGTAGATCTTCACCATGTCCGAGATAACGATTATTACAGAGTGAGACTCAGGGCTTGGTTTGGTCTTATTCGCTATACATATGAAATTCCGGTAGTGAAAGTAAGAAAAGATTCACCGCGTTTGCTTGTTGAAAAGAAGAAAGGAATGGGTGATCAAGGAAAAGAAGATGAGAATTCATGGAGTGATTATTCTGTAGAAGACGGGCTAAGCATGTTAGAAAATGCGAAGCAATTTCTTGAACAGGTAGTCGGTTTCCATAAAATTTTCCGTCGTTTCTTACAGAAAGTAACGGTAAGTGATATTAGATGGCACAGCCGTTTCGGCTTAGGTGACGCTGCGTTAACAGGCGTACTTACCGGGGCTGTATGGTCTGCAAAGGGGAGCATAGTTGGTATAATCAGCCGTTATATGAAATTAAAAGATATGCCTGTTATGAGCGTTACTCCTGTATTTCAACATCATTGGTCAGAAACGGTATTTGAGTGCATAATTTCTTTTCGAGTTGGTCAAGCTATTCTAGTAGGTTTACGGACCTTGAGATACTGGCGGCATACGTCCAAAAAGCGTCGCAAAAGATGGAAGTCGTCAAATAAGAACAAGACACACTCTGTGAAAACATAAGGAGGTTATCTTAATGGCAGAACATCCAATTAAAAGTTTAATGTCGACAGCTATGGAAAATTTAAAGGAAATGATTGATGTTAATACAATCATTGGTGATCCTGTAGAAACACCTGATGGCAGTGTTATTTTAACTGTCTCAAAAGTAGGGTTTGGTTTTGCAGCGGGCGGAAGTGAATTTGGAGTAGAAGGGCATGCACCATCTTCTCCGGGACAGCATCAGCAAGAATCAGGTCATCCATTTGGCGGAGGTAGCGGTGGCGGTGTATCAATTACGCCAATTGCCTTTTTAATTGTGAGTGGAAGCGGAATTAAAATGCTTCACCTTAACGAAAGTACACATTTATATGAAAAGATTTTAGATACAGCACCTCAAGCAATTGAACGCTTGCAACAAATGTTTAAACGAAACAATCATCAGCAGGATCATCATAATCAACAAAATCAGCATCATGATAGTGCAAACGATTTTAATTTGTAAGTATAAAATAAAGCTTTGCTTGCTTCTTTGAATAGTAAAAGAAGCAAGCAAAGCTTATTTTGTTTGGTTTGTTTTCTAGCTTGGAGTGCCATGTTTTGTATGTCATTTAATTGCAATATAGAGACAGACAAGCTAATATGAACAGTGTACATACTTATTTAAAGGAGGAATTATTCGTGACTAAATTTAAAGGTAACGATGTAACATTATTAGGAAATCAAGTGAAGGTTGGAGACAAGGCTCCAAACTTTACTGTTTTAGCAAATGATTTATCAGAAGTAACGCTTGACAGTACAAAGGGTTCTGTTCGCCTAATCAGTGTAGTTCCTTCTATTGATACTGGAGTTTGTGATGCGCAAACTCGCCGCTTCAACGAAGAAGCAGCTAAATTAGATAACGTAAAAGTATTAACAGTAAGCGTAGATTTACCGTTTGCTCAAAAGCGCTGGTGTGGTGCTAATGGTATTGATAATGTTCAAACTTTATCTGACCACCGCGACTTATCTTTCGGAGAAGCATATGGTGTAGCTATTCAAGAATTACGCTTATTAGCTCGTTCAATCTTTGTGGTAGACTCAAATGACAACGTAACGTATGTTGAGTACTTACCAGAAGTAACTGAGCATCCGAACTACGAAGCAGCAATCGAAGCAGCTAAAACAGCTAAGTAAGATTGTCAGTGGCGTTCGGCAGAAGGCGGAAAACAATGTTTTTCGCCTTCTTTGTGTTTTAAGAAGTTTTTATGATAAAATATGATGTTCCAAATAGGACGTTTACTCATTTATATAGATATTATTTCATTACACAGGAGGCAGAATATGAGTCAGTTAGCTAGTATGGAAAAGCTATTTGGTGTAATTGATCAAACAGCTATTATTTTAAGAAAAGAACTAAACTGCGTATATTTAGAAGCAGTAGCTGAAACGGGAGAAAATTTGTTTCAAGGAACTATTTTACAAAAAGAGCTAGATGAGGTAACTAAAAAACGTTTAAAAAAAGAATACGATTCAATCACGCTTGATCATTTTGAAAAAGAAACGATTCGAAAAGCGTATCAGCTGGCTATTTTAAAAGGCATGAAAGAAGCAGTTCAGCCTAACCACCAAATGACGCCTGATGCTGTAGGACTATTTGTCAGCTATCTAGTTGGAAAGTTCATGGCAGGAAAAGATAAATATACGCTTTTAGATCCCGCAGTAGGAGCAGGGAATTTATTAACAACCATTTTAAACACACACGCTGCGTCAATTGAACACGTATACGGTGTAGACGTGGATGATTTATTACTTCAATTAACATATGTAAATGCAAATTTACAGAAGCACGGCGTTCAATTATTCAATCAAGACAGCTTACAGCCGCTTTTTATTGATCCTGTGGATTTAGTTGTCTGTGACCTGCCGGTTGGTTATTATCCAAACGACGAAGGGGCAAAAGAGTATAAGGTAAGAGCTGAAGAAGGTCACACTTATGCTCATCACTTATTTATTGAACAAAGCTTGCGTCATGTAAAAGACGGAGGATACGTAGTGGCTCTTATTCCAAATAACTTGTTTGAATCTGAACAGTCTCATTTATTACAGCCGCTCTTAAAAGAGGAAGCAATCGTGCAAGGGATTATTCAGCTGCCACTTTCAATGTTCAAACAAGAGCAGGCTGCTAAAAGTATTATGGTTCTTCAAAAGCAGGGAGAAGGAGTAACAGCACCTGAAAACGCGCTGCTTGTGAATTTGCCGAAGTTCAGCAATCGGGAAGCAATGAGTGATATTATGGCTCAAATGGACCAATGGTTCCGAGTGAATAAAAAGTAAGTCTTTTTCGAAAATAATGAATATTTTTCGGTAGCGTTTTCATGATGTATAGCTCTTGAAATCTATTGTCGTGAATGATTAAATGAATAAGGATAGAAATCGTGTCGAAATGCATAGAATATTGTAGAGATTACACTTTTATGTTCTGTTCGTTATGTTTATGATGCACGTATAATAAAGAAGGAGCTGTTTTTTTATGTCAAAAATCATGGCAATCAACGCCGGCAGTTCTTCACTTAAGTTTCAATTATTTGAAATGCCAAGTGAGACGGTATTAACAAAAGGTTTAGTAGAACGAATTGGTTTAGATAACGCTGTTTTCACGATCTCGGTAAATGGTGAAAAACAAACGGATATTACAGAAATCCCTGACCATGCTGTTGCAGTTAAAATTTTAGTTGAAAAGTTACTTTCTCAAAACATCATTCAATCATACGATGAAATCACTGGTGTAGGTCACCGTGTAGTACACGGCGGAGAGAAATTTGCTGATTCTGTTTTAATCACAGATGAAACACTAGCGGAAATTGAAGCTTTATCTGATTTAGCACCGCTTCACAACCCAGCAAACATTGTGGGAATTAAAGCGTTCCAAGATATTCTTCCAAATGTTCCAGCTGTAGCAGTTTTCGATACAGCATTCCATCAAACAATGCCAGAAAAATCATTCTTGTACAGCTTACCGTACGAGTACTATGAAAAGTATGGCGTTCGTAAATACGGTTTCCACGGCACATCTCATAAATATGTTTCTGAGCGTGCAGCTGAGCTTCTTGGCCGTCCGATCGAACAATTGCGCTTAATTTCTTGTCACTTAGGTAACGGTGCAAGTATCGCTGCAATTGAAGGCGGCAAGTCAATTGATACATCAATGGGCTTCACACCATTAGCTGGTGTAGCAATGGGAACTCGTTCAGGTAACATTGACCCTGCATTAATTCCATTTATTATGGAGAAAACAGGAAAAACTGCTGACGAAGTATTAAATGTATTAAATAAAGAAAGTGGTCTTTTAGGTGTATCTGGTATTTCTAGTGACCTACGCGATCTAATCAAAGCAAGCGCTGAAGGCAATGAACGCGCTGAAACAGCACTTGAAGTATTTGCTAGCCGTATTCATAAATATATCGGTTCTTATGCTGCTCGTATGTCTGGTGTAGATGCAATCATCTTCACAGCAGGTATTGGAGAAAACAGTGATGTTGTACGTGCTCGCGTTCTGCGCGGTTTAGAGTTCATGGGCGTTTATTGGGATCCAGCTTTAAATAGTGTACAAGGAGAAGAAGCATTTATTAGCTACCCTCATTCTCCAGTTAAAGTTATGGTTATTCCTACAGATGAAGAAGTTATGATTGCACGTGACGTTACTCGTTTAGCGAATATTTAAGTTCATAAAGTGCCTCTTCAATGCATGAATTCTCATAAATTGTCAGGCAAACTAACGAAAAGCTGATTTCCTTGTTTGGAAATCAGCTTTTTTATATAGCGTAAGTAGCTGACGTTTGAAAGAAGGTTTACAACGTATAGAAGAAAGAAATAATATAGGAAGCAAAATGTAACGGATGCATTATTTGTTATAATAAAAATAAAACTACTTATTTCTTGAAAGGGTGACATGATGATACTAACGAATCGCGAAGAACAGCTTTTAGAAGAAATCTATAAATGGGAAGAGAGCTTACAGAGTGTAGAAGCAACTGAGATGGAGTTATTGTACGAAGAGTGGTTAGAAAAAGGGCTTAACTTAATTCCAGCTTCTGTTCGTGAGACCTATTTACATAAAATTGATGAGGGACTCTTTCAGTTAACTGCATTAATTCAAGGTACGGAAATGCAAACTCAAGCGACAAAACGAATTATTGAAACCGCTCGTGTATTCAAAGAGGATATCACAGATCTGTCAGAAATGAATTCCCTTCAAGTAGATCAGCTTTCTTATATATGCGAACAGCAAATGGCCAAGCTTCGGTTGTATGCGCTGAGTCAAGGAGCACTTTCAGGAACCGGACAATCGCTGCTAGTCGGTATTGATATACCTGCTGTTTTATGCATGAATATTCAAGCGGTGCAACAGGCAGCAATGAGCTACGGTTATCATATCCAGACTCCTTCAGAGCTTATGCTAACGCTAAAAGTGTTCCATGCAGCAACCTTACCTAGACACCTTCAGGCTGAGGGGTGGCATCAATTAAAGGGTGAGTTAAGCCAAGAATTTGACCCGTATTTTTATGAAGGTGTTGATCAAATTGTAGATAAAACGTGGCTGCAAAAAATCGTTGTGCAAATTGGGAAAACGCTAGCTATATTCGCTGCGAAGCGAAAAGTTTATAATCGTTTGCCGATTGTAAGCATGATGGTTGGCGGAGGGATGAATTATCGAATGGCCAAACAAGTGACAGATTATGCGAAGCGCTTTTACCAATACCGCTATTTGCTGGATAAGAAAAACGAGTCTCATTAATTTTTCATGAGACTCGTTTTTTTGTCTATCCGTGAACTTTTTTTGATATTTCCTCATTTGTTCGATACCAAATCCACAAATCATTAATAATAGAAGCAAGTTCTCCTATCTCGCTATTCAATTCACAGGAGCGGATAAAATTAGTCTCATCTTCTAACGCCGCTTGTTTTTGATTAATACTCTTTTCTAAAGATTGAATTTTGTCTGGAATCTGCCCCCGAATGGATTCCCATGTTAGGAGGATATCTTGCTGAACTTTTTCAGAATAGAATGTCCATTCTCTTTCGAGAGCAGGAATTTTTATACCGAGTCTGTTGTCATAAGTAAAAAAGCGCTCCATTTTTTCACCTCTTCCCTTCCATTTTATACAATGACAAAAGCCAGAGCTACTGTAAGTGAAAAATAAATCATGTATACTTGATTTATGCATATAAATATACAAAGTATATAAGGAAGGAATATTCATTCATATCTATTTTTACAGTATTTTAAGAGATTTCACCCTATTAAATTAAAATAAATGTGAATTTATATACTTTTTTTTGAATAACTATTGAAAATAGATTAAAAAGTTGTTAAAGTAATAGTAGATTAAATGAATAAAAATTAAAGCGGTTGTATTAATATATATATAATTTGTAGGAGGAATAGATAATGAGTAATCCAAAAGTTGTTTTAGCATATTCCGGAGGTTTAGATACATCAGTTGCAATTAAATGGTTACAGGAAAAAGGGTACGATGTGGTAGCTTGCTGTTTAGATGTAGGCGAAGGAAAAGATTTGAAATTCGTTAAAGAAAAAGCCTTAACAGTTGGAGCAGTATCATCATATGTGATTGATGCAAAAGAAGAATATGCCAATACATTTGCGTTAGCAGCACTTCAAGCACACACATTATATGAAGGAAAATATCCATTAGTATCTGCACTATCTAGACCGCTAATCGCTAAAAAGCTTGTAGAAGTAGCAGAACAAGAAAATGCAGTAGCTGTCGCACATGGATGTACGGGAAAAGGAAATGACCAAGTGCGTTTCGAAGTATCAATTAAAGCATTAAATCCACACTTAGAAGTTTTAGCTCCTGTTCGTGACTGGAAATGGTCTCGTGAAGAAGAAATCGAGTATGCAAAAGAAAAGAATATTCCAATTCCAATTAACTTAGACAGCCCATTTTCAATTGACCAAAACTTGTGGGGAAGAAGTAACGAGTGTGGCGTTCTTGAAGATCCTTGGGCAGCTCCACCTGAAGAAGCATATGACCTAACGGCTTCTCTTGAAAACACTCCGGACACAGCGGATGTAGTAGAAATTGAATTCGTTGAAGGTGTTCCAGTATCATTAAACGGTCAATCTTACACGCTAGCTCAGTTAATTCTAGAATTGAATGAAATTGCAGGTAAGCACGGAGTCGGACGTATTGATCATGTAGAAAACCGTCTTGTGGGAATTAAATCACGTGAAGTATATGAGTGTCCAGCTGCTATGACATTAATTAAAGCACACAAAGAGCTTGAAGATTTAACATTAGTGAAAGAAGTAGCGCACTTCAAACCAGTGATTGAGAAAAAATTAACAGAAGTTATCTATGAAGGTTTATGGTTCTCTCCATTAACAAATTCACTGCTTGCATTCTTGAAAGATACGCAGCAATATGTGAACGGAACAGTGAGAGTAAAACTATTTAAAGGGCATGCTATCGTAGAGGGACGTAAATCTCCTAATTCTTTATACAATGAAAAACTTGCAACATATACAAAAGAAGATGAATTTGATCACAATGCAGCAGTTGGTTTCATCTCATTATGGGGACTTCCAACACAAGTGAGCAGCATGGTAAATCAAAAGAAGGTGACAACGGTATGACCAAACTTTGGGGAGGGCGTTTTACGAAACGCCCTGAACAATGGATTGACGAGTTCGGTGCGTCGATTTCATTTGATCAGCATCTTGTAGAAGAAGATATTGAAGGCAGTTTAGCACATGTAACAATGCTTGAGAAATGCAGTATTCTTTCTGGAGATGAAGCGTCACAAATTAAAAAAGGCCTTCAAACACTGCTTGAAAAAGCTAAGAAGAAAGAATTAACATTTTCTGCTCAATATGAAGATATTCATTTGAATTTAGAAAAGTTATTAATTGATGAAATTGGTCCCGTTGGAGGGAAGCTTCATACGGGTCGAAGCCGTAATGATCAAGTTGCTACAGATATGCACTTATATTTAAAAAAGCATGTTCAGCAAATTGTAGGTCTGATTGAAAATCTAGAAGATGTATTGCTTACAAAAGCAGATCAGCATGTTGAAACCATTTTTCCAGGCTACACACATTTGCAGCGCGCGCAGCCGGTTTCTTTTGCTCATCATTTAATGGCTTATGTTTCAATGTTCAAGCGCGATGCTGAACGTTATGCGGAATCGCTGAAGCGTATTGATTTATCTCCTTTAGGAGCAGGAGCTTTAGCTGGTACAACATTCCCAATTGATCGTCACTATAGTGCTGAGCTTCTAGGCTTTAATGGGATTTATCAAAACAGTATGGATGCTGTCAGCGATCGTGACTTTATTTTAGAGTTTTTAAGCAACAGTTCTATTTTAATGATGCATTTATCTCGTTTTTGTGAAGAGTTAATTTTATGGTCTAGTCAAGAATTTCAATTTATTGAAATGGATGATACGTACGCAACGGGCAGCAGTATTATGCCTCAAAAGAAAAATCCTGATATGGCGGAGTTAATTCGTGGTAAAACAGGACGAGTATATGGTCATTTATTTAGCCTATTGACTGTGTTAAAAGGTACCCCTTTAACATACAACAAAGACTTGCAAGAAGATAAAGAAGGCATGTTCGATACGGTTACAACGATTGAAGGATGTTTGACCATTTTTGCTGGCATGATTGAAACAATGACAGTAAAAACAAATGTTATGGAAAAAGCTACGAAACAAGATTTTTCAAATGCAACGGAGTTAGCTGACTATCTTGCTTCAAAAGGTATGCCGTTTCGTGAAGCACATGAAGTGGTTGGGAAACTGGTTCTCGTTTGTATTCAGAAAAATATCTACCTAATGGATTTGCCGCTTGAACAATATAAGGAAGCGTCAGATTTATTCGAGGAAGACATCTATCATGTATTAAGTCCAAAAACAGCTGTTAATCGCCGCAATAGCGCGGGAGGAACAGGATTTGAACAAGTAAAAAAAGCAATTCAGCTAGCTAAAGATGAATTGCATGAAAAAACATCGATATAAAAAAGTTATCAAAACGTCCGCAGAAAAATCTGCGGGCGTTTTTTGATGTGAGATAAATGGTATAACTAGAGCATTTAAGAAGAAAATAGAAAAGATCATGTAAGGGATTATGAAGTAAAGTTTACATTCGTAAAGAAAATAAAGTGAAAAAGGAGAAGTGACATATGAAAGACAAAAAACATCCGCAGCATGTATATGAATATGATTTTGAAGGAGAAAAAGAGACATCAAGACAGCTAATGGATTCTTATTCAAGCGGCGTCATTGGCGATGCTATGGCTTCTGTAGTGGAAAATCCAGAAGCACAGAGTGATAACGAACTATATGAATAACTAGATGCATATACTGTATATAGACTAAGAAAAGCAGGATTATGCTGAGCTCTATCGAAAGGTAACGTCATAGTAAATCCGGTTTTCTAAAGGATTTGGTGTGGCGTTCTTTTTTCAGTTAATCACTGATATAAGAAAAGAGGGATAAAGGTGAAAATTGGAGTGCCGAAAGAAGTAAAAAACAATGAAAATCGCGTGGCTATTACTCCAGCTGGTGTTACAGCTTTAGTTAACGGTGGGCATGATGTATATATTGAAACACAGGCAGGAGAAGGCTCTGGATTCCATGATGAAGATTACACAAATGCAGGAGCTTCTATCGTAAATACTGCAAAAGAAGCATGGGATGCTGAAATGGTTATGAAAGTAAAAGAACCGATTTCAGAAGAATACGGATATTTTCGTGAAGGACTTATTTTGTTTACCTATTTACATTTGGCAGCTGAAGAAGCATTAACGAAAGCATTGATTGATAAAAAGGTGGTAGGCATCGCTTATGAAACTGTACAGCTTCCAAACAAAAGCTTGCCTCTGTTAACTCCGATGAGCGAAGTTGCAGGAAGAATGTCTTCTCAGATTGGAGCTCAATTTTTGGAGAAAACCAAAGGTGGCAAAGGGATTTTATTAAGTGGAGTTCCAGGCGTGCAAAGAGGAAAAGTAACAATTATTGGAGGAGGAGTAGCGGGAACCAACGCTGCTAAAATTGCGGTCGGATTAGGGGCTGATGTTACAATAATTGATTTAAACGCTGATCGCCTTCGCCAGCTTGATGATTTATTTGGTAAAGAAGTGACGACATTAATGTCAAATCACTACAATATCGCACAATCTGTAAAAGAGTCAGATTTAGTGATAGGAGCGGTTCTCATACCGGGAGCTAAAGCGCCAAAGCTTGTCACAGAGGAAATGGTTCAAACGATGTCAAAAGGGTCCGTTGTAGTTGATATTGCTATTGATCAAGGGGGGATTTTTGAAACAACTGATCGCATTACCACTCACGATAACCCGACTTATTCGAAGCATGAGGTCTTGCATTATGCTGTTGCTAATATGCCTGGAGCTGTTCCACGCACGTCGACCTTAGCGCTGACCAACGTAACGGTTCCTTATGCTCTGCAAATAGCAAATCAGGGATATAAAAAAGCGTGCTTAAAAAACCCTTCCCTTCTTCAAGGCATCAACACCCTAAATGGGTTTGTCACTTACGCGGCTGTTGCAGATGCACACGGTCTAACTTACGCTGATGCAACAACTTTATTAGAGCAAGCATAATAAGGCATGTTTTTGCGCAGTTTGTGATATGATAGCCGCGTATTCACTTGTTTTGTAACCAAAACAGACGGGTAGAATATAGAAAAGGTTAGTGTAAAAGGAGAGAATATATGATGCGCGTTTCTTATCATGGACATTCTGTTGTTAAAATTGAAACAAAAGGAAAAACAATTTTAATTGACCCGTTTATCACTGGAAATGAATTAACAGATTTAAATGCTGAAGATGTAAAAGCAGATGTGATTTTACTGACTCATGGCCATAATGATCATGTAGGCGACACGGTGGAAATTGCTAAGCGCAGCGGTGCACTTGTTGTGGCAGTAGCAGAATTAGCTACATATCTTAGCTGGCAAGGCTTAAACGTACATCCAATGAGCATAGGCGGAGCTTATACATTTGATTTTGGTACGGTAAAATTGACACAAGCTTTCCACGGTTCAAGTTATACAGAAAATAATGAGAAAATTATTTATACAGGAATGCCGGCTGGTTTGCTTTTAACGATTGAAGGAAAGACAATTTATCATGCTGGAGATACGGCTTTATTTTCTGATTTAAAGTTAATTGGTCGCCATGAGCCTGACGTAGCATTTCTTCCAATTGGAGATAACTTTACAATGGGACCTGAAGATGCGGCTATCGCAGCGGAATGGGTGCAGGCAAAGCTTGTTGTGCCAATTCACTACAATACATTTCCTGTAATTAAGCAAGATCCTCATCAATTTGTTGAGTCTTTATCTGGTATTGAAGGAAAAGTATTAAAAGTTGGAGAAGGATTGGATCTTTAATCATAAATAAAGGCTGGGACAAAACGATTTCAGTTAAAGTTAAAAAAGAACGAGTAATCGATATTATCGATCACTCGTTCTTTTTTTATTGTTAAGGTGAACGTAGGTTTCACATTTGTTCATCTTTAGCTTGAATCGATGAAGTTATGTCTTAATCTCTTTTTATTTGTAAAGAAACGTTCTGCTTTTTTTACTTCCCTGCATACGATAGTAATAATAAGGAGGGAGAACTATGGAAAAAAATCGAGTTATTTTATCGCTTTTATTATGCGGAGTGATGCTTTACTATGCAATGCCGCACTTAGTGTTAACAACTTCGAGTTTGCAAGGGGTTTTTAGCATAAGCTGGCTTACCTTTGCTCTTTTTGTAGCCGGAGGCAATTTGTCATCACTGCTTTATGCACCGCGCCGCAAGAAGGCAGGTATTCAAAAAAATAGTGCGAGAAAGCCTTTGCGTCAAAGAGGTTAGATTGAATCCATTTCACTTCCCCCGTATAATAAAAGAAAAGACATATGAAACGTAAAAACGTTTTAGAAGGGTGAAGTACACGTGGCGACAAAACATGAGCAAATTTTACAGTATATCGATTCGCTTCCAATTGGTGAAAAAATTTCAGTGCGCCAAATTGCCAAAGAACTGAATGTCAGTGAAGGCACGGCGTACCGAGCAATAAAAGACGCGGAAAATAAAGGATATGTTTCAACGATTGAACGAGTTGGGACCATTCGAATTGAACGAAAGAAGAAAGAAAACATTGAAAAGCTCACGTTTGCTGAAGTAGTAAACATCGTGGATGGACAAGTGCTGGGCGGACGTGAAGGTTTGCATAAAACGTTAAACAAGTTTGTTATTGGAGCGATGAAGCTTGATGCTATGATGAGATATACCGAGGCCGGAAACCTTCTTATCGTAGGGAATCGAGTAAACGCTCATGAATTAGCTCTTGAAGCAGGAGCAGCCGTGTTAATTACGGGCGGCTTTGATACGGAAGAATGGGTTAAGAAGCTTGCGGATGATCTTAAACTTCCTATTATTTCAACGAGCTATGATACGTTTACAGTTGCAACGATGATTAATCGTGCTATTTATGATCAGCTGATAAAAAAAGAAATTGTGCTTGTAGAGGATATTTTAACACCTATCTCTGAAGCGGTTAGCTTGCAGTTAACCGATACGATTGAAAAATGGCATGAATGTAACGATAAGACTCACCACAGTCGTTTTCCTGTAGTGGATCAGCATATGAAAGTTCACGGTATGGTCACCTCAAAAGATGTTATTGGATATGACCTTTCTACTCCAATTGAAAAAGTAATGACGAAAAATCCGATGACGGTTCACGGGAAAACATCGGTTGCTTCTTCTGCGCATATGATGGTATGGGAAGGGATTGAAGTGCTGCCTGTAGTGGATGATTACCACCGGCTAGAGGGCATTATCAGCCGTCAAGATGTTTTAAAGGCGCTGCAAATGATTCAGCGTCAACCGCAGGTAGGAGAAACTATTGACGACATTGTAACCAATCAATTTATGGATGTACAAGAGACAAAAGAAGCACCGGTGTATCGCTGTGAAGTAACGCCGCAAATGACGAATTATATGGGGACTATTTCATACGGAGTTTTCACTACTATTGTAACGGAAGCCGCCAATCGTGTTCTTCGCTTATATAAAAAAGGTGATTTGGTTATTGAAAACATCACCGTTTATTTTATTAAGCCAGTTCAAATTGAAAGCGTAATTGAAATTCGCCCTAAGCTATTAGAACTTGGTCGGAAGTTTGCTAAATTAGATGTAGAAGTCTACAATGCCGGGGTTGTAGTAGGGAAAGCGATGATGATGGCTCAGTTATTGGAAAGAGTATAAAAAAAGAAGCTGCTCTGCAGCTTCTTTTACATTTGACCAGCTTCTTTTATTGCATAAGGCTGATAGTACTTGTAAGCTTTGATACCTGCTAATATGCTGCCTGAACCGAATAATACAAATAGTATGCCGATGATAAGCGAAAGGCTTGTTTCGTAAATAAACCATTGATTGATTCCAAAAAATAATACAAAAGAGCCAAGACAAATACTCGACTTAGCGGAAATCCACTTTCGTTCCATTGGGCGTTTCGAACGTACGTATTTTACTTTTAAATACATGTAGAAAACAAAGGACACAACGATTAAAATCATAAAAAATGGCACAGACGCCCCTCCAGTCCGGTGTATTTCTATCCATAATGTTTCTAGATGTTAGTAATGCGTAGTGTTGAAAGTGTTTACAGTAGTATCTATTATTTTACAGGTAGATGACAGAAAATTCTACTATTGATTGATTCTTCTTTCAAAAAAGAGAAGAGATATGATTTAATAAATAATATGGATACAGCGCTGCGGAAATGTAAGTGCATGTGGTACGTACATAAAATAAGAACAGTATTGACAGGAGAGAGAAAATGAAAGCACAAATATTAGAAGCTATTAAGCAGTTTGACACCATCATTATTCACCGGCACATTCGTCCAGATCCAGATGCATACGGATCTCAGTGCGGATTAGCGGAATTGTTAAAAACATCTTTTCCGGAGAAGAAGGTATACGTAACGGGAGAAGAAGCGGAGTCATTAAAATTTTTATACCGGATGGATGACATCGCTGATGACACCTACGAGGATGCGCTTGTCATCGTTTGTGATACGGCTAATGAAGCCCGAGTGTCAGATCAGCGCTACGTAAATGGAAAAATGGTCATTAAAATTGATCACCATCCAAACCAAACTCCTTACGGTGATTTGCTTTGGGTTGAGACGTCTGCTTCTTCAACAAGCGAAATGATTTATGAATTTTACTTGGAAGGAAAAGAAAAGGGATTATCTCTGAATGATGAAGGAGCAAAGCTGATCTTCAGCGGTATCGTCGGAGATACGGGTCGATTTTTATTTCCAAATACAAAGCCGAAAACGTTTTGCTATGCAAGTGAATTGATTCAATATGGTTTCAATTTTAAAGACGTATATGATCAGTTATACAAAACAAAAGAAAACGTCGCTCACTTACACGGATATGTGCTGCAAAACTTTACGATGTCTCCCACAGGAGTTGCTCATATGAAAATCCCGAATGAAATTCTTCGAAAATATGATGTGACACCAGCCGATGCCTCTCAGCTAGTCGGTTCGTTAGGGCAAATTGATGGAGTAAAAACGTGGGTATTTTTTGTGGAGGAAGAAAATCAAATTCGTGTTCGCCTTCGTTCAAAAGAGCTTGTCATTAATACAATTGCTAGAAAATACAACGGAGGAGGCCATCCTCTTGCGTCCGGCGCTTCCATTTATTCATGGGAAGAAGTAGAGCCTTTACTGCTTGATTTAGAAGAGCTCTGCAGTCAGGAGTAATCTGTAAAATAAGCCGTTGATTTTAAATCAGCGGCTTTTTATAGTACTTTTTCCATCTTTTTAATTCGAACTTCAATCGAAAGTGTTGTATAAAAATAAATTTGATGAACTTCAACTTCATAAATCGTTTTATCGAATTCGTATTTTTTATTTTCAATTGCTTTTTTTAAGATATCCCTGCTTCGATATGCACTTTCAATATCTTGGGCAATTAAGTGCTGTGCTTCTTTGTCCACGCTTTTTTGAATATTGTATTCAACCACAGAGTTTACTTTATAACGATTGCCGTTTACTAATTTTACTTTCACATTCTGAATAATTAAATGCTGCTTCATTTCCTTGTTTAATGCTTTTACATCTTCTTGCCATGCGCTAATTTGCAAATTTGCTTTTTCTAGCTTATCATTAGCAATTCGAATTTCTTCTAGCTCTCTATCTCTTGAAACACCATAAATCGTTAAAAACACCCCCCAGCTAACAATTGCTCCAATGACTATACCGGCAAAAAAACGCTGCCAGTCGGAGCGCTTGAACATTCGCTCGCTGGGTACCCTCATACAAAATGCTCCTGAGTTAACCACTTGATGATAAGAGCCCCGGTCTGAGCTCCTCCCATAGCGGATAGAATTAAAAGGATTTGTTTGAATACATCTTTTGTGGCTCCTTCAAAGAGTCCTCGCTCAAAGCTGTAAAACGTATCAAATGTTCCTCCAATTGCTCCGACAATTGCCCAGATTTTCAAACTATTGCTGAGGGTATGCATGACGTATAAAGGAGATTTGCCAATTAAAAACCCTGCAAATGCTCCAATTAATGAACCGCCTAAAATAATACCTAATGAAGTGAAGTAACTCCAAATGAAAAGAGACATAAAAGGCTCTTTTGTCATGACGTGTCCTCCTTTACTATTTTATCAATGAATCACGCTTCCTACATATATATGGACAAACGCTCAGAGTTATGTAATTTGTCTACGCCGGCAACAAAATTTATAATAAGAATAAAGAATTAAAGAAAGGTGGGAAGTCCTGTGCCTTTTGTTCACTTGCAGCTTCAAAGTTCTTATAGCTTATTAAGCAGTTCCGTTCGTATTCATGAACTTGTAGAAACAGCTAAGAAAATGAACTATGAAGCGATTGCTTTGACTGATGAAAACGTGATGTACGGAGTCATTCCTTTTTATAAAGCCTGCGTGAAAGCGGGGATCAAGCCAATTATTGGGCTCACATTATCAATTCTAGAACATGAAGAAAGCGAGCGAGCGTACCCTTTAGTTTTGTTAGCGGAAAATGATAAGGGATATGAAAATCTATTAAAACTAAGCAGTTTAGTTCAAACCAAGGAAAAACACGGTGTAAATAAAAAATGGCTCTATCATTACAGCAGCGGGTTGATTGCTATTACACCCGGTTTAACTGGAGAAGTTGAAAACCTGTTAGCAGAAAACAAACTTCAAGATGCTAAGCGAGTGCTTCAATTCTTTAAAAAAGTATATTCGCAGTCTTTGTATATATCGATACAGCGCCACGGACAGGATGAAGCTTTTATAAATCAGCAGTTAACGGAACTTGCTGCTGAAGAAAATATCCCGCTTGTTGCGACGAATCAAGTCAAATATTTAAAAAAAGAAGATCGGGATGCGTATGAGTGTTTAGCAGCTATTCGAGACGGAGAGAAATTACATAGCGATGAAGAGGTAAAAAGTAAGAGCAGCGAGTACTATTTCAAATCACCTGATGAAATGGAAGATCTCTTTCATGACCAGCATTTTTTAATAGAAGAAAGTATAAAAATCGCAAGACGATGTGAGCTCGAAATTTCTCTAGGCGTAATGTCCATTCCAAAATATCCTGTTCCCTCGTCTGTTACATCATCAACCTACTTGCGCACTCTCTGCGAAAAAGGATTGCAAGAAAGAGTTCAAGTGATCACGGAACAATATGAGGAACGCTTGGATTATGAGCTAAACGTTATTGAAAATATGCGCTTTAGTGATTACTTTCTTATCGTATGGGATTTTATGAATTATGCTCATGAACACGGTGTTTTAACGGGCCCAGGCCGGGGTTCAGCGGCAGGCTCACTGGTCTCATACGCCTTGCGAATTACAAATGTTGATCCAATTCAGCATCAGCTTTTATTTGAGCGCTTTTTAAACCCTGAACGTATTTCGATGCCTGATATTGATATTGATTTTCCTGATAACAAACGAGATCAAGTCATTCAGTATGTGGCGCAAAAATATGGAGCGCTGCACGTAGCTCAAATCATTACATTTGGAACACTAGCAGCTAAAGCAGCCGTACGTGATGTAGGGAGAGTGATGGGATTTGATCAAGAAGCGCTAAACAAAATGTCCAAAGCGATTCCAACTAAACCAGGTACAACGTTGAAAAGCGCTCTTCGTGATTCAAGAGTTCTTCAAGACTATTTATCTGAAAATGAAGCCAGAAAACAATGGTACAACATTGCCATGAAGATAGAAGGACTTCCAAGGCATACTTCTACGCATGCAGCAGGCGTTGTGATTAGTGAGAAGCCGCTGACGCAATCTGTAGCTGTACAAGAAGGACATGATGATGTATATCTGACTCAATATCCAATGGAAGCTCTGCAAGACATTGGGCTTTTGAAAATGGACTTTTTAGGTTTGCGCAACTTAACCATTTTAGATCATATTTTAAAGAAAATTGAGCGGGACATGAATCGAAAGCTGTCACTGTCTCATATACCGTTTAACGATCAAAAAACTTTTGAACTGCTGAGTAAAGGGGATACGACCGGTATTTTTCAGCTAGAGTCAGATGGAATGAGAAGAGTGCTTCAGCAATTAAAACCTACAGAGCTAGAAGATATTGTAGCAGTTAACGCGCTGTATAGACCTGGTCCGATGGAAAATATTCCAACCTATATTAAGCGCAAGCATGGAGTGGAGAAGGTAATATATGATCATCCTACGCTTAAAGACATTTTACAATCCACGCACGGCGTTATCGTGTATCAAGAGCAAATTATGCAGATTGCTTCAAAAATGGCCGGTTTTTCTCTTGGAGAAGCAGATTTGTTGAGAAGAGCAGTTAGTAAAAAAGAACGGGCAGTGCTGGATCGTGAACGAGCTCATTTTATCCAAGGAAGCAAGAAGAAAGGGTATGACCTATCCGTTGCTAATCGAGTGTATGACCTTATTGTGCGTTTTGCTGATTATGGCTTCAACCGAAGTCATGCTGTTGCTTACAGTATGGTAGCCTATCAGTTAGCTTATTTGAAAGCACATTACCCGCTGCAGTTCTTTTCAGCTTTACTAACGAGCGTTATTGGAAATGAAGGGAAAATTGCTCAATATATTAATGAACTAAAAAGAAAAAAAATACAAGTTCTCCCACCTTCTATTAACAAGAGCATGTATTCGTTTAACGTAGAAGGTGAAAGTATAAGGTATAGCCTTGCAGCGATTAAACATATTGGTGCAGCAGCTATGCAGGAAATAACAGAAGAGCGAAAGAAAAAAAGATTTGAAGACTTATTTGATTTTTGTGCCCGTGTTTCACAAAAAGCCGTGAATAAAAAGGGGCTTGAAGCTTTGATTCTATCTGGAGGCTTTGATGAGTTCGGAGAAAATCGAGCTACTTTATTAGCAACGATTGATGTAGCGTTTGAACATGCAAGCTTGGTACTCCCAGATGATGATTTTGGATTTGGAGATGAATTTTCGTTAAAACCTAAATATATGGAAAAAGAGGAACTGAAAATAGAAGATCGGCTTCAGTATGAAAAAGATATGCTAGGTTTTTATTTATCAAGCCATCCTGCTTCTCAGTATGAAGCACTGAATTCCTTTTATTCTGTTGTTTCTCTTCACGATATGAAAGAATACGCTTCAGGAAAAGCGGTCTCTCTTTTAGTATTTGTGTTGGAAATTCGTGTCATTCGAACGAAAAAAGGAGAGCAAATGGCCTTTTTACGCATCACGGATGAAAGTGGAGAAGGAGAAGTTGTTGCGTTTCCCCGCGTATTTGAGCAGAATCGTTTGCTGTTTGAACAAGGTACGGTTTTACTGATACAAGGAAAGATAGATGAAAGAAATGGGCAGCAGCAAATTGTTTGTCAACGTGCTGAAGCTGCTAGCGAGGCGGTTCAAAAACTACCGTCAGAAGAATTATACTTACGTATAGAAACAAAGCAAGGTACAGAAAAGCTGCTTCATACTATTTACCAGCACTTTCAGTCTCATAGAGGGAAAATTCCCGTGAAAATTTATTATGAGGCAGAACGTCAATTGGTCAAGCTTCCCGTTCACTATTCTATTGAACGAAGCGACGAGTTAATAAAAACTTTAAAAGCAATGCTAGGAGAGAACCACGTTGTGTTCAAGAAGATATAGTCTTTACAGATTTCATGTGATGTTATATGGTAAAATAGTTAAAAAAGTGGTCTGACCACCGTTTTTTATGAAATATACGAATTAGATGCGTTTTTCTTGAAATGAAATGCAATTGGATTTATAACATCATATGAGTGTGGGAAAGAACATGGTTCAGGCGCAGTATTTGTTATCATTTTGTTTATTGGGAGTGAAATTCATTGTCTTTACGTGAAGAAGCATTGCATATGCACCGCATTAACAAAGGTAAACTAGAATCAAAGTCCAAAATTCCTGTTCGAAACGCAGAGGATTTAAGCCTTGCTTATTCCCCTGGTGTAGCAGAACCTTGCAAAGAAATATATGATGATGTAAACAATGTATATGAATATACGATGAAAGGAAATATGGTAGCTGTTGTATCTGATGGCACTGCCGTATTGGGCTTAGGCAATATAGGTCCTGAAGCTGCTCTGCCAGTAATGGAAGGGAAAGCTGTCCTTTTTAAAAGTTTTGCCGGCGTAGATGCATTCCCAATTTGTTTAAACACGACAGATGTGGACAAAATTATAGAAACTGTTAAATTGCTAGAACCTACTTTTGGAGGCGTTAATTTAGAAGATATTGCGGCTCCTAACTGTTTTGAAATTGAAGAGCGGTTGAAAAAGGAAACAAATATCCCGGTTTTTCATGATGATCAGCATGGGACGGCTATTGTTACGGTAGCGGGCCTTCTTAATGCCCTGAAGCTGACGGGAAGAAAAATGTCACAAATCAAAGTGGTAGCGAATGGAGCAGGAGCTGCTGGCATTGCTATTATTAAATTATTATACAGCTATGGAGTGCGCGATATCATTATGTGTGATTCCAAAGGAACGATTTATGACAAGCGTCCTCACGGCATGAACCGTATAAAAGATGAAGTTGCAGCCTATACAAATCGAAGCAAAGTAGAAGGTACGTTAGCTGATGCCTTAGAAGAAGCTGACGTATTTATTGGAGTTTCGGTTGAAGGAGCACTCACACCGGAGATGATTGGAAAGATGAATCCAGACCCAATCATTTTTGCAATGGCAAATCCGGTGCCTGAAATTATGCCAGAAGAAGCTAAAAAAGCTGGCGCGAAAGTAATCGGCACCGGACGTTCTGATTTTCCTAATCAAGTGAACAATGTCTTAGCGTTTCCGGGGATATTCAGAGGTGCACTAGATGTACGTGCTACTCATATTAATGAAAAAATGAAAATG
Source organism: Priestia sp. YIM B13486 (assembly GCF_042787865.1). NCBI lineage: Bacteria > Bacillati > Bacillota > Bacilli > Caryophanales > Bacillaceae > Priestia > Priestia sp. YIM B13486. The sequence continues at coordinate 711,320 of NZ_JBHZOZ010000001.1, read as the reverse complement.
GCTGCAGTTGAGGCCATTGCTAATTTGATTACGGAAGAGGACTTGAATACAGACTATGTGATTCCAGGTCCATTTGATGCACGAGTGGCTCCGGCAGTAGCCGCCGCTGTTGCAAAAGCAGCTATGGAAACAGGCGTTGCCCGAATAAAGGTAAAGCCAGAAGCCGTAGCTGAAAACACACGTCGCTTAGCGATTATTGAATAAGGTTACATCAACTGTTCTTTGACAGGCATGATGCTTCAAGCATGCCTGTTAAAGTAATGTAAAGTGAGTGGTAGTAAACTTGAAGAATGAACGTTCAAAAGTATATGTAGAAATTCTAAAACAAATTCGCCAGCTAATGGAAAACGATCGTTTAACTACGGGGGATAAAATCCCGTCAGAACGAGAGCTTTCTGAACGGTTAGGCGCAGGACGTTCTTCCGTTCGAGAAGCGCTCAGAGCGTTAGAGCTAATTGGGTTGATTGAAACTAGAAGAGGTGAAGGTACGTTTATTAAAGAAGTAGGGGATCATCGATTTATTGATTTATTAGCTACTTTTTTAGTACAAGACGGTAAAACAAAATCAGACTTAATTCAGACTAGATATATTCTTGAAAAGAGCTGTTTGTATTTTGTTTTAGCGGAACAGGACGAAATCAATGTTTCGAAAGCAATTCAAAAGCAGAATGACGATTGTTTGAAGAACTTGTTTGACTATTTGTTTTCTTTGCAGCCTAATCGGCTATTACACCGAATCTGGCTGATTATTTGCCGTTTTTCTCAAACTTTTCAACAAAACTCAGCGCCAAGCGACATTCTGATAAGTGAATTAGTAGAGGCGTTAGCTAAAAAAGATGAAGCAGCTGTATTAAATCTTCACCATCAGTGCTACAAACAAGTGTGAAAGAAGGAATTTGTCGAAAGAGACATGCCATCTTTCTACACAAAATCAAACAGTCATCTAGTAAAGTAAATAGCAACTAATAAAGTGAAGCGAACAATTCGTCCAATTTTTGTCTATCCGTCACTTGATTTGTATTTGAGGCGGATTTCACAACTTGTAAATAGTAGAAGAAGAGGAAGAATAAGGGTTCTTATGATAAAGAGAAGAACCAAAAGGAGGTTACACCTTGTTACGAGATTTATTTACAAAAAACACAAAAACTCCAAAAAAACGAAAATATGCTACGATTCCTTCTGAGCATATGAGACAAGATGTACCTGAAGGAATTATGACCAAGTGTAAAAAGTGTAAAAAAATAATGTATACGAAAGAGTTAAATAAAAACTTAAAAGTATGCTTAAACTGTGGATATCATCACCAAATGACAGCACCAGAGCGTATCGAAAGCTTAATCGACAGCGGAACGTTTGTTGAATACGACAAAGATATGACGTCAGAAAATCCTCTTGGGTTCCCTGATTATCTTGAAAAGCTCGAAAAAGATCGTGAGAAAACTAATTTAAGTGAAGCGATTGTTACGGGTGAAGGAGATATTGAGGGCATTAAAGTAGTAGTTGCTGTTATGGATTCACACTTCCGTATGGGAAGCATGGGTTCTGTAGTCGGCGAGAAAATTACTCGCGCCATTGAAAAAGCGAAGGAAATGCATGTTCCATTCCTTATTTTCACAGCTTCAGGCGGTGCACGTATGCAAGAAGGTGTTCTGAGCTTGATGCAAATGGCTAAAACTAGCGCAGCTCTTAAAATGTTCAGTGATGAAGGCGGCTTAATCATTTCGATTATGACACATCCTACTACAGGAGGCGTGTCAGCAAGCTTTGCTTCGTTAGGTGATTATAATTTAGCCGAGCCGGGCGCGTTAATTGGCTTTGCTGGAAGACGTATTATTGAACAAACAATTAGAGAAGAGCTTCCAGAAGATTTTCAGACGTCGGAATTTCTGTTGAAGCATGGTCAGCTAGACGGAGTTATTAACCGTCATGATTTAAAAGAAACGTTAACAACTATTTTAGATATACACGTAGCAGGAGGTGACATCGAGTGGTAAGCGAATTAGAATTTGAACGTCCAATTGTTGAGTTGCGAAACAAGATTGCAGAGCTTAAAGAGTTTGCTAAAAATACAGAAGTGGATTTATCTAGCGAAATTGATAAGTTAGAAAATCGCTTAGAAAAAGTAGAAAACGATATTTACAATCATCTAAGCCCATGGAACCGTGTTCAAATTGCTCGTCATCCTGAGCGTCCTACAACACTCGATTATATTTCTCGCTTGTTTACAAACTTTTTAGAGTGTCATGGAGATCGCTTTTATGGAGATGATGAAGCAATCGTAGGAGGAATTGCCAAGTTTAATGGCGTGCCTGTTACCGTGATTGGACATCAGAGAGGTAAAGATACGAAAGAAAATATTCGCCGTAATTTTGGTATGCCTCATCCTGAAGGCTACCGTAAAGCACTGCGTCTAATGAAGCAAGCGGAGAAATTTAACCGCCCAATTATTTGCTTTATTGATACAAAAGGAGCTTATCCAGGAAAAGCGGCAGAAGAGCGCGGACAAAGCGAAGCTATTGCGAAAAACCTTTTCGAAATGGCTGGCTTAACTGTACCTGTTATTTGCATTGTAATTGGAGAAGGAGGAAGCGGGGGAGCCTTGGCATTAGGTTTAGGAAATCACCTTCATATGCTTGAGAACTCGACGTATTCAGTTATTTCTCCAGAAGGAGCGGCAGCCATTCTTTGGAAAGATTCTTCTCTTGCGAAAAAAGCTGCTGAAACGATGAAGATTACAGCACCAGATTTGAAAGAACTGGGCATTGTAGATGAAATGGTTTCAGAGGTAAAAGGCGGAGCTCACCGAGATATCGATGCACAAGCTGGATACATGGAGGGCATTATCAAGAAATCATTAAAAGAGCTGATGAATTTATCAAAAGAAGAGCTAGTGGAAGAGCGTTATTTAAAATACAAAAAAATCGGACAATTTGCAGCTGAAAACGATGCCATTACTATAAAATAAAGAAACGTGCACTCTTGAAAAATAAGGGTGCGCGTTTTTGTGCGGTTTGTATAGCCCTTCTCTATTGTGTTTACAAGTTCTTCGTGGTATTTTATAGACAGCAAAAACCTTTAAGTAAAAGTAGAAAAAGAGTGTTTTTAAAAAATTTCCTATGGTTATTAGCAGCTGTGCTAGCGTTTGTCTTTTCTCTAAAACGTGAGATATATAAGACAAATCAGGCAGCAAGTATTGCTGTATGAATTGCAGGGAATAGTAAAACAAGAAGCAAACGATGAAGAAATTCATCGTTAAAGTGCTGTGTATGTGTTTGTGTTTGCTATTTGATTCAGCGCTACATAGGTATTTCATAAGTTACACGTAAAGCAAGGTGAACAAGTCAGGGCAACAAAATATTTGTTCACAGCCTGCTAGTACAAGGTTAGTAAAAGAAATAGCTATTTGCCCTATCTAAGGAGTAAATAGTAAATATATAGGAGGAAATTTGAATGCGTAAAACTAAAATTGTATGTACTATTGGACCAGCGAGTGAAAGTGTAGAAAAATTAGTTGAACTAATTAACTCAGGCTTAAACGTTTGTCGTCTAAACTTCTCTCACGGTGACTTTGAAGAGCACGGTGCACGTATTGTTAACATTCGTGAAGCTGCGAAACAAACAGGTAAAACAGTAGGTATCTTACTTGATACAAAAGGACCTGAAATTCGTACAAACACAATGGAAAATGGTGCAATTGAGTTAGAAGAAGGCTCTGAAATCATTGTTTCTATGACAGAAGTAGTGGGAACAACTGAAAAATTCTCAATTACATATCCAGGTCTAATCGATGACGTACACGTAGGATCAAAAATCCTTTTAGATGACGGTTTAATCGGTCTTGAAGTACTAGACATCAATAAAACTGATGGTGAAATTAAAACAAAAGTACTTAACCCTGGTACATTAAAAAATAAAAAAGGTGTAAACGTGCCAAACGTAAGTGTAAACCTTCCTGGTATCACTGAAAAAGATGCAAGCGATATTGTATTTGGTATCGAACAAGGCATTGATTTTATTGCTGCTTCTTTTGTGCGTCGCGCATCTGATGTATTAGAAATTCGTGAACTACTAGAAAAACACAATGCAGCTCACATTCAAATCATCTCAAAAATCGAAAACCAAGAAGGCGTAGATAACATCAAGGAAATTCTTGAAGTTTCAGACGGTTTAATGGTTGCTCGTGGTGACTTAGGGGTAGAAATTCCTGCTGAAGAAGTACCATTAGTACAAAAAGATCTAATCAAACAATGTAATGCGCTTGGCAAACCAGTTATTACAGCTACACAAATGCTTGATTCAATGCAACGCAACCCGCGCCCGACTCGTGCGGAAGCAAGTGACGTTGCCAATGCTATCTTTGATGGTACAGATGCAATTATGTTATCTGGTGAAACAGCTGCAGGTTCTTACCCAGTTGAAGCTGTACAAACAATGCATTCAATCGCTTCTCGTGCTGAGCAAGCTCTAAACTACTCTGAGATTTTACAACAGCGCAGCAAGCAAGTTGGCCCATCTATTACAGATGCAATTGGACAATCTGTTGTACACACAGCGCTTAACTTAAACGCTAGTGCAATCGTAGCGCCAACAGAAAGTGGTTATACAGCGAAAATCGTTTCTAAATATCGTCCGCAATCTCCAATCGTAGCTGTTGCAGCAAACGATTCTGTTGCACGTCGTCTGTCCCTAGTATGGGGTGTTACACCAGTTGTTGGTGAGCGCGTAAATACGATTGACGATATGTTAGATCACGCTGTAAATGACGCAGTAAAAACAGGCGTTGTAGCACACGGCGACTTAGTGGTTATTACAGCTGGTGTTCCAGTTGGAGAATCAGGTGCAACGAACTTAATGAAAGTTCAAGTTGTAGGTGACGTTCTTGCTAAAGGACAAGGAATTGGTCGTAAAGCAGCAGTTGGTAAAGTAGTTATTGCTAAAACTGCTGAAGAAGCAAATGCAAAAATGACTGAAGGTGCTATCCTTGTTACAAACAGCACAGATCGCGATATGATCAGTGCAATCGAAAAAGCAGGAGCCCTTATTACAGAAGAAGGCGGTCTAACAAGCCATGCAGCTGTAGTAGGGTTAAACTTAAGCATTCCTGTCATTGTAGGCGTAGAAAATGCAACAAGCGTATTCTCAGAAGATCAAGATATTACAGTTGATGCTTCACGTGGTGTCGTATACAACGGACACGCAAGCGTACTGTAAGAATACGTAGATGATAGAAAAAAGAGAAGGGGAATCCTTCTCTTTTTGTTTAGGCAATTCAATAAGCGAAGAGGTGATGATGGTGAGGAAGCTCCTTCCGCTCCTTCTTATTGTACCTGCTGTTGAGGTAATGATTTTGATTTATTCAAGTCATCTCATTGGTGTAATGTCAACATTTTTACTGATTATTGCTACCAGTTTTATTGGTGCGTTTCTAGCGAAAAAACAAGGAACATCTCTTTTTCAAAAGGCACAGCGTCAGATGAGCCAGGGACATGTTCCAAGCGGTGAAATCCTTGATGGCATGTGTGTACTATTTGGCGGACTGTTTCTGCTGTTTCCAGGCTTCTTGACAGATGTTGTGGGCTTTATCTTTTTACTGCCGTTTACACGCAGAATCGTTAAGCCTTTTCTTTTAACGTGGCTAAGAAGATTTTTTCAAGGACGTAATCGAATGACGATTATTCGTTAACTAGAAAGTGTGTGAAAGAAGCTTCTTTCACACACTTTTTCATTTTCCTATAATAAATTGCCACGTTTCTTTAAAAACTCCCGTTGTATGAAGTGTTTTTAGAATAACAAGAATCACAGGGCCAACTATTAATCCGAAAAACCCAATCAATTGATATCCTACAAATAAAGAAATTAATGTAGCGAGAGGATCAAGACCAATGCTTGATGACAAAATTTTTGGTTCCATAATTTGTCGCTGCACAAGTACTACAGCATATAGTACCGAAAGCCCTACAGCAAATGACACGTTATGTGTGGCAAAGGCATAAATCATCCAAGGAACAAAAACCAGTCCTGTTCCGAGGTAAGGAAGAATATCTACTAAGCCAATCAATAAAGCGACTGTAATAGCATAATCAACCCTAAGAACAAGTAAACCAAAAAGAACGATAATTGTGGTAATCGAAATAAGCGTAAGCTGAGCTTTAATAAAACCAAACAGTGCATTTTTAAGCTCCACACCCACTGTCTGTCCATTTTCCCTTACTTTTTTAGGAATAAACACGCTGCTTTTAGCCATCAGCTTGTACCAATCTTTACTAATAAAAAAAGTAGCCAATAATGAAAAAATAATCACAGTAGCTGCATTAGGCAGTACGGATAAAAGTACTGGGATGCTTTGCAATACATTTTGGAGAAAATCGCCCACCGTTTGAGCGATATGGTTGCCTACCCCTTTAATGTTCGATAAAATAGTTGCTTGCTGACCGGTATTTAAGTTATTAAACATAGAAGTAATGCGTTCATAAAAAGGAAGTATTTGTTCTGTAGCAATATTTTCAATAAATATGACCACTTCTTTGAAATTTGTGGGAACAACTTTCGCTAAATACGTACTTCCTGCAATGATTTCTGTGATAAGTAACGTAATAAGTCCAGCCAAAAGAGAGAAGATCAGAACCATTGACAGTAAAACAGCTAAGTAGCGGGGTAAGCGCAGCTTCAATTCAAATAGATTAACCATAGGATTTATAAAAAAAGCGATGCAGCAGGCGATAATAAATGGATATATGAGAGAAGAGACATAATAACTAAGAAATATAGATGCTGCAATAATTGCCAACACACAAGCTAAGCGAAATAGTCGATGTAAATGAAGCTTGTACACAATAAATAGAGGCCTCCTTGTAAACGATAGTCAACAAAAGAAAAAGCTACTCATAAAATATTTACGTAATACGCTTTAGATTTATCACAATAAAAAAAGAAAGGATGAGTAAAATGTTCTCACAACCCATGCTTTTTTTAGCTGTTTTACTCGTAATTGGATTAGTGGCTAAAAATCAATCATTAATTATTGCAGTTGCATTTTTACTTATTTTAAAATTAATTGGGTTAGACGGTAAGGTTTTTCCGTTTCTACAATCAAAAGGAATTAATATTGGAGTAACGGTTATTACAATTGCCGTTCTTGTGCCAATTGCAACAGGAGACATAGGATTCAAACAATTAGGAGAGGCCGTGAAATCTTCTTATGCCTGGATTGCTCTAGGTGCCGGAATTGCTGTAGCAATTATTGCCAAATATGGACTTACACTCTTGGAAGATGATCCGCATATTACGACCGCTTTAGTTTTTGGCACAATTCTTGCTGTGGCGCTGTTTCAAGGGGTAGCAGTAGGTCCGTTAATCGGTGCTGGAATCGCTTATTTATTTATGAAATTAACTGAACTTTTTTCGTAGAAATTTTTGTATAATAATAATTTTTTTAAAATTTCTTCTCTCTTTTGATTCACAAAAGTCAGATAATTGTTTATAATATATTTTGAGGCCGCATCTTTTTACATACAATTGTATGTTTTACCTATAGGGCTGTAACAAAGCAATGACACATGCAGATGTTTTGATTTTGTGTGTTATTGAAACAAATGGAAATGTAAGCATTTTCTTTACGTGGGGTGAAGGAATGTTCTTCCAAGATATATATTCAAAAGAGGCGCTTCGTATATCATTTAATGTCTAGTTGAGCAGGGGCTCAATTTTGTTTTTCACGTTTTACACAGAAAGGTATGGGGAATTTTTTCTGTAAAGGAGTGGAGATTTATGACAGCAACTCGAGGTCTAGAAGGGGTAGTCGCTACAACGTCAGCAGTAAGTTCAATTATTGATGACACTTTAACATATCAAGGCTACAATATTGATGATTTAGCGAATTATGCAACATTTGAAGAAGTGGTGTATTTACTATGGCACGGAAAATTACCTAACAAAGAAGAATTATCTGTGTTTTCTAGATTACTAGCAGAAAACGCTAAATTACCCCAAGAAGTCTTAGAGCATTTCAAAACTTATCCAATTAAAGATGTTCATCCAATGGCAGCTTTAAGAACAGTCGTATCACTATTGGGGTTGTACGATCCTGAAGCTGATTTAATGGATGAAGAAGCAAATTATCGCAAAGCTGTTCGTTTGCAAGCACAATTACCAACGGTGGTAACGGCTTTTTCAAGAGTCCGTAACGGATTAGAGCCAATTGAACCAAACGAAAACTATAGCATTGCCGCTAACTTTTTATATATGTTAACTGGCGAAGAGCCAACTGATATCCAAGTAGAGGCATTTGATAAAGCACTTGTCTTACATGCTGATCATGAGCTAAATGCTTCAACTTTTACAGCTCGTGTCTGTGTGGCAACGTTATCCGATATTTATTCAGGAATTACAGCCGCTATTGGAGCGTTAAAGGGTCCTCTTCACGGAGGAGCGAATGAAGCTGTTATGAAAATGTTGTCTGACATTCAAACAGTTGAAAACGCGGAACCTTATATTCGCGAAAAGCTCGCGAAAAAAGAAAAGATTATGGGGTTTGGACATCGTGTGTATCAGCAGGGTGATCCTCGTGCCAAGCACTTGAAAGAAATGTCTGAAAAACTTACCAAACAAGCAGGAGATACAACGCTATACGATATGTCAGTGAAAATTGAAGAGATCGTAACAGGCGAGAAAAAGCTTCCGCCAAACGTTGATTTCTATTCAGCTTCTGTATACCACAGCTTAGGGATTGATCACGATCTATTTACTCCGATCTTTGCCGTAAGCCGCGTATCAGGATGGATTGCTCACATTTTAGAGCAGTATTCAAACAATCGTTTGATTCGTCCAAGAGCTGATTATATCGGTCCTGGAAAACAAACGTACATTCCGCTTGAAGAGCGCAGCTAAACAATGTGACGAAGGTGCTCACGTTCGTTGAGCACTTTTCCATAAGTGAAAGTAGACAAATTTTTTAAGGAGGTCATTCTCATGACAAAAGGTGAACAAATTTCTGTAGCAAACGGCGTGTTAAACGTACCAAATAACCCAATTATTCCATTTATCGAAGGTGACGGAATTGGTCCGGATATCTGGGCAGCAGCTTCTCGCGTATTAGAAGCAGCGGTTGCAAAAGCATACAATGGTGAAAAAGAAATCGTTTGGAAAGAAGTATTAGCAGGTGAAAAAGCATTTAATCAAACTGGCGAATGGTTACCGGAAGAAACGTTAGATGCAATTCGCGAATACATAATTGCAATCAAAGGACCATTAACAACACCAGTAGGCGGTGGAATTCGTTCTCTAAACGTGGCATTGCGTCAAGAATTAGACTTATTCACATGCTTACGTCCTGTTCGCTACTTTGACGGCGTACCTTCTCCAATTAAGCGCCCTGAAGATACAGATATGGTTATCTTCCGTGAAAATACTGAAGATATTTATGCTGGTATTGAATATGCGAAGGGTTCTGAAGAAGTACAAAAGCTTGTTTCATTCCTACAAACGGAATTAGGCGTAAATAAAATCCGTTTCCCTGAAACTTCTGGATTAGGTATTAAGCCTATTTCTTCTGAAGGAACAGAGCGTCTTGTGCGTGCAGCAATCAACTATGCAATTGAACAAGGCCGCAAGTCTGTTACGCTTGTACACAAAGGTAACATTATGAAATATACAGAAGGCGCATTTAAAAATTGGGGCTATGAGCTAGCTGAAAAAGAATTCGGCGATAAAGTATTTACTTGGGCTCAATATGACCGCATCGTTGAAAAAGAAGGTGCACAGGCTGCAAACAAAGCTCAAGCAGAAGCGGAAGCAGCAGGAAAAATTATTGTAAAAGATTCAATTGCAGATATCTTCTTACAACAAATTTTAACTCGTCCACGTGAATTCGATGTAGTAGCAACAATGAATTTAAATGGAGATTACATTTCAGATGCATTAGCAGCACAAGTTGGCGGTATCGGAATTGCTCCAGGGGCAAATATCAACTACGAAACTGGACATGCTATCTTTGAAGCAACTCACGGTACAGCACCTAAATATGCTGGTTTAGATAAAGTAAACCCATCTTCTGTATTATTATCAGGTGTGTTAATGCTTGAACACCTTGGCTGGAATGAAGCAGCGGATTTAATCATGAAATCAATGGAAAAAACAATTGCTTCAAAAGTAGTAACATATGATTTCGCACGTTTAATGGACGGCGCAACAGAAGTGAAGTGTTCAGAGTTTGCTGATGAATTAATTAGCAATCTAGGAAAACAAGTAACAGTTTAATAGCTATTCATTTAGGGGAGGAATTATAATGGCAAATATGCGTAAAAAAGTATCTGTTATCGGAGCGGGCTTTACAGGAGCTACAACTGCTTTTTTAATTGGTCAAAAAGAATTAGCTGATGTTGTATTAGTTGATATTCCGCAATTAGAAAATCCAGCTAAAGGTAAAGCGCTGGATATGTTAGAAGCAAGTCCTGTACAAGGCTTTGACGCTAACATTACAGGAACAGCCAACTACGAAGACACAGCTGATTCTGACATTGTCATTATTACAGCTGGTCTCGCGCGCAAGCCAGGTATGAGTCGCGATGATTTAGTAACAACGAACCAAAAAATCATGAAGTCTGTTACTCAAGAAGTTGTTAAATACTCGCCAAACTGTCACATCATCGTGTTGACAAACCCGGTAGATGCTATGACGTATACAGTATTTAAAGAATCTGGTTTTCCTAAAAACCGCGTAATCGGTCAATCAGGCGTATTAGATTCTGCACGTTTCCGTACGTTCGTAGCGCAGGAGTTAAACATTTCAGTAAAAGATATTACAGGTTTTGTACTTGGTGGACATGGCGACGATATGGTACCTCTTGTACGCTACTCATATGCTGGCGGTATTCCTCTTGAAACGCTTATTCCAAAAGCGCGTCTTGAAGCAATTGTTGAAAGAACACGCAAAGGCGGCGGCGAGATCGTTAACTTATTAGGTAACGGAAGTGCATACTACGCGCCTGCTGCTTCTTTAGTGGAAATGACAGAAGCGATCTTAAAAGATCAGCGTCGTATTTTACCAGCGATTGCTTACCTGGAGGGTGAATATGGTTATAATGGCATCTACTTAGGTGTTCCAACCGTATTAGGAGCTGCAGGAATTGAGCAGGTAATTGAATTAGAACTGACTGATTCTGAAAAAGCTTCTTTAGACCAATCAGCAAAATCAGTTAAAACTGTCATGGGTGTATTAGCTTAATACAATAAAATGGGTTTGAGTATAGGTTTTTATCAATATTCAAACAATAGTCACAAGGAAAATTCGAGGGAAACCTCGAATTTTTCTTGTATATAAAGAAAAGCTATTACTTTATACAAAAGGTGGAATGATGATGGTATTAGGTAAAAAACAAAAAATAGGCCGAAGTATTGAAGATATAAAAGTTGGAGAAAAATTAACGCTAACGGAACGAATTGAAGATAAAGATATCTTATTGTACTTAGGGCTGACAAACGATTCTAACCCTTTATACATTCAGCATGATTACGCATCTCAGACCCCTTTTAAAAAACCTATTGTGCCAAGTATTATGATTACCGGTATTATGACAGCAGCCATTTCAAAGTATTTGCCCGGACCTGGAAGCCACGTTGCAGAACATACGGTAGCCTTCCCTAAAAAGATTCATCATTATAGCACGATTGAATTTTTATTTGAAGTGACAGAGGTAGATGTTTCTTCTAGAACTGTTACGATTGAGGTGGAAGCGGTCAATGAGCAAAAAGAGAAAGTAGTAACGGCGCGGTTTCTTGTGTATCCGCCGTTTAGACTTCCATCGGTAGAGACACACGACTTTGAAAATTTTTAAAACGCCTTAAATATTTATAAATATAGAAGAAACTGTTTGGTCATATTTTCTGAAAATGTTGAAATGTATTGGAGAACGAGGCTAAAACATTGTATGATAAGAGAAGATAAATAGAAAATAATATCATTTGGATGAAGCTGCGGTTTAATTTAACTAGATGGAGGCTTATATCGTTAATATGAGTAAGAAATTATTAGTCGTAGATGATGAACAATCAATTTCAACATTATTACAATATAATTTACAGCAAGCTGGCTTTACAGTAGAAACAGCTGAAGACGGGGAAGAAGGATACAACAAGGCACTAGAAGGAAAACCGGATTTAATTGTGTTAGACTTGATGCTTCCTAAGATGGATGGAATTGAAGTTTGTAAAAAGCTTCGTCAGCAAAAAGTGATGACGCCTATTTTAATGTTAACTGCAAAAGACGATGAGTTCGACAAAGTATTAGGGCTAGAGCTTGGCGCAGATGACTACATGACGAAACCATTTAGCCCTCGAGAAGTAGTAGCGCGTGTAAAAGCCATTTTACGCAGAACACAAATTATTGCTCAGGAAAATGAACAAGAGGAAGATGGCGAGCGCATCATGATCGGTGATTTAAAAATTCTTCCAGATCATTATGAGGCCTACTTTAATCAAGAGCAGCTTGAGCTTACTCCGAAAGAATTTGAGTTATTATTATATTTGGCAAAATACAAAGGACGGGTATTAACTCGTGATCAGCTGCTAAGTGCAGTGTGGAATTATGATTTTGCCGGAGATACGCGAATTGTAGATGTGCACATCAGCCATTTGCGTGAGAAAATTGAACACAATACGCGAAAACCTGTTTATATAAAAACGATTAGAGGATTAGGATATAAGCTGGAGGAACCAAAGGTAGATGAATAAATTTCGTTCAAGGCTACTTTTGGCTCTATTAGTACTTATTATTATTGTATTAGTAGGTCTTGGCCTGCTGCTGGGACAGTTGTTTAAAAACTTTTATTTTCAGACGTTTCAAGAGCGAATGGAAAAAGAGGCAAAGCTTGTAGAAATGTACATTAGCGAAGAAGGTATCACAAGTCCTGCTTTAAAATCTAAAGTTGATCAAATCAGCCATTCGTTAAGTGTACGAACGACTATCGTTCAAAAAGACGGAAAAATATTAGTTGACTCAAATCCAGGCAGCAAGCAGCAAAGAATCGAAAAAAGTATCGTAATCCAACAAGTATTAAAAAAGCAGTTAAACAGTAAAAAAAGCTTTGATCAAATTAAAGAAGATTACGACTTATATTACTATGGCATCCCGCTTATTATAGAAGGTAAGCAAGAGGGATTTGTTGTGCTGAGTACATCGTTTGATTCATTAAAACAAGTAAATCAGCAAATTTGGGGCCTTCTTATTGGAAGCTTAGGTCTAGCTTTGATTGTGATTTTACTCTTAGGTGTAAAGATTATGGGACGCTATACCCGTCCTATTGAATCGGCAACCAAAGTGGCTATGGAACTTGCAAAAGGGAATTATAAAGCTCGTACATATGAAGATTATGTAGATGAAACAGGGATGCTGAGTCAGTCTATTAACGCACTTGCTCGTAATCTGCAAGAGTCTATCACTAATCAAGAAATGCAGCAGGACAGGCTGCGCACGCTAATTGAAAATATGGGAAGCGGCATGCTTCTTATCGATAGTAGAGGCTATATAAACTTAGTGAATCGAGCTTATAAAGAGCAGTTTCATATACATCCGGATGACTTCCTTTATCATTTGTATTACGAGGTATTTGAGCATAAAGAAATCATTAAGCTTGTGGAAAAAATATTTATGACGGAAGTAAAGGTTCGAAAACAAGTGGTTCTCCCTTTAAATATTGAACGAAGATATTTTGATGTTTACGGAGCGCCGATTATTGGCTTAAACGATGAATGGAAAGGGATTGTGCTTGTTTTCCATGATATTACCGAGCTGAAAAAGCTAGAACAAGTTCGCCGTGACTTTGTAGCAAATGTGTCTCATGAACTAAAAACTCCTATTACGTCTATAAAAGGGTTTAGTGAGACATTGTTAGACGGTGCCATGGAAGATCCACAGCTGCGCCAGCAGTTTCTATCGATCATTTTAACGGAAAGTCAGCGCATGGAGAGTTTGATTCAAGATCTTTTAGATTTGTCTAAAGTTGAACAGCAAGGGTTTAAGCTAAGCATCCATCCAGTAGATTTGAATACCCTTCTCTATGAGGTCATAACAGTGCTATCAAACCGAGCGACTGAAAAAGAAATCACGCTAACGTTAGATACGCTTCCTGAAGAAGCGTGGATTGATGGTGACAGTCAGCGCCTTATGCAAGTGTTTGTTAACTTAATCGGCAATGCGCTCATGTATACAATGCCTGGAGGAACTGTTCACGTTTCGCTTGAAGAGGAAGAAGAAACGATTACGGTTCATGTTCAAGATACAGGTATCGGTATTGATTCTGATGAAATTTCACGTATTTTTGAGCGCTTTTACCGAGTAGATAAAGCAAGAAGCCGTAATTCCGGAGGAACAGGTCTTGGATTAGCAATTGTTAAACATCTCGTTGAAGCTCATAAAGGGGAAATTGAAGTGAAAAGTGAAGTCAATAAAGGGACAACTTTTTCGGTCAAGCTGCACAAGTATTTGCCGCAGATGTAAAATGTTTACGTTCCTTTTACAATTTATTTAATGTAGCTTAATAATTAATTGATACAATTTTTCATGGAAACCCCTTCATCCAAGGAGCCAATGTGTAAGGCGAAAATAGCTTTAACCGTGCTATTTTCGCCGATTCTTTTTGACAATTTCTATCCATTCACATGTTACACCGCCTAAAATAACTAGGCGGTGTTTTTATTTTATGATGTACAGATCTTATCACCGCATGAAAATAAAACGTTGAACTCAAGATTACTTTTTGTCCTTAAAGCTTATTGTTTGCTAAAATAAAGGTAAGATAAGAAGAGAGCGAAATGGAGGAACATGAATGACACAAAAACTAGTATTAATTGACGGGAATAGTATTGCCTACCGTGCATTTTTTGCTTTGCCGCTTTTAAACAATGATAAAGGAATACATACAAATGCCATATATGGCTTTACTACAATGCTGACACGTATCTTAGAGGAAGAGAAGCCGACACATTTACTTGTGGCATTTGATGCAGGGAAAACAACGTTTCGCCACAAAACATTTACAGAATACAAAGGAGGAAGACAAAAGACGCCTCCTGAACTTTCAGAGCAGTTTCCCTTTATTCGTGAGTTATTAGATGCATATGGGATTAAGCGCTATGAACTGCCTGATTATGAAGCAGATGATATTATCGGTACGCTTTCAAAACAAGCTGAACAAAAAGGAATGGCCGTAAAAGTCATTTCTGGTGATAAAGATTTACTTCAGCTTGTGTCAGAACATGTAACCGTAGATATTACGAGAAAAGGAATTACGGATGTCGATTCCTATACGCCTGCAGCCATTGATGAAAAGTATGGTATTACGGCTGCACAAATTATTGATATGAAAGGCCTTATGGGGGACAGCTCGGATAATATCCCAGGCGTGCCCGGAGTCGGCGAAAAAACAGCCTTAAAGTTATTAAAAGAGTTCGAAACGGTTGAAAATGTATTGAAATCTATCGATCAAGTCAGCGGTAAAAAATTAAAAGAAAAGCTAGAAGATAATCGTGAATCAGCTATCATGAGTAAAAAGCTTGCAACTATTTATTGCGAAGCGCCTCTTGAAGTATCTGTAGAAGATGCAAAGTATGACGGGTTTGAATCTTCAAAGGTCATCTCATTATTTAAAGAGCTTGGGTTTAATTCTTTGCTTGCTAAATTTGGTGAATCAGCAGAAGAGGAAGCAGATTTTGAAGAACTAACGTTTGAAATAGCGCAGGAAGTTCACGATGATATGTTAACAAGCGAAGCAGCTCTGATCGTAGAAGGGTATGAAGAAAACTACCATCACAATCAGCTGCTCGGTTTTGGAATCAGCAACAAAAATGGTCACTATTTTATTGATAAAGATACAGCTCTTTCATCTTCTAAATTTAAAGCATGGTTAGAAGATGGACGTGTAAAAAAGACGGTGTTTAATGGGAAACGTACGATTGTATCGTTAAAATGGGCGGGGCATGAAATTAAAGGAATTGAACATGATGTAATGATTGCTTCTTACATCTTGAATCCTGCTGAGGCAAATGATGACCTAGCGACAATTGCAAAATTAAAAGGATACCATCAAGTGCAATCAGATGAAGCTGTGTATGGAAAAGGAGCTAAGCGAAGCATTGCAGAAGCTGATCAGCTAGCTGATCATGTTGTAAGAAAAGCAGCCGCCGTAGCTTATTTAAAAGAAGTGTTAGAAAAAGAATTGGTGGAAAATGAACAGTTTGAGCTGTTTGAGAAGCTTGAAATGCCTCTTGCCATTGTCCTTGCTGATATGGAATATCAAGGGGTGAAAATTGACCGCGCGCGTTTGGATGAAATGGGCGAAGATCTTCGAGAGCAGCTTGAAAAAATTGAAGCGAAAATCTACGAATACGCTGGACAAGAATTCAATATTAATTCGCCAAAGCAGCTAGGAGTTGTTCTTTTTGAAAAAATGCAGCTTCCAGTCATAAAGAAAACAAAAACAGGCTATTCCACATCAGCTGATGTATTAGAGCAATTAGCTAGTACCCATGATATTATCCCAGAGATTTTACAATACCGTCAGCTAGGAAAATTACAGTCTACGTATATTGAAGGATTAAAAAAGGTTATTCATGAAAGCGATGGAAAAGTTCATACCCGCTTTAATCAAACATTAACTCAAACGGGAAGATTAAGCTCAGTAGATCCTAACTTGCAAAACATCCCGATTCGTCTTGAAGAAGGTAAAAAAATAAGAGGTGCGTTTGTGCCTTCACAGCCTGATTGGTTGATATTTGCAGCGGATTATTCACAAATTGAGCTGCGCGTACTGGCTCATATTGCAGATGATGAAAAGCTAATTGATGCGTTTAAGCATGACTTAGATATTCATACGAAAACAGCGATGGATGTGTTCCACGTCGAAAGAGAAGAAGTAACGTCCAATATGCGCCGCCAGGCTAAAGCAGTTAACTTTGGAATCGTCTATGGCATCAGTGATTACGGTTTATCGCAAAGTTTAGGAATTACAAGAAAAGCAGCGGCTACTTTTATTGAACGCTATTTAAAAAGCTTCCCTGGTGTACAGGAGTATATGGATACGATTGTACGCGATGCAAAAGAAAAGGGATATGTAACAACGCTCTTGCACCGCCGACGTTACTTGCCTGAAATCACGAGCCGAAATTTTAACCTCCGCAGCTTCGCTGAGCGTACGGCTATGAATACGCCTATCCAAGGGACGGCAGCTGATATTATTAAAAAAGCAATGATTGAAATGGATAAGCGCTTAAAAGATGAAAATCTTCAGGCTAAGCTGCTGCTTCAAGTACACGATGAGCTGATTTTTGAAGCCCCAGAAGAAGAAATTAAAATTTTAGAGAAAATCGTACCAGAAGTAATGGAGAACGCTTTAGAGTTAGAAGTTCCGTTGAAAGTAGATTATTCTTACGGAAAGACTTGGTACGAAGCAAAGTAGTGGAAAAAGGATGTGACAAACGTGCCAGAATTACCAGAAGTTGAAACCGTCAGACGTACGTTAATTGAATTAGCCAGTGGAAAGACCATTGAGCGTGTAACAGTTAAATGGCCTAATATTATCAAACGTCCTGAACAAGTTGAACAGTTTTGTGATGCGCTTGTTGGACAAACCATTCGAGATGTTGAACGCAGAGGTAAATTTTTGAAAATTGTGCTCGATGATTATACGATGGTTTCTCATTTGCGTATGGAAGGGAAATATGCTCTCCATGAGAATGCAGAAGAACCAGATAAGCATGTACACGTCTTTTTTCACTTCACGGATGGAACGGAATTGCGATACCGGGATGTAAGGAAGTTTGGTACTATGCACTTATTTAAAAAGGGAGAGGAAGATCTGTTTCCTCCTCTTATTGGCCTTGGACCTGAACCGTTTGACGAAACATTTAATCCTAGTCAATTAAAAATGAGAATCGGCAAAACCTCTCGAAAAATCAAGCCGGTTTTACTCGATCAAAATGTCGTGGTTGGGCTTGGAAATATTTATGTAGATGAAGCACTGTTTCGCGCAGGGATTCATCCTGAACGAGTGGCCAGCCAATTAACAGACGAAGAGTATGAAAAATTGTACGAAGAAATTGTAGCGACTCTTCAAGAAGCTGTGAAACAAGGAGGCAGCACCATTCGCACGTATGTAAACACACAGGGACAAATAGGCATGTTTCAGCAGCAGCTTTATGTGTACGGAAGAAAAGGCGAATCCTGTAAAATGTGCGGTACCCCAATTGAAAAATTTGTTGTAGGCGGTAGAGGAACACATATCTGCCCAAATTGTCAGCCGGCTAAAAAATAACAATGGATGGGCTCCTTTCATATACTACGTATAGACAGAAAGGAAAGGAGTCCTCTCATCATGATAACATTTTCTTTACTTATTCTTGCTTTTGCCGTAAGTCTTGACAGCTTTAGTGTTGGCCTGACATACGGACTTCGAAAGGTAAAAATCCCGCTGAAATCCATTTTTATTATTTCATGTTGCTCAGCATTTTCTTTAATGTTTTCTATGTTTTTAGGAAAAGTACTTACGCATCTATTTTCAGTGGATGTACTAAATAAAGTAGGCGGAGGTATTCTTGTTCTGCTTGGGATGTGGATTTTATACCAGTTTTTTTGTCCGGCAGATTCACCTCGAGTAAAAGAAGAAAAAACATTAGTAAAAATTGAAATTAAGTCAATTGGCCTAGTCATTAACGTATTAAAAAAGCCAATTGCAGCAGATTTAGATAATTCAGGTTCCATCAATGGTATTGAAGCATTTATACTTGGAATTGCATTATCTCTTGATGCATTTGGAGCGGGGTTTGGAGCGGCTTTATTAGGTTATTCGCCGTATGCTCTAGCAATTGCTGTAGCTCTTATGAGTTCTCTTTTTTTAAGTGCGGGCATACAATTTGGCAAGGTTTTTTCACGTTTATCATGGATGAAAATGTTCTCATTTGTACCAGGAGTTCTGCTCATTATTTTAGGTATTTTTAGATTTTAAATAAAGAGATAAAGGAGAGGCCAATGTCAATTGTAATTGGATTAACAGGCGGAATTGCAAGCGGGAAAAGCACGGTAACCGGAATGCTACGAGATATCAATATTCCAGTAATCGACGCTGATCACATTGCAAAAGAAGTCGTAGAACCAGGAAAAGAAGCATACAAACAAATTGTCGAGACGTTCGGCCGTTCTATTCTTCACGAGAACGCGGAGATCAATCGAGCGGCTTTAGGGGAAATTGTGTTTTATCAAGAGGAAGAACGTAAAAAGTTGAATGCAATTGTACATCCTGCCGTAAGAAAAGAAATGCTTTCTCAAAAGGAAAGCTATATAGAGGAAGGTTACGAAGCCGTTGTATTAGATATTCCGCTGCTGTTTGAAAGCGATTTGACACATTTAGTCGATAAAGTAGTAGTTGTATATGTCGATGAGTCTGTGCAGCTAGAAAGGTTAAAGTCGCGTAATAACCTCTCGGCGGAGGATGCCTATGCGCGTATCCATGCACAGCTGCCTTTAATTCAAAAAGTAGCCTTAGCCGATGCGGTGATCAATAACAACGGTCCTGTGGAAGAAACAAAACAACAGCTTTTAAGTATATTAGCCCTATGGCTAGATTAAAGAGTGAATGATTGCATTCACTCTTTTTTTATTGGGAATATTTAAGGGCTTCTAAAAAAGAATGTGTTAAATATCTGTTCTTGCTATATACATATAGTAAAACTTAATTAAAATAATTTATTAAAAAAAATTAATATTATTCACTTTTTAAATATTTATGTTATACTATTAAATATAAAAAGTTAAATAGTATAACACATATAGAGAGGGGTATAGCCATGAAAGCACGTATTGCCATTAATGGTTTTGGGAGAATAGGAAGAATGGTGTTTCGCACAGCGATTATAGAGGAAAATTTGGATATTATTGCAATAAATGCATCTTATCCAGCAGAAACGTTAGCACATTTAATCAAATATGACTCTATACACGGAGCATTTAATGGAGATGTCAAATGTGATGATGATGCGCTAATTGTTAACGGTAAAAGAATTCAGCTATTAAATTCACGTGATCCGCTGAATTTGCCTTGGAAAGAGCTTGGGATTGATCTAGTTGTTGAAGCAACGGGAAAATTTAATTCAAGAGAAAAAGCGCAGTTACATATTGAAGCAGGTGCGAAAAAAGTTGTCTTAACGGCACCGGGTAAACAAGAAGATATCACCATTGTGATGGGCGTAAACGAACGAGAGTTTGATGTGAATCAGCATAACATTATTTCCAATGCCTCTTGTACGACAAATTGTCTAGCTCCAGTTGTCAAGGTACTAGACGAAGCGTTCACAATTGAAAACGGTTTAATGACGACCGTTCATGCATATACAAATGATCAAAAGAATATCGATAATCCGCATAAAGATTTGCGAAGAGCCCGTGCGTGTGCTCAATCAATTATTCCTACAACCACTGGAGCAGCCAAGGCACTTTCATTAGTTCTTCCTCATTTAAAAGGAAAACTTCATGGGATGGCGCTTCGTGTGCCAACGCCGAACGTATCGCTTGTCGATTTAGTTGTGGATGTAAGGAAACCTGTGACGATGGAAGATGTTAATTTAGCGTTTATTAAAGCTGCTGAAGGACCATTAAAGAATATTTTAAATTTAACAATGGAACCACTCGTATCAATTGACTTTAATACAAATCCTCATTCAGCTATTGTAGATGGACTATCCACAATCGTAATGGAAGATCATAAAATTAAAGTGTTAGCTTGGTACGATAACGAGTGGGGCTACTCTCAGCGCGTAGTCGATTTGGTAAGATATATTGCTGCAGAAATGCGTAATGGATCAAAAATAAGAGTAAGCTAAGAAAGCTATTGATTGCTTTTAAAAAAACAGGGAGCTGTCGCCCTGTTTTTTTGTTTTTATCCAAAAGAATAGGGAAAAGCAATAAGATAAGCATGCAAAGGGGTGTTTATTTTCCTCAATTTTAATAAAAAATTAATAATCGTTTAGCAGCTTTTACACACTGTCTCACGAGAATACAGGGGTAATTTGTATAGGTCTATCTGCAAGAACAATCTTTAATAAAATCAAAACACGTATTGCAAAATAAATGTAAACAAAGTATACTATGTTTCGTGAACTTCTTGTGTACCTTTCGGTGATGTGGCTACTTAAAGGGTTAGGACCTCTTTGGACTAACTTTCCCCCGTGGTAGTTAACATGCTATATGGCGAAAGAACTTCATGTTTAACGATTAAAAATTGTTAAAGGGGGAAATATCATTATGGAAACAATGGGTCGTCATGTCATCTCAGAATTATGGGGATGCGATTTCGATAAGTTAAATGATATTGATTATATTGAAAAAACGTTTGTTGATGCAGCTTTAAAATCTGGTGCGGAAGTTCGCGAAGTAGCGTTCCATAAATTTGCACCTCAAGGTGTAAGTGGCGTTGTTATTATTTCAGAATCACATTTAACGATTCACAGCTTCCCAGAGCATGGTTATGCAAGTATCGATGTTTATACTTGTGGTCATTTAGATCCTACAATCGCAGCAGATTATATTGCAGATGCTCTAAGTGCACAGACACGTGAAACAATTGAATTACCACGTGGAATGGGTCCTGTTCAGGTAAAACAAACTAAAGCGAATGCACTTTAATAGTGTCGATTGATTACGTAAGTTAAGAGGTGTATTACACACCTCTTTTTAGTATATAAATTTTTAATACGCAAAAACAAAGGGGATAACAACATGGGGGTAGTACAAGCAGTTAAATCTTTATTTTCTAATCATGTAGAAACAAACGATCACCATTCAGATCCAACTCTAAAAACGCATTATTACAAAACAACAGCCGGGAATGCATTTAAGCAAGTTCATGAAATGTTGAAGCACATGCAAGGGATAGAGATACTTGCTGCATATGAAGAGCGAGGAGAGATTAGCTTAAACGTTGTAAAAGGAAGAAAAGCTTTTGTTGTGATTACCATTATTAACGTACGTCCTCTTGAAACCGCTATCGATTTTTCTGCTACAACAGAATCAAAAGTGGTGCCGGTTGATTTTGGTTTTAGTAAAGAACTTGTACGTACGCTTTATAAGAGCTTTGATCAAAAACTCATTCCTCTTTCTTCGTAAGTTCCTTATCATTTTTGAATTTCAGGAAATAAAATGGGGAAATTCCTTTTCCTTTACTTGTATTCAAGCCTTGTTTTCTATAAGATGGAATAAAGCAAATCCTTTAATACAGCATCGTGTTTGTTAAAGGAAATGATGATAAAAATCATAATAAATGGCGAATAGCCGGCTAACATAGATGGAAATTAACTTATATAAGAGAAAATAAAAAGAAAAACAAGGTTTATTATTGGAGCTGAGAATATGAAGTGCCCATCCTGTCATTACAATGGAACGAGAGTGCTGGACTCGCGCCCTGTAGAAGAAGGCCGCTCTATTCGTAGAAGACGTGAATGCGAAGAGTGTCACTATCGTTTTACAACTTTTGAGAAAGTAGAAGAACTTCCGTTAATTGTTGTAAAAAAAGATGGAGCGAGAGAAGAGTTCAGCAAAGACAAAATCCTTCGAGGGTTAATTAAGGCGTGTGAAAAACGCCAAGTAAGCTTAAAACAATTAGAAGATACGGTACACGATATTGAAACAGAGCTGCGCAGTCAGGGTACATCAGAGGTGCAGTCAGATGTTGTAGGAGAAATGGTGATGGAGCGATTAGCTGCTATCGATGAAGTCTCTTATGTTCGATTTGCTTCTGTATACCGACAATTTAAAGACATCAATGTATTTATTGATGAATTAAAAGATTTAATTAAGAAGGAACGACTGTAAAAGAGCTATTGAAGTATTCTTTAGGCTCTTTTTTGTCATTTCTATTACTTTAAAAGTAGGTAGGGAACGACATGAAAGAACAACATTGGAAAGAAATGATACCGGTCGATCGTTATGTTGTTCGTTCGAACGGCATACTGCAGGAATACGACCGAAAGATTTTAACCATGCTCTATCAGCCGTTGGTGGGTACAACGTGCTTTGGTCTGTATATGACGTTATGGAGCGAGCTGGAACAAGATCGTTTATGGGGGAAAGAGTCTACGCATCATCATCTAATGTCAATGATGCAAATTAATTTGAAAGCTATTTACCATGAGCGGTTAAAATTAGAAGGCATTGGTTTGTTAAAAACATATATTAAGGAAGAAGATGATGTTCGTGTGTTCATTTATGAGCTCATTCCTCCTCTGACGCCCCATCAGTTTTTTAACGATGGCGTGTTAAATGTATATTTATATAACCGACTCGGAAAATCTATCTTTCAAAAAGTAAAAAATTATTTTTCTGATTCACTCGTCGATGAGCAATCGTTCAAAGATGTGACGCATTCATTTAACGATGTATTTAAATCAGTTAAAGCAACAGAGCTGGCTCCAAGTTTTCAGTCTGAAAGCAAGGATGTATTTTCTCCTGATGCTCAAACGGACTTTGTGGATTCCTCCAAACGCGCTTCTATTGAGATGAGCCCGGATTCCTTTGATTTTGATTTATTTTTAGCAGGTCTAACAGATTCAATGATTTCGAAAAGGTCTATTACATCTAAAGTAAAACAAGCGATTGAAAAGCTAGCCTTTTTATACGGTATCGATCCTCTTCAAATGAAAAATGTGGTGCTCGATTCGCTAAATGAGAACGATCAAGTTGATATTGAATTGCTTAGAAAAGCAGCACAGTCCTTTTACCAATTTGAAAATGGAGAAGCACTTCCAAATCTAAGCGAACAAATTCAGCCGCCTATGCTTCGTACCATGCAGGAAAAGCAGCCGCAGACAAAGGAAGAGCAGCTCATTCAACAGCTTGAAGTGACTTCTCCTCGACAGCTTTTGATCGAGTTTTCCGGGGGAGCAGAGCCTTCAAAAGCAGACTTGCAAATGATCGAAGAAGTGATGTTTAACCAAAAGCTTTCACCAGGGGTAGTAAATGTTCTAATTTACTACGTGATGCTAAGATCCGATATGAAATTATCTAAGAGCTATGTAGAGAAAATTGCTGGACACTGGGCGCGCAAAAAGGTACAAACTGTTCAAGATGCCATGAATTTAGCTAAAAATGAACAGAAAGAATATCAGAATTGGACCGAAGCAAAGCAAAATAAAAAAACAGCTGGACGAAAAATTGTGCGTAAAGAAATGGTGCCAGAGTGGCTGAGCGATGAAGAAAAAGAAGAGAAAAAGCAGCCTTCAAAAGAAGTGGACGGATTTGAAGAAGAAAAACGAAAGCTACAAGAAGAGCTCAAGCAGTTAGATCAAGAGCTAAAACAAAAGCATAAAGAATAAAAAGCAGGTATGATAGAGATGAGGTGAAAAAGATGAAGCCTATCAATGATTCACTAAATCAGTTAGTGAACAAAAAGGATTTTAAAGCACGCTTAGAAGCATTAAGAAACAGTATCCTGTCTAATCCCGAAGTTAAAACATTTTTGCAAGAGCATCGCCATGAGTTAGATGAGCAAATGGTTGACCGAGGTCTGATGAAGATGCATGAATTTATCGATCAAAGCAAATGCTGTGACAAGTGTCCTTCTCTGCAAAGCTGTGTCAACATGGTGAAAGGATACCACCCTCAGCTGGTTGTAAAAGGCCGTAATATTGATTTACAGTATGAACGCTGTCCTAGAAAAGTACAAGAAGATGAGCGAAAAGAACAAGAATCTTTTATTCAGTGTATGTACGTGCCTAAAGAAATTTTACAGGCAACAATGTCTGATATTGAAATTGAGCAGGGAAGATTTGAAGCCATTAAACTAGTAAGAGATTTTGTGCGAGAATATGAGCCGAATAAGAAAATGAAAGCTTTATATTTACATGGTTCGTTTGGTGTGGGGAAAACGTATTTTCTTGGAGCAATTGCCAATGCGTTAGCCGAAAAGAAAGTGAAATCTACCATTCTGTATGTCCCTGAGTTTTTGCGTGAGTTAAAAGGTTCGTTTCAAGATCAAAGTTTCAATGAGAAAATAGAGTATGTCAAAAAAGTACCGGTTCTTATGCTTGATGATCTCGGAGCAGAATCCGTAACGAGCTGGATGCGAGACGATGTGCTCGGAACCATTTTACAATTCCGTATGCTCGAAAATTTGCCGACATTTTTCAGCTCGAATTTAAATTTTAAAGAGCTACAACATCATTTGACTTATACCCAAAGAGGCGAGCAGGAAGAGCTCAAAGCCGCTCGTGTCATGGAACGAATTAAGTCTCTAGCCATTCCTGTTGAAATGAATGGAGAGAATAAACGAAATAGATGAGCAGGTCGTTTTACATTTCTTGTAACGACTTGCTCATTTTTTTGCATGTTGCCCCATATACATTAATAAAGCGTGTCCAAAGGGGGGCTATGAGGAATGAAAATATTCTTTAAATATGTAGAAGACGCAGTCGTTGTATATGAGTCTTTATGCGCGAAGCGAAGCGCTTTATCATATGGTTCACAGTGCTTGAAGCTGGTGAATAATCAGCTTTTAGTCATTGATGAGACATACAATAGAGAGGCCATTTTACAAGACATGGTGATACCGGTATTAACCCACGTAATTTTAAAAAAGAAAGAAAAAAAGATGATGGTAAACATATTAAAAGAACAATTTTTCTATTCAGAAGAGGAAGAGCAAGATTTGCTGCTTCAAATTATGGGGGGGATTATGGAAGGAGAGAGAGGCGAAATTCCGCAAAAAACATTTTCTCTTCCAAGAGAATTACTTATCCGCCAGGCTCTTCAAGACTTCTTCATTCATAATGTAACATTCACCTTTGAGTCTTTTCTCCAATTCCGTTTAAAAGAATATCAAGAGCGGCTGCGCTATTATGCCGAGCTGGCGATTGATGAATATAAGCTTGAACAAGACTATCAAATTCTTATTCATCAGCTGCGTCAAGCAGCTAATGAAAGACAGTCATCTACAGGTAACGTGTATGTAATGCACTTGAACAAAAACAAGTTTGTACTGTACGACCACAACAGTAGATATGTTCCTGAACGTGAATGTGCAGCTCTAGCAGAGGCCTTTTTATCTGAACAAGAATCATTATACATAGACTCAACTATTATCGCGCCTTTGCTAAGTTTATCTCCAGCTGCTATTCATCTGTATAGCGACCAGCATGATCATGATTTTGTTTATACCATTCAAAATATCTTCCAAGAAAAAGTTATGTTATACGAAAAAAATGAATTTCCGTTTGATCAAAAGCAAAATATAACGTGAAAGGTTGATTTCTATTTTGAAAATGAATATAATAAATGCATATTGAAAAACAGCTATATGTTACAAGTTATGATGAGGACATGAGTGTATATTTACGGTTTGTAGAGAGGGAGATCCAGGCTGAAAATCTCCTAACACGGAATATATTCTTACCACCTCTAAACTTCAGTAGTAAACGAGCAGAGCCTCTAGTAATTACTGACGGAATTTCCGTTATAAAACCTCGAGCCGCTTCGGGTTCTTTGGGTTATCCAGAATACGAAGAGGAAACAAGGGTGGTACCGCGTGTATACACAACTCGTCCCTTTTGATAAGGGACGAGTTTTTTGTTTTTACAAAAAGTTTATTCAGTTATGTTAAAGGAGTGGAAAGTTGTGTCAGAAGTAATCAAAATGACATTCCCTGATGGAGCTGTTAAAGAGTATCCAAAAGGATCATCAACAGAAGATATTGCGGCTTCTATTAGCCCGGGATTAAAGAAAAAAGCATTAGCAGGCAAAGTAAACGGCGAGCTGCTGGATTTACGTACGCCAATCGAAGAAGATGGCAGTCTTGAAATCATTACACAAGATGCTCCTGAAGCGCTTGAAATTATGCGTCACAGTACAGCGCATTTAATGGCTCAAGCAATCAAACGTTTATACAAAGATACAAAAGTACAGCTAGGTGTAGGGCCGGTTATCGAAAACGGTTTTTACTATGACATCGATATGGAAGAATCAATTACTCCTGAAGATTTAGGTAAAATTGAAAAAGAAATGAAAAAAATCGTTAATTCAAATATTGAAATTGAACGAAAAGAAGTTTCTCGTGAAGAAGCCATTCAACTTTTTAAAGAAGTTGGCGATGAACTGAAGCTTGAATTGATCGATGCGATTCCAGCAGGTGAAAAGGTTACGATTTACCAACAAGGCGAATTCTTTGACCTTTGCCGAGGCGTGCACGTGCCGTCAACAGGCAAAATTAAAGAATTTAAACTATTAAGCGTGGCGGGTGCTTATTGGCGCGGAGACAGCGATAATCAAATGCTGCAGCGTATTTACGGTACAGCATTCTTTACAAAAGCAGATTTAGACGAGCATCTTCGTCTTCTTGAAGAAGCAAAAGAACGTGATCACCGTAAACTTGGTAAAGAGCTAAACTTATTTACAAATTCTCAAAAAGTAGGACAAGGTCTGCCTTTATGGCTTCCAAAAGGTGCGACGATCCGCCGTATTATCGAGCGTTATATCGTAGATAAAGAAGTAAGCCTTGGTTATCAGCACGTTTACACTCCAGTGCTCGGAAGTGTAGAACTTTACAAAACGTCTGGTCACTGGGAGCACTACCAAGATGACATGTTCCCTGCAATGGAAATGGATAACGAAGACCTGGTTCTTCGTCCGATGAACTGTCCTCATCACATGATGGTTTACAAACAAGGTATTCACAGCTATCGTGAGCTTCCAATCCGTATTGCTGAGCTTGGAACGATGCACCGCTACGAAATGTCAGGAGCATTATCAGGACTTCAGCGTGTTCGAGGCATGACGCTAAATGATGCGCATATCTTTGTACGTCCCGACCAAATCAAAGAAGAATTTATTCGTGTAGTTCGCTTAGTTGAAGCGGTTTATAAAGATTTTGGATTTGAAAATTATTCATTCCGTCTATCTTACCGTGACCCTGCAGATACAGAAAAATACTTTGATGATGATGCAATGTGGGAAAAAGCACAAAGCATGTTAAAAGACGCAATGGATGAACTTGACCTTGATTATTATGAAGCTGAAGGCGAAGCGGCATTCTACGGTCCAAAACTAGACGTTCAAGTTAAAACAGCCCTTGGGAAAGAAGAGACGCTATCTACGGTTCAATTGGATTTCTTACTTCCTGAACGATTTGATTTAACGTATGTAGGAGAAGACGGAAAACAACATCGACCGGTTGTTATTCACCGCGGCGTGGTGTCAACAATGGAACGTTTTGTAGCTTTCTTAATCGAAGAATACAAAGGAGCTTTCCCAACGTGGTTAGCACCTGTACAAGTTCAAGTGATTCCGGTATCACCTACCGTTCACCTTGAGTATGCAAAAGAAGTGCAAGAACAGCTTCAGCTGGCGGGTATTCGTGTGGAACTTGATTCTCGCGATGAGAAAATCGGCTATAAAATCCGTGAGGCTCAAATGCAAAAAATTCCTTATATGCTTGTTGTAGGGGATAAAGAAGTAGAAGATAAAGCAGTAAACGTACGTAAATACGGTGAGCAGAATTCAGAAACAGTGGACTTCCAAGCCTTTTTACAAAATGTAAAAGCAGAAGCATCTCGCTAATGAAAAAAGCAGAGAATTGAAATTCTCTGCTTTTTTATCTAACATTTATAAAAAACTGTTGCATAAATGTTTTTCCTTTGATACAATAATTTTTGTTGTGAAAAAAGAACGAAATCATTGACTTTTGTCTTTGTTGATACTATAATAGCTTAAGTAATTGAATACTTGTTTATACAGAAGAAGAAGCACCCGCTTCTCACCTGAGTGACGCATAGAGCAGTTAGCAGGTACATCGTATCTTAATTAAAACGATAGAAGTGTGGGTGCAGTATGTACTCACACTTTTTTGTGTGAGTTAATAATCGGTCTAAGCAAGCGTATTCGCTCATTAAACCTTGGAGGTGGCTACTTATTAGCAAGGACATGATGGTAAACGAGGGCATTCGAGCTCGCGAAGTTCGTCTAATTGATCAAAATGGTGAACAATTAGGAATTAAATCAAAAAATGAAGCATTAGAAATTGCTTCACGAGTAAATCTTGACTTAGTAATGGTTGCTGCAAATGCGAAACCGCCGGTATGTCGTATTATGGACTACGGTAAATTCCGCTATGAGCAACAACGTAAAGAAAGAGAAGCTCGTAAAAACCAAAAAGTTGTAAACTTAAAAGAAGTTCGTTTAAGTCCAACAATTGATGAACATGATTTTAACACTAAACTTCGTAACGCACGCAAGTTCCTTGAAAAAGGTGACAAAGTGAAAGCGTCTATTCGCTTTAAAGGTCGTGCCATTACTCATAAAGGGATTGGCCAAAAAGTACTTGAACGTTTTTCACAAGCTTGCGAAGATGTAAGTTCAGTTGAATCGGCTCCTAAAATGGAAGGCCGCAGCATGTTCTTAGTCTTGGCACCTAAAAACGAAAAGTAATAGAACGAGGAGGAACACCCCATGCCAAAAATGAAAACACATCGTGGCGCTGCAAAGCGTTTCAAAAAGACTGGAAGCGGTAAATTAAAACGTGCTCGTGCTTACACAAGCCATTTATTCGCTAACAAATCTACAAAACAAAAGCGTAAATTACGTAAAGGTTCTTTAGTAAGCAAAGGTGACTTCAAACGTATCCGTCACTTATTAGATAACATTAAGTAATTTGGGTTGAGATAGAAACAATACAGGAGGTAAACAATTATGCCACGCGTAAAAGGCGGTACAGTAACACGCAAACGTCGTAAAAAAGTTTTAAAATTAGCTAAAGGTTTCTTCGGTTCGAAGCATAGATTATATAAAGTTGCTAATCAGCAAGTTATGAAATCTCACATGTATGCTTATCGTGACCGTCGTCAGAAAAAACGTGACTTCCGTAAATTATGGATCACACGTATTAATGCAGCTGCTCGTATGAACGGTCTTTCTTACAGCCGTTTAATGCACGGTTTAAAATTAGCAGGTATTGAAGTTAACCGCAAAATGCTTGCTGACTTAGCTGTAGCTGATGAAAAAGCATTTGCTGAATTAGCAACTGCTGCTAAAAAAGGCTTAGATAAGTAATGAATATAAAGTCTCGTCATCTTTAGATGATGAGGCTTTTTTGCTATCGGAGGACATATCATGAATGAACTGCTGCTTACCTATTTTATTGTTATTAATATAGTAGGGGTAGGAATGATGTATAGAGATAAACAAAAAGCGAAAAGACATGAGTGGAGAATTGCCGAAAGCACACTGTGGACGGTAGCTGCTATCGGAGGAGCTCTTGGAGGACTAATTGGTATGTATTGCTATCGTCATAAAACGAAGCACACATCGTTTACAGTAGGTTTTCCTATTCTTGCTGCTC
The DNA here is from genome assembly GCF_042787865.1 of Priestia sp. YIM B13486. Lineage (NCBI taxonomy): Bacteria > Bacillati > Bacillota > Bacilli > Caryophanales > Bacillaceae > Priestia > Priestia sp. YIM B13486. The sequence continues at coordinate 680,961 of NZ_JBHZOZ010000001.1, read as the reverse complement.
TTGATTTACTTTTCTTTTTTGTTATCAGCTGAGCACAAATGATGTTGTGCTCAGTGTAAAAATTCTCGAACGGGGCTTTTCCAGCGAATAGGAGCATTTGGATACATGTCGTGTACGTGGCTTTCCAGCAGCTTGAAATCTTGCTTTTGCAGTTCATGTAATCGAGATGGATCTGTTAACACCATTGTAATTGACAAAGATTCTGGTTCATTGGGATTGCTGTATTTTTCTCCTTCAAATAAAATACCTTTATACGTTAGTAGAAAATTTTTGCGGATATTCGTTTTTTCGTCAACGACAAAAAATTGCTGATGTTCCTGAGCTGCTACAAGCTTCCGCTTTGGACTGCGAAAATGCTGAACCAGCTTTAATAGTGTGTAAGCAACAAGCGCGAAAATGAACACGCGAACGATAACAATAACAAACATAACGCTCCCTCCTTTACAAGGCACAGTTTTCTTACTTTACGTTCGAGTTTCTAAAAAGTTTCATGATTTTTGATATAATTTCTTTATTGGTTTAAAAAGAAGAAGATATACATAATTACAGGAGTGATTACATTGAATTTACAACAGCTATTTACCATGCAGCGCCAGCTGGATCAGCATATAGAGGATAAGCATGAGCTTCATAAGGAAGATTTGATTCCGAGAAAGCTTTTAGCACTGCTTGTCGAAATGGGAGAGCTGGCAAACGAAACGCGCTGCTTCAAATTTTGGAGCGTCAAACCTCCGGCTGAAGACGCTGTTATTTTAGAAGAATTTGTGGACGGTGTACATTTTATCCTTTCTTTAGGGATTGAAAAAGGATACGATGATTTAACTGAGTTACCAGATGCAAAAGCAAGTGATTCAAAAACAGCACAATTTTTACAGGTATTTGCACAAGTTGCTGCTTTCGAGCAGGATCAGTCGAAAGAAAACTATGTGGACATGTTTGTATCTTACATGACGCTTGGCGATATGTTTGGTTTTTCCGCTGAACATATTGAAAAGGCGTACATCTCAAAAAATGAAGTGAATTTTAAACGCCAAGAACAAGGATACTAGAAATAAAGGGATGGGAAATTTTACTTCAACCTCTTTTTAGCTATAATAGAGGTATACATATGAAAGGGGTAATCCATATGACAAAGTTAGATGAAACATTGACGATGCTTAAAGCACTAACAGATGCAAAAGGAATTCCTGGCAATGAGCGTGAACCGCGTGAGGTTATGAAGAAATATATTGCACCTTATGCAGATGAAGTAACGACGGATGGGCTAGGCAGTTTGATTGCAAAAAAAGTGGGCAACGAACAAGGGCCTAAAATTATGGTAGCCGGTCACTTAGATGAAGTAGGCTTCATGGTGACTCAAATTGATGAACGCGGCTTTATTCGTTTTCAAACGGTAGGCGGATGGTGGTCTCAAGTGATGCTTGCTCAACGCGTAACCATCGTTACATCTAAAGGAGAGGTAACGGGGATTATTGGCTCAAAGCCTCCTCATATCCTGCCTCCAGAAGTTCGTAAAAAGCCAGTTGACATTAAAGATATGTTCATCGATATTGGTGCCTCTAGCAGAGAAGAAGTAGCGGAGTGGGGAGTGAAACCTGGTGATCAGGTTGTGCCTTATTTCGAATTTACGGTTATGAACAACGAAAAGATGCTGCTAGCGAAAGCCTGGGATAACCGTATCGGCTGTGCAATCGCTATCGATGTATTAAAAGCTTTAAAAAATGAAACACATGAAAATGTTGTGTATGGTGTAGGAACGGTGCAAGAAGAAGTTGGACTTCGAGGTGCAAAAACATCCGCTAACTTTATTGAACCGGATATTGCATTTGCTGTTGATGTCGGCATCGCTGGAGATACACCTGGTGTTTCTGATAAAGAAGCATCTTCTAAAATGGGAGAGGGTCCGCAAATCATTTTATATGATGCTTCCATGGTTTCTCATAAAGGACTTCGAGATACAGTGGTAGATGTGGCAGATGAATTAAATATTCCATATCAATTTGATGCAATCGCTGGAGGCGGTACGGACTCAGGTTCTATCCATATTTCAGCTAACGGGGTGCCAGCACTTTCAATTACGATCGCAACTCGTTATATCCATTCTCATGCAGCAATGCTTCATCGTGAGGATTATGAAAATGCAGTTAAATTAATTGCGGAAGTAATTAAACGCTTAGACCGAAATACGGTAAACGCAATTACGTATAATTAAAAAAAGCTCATTCTCCTAGGAGAATGAGCTTTTTGCTGTACATAGGACAAGGCTATTTATTTTAAACCGTTTTCAAGCGTTGTCAGAATTTCTTCTTTTTCTGATTCTGGAGACTTTTCCCAAAGCACCTCAAATAAAACACCAAGTCCAGGGAGCATTTTTTCCTCGCCGCTTTGAATAGCGTCAGAAATTGTAGCTTCAAGCTCTTCTTTTGAGTTTCCTGAAACGTTTGCAATAACAGCATTTCGTAAATTAAGATCCATCATTTTCACCTCAGCTATCGTAAAGTTACCAATAGTTTTTGTTTTCTTTGCGATTTCTATGTACAATAAAGTGAAACTTATCTAATGATTATTGAGCAAAATGTAATCGAACTATTTATTTTTATATAGATAAAGGAGTTATGTTTGTGAAACAAATTGATTCAGTTAAAAATCCGCAGGTAAAAGCGTGGAAAAAGCTGCATAATAAAAAAGACCGTGATAAGCAGGGCCTTTTTATGGTAGAAGGCTTTCATTTAGTCGAAGAAGCTATCAAAAATAAGGATTGCGTAAAGGAACTAATTATACGCGAATCAATCGAAGTGCCAGCACAGTGGAACATAGACGGTATTGAAATAACCGTTGTCAACGAAGCAATAATCAAATTATTATCTGACACCGAAACACCTCAAGGAATTATCGCTGTGTGTTTTCAAACGAAGCATGCAGAAATCATTCATACAGCACAGAAAGTATTGCTTTTAGATGCGGTGCAAGATCCAGGTAACCTAGGTACGATTATTCGAACCGCTGATGCTGCCGGAGTGGACGCTATTATCGTTGGAGAGGGCAGCGTGGATGTGTACAACCCCAAAGTCGTTCGTTCAACGCAAGGAGCTATTTTTCATCTTCCAATTGTAAAAAGCGATTTACTCGAAATGATTTCACTGTTAAAAGAAAGAGGAATAGCAGTTTACGGCACGTCCCTACAAAATGGAAAGGTCTACTCATGCGTAAAACCTTCAAACGAATTTGCGCTGATTGTGGGAAATGAAGGAAACGGCGTAAGCGAGAAAGTGCTGGAACAAACGGATCAGAATCTGTACCTTCCCATCTATGGAAAGAGCGAGTCGCTAAATGTTGCCATCGCTTCTGGAATCTTACTTTATTATTTACGCGGAATGTAGTTGCATCGAGAACGTGTTTTCACTATAATAATACAATAGTTACATATGTAAAAAACGATGAAAGAGAGCAGTAGCTTATGTCCGTTTATGCAGGGAGAAAATGCCGCGACTGAAAGCATTTTTATAAATGTAATAAGTGAATTCACCTCTTGAGTTGACACTTAGACCATCTTACATAGATGTAAAGGTGTTCCGGAGATTCCGTTAACTTGAATGAAGTGAACTGTATACGTCTGTGTATATAGTTAACAAGGGTGGTAACGCGACTAATCCTCGTCCCTTTTTTGGGAGGAGGTTTTTTTATTTGTCATTTTTTACGTTAAAAGGAGGAATAAGTGATGAAAGAACGTTTACAAGAACTTCAACAAGAAGCAATTGCAAAAGTCGAAGCAGCAAGTGCTTTAAAAGAATTAAACGACGTACGCGTAGCTTATTTAGGAAAGAAAGGCCCTATCACAGAAGTGCTTCGCGGTATGGGAAAACTTTCAGCTGAAGAGCGTCCTGCAATGGGAGCACTTGCAAATGAAGTGCGTGAAGCTATTGCATCTAAAATTGAAGAAAAACAAACGGCGTTAGAAGCAGCTGAGGTAGAGCGTAAACTTGCTTCAGAAACAATCGACGTAACGCTGCCAGGACGCCCTGTTAAAGCAGGTACGCATCACCCGCTAACAAGCGTGGTTGAAGAAGTAGAAGATTTATTCTTAGGAATGGGCTATGAAGTAGCAGAAGGACCGGAAGTAGAGCAGGACTACTATAATTTCGAAGCGCTGAACTTGCCAAAAGGTCACCCAGCACGTGATATGCAAGATACGTTTTATATTACGGAAGAAACGCTTCTTCGCACGCATACATCAACTGTTCAAGCTCGTGTTATGAACAAGAATGAAGGCAAAGGACCTGTTAAAATTATTTGCCCGGGTAAAGTGTACCGCCGCGATGACGATGATGCTACGCATTCTCATCAATTCATGCAAATTGAAGGTCTTGTAGTAGACGAAAACATTCGTATGAGCGATTTAAAAGGCACGCTTGAAGTATTTGTGAAAAAGATGTTCGGTGCAGACCGTGAAATTCGTCTTCGTCCAAGTTTCTTCCCGTTCACTGAGCCGTCTGTAGAAGTAGACGTATCGTGTGCAAAATGTGGAGGTAAAGGCTGTAATGTATGTAAACAAACAGGCTGGATTGAAATTTTAGGAGCTGGCATGGTTCATCCAAATGTCCTTGAAATGGCTGGATACGATTCAACTAAATATCGTGGTTTTGCTTTTGGAATCGGTGTAGAGCGTATTGCTATGTTAAAACACGGCGTGGATGATATTCGTCATTTCTATACAAATGATGTTCGTTTCTTAGATCAATTTAAACAAGTATAAAGGAGGGGCTACGATGTTTGTATCTTATCGTTGGTTACAAGAGTATGTTGACTTATCAGGCGTAACGGCAGAAGAGTTAGCAGATAAAATCACAAAAAGTGGAATTGAAGTTGAAGGTGTAGAAAACTTAAATAAAGGCATCAGCGGAGTGGTAATTGGTCACGTTGTAGAACGTGAACAGCATCCGAATGCTGATAAATTAAGCCGCTGTCAAGTAGATCTTGGCGGAGGAGAAATCGTTCAAATCGTGTGCGGAGCACCAAACGTGGCACAAGGTCAAAAAGTAGCGGTTGCAAAAGTGGGAGCTGTACTTCCAGGTAACTTTAAAATCAAGCGTGCTAAGCTTCGCGGTGAAGAATCGAACGGTATGATTTGTTCTCTTCAAGAGCTTGGCATTGAAAGCAAGCTTGTGGCAAAAGATTATCAAGAAGGCATCTTCGTGTTCCCAAGCGATGCTGAAGTAGGAGCGGATGCACTAGATGCATTAAACTTAAACGATGAAGTATTAGAACTAGGGCTAACACCAAACCGTTCAGACTGCTTAAGTATGTTAGGCGTAGCACATGAAGTGGCTGCTATTTTACGTCGTGAAGTGAAGTATCCGTCAGTAAACGTGCAAACGTCTGATGAGCAAGCAGCTGATTATATTTCCGTTAAAGTAGAGGCAAAAGAAGACAATCCGCTTTACGTAGCGCGCGTTGTGAAAAACGTAAAAATTGCTCCGTCACCATTATGGATGCAAACGCGTTTAATGGCAGCTGGTATTCGACCTCATAACAACGTTGTTGATATTACCAACTATATTTTGCTTGAATACGGCCAGCCGCTGCATGCTTTTGACTATGATCGTCTTGGTTCAAAAGAAATTGTTGTACGTCACGCGTCAAAAGGCGAAAAGTTTGTAACACTTGATGATCAAGAGCGCGTATTAAAAGGCAATCAGCTTGTCATTACAAACGGCAGTGAGCCGGTAGCTCTTGCAGGTGTAATGGGCGGAGCGAACTCCGAAGTAAAAGACGATACGGTAAATGTTCTCATTGAATCAGCTTACTTCAAAGGCTTAACGGTTCGCCAAGCTTCAAAAGACCACGGTCTTCGCAGTGAGGCAAGCGCTCGTTTTGAAAAAGGAATTGATCCTAACCGTACGCGTGTAGCTGCTGACCGCGCAGCAGAATTAATGGCTGAATACGCTTCAGGTGAAGTGGTAAGCGGTACTGTAGAAGTAGATACACTAACTGTGGAACCTGCTGTTGTAGCTGTGTCACTTGGCCGTATTAACGATGTGCTTGGTACAGAGTTATCAATGGAAGAAGTACAAGACATTATGAACCGTCTTCAATTTGAAAACAAAGTGGAAGACGAAACCATTGTTGTAACAGTGCCAACTCGTAGAGGCGATATTACAATTGAAGAAGATATCGTCGAGGAAGTAGCACGTATGTATGGCTATGACAACCTTCCTACAACGCTTCCTGTAACAGTGGCAACTCCAGGAAAACTAACAGAGTATCAGCTTGGACGCCGTAAAGTTCGCCGTTTCTTAGAAGGTGCGGGACTAGCACAAGCAACAACATATTCGCTAACGAGCGCTGAAAAAGCTACTCAGTTTGCACTAAATGCAACAAGTACGATTGGTCTAGCAATGCCGATGAGTGAAGATCGCAGTATCCTTCGTCAAAGCTTAGTGCCTCATTTGCTAGAAGCAGTGAAGCATAATAATGCTCGCCAGTCGGATTCTATTGCGCTATACGAAACAGGCTCAGTGTTCTTATCTAAAGGTGAAGGAGAATTACCGGATGAGCAGGAGCGCGTAGCAGGTGCAATCACGGGTCTATGGCATGCTCACGGCTGGCAAGGTGAAAAGAAAGTCGTTGATTTCTATGTGATTAAAGGTGTACTAGAAGGGTTATTTGCACAGCTTGGTTTGGAGAAACGAATCTCATATGCTCCTGTTAAAAAAGACGGTATGCACCCTGGACGTACAGCGGCTGTATGGTTAGATGAAAAAGAAATTGGATACGTAGGTCAAGTTCATCCTGTTGCTCAGAAACAGTATGGTCTTCGTGAAACATACGTATTTGAATTACACCTTCAAGAGCTATTAGCTGCAGATGTCGAAGAAGTTCGTTATTCAGCTATTCCAAGATTCCCATCTATTACACGTGATATTGCACTTGTGGTAGATAAAAACGTTCTTGCAGGAGAAGTTCAGCGCGTCATCTATACGACGGGCGGAGAACTTTTAAAAGACGTGACGGTATTTGATCTATATGAAGGCGAGCGTATGGAAGAAGGCAAGAAATCTGTAGCTTTCTCTTTACGATACTTAGATCCTGAACGTACATTAACTGACGAAGAAGTAGCAAAAGCACATGGTGCAGTGTTAGAGGCTGTAGAAAAAGAATTTGGTGCAACGCTTCGTTCATAAGAATAAGAAAAGAGATGTGGATTTCCACATCTCTTATTTTTTAGCTAATTTTAAAGCTTTTTCCGTATTAGCAAAATGAATTTTAGCTAAAGAGTTCAGCGCATTCACGCCATGTTTCTTAATGATTTTAGCAGCGGCAATATCAACTTGTGCGCCAGCTCCACGAGGAATAACCATCCCGGTCTTTTCCGTCAGCAAATCCATTTGTTTTAAAAATGCGTATCTGGCAATAATGGAAGCAGCAGCTACAGATAAATGAACGCTTTCTCCTTTTGTGCTGAAAAAGACATTTTCTTTGATAATTTCTTTTTCCTTTACCAGGTGTTTATAATAGGTGTTTTTTTCGACAAACTGGTCAATTAAAATGGCATCGGGTTTTTCAGGATCCAATTTTTTTAACACGTTGGATAAAGCTTTGTTGTGCAACAGAGCTTTCATTTTACCTTGTGACATGCCTTTTTCTTGAAATGCATTATACTTTTCGTTATGTAAAACAAGCAAACTATAGGGAATAAAAGAAACAAGCTGCTTGGCAATTTCAATAATTTTAGCATCTGTTAACTCTTTTGAATCTCGTACTCCTAATTCTTTTAACAAAGGAAGCTGCTCTTTTTGAACATAGGCAGCAACTACGGTCATAGGACCAAAATAATCTCCTGTCCCTACTTCGTCAGAACCGATGACTGATAGTGAGCTGAAGTTTGATGGGAGGTGTGAGACAGGAGCCTTTTTCGCAGCATCTAAAGAGCCTCCCCACTTAGCCGCTTCTGTTTCAGCTTCTTTTCCTTGAAAAAGTACTTTTCCAGAGCGGTACGCAGTGATAGAACAGCCGGGAGTTTTAGCCGAAAAAATACTTCCCTGCGGCAGTTTGGGCTGCAGATAGGATGTGTAATGAAGCTTCATTTTAGCTATTCTATCAGCTGATACCTTAATAACAGCATGTGACATAATGCTTCACTCCTTTCGGGGTATTTTAGTTTACTTTATAAGCACTATCCCTTATGATAGCTTAAATATAGATATGTTTCCATTGAAGTCTTCTTCGTGGTATGATAGGGATTAGGATTTTTCGTGGAACGGAGGATTTTCTCGTGTCAAGACAAGATAAAACACGTGCGACAGTTGACATCTTTGGTCAGCAGTACAGCATCGTCGGTAGCGAAAGTACAAGCCATATTCGACTTGTCGCCTCTATAGTGGATGAAAAAATGCGTGAAATCAGTACTAAAAACCCTTCTTTAGATATCAATAAATTAGCAGTATTAACAGCTGTGAATGCTGTACACGAATATATAAAACTGAAAGAAGACTATGAGAGACTTGAACAAAAACTTTATGGAAAAGAGGAATGACTGAGTCAATGCTTAATATCATTTTAATTATATTGCTTCTTCTAGGCTTTGTAACAGGTCTTAAAAGAGGATTTATTTTGCAGCTCATTCATATTGTCAGTTTTGCGGTTTCGTTTATCGTCGCTTATATGTTTAGTGGAGATTTGGCAAGCCGACTTCGCTTGCTGATTCCGTTTCCGGACAATATTCAGCAGCAAAGTGTCGCATCGTTTGTATTTGATTCTGGAACGATAGAAGACGCTTTTTATCGAATGATTGCATTTGCGATTTTATTTTTTGCTACTCACATTGTACTTCGCCTTGCAGGCTCTGTTTTAACGGCTTTAACCGAATTGCCAATTCTGCGCCAGTTAAATAAATGGGGCGGAGGTGCACTTGGATTCGTTGAAGTGTATATCATCGTTTTTATTTTGTTATACATTGGAGCCGTGATTCCTGTAAGTGAAATTCAAACGCCAATTCAACAGTCTTCAATTGCAATCAATATCGTACAAAATACTCCATACTTATCGTCTGCGATTCAAGATTTGTGGACTCAGTATGGTGTAATGTAATGAAATTACAATAGCTTGTTGAGAGGGTGTGTCGAAAGTGTCATAATACTTTTGAGATACCCTCTTTTTTTATCGCAGTCTGATCTGCGGTTTTCATGAGGATAAAAGTATGTCTAGATGAAAACTTGAGAGAGTAAATATGTCACTCATCATGTTTTTGAAAGTTTCGTTATTATGATAATAGGCTGGTGAAAAGAGATGAATAAAAAGGATATTATTAAATTGTTAGAAACAATTGCTACATATATGGAATTAAAGGGAGATAACCCTTTTAAAATTTCCGCTTTTCGAAAAGCAGCTGCAGCGCTAGAAACGGACGAAAGAACGCTGACAGAGATTGAGGATTTTACCAAGCTCCAAGGGATTGGAAAAGGAACGGCTGCAGTCATTACAGAGTATATGGAAACAAATGAGTCAAGCGTATTAGAAGAACTAAAGCAAGAAGTTCCTGAAGGACTTATTCCTTTGCTTAAGCTGCCGGGGCTTGGAGGTAAAAAAATCGCTAAATTATATAAAGAGCTAGATATTCGAGATATGGAATCACTGCATCAGGCCTGTATGGAAAATCGAGTGCAGGGACTAAGCGGTTTTGGTAAAAAGACAGAAGAAAAAATTATCGCTGCCATTGAAGAGTTTGGGAAGCGTCCTGATCGTTTGCCTCTTGCTTTTATGCTTCCAATAGCGGAAGAAATTTTAGAAGCCCTTAAACAGATGCATAGCATTGAGCGTTTTTCTCAAGCAGGGAGCATTCGCCGCATGAGGGAAACCGTAAAAGATCTTGATTTTATTATTTCAACAGCTGAGCCTCATGCTGTCCGTGAACAGCTAGTATCGCTGCCAAATGTGAAGGATATCATTGCAAATGGAGATACAAAAGTATCGGTAACGTTAGCCTATGAGTGCGATGTGTCTGTGGATTTTCGTCTTGTAGAAGATAAAGCGTTTGCCACAACGCTTCACCATTTTACAGGATCAAAAGATCATAATGTGCGTATGCGTCAATTAGCAAAAGAACGCGGTGAAAAAATTAGCGAGTATGGCGTTGAAAATGCGGAGACAGGCGAAGTGATGACTTTTGAGTCTGAACAAGCATTCTATGAACATTTTGGGCTGTCTTTTATTCCGCCGGAACTTCGTGAAGATGGAACGGAAGTAGATGCATTTGTAAAGCCTCAAACCCTTGTGACCTACGGTGCCGTAAAAGGTGATTTGCATATGCACTCCACGTGGAGCGACGGGGCGTATTCGATTGAAGAAATGGCGGAAGCATGTCGCGCACGAGGCTATGAGTACATGGCGATTACAGACCATTCTCAGTATTTAAAAGTAGCTAACGGTCTAACGCCTGAACGCATTCGTAAACAGCGTGAAGAAATTAATCGTTTAAACGCACAGTTCGATGATTTTACAATACTAGCAGGAATTGAAATGGATATTTTGCCTGATACAACACTTGATTATGATGATGAACTGCTAGCTGAGCTAGATTTTGTTATTGCGTCCATTCACTCTAGTTTTTCGCAATCACGCGAAGAAATTATGAATCGCTTAAAGCAAGCGTTAAACAATGTTCATGTAGATTTAATCGCTCATCCGACCGGTCGTTTGATTGGTCGCCGCAACGGATATGATGTAGATATTGATATGTTGATTGAATTAGCTAAAGAAACAAAAACGGCTCTTGAACTAAACGCGAATCCAAACCGTTTAGATTTAGCCGCTGAACACATAAAAAAGGCCCAAGAGGCAGGAGTTAAAATTGCTATTAATACAGATGCTCACAATCTAGACATGCTAGAGCATATGGAAATTGGAATATCTACTGGAATTAAAGGCTGGCTTAAACCAGAAACGGTATTAAATACGTATAGTCTCAAAGAATTAACCGCCTTTTTAAATCGACATAAATAAGCAACAGGAGGAATCAGTTTTGCAATCACGTATTTTTCATGTACTAGAGTTTAATAAAGTTAAGGAACAGCTTCAGAAAAAAGTAGCTTCTTCTTTAGGCCGAGAAAAAGTAGCGAATTTGATTCCCTCGACTCAGTATGAAGAAGTAGTCAAATGGCAGGAAGCAACAGATGAAGCTACAACTGTGCTGCGATTGCGTGGCAACGTACCGCTAGGGGGCATTTTTGACGTTCGACCTAGCGTGAAGCGCGCTGAAATTGGGGGAACGCTAAGCTCTAATGAACTTCTTGATGTAGCAAGCACTATTTATGCTGCAAGACAAGTCAAGCAATTTATCGAGCAAGTAGTGGAAGACGAAGATTTACAGCTTCCAATTATAACTGAACATATCGAAAAACTAATGCCTCTTCCTGAGGTAGAACAAACAATTAAAATGAGTATTGATGAGAATGGTACAGTGCTAGACGGTGCAAGCGACCAGCTAAGAGGCATTCGTCAAAAACTTCGCTCAACGGAGTCTCGTATTCGAGAAAAGCTAGAGAGCCTTATTCGCTCCTCGTCTGCTCAAAAAATGTTGTCAGATGCAATTGTTACCATTCGAAACGAACGTTTTGTTATTCCTGTTAAGCAAGAATATCGCAGTGCGTATGGAGGCATTGTGCACGATCAGTCTTCATCCGGAGCAACTTTATTTATTGAGCCTCAGGCGATTGTGACGTTAAACAATGAGCTTCAAGAAGCAAAAGTAAAAGAAAAACAAGAAATTGAGCGTATTCTCATTGCTTTAACCGTTCAGGTAGCGGAAGTGGCAAATGAACTCCGTCAAAACGTTTATCTGTTAGGTGAGCTGGACTTCATGTTTGCTAAAGGGCGCTATAGCCATGAGCTAAAAGCTTCAAAACCTAAAATGAACGATCGAGGCTATATTAAGTTAGTGAAGGCAAAACATCCTCTTATTGCACAGGAAGATGTCGTTGCCAATGATATTGAGCTAGGTGATCAATATACGTCTATCGTTATTACAGGGCCAAATACCGGCGGTAAAACCGTAACGTTAAAAACACTTGGATTATTTACGTTAATGGCTCAAGCAGGTTTGCAGATTCCTGCGCTGGATGGATCGGAAATGGCTGTGTTTAAACACGTATTTGCTGATATTGGAGATGAGCAGTCGATTGAACAAAGTTTGAGTACCTTTTCATCTCATATGGTCAACATTGTAGATATTTTACAAAAAGTAGATCACGAAAGTCTGGTCTTGTTCGATGAATTGGGAGCAGGAACGGATCCTCAAGAAGGTGCAGCGCTTGCGATTTCCATTTTAGATCAAGTATATGAAAGAGGCGCTCGCGTAGTTGCGACTACTCACTATCCTGAATTAAAAGCGTACGGCTATAACCGTGAAGGAGTGGTCAATGCTAGCGTAGAGTTCGATATTGAAACATTGAGCCCTACTTACAAGCTGCTGATTGGTGTACCGGGCCGAAGCAATGCTTTTGAGATTTCAAAACGTTTAGGTTTAAGTGCTGAAGTAATTGAACGTGCCAAAGGCTATATTGGCTCAGAAACAAATAAAGTAGAAAATATGATTGCCTCTCTTGAAGATAGCCGTCGTCAATCTGAACACGAGCTAGAAGAAGCTGAAGAGCTAAGAAAAGAGGCTCAGAAGCTTCATAAAGAATTACAGAGTCAGATTATTGAGTTTAATGAAAAACGAGATAAGCTGTACGAAAAAGCTGAAGAAAAAGCTCAAGCCACAGTTAAAGCAGCATCTGAAGAAGCAGAGAAAATCATTAGCGATTTGCGTAAAATGAGTCAAAAAAATCATGCGCTTGTAAAAGAGCATGAATTGATTGAGGCGCGTAAGCGTCTAGAAGATGCAGTTCCAACTCTTGAAAAAAGTAAAAAGAAACCGGCTGTGCCGAAAAAACAAGAGCGCACTCTTCAAGCTGGAGATGAAGTGAAAGTCTTAAGCTGGGGACAAAAAGGAACGCTTGTGGAACGAGTAAGCAATAATGAATGGCAAGTACAAATGGGAATTATGAAAATGAAGGTGAAAGAAAAAGACCTCGAATATATCAGTTCTCCAAAACCTGTAGAAACGAAGCCGCTTGCTACGGTAAAAGGAAAAGATTATCATGTAAATCTAGAACTGGATTTAAGAGGAGAGCGCTATGAAAATGCGCTGATTCGAGTTGAAAAATATATTGATGATGCTTTATTAGCCAACTATCCGCGCGTTTCGATTATCCACGGTAAAGGAACTGGAGCTCTTCGTAAAGGTGTACAGGAATATTTGAAAAATCATCGTTCTGTCAAAAATATTCGTTTCGGAGAAGCTTCTGAAGGAGGTTCTGGCGTTACGGTTGTGGAATTTAAATAAAAGAGTGCTGAAATAAAGGTGTCAGTCGATGCGCTGAACAAGCATATATGAAGATAGAAAATCCGACATGGCTCATGGACTATGCTGGGTTTTCTATCTCTTTTAAGAACGATACAAGTAAAGGAAAGAGACCTGTCAGTTCATTACGTGGAGCGTAATATAAATTAGGAGTGATGCAAAAATGAGGGATTTTTGGAAAGACCCGTATATTGAATCCGCCGCTTATTACAGCGTGGTTGTCTTGAGCATTGTCGTCTTTCTTGTTGTGTTTGAGCTCGTTACTAAGTATAAGAATTGGGAAGAGATTCAAAAAGGAAATATGGCTGTTGCGATGGCAACAGGTGGAAAAATATTTGGATTAGCTAATATTTTTCGCTATTCGATTGAGCATAACGACAACTTGTTAAGAATGCTAGGGTGGGGAATATATGGATTCGTTCTTTTACTAGTCAGCTATTTTATTTTCGAATTTTTGACGCCAAAATTTCGAATCGATGACGAAATTGAACAAGATAACAGAGCCGTTGGATTTATTTCACTTGTTATTTCAATCGGTATGTCCTATGTAATAGGAGCAGGGATAGGATAGGAGAGAGTCATGGAGAAGTTAGCGAAAATTTTACTCGTTTTATGCGGAGTGTTTATGCTTATTGGTCTTATCTATTTATCTATATAGCTTTTCCTAACATCATGATGACACCAAAAAAGCTGACCTTAAAGCAGGTCAGCTTTTTTAATGACTACTTCCATACGTCTTCAGCAATTGAAATCACGTGCTTTACTTTATCCCACTGCTGTTCTTCAGTTAGTAAATTTCCTTCTTCTGTAGAAGCAAATCCGCACTGGGGACTTAAACAAATTTGATCAAGAGAAACAAATTCTGCCGCTTCAGCAATTCGTTTTTTCACTGCTTCAGGATCTTCTAAATCTCCAAATTTTGATGTGATAAGACCAAGGACAATCTGAAGATCATCTCGCTTTACATGTCGAAGAGGTTCGAATCCTCCTGAGCGTTCATCATCAAATTCTAAAAATAGTCCATCTACGTTTAACTGACTGAAAATAGCTTTGGACGCATTTTCATATCCGCCGCTTGCTGTATAAGTGGACTGGAAATTCCCTCTGCAAATATGCATTGTAATGACCATATCATCTGGCTTATGCACAATGGATTCATTGATCGCATCTGTAAAACGTTTCAGTAATTCTTGGGGCGTAAAACCTTTTGACGCGATTTGTTCTTGTCCTTTTTCTGAGAAAAAGACTGCCCACGCAGTATCATCTAACTGTAAATAGCGGCATCCGGCATCATAAAATGCTTGAATGGCTTTTTGATATGTTTTAACTAAATCAGCAAAAAATACATCCGTATCCGAGTAAGAAGACTCTTCAATATGACCTCTGAAAAATAGCATATTAGGACTTGGAATGGTGAACTTAGCTACGTGTTCTTTTCCAGCAGCTTGATGAAGAAATTTATAATCTTCAATCATAGGGTGGTGATTAAAATCTAGTTTTCCAGTCACTTTTATACCGTGAGCTTTTGTTTGGACTCCGTGAAACTGAATTCCCGACTCTGCTTCGTAAAGTTCTACGCCAACAAGCTCTGACAGAAAATCAAAGTGCCACCACGCGCGGCGAAACTCACCGTCTGTGACGGCTTTTAATCCAATTTCTTTTTGCTTTTCTACGAGTTTACGAATTTCTTCATCTTCAATTGCTCGAAGCTGTTTCTTTGTCATTTCCCCGTTTTCCACTTGTAATCGTGCTTGTTTGATACGCTCGGGACGCAAAAAGCTTCCAACGTGATCTGCTTTGAACGGTCCTTTAGTCAATGTTGTTGTCAATTCATACAGCTCCTTAAAAAAATCTAATTTTTATTATATACAAAAAATTCGGATAATGTACAGGGGTAAATCCAATTTTTATTTATTACGCTGCAGGATGAAAGAGTGATTAGGTAGGAAAGAGAACATTCAATAACGATTGCATCTAAAAAAAGAATGAACTATAATTTTAATTAGAAAATTCTAATTTTTTATTTTTTTTTGAGGGAGAGGATGCGTGTGGAATCCACCGAAAAGATATGGCTTTCTCAATATCCGGATGAAATACCTGCTAGGCTTCATTATGAACAAAAAAATTTAGCACAGCTTTTTGAAGAAGCAGTTCAAAAGGATCCTAAAAAAAGCGCAATCTATTTTCTAGGGAAAAAAATGACGTTTTCCCAGCTGCATCAAGATTCTCTGAAGCTGTCATCTTACCTTATTGAACTGGGATTAAAAAGAGGGGATAGAGTAGCCATTATGCTTCCAAATTGCCCTCAAGCTGTCATTTCCTTCTATGCGGTTCTGCTTGCCGGAGGAGTAGTCGTTCAAACAAACCCTTTGTATACGGAAAGAGAGTTAGAGTATCAGCTTAATGATTCAGAAGCGACCATGATTATTGCACTCGATTTGCTATATCCGCGTGTAGTAAAAATGAAAGCGTTAACAAAAATAAAGCACGTAGTCATCACCTCTATTCAAGATTATCTCCCATTTCCCAAAAACATAATGTATCCATTTATTCAGCGCAAACAGCAGAAGATAAGCGTGGATGTGAGTCATACGGAGACTACTCATTTATTTAAACGTATTATAGATGAATCCTCTCCCGCAGTATGTAACGCTGAGGGAATTTCAGACGAAGATATCGCGATTTTACAATACACCGGGGGAACAACAGGTTTTCCAAAAGGAGTCATGCTTACTCATAAAAACTTGGTAGCCAATGCAACGATGTGTTCACATTGGTTATACCGCTGCAGGCATGGAGAAGAAAAAGTGCTTGGAATTATCCCATTTTTTCATGTTTATGGTTTAACAACGGTTCTTGTTTTATCGGTTTTGCAAAACTATGAGATGGTTCTTCTGCCTAAATTTGATGCAAAAACGACGCTCAAAACCATTCATAAGCAGCAGCCTACTTTATTTCCAGGTGCGCCGACGATTTACATTGCATTATTAAACCATCCTGATTTAGCAAAATACAACTTATCTTCTATTGATTCATGTATGAGCGGTTCGGCTCCACTTCCTGTGGAAGTGCAGGAGCAGTTTGAAAAGCTCACCGGAGGTAAATTAGTGGAAGGATATGGATTAACGGAAACCTCTCCTGTTACTCATGCTAATTTTCTTTGGAAAGAGAGAATACCAGGAAGCATTGGAGTGCCTTGGCCAGACACAGATGCCAAAATTCTCTCGTTTGAAACAGGTAAAGAAGCTGCTGTAAGCGAAGTAGGAGAAATTGCGGTTAAAGGTCCTCAGGTAATGAAAGGATATTGGAAGCAGCCTGAAGAAACGGAGGCTGTTATGCGAGACGGATGGTTGCTAACAGGTGATGTTGGCTATATGGATGATAAAGGTTATTTTTATGTAGTAGATCGGAAGAAAGATATTATTATTGCCGGGGGATATAATATCTATCCTCGAGAAGTTGAAGAAGTATTATATGAGCATGAAAAAATTCAAGAAGCTGTAGTGGTGGGTGTTCCTGACCCATATAGAGGAGAAACGGTGAAGGCTTACATTGTATTAAAAAATGGTGTAAGATGTACTGAAGAAGAGTTAAATGAGTTTTCTAGAAAGTATTTAGCTGCTTATAAAGTTCCGCGCCTTTATGAATTTCGAAATGAGCTTCCCAAAACAGCGGTCGGTAAGATTCTGCGACGAGCGCTGATTGATGAAGAAAATGAAAAGCATAAAAAGGCGACGTAATCGATCGTCGCCTTTGATTTTTTTACTGAAACATAATTGACAGATACTTGCGGTTTCTTTATTATAAAGATATGAATGAATAATCATTCATATTTTAAAGGAGCGTATAAGATTGAGAAGAAATAAGCCAAAGTATAAACAGATTATCGATGCAGCTGTAGTAGTAATAGCAGAAAACGGATACCACAATGCTCAGGTTTCTAAAATTGCTAAGCAGGCTGGAGTTGCAGACGGTACGATATATTTATATTTTAAAAACAAAGAAGATGTCTTGATTTCCTTGTTTCAAGAGAAGATGGGACAATTTGTAGAAAAAATTTATGAAGAACTGGCGGGAATTGAAACCGCGGCAGAAAAACTTCATGTGTTAATTGACAAACATTTTTCGTTTCTAGCGGAGGATCATCATTTAGCTACAGTGACCCAGCTCGAACTGCGTCAATCGAACAAAGATTTAAGATTGAAAATTAACGATGTATTAAAAGATTATCTGACTCTCATTGATTCTATTTTGCAGACAGGAATCGAAACGGGTGAGTTTTCTGAAAATATAGATATTCGTCTTGCGCGACAGATGATTTTTGGAACGATTGATGAAACTGTCACAACATGGGTAATGAACGATCATCGATATGGTCTAATAGAATCGGTAGATAAAGTCCATTCCCTGCTGTTAAACGGCTGCAGCGGCTCATAATCGTAAGTGAGCCTGCTGCTCCCCTGCGAGGGGAAAAGCGCAAGGTAATGAAAATAGAAAGAAAGGGTGGCGTAAACAAATGGAGATTATCCAGGTTGAAACTGTTGATGCAATAAGCTTCATTACGTTGAATAGACAACCTGCTAACGCTTTGTCTCAAGACTTATTAAAAGATCTTTCAAGTGTTTTAAAACATTTAGAAGATAGTAAAGAGACAAGGGTTATCGTCATTAAAGGTGAAGGGAAATTCTTTTGTGCCGGGGCTGATATAAAAGAATTCACATCACTTCAGCAGGAAAAAGAATACGAGAAGCTTGCTGTTAACGGTCAAGAGCTCTTTGAGTATATTGAAAATTACCCAAAACCAGTGATTGCAGCTATTCATGGAGCTGCTTTAGGCGGAGGGTTGGAGCTTGCTATGAGCTGCCATATCCGTTTGGTAACAGAAAATGCTAAGCTGGGCTTGCCTGAGCTCCAGTTAGGGATTATACCAGGATTTGGAGGAACTCAGCGATTACCTCGTTATGTAGGAGTTCATAAGGCTTGTGAGATGATGCTGACAAGTGATCCAATATCCGGAAGCGAGGCAGTGGAGTTAGGATTGGCAAATGCAGCTTTTGAAGAAAGTCAGCTTATCAATGAAACATTTTTACTTGCTAGAAAAATTGCCAAAAAAAGCCCAATCTCTGTTAAAGCCACCTTGCAGCTGCTTCAGCATGTAAAAACAGATGCTTATTACAGCGGCATCAAAAAAGAAGCGCAGTTTTTTGGAAGCGTATTCAAAAGCAGGGATGCTCAAGAAGGCGTAGCCGCTTTTATTGAAAAGCGCCAGCCTAAATTTTTAGGAAAATAAGCTTAGGAGGGGAATTGAATGAATATTTACGTGTTAGTAAAAAGAACATTCGATACAGAGGAGAAACTTTCATTAAAAAATGGTCAAATTGTTGAAGATGGGGCTGAATTTATTATTAATCCTTACGATGAGTATGCAGTTGAAGAAGCTATTCAGCTAAAGGAAAAGCATGGCGGGGAGATTACGGTCGTGAGTGTAGGAGGGGAAGAATCAGAAAAAGAACTCCGAACAGCTTTGGCTATGGGAGCAGATAAAGCGGTTTTAATCAATACGGAAGATGACATAGAAGATGGCGATCAGTACACGACTTCTAGGCTGCTGGCACAGTACTTAAAAGAACAATCTCCTGACTTAATTTTGGCAGGAAACGTAGCGATTGACGGAGGTTCGGGCCAAGTGGGACCGCGCGTAGCAGAACAGTTAGAAATCCCTTATATTACGACGATTACAAAATTGGATATCGAAGGTGAAAAAGTGACTGTTGTACGCGATGTGGAAGGTGATTCCGAGGTTATCGAAACGTCGCTTCCTCTTTTAGTAACAGCTCAGCAGGGACTTAACGAACCTCGCTATCCATCTCTTCCAGGGATTATGAAAGCGAAGAAGAAACCGTTGGTTGAAGTGGAATTGGATGATTTAGATTTAGATGAAGATGATGTAGAAGCAAAAACAAAGACAATTGAAATTTATTTGCCTCCGAAAAAAGACGCAGGACGCGTACTACAAGGAGATATAAAAGATCAAGTGATAGAACTGGTCAATTTACTGCATAAAGAAGCAAAAGTCATTTAATAAGTCAAAAGTTAAAACAATGGGGGTATTGCAATGGGACGCAAAGTGTTAGTTCTAGGAGAAGCACGTGATGGGGGATTACGAAACGTATCGTTTGAAGCGATTTCCGCAGCGTCTACTGTAGCTGACGGTGGGGAAATTGTTGCAGCGTTAGTAGGAAAGGACGTAAAAGCTTTAAGTGAAGAGCTTATTGCATACGGAGCGAATAAAGTTGTTGTGACGGAGCATGAAGATTTAGCTGCTTACACATCGGATGGTTATGCTCAGGCGTTATTAGCCATCATTGAAAGTGAACAACCTGAAGCTATCGTATTTGGCCATACGGCTCTTGGCAAAGACCTAGCGCCAAAACTGGCAGCTCGCTTAGACAAAGGACTTATCTCAGATGTGACGGATGTAGAAGTTGGAGGGGATCAAGTAGTCTTCACCCGCCCAATTTATTCTGGTAAAGCATTTGAAAAGAAAATCATGACCGATGCTTTTACGTTTGTCACGATTCGTCCAAATAATATTTCACCGCTTGCAAAAGATGAGGGACGTACAGGCGATGTAGAGGATTTAAATGTTGAAATCAAAAACCTGCGTACAGTTGTAAAAGAAGTTGTACGGAAAGCAACGCAAGGGGTTGATTTATCCGAAGCAAAAGTCGTGATTGCAGGTGGTCGAGGTGTAAAAAGCACGGAAGGTTTTGGACCTCTCCAAGAACTAGCGGACGTGTTAAATGGAGCTGTTGGGGCGTCTCGGGGAGCGTGCGATGCAGATTACTGCGACTATTCTCTTCAGATCGGTCAGACGGGCAAAGTAGTCACACCAGATTTATACATTGCCTGCGGAATCTCGGGAGCCATTCAGCATTTGGCCGGCATGTCAAATTCAAAAATTATTGTTGCCATTAACAAAGATCCTGAGGCGAATATTTTTAAAGTAGCTGATTACGGAATCGTTGGAGATTTATTTGAAGTGGTGCCTCTGCTAACGGAAGAATTCAAAAAGCTGAAAGTACAGTCTGCGTAAGAGGCTGAGACAAAAGGATTTTAGACGAAGTGAAAAATGAACCATTGATCAAGATGTTTGATTAGTGGTTCGTTTTTTTGTTAGGGTAAACGCAGGTTTCATGTGTGTGGGTCTTTCTAGCAGTTGATTGGAGGGCAAGGCGAAGACTCCTGCAGAAAGCGAAGTCTTACACAGAAATCATCTGCGGTGTCGCAAGCGGTTCAGCCCTTGTATACTATTCGTTCGTCTTTAGATAGGATTCATTTCGTTATGTCTCAGCCTCATGGAAAACGAAATTTTCTACGTATGTTTTTATGTGAATTGTACAAACTAGAGCGGAGAATAAACAGTATAAATGTAAGCAAAAAGTTAGCAAACCTTATTTGAAGGTGATATACTGTGAGTAGAATTTGGATATTGCATATATTTAGGAGGAATTAAAATGGCTATTGCACATGCTACAGATAAAAACTTTACAGATGAAATTAAATCAGGCCTAGTGCTTGTTGACTTTTGGGCACCATGGTGTGGCCCTTGTAAAATGATTGCTCCAGTTCTTGAAGAAATCGATGGCGAACTTAACGATAAAGTTAAAATCGTGAAAGTAGACGTTGATGAAAACCAAGAAACGGCTGGAAAATTTGGTGTTATGAGTATCCCAACTTTAGTATTATTTAAAGATGGAGAGAAAGTTGATCAAGTAGTTGGTTTCCAACCAAAAGAAGCATTAACAGAATTAATTAATAAACACGCGTAAGTCAAAACCTAGCTCAGGCTAGGTTTTTTCTTTTTCTCCACTTTTTCTCTTTTGGGAATACTTTTATTTAGCGAATATGCGTTCGTTTGTTTTATACTAGATGTAAGGAACACCGCCATAAATCCGGCTTATGTGCATGTATTGTAGGGCAGGAAAGAATGTAGGTTACGCTTCATAAGCGAATGTATAGATGGACAGAGTAAGAGAAGAGGAAGGAGAAAAATATGAACGATTATTTAAAAGAAAAGCTGGCTATTTTACCGGATCAGCCCGGCTGTTACTTGATGAAAGATAAATATGGAACGGTCATTTACGTAGGAAAAGCAAAAGTATTAAAAAATCGAGTGCGCTCCTACTTTACCGGATCTCATGACGGAAAGACGCTTCGACTTGTAAACGACATTGTCGATTTTGAATATATCGTCACATCTTCTAATTTAGAAGCACTTATTTTAGAAATGAATTTAATTAAAAAGCATGATCCAAAATACAATATCATGCTTAAAGATGATAAGGGTTATCCCTTTATTAAGATTACAGCTGAAAAGCAGCCCCGACTTGTTATTACAAGAAAAATAAAAAAAGATAAAGGGAAATACTTCGGGCCTTATCCTAACGTTCAAGCTGCAAATGAAACAAAGCGGCTTCTTGATCGCATTTATCCATTAAGAAAGTGCTCTACCATGCCAGACAGACCTTGTTTGTATTACCATATCGGGCAATGCCTAGCTCCTTGCGTAAAAGAAGTAAAAGAAGAGCAAAACAAACAAATTATTGAAAATATCACGCGGTTTTTAAATGGTGGATATGAGCATGTCAAAACAGAATTAACTGAAAAAATGTTAAAAGCTTCAGAAGAACTTGACTTTGAACGGGCTAAAGAATATCGAGATCAAATTGCTCATATCGAAGCGACAATGGAAAAGCAAAAAGTAACGTTTAATGATTTTGTTAATCGAGATGTGTTTGGCTATTCTTATGATAAAGGCTGGATGTGTGTTCAAGTTTTCTTTATTCGCCAAGGGAAATTAATTGAGCGAGAAGTTTCTATGTTTCCTTTTTATAAAGAGCCAGAAGAAGATTTCTTAACTTTTATCGGTCAGTTTTATGCCAAAAATATTAAGCCAAAAGAAGTAATGGTTCCAGCAACGATTGATGCAGAGTTGGCTGAGAAATTAGTAGAAGTAGAGGTTCAGCATCCAAAGCGAGGCAAAAAGAAAGAGTTAGTAGAACTTGCGTGTAAAAATGCAAAAATTGCGCTCGGTGAAAAATTCTATTTAATTGAACGAGATGAAGAGCGCACGGTTGGCGCAGTTGAACGGTTAGGAGAAGAGCTTGGAATTGCCGCTCCTTATCGGATTGAAGCATTTGATAATTCAAATATTCAAGGGACAGAT
Organism: Priestia sp. YIM B13486; assembly: GCF_042787865.1. Lineage (NCBI taxonomy): Bacteria > Bacillati > Bacillota > Bacilli > Caryophanales > Bacillaceae > Priestia > Priestia sp. YIM B13486. Next base: position 658,333 of record NZ_JBHZOZ010000001.1, on the reverse strand, counting down.
CCCGTTTCTGCGATGATTGTTTTTGTTGATGGGAAACCGGAAAAGAAAGAATATCGCAAATATAAAATTAAGACCGTAAAGGGACCAGATGATTACAGTTCCATGAGAGAAGTCGTTCGCAGACGGTATTCCAGAGCGTTAAAAGAGGGTCTTCCGCTTCCAGATTTAATTGTTGTAGATGGAGGCAAAGGGCATTTAGCTGCAGTACAGGACGTTCTCGAAAATGAATTGGGACTTTTAGTGCCTACAGCAGGTCTTGTCAAAGATGATAAGCACAGAACCTCCAACCTGATGATTGGTGAGCCTCCTCAAATCATACCGCTTGAACGCAATAGTCAAGAATTTTATTTGCTTCAGCGAATTCAAGATGAAGTTCACCGCTTTGCGATTACCTTCCACCGTCAAGTGCGCTCTAAGTCCGCTTTTCAGTCTGTTCTGGACGATATTCCGGGAGTGGGCGAAAAGCGTAAAAAAGCTTTGTTAAAGTATTTTGGTTCGGTGAAAAAATTGAAAGAAGCAACGGTTGATGATATTCGAAATTCAGGTGTTCCTCAAAACATCGCTGAAAAAATTTATGAAACATTGCAAAAATAGTCTTGAAATAATAGAACATATTTGATAAGCTATTAACTAATTTCATACGACACTTCATCAAATGAAGTGAAGATAGAGGTGCAAATTTAATCAGTACGTATCAGGAAGGGTATGAGCTCTTATGAATGATGTGGAAAGGGAAATTTGCCGAAGTGAACATTACCTCATAGTAATGATTGCTGGTTCTGCGTTGAATAAACGTAGGATTGTCAAGATGTAGATTCTTGGAGAGCTATCTCACGGCAGTGGACGGTTATGTTTTATAATTTTCGTTCGTTAAGCAATGAGAGCTCATCTCATTGCTTTTTTTATTGTCTGAGTAAAAAAATTTAGCTTCTCATCATCCTGCATATGCAAATTTATTGAAAAGGAATGAACAAAATTATGGCATTAATCGTTCAAAAATTTGGTGGAACATCTGTTGGTTCTGTTGAACGTATCCAACATGTAGCAAACCGTGTTATTCAAGAAGCAGAGCGCGGTAACCAAGTAGTTGTTGTTGTATCGGCAATGGGCAAAACTACAGATGCACTGGTGAAATTAGCAAGTGATATTACGGACAGTCCAAGCAAACGCGAAATGGATATGCTTCTTACAACTGGAGAACAAGTAACGATTTCCCTGTTAACAATGGCCCTTCAATATAAAGGGTATGAAGCAACTTCGCTAACAGGTTGGCAAGCTGGTATCCAGACGGAAGCAGTTCACAGCAATGCACGAATCCAGCACATTGACACGACTCGTATTCAAAGCCAATTAGATAGAGGCCGAATCGTAGTAGTAGCTGGATTCCAAGGCTGTTCAGAAGATGGTAGCATTACAACATTAGGTCGAGGCGGCTCTGACACGACGGCAGTAGCTCTTGCCGCAGCATTAAAAGCTGCAAAATGTGATATTTATACAGATGTAACAGGAGTGTTTACGACAGATCCGCGCTATGTAGAAGATGCTCGTAAGCTTCACTCTATTTCATATGACGAAATGTTAGAATTAGCTAATTTGGGAGCAGGGGTGCTGCATCCGCGCGCTGTTGAGTTTGCAAAAAATTATCAGGTACCGCTAGAAGTGCGTTCAAGCTTAGAAAACGAGAATGGAACGATTGTTGAGGAGGAAGTTTCAATGGAACAAAACTTAGTCGTAAGAGGAATTGCGTTTGAAGATAATATTTCACGAGTGACAATTGAAGGGTTAAACAACGAGTTGCAAACTCTTTCTACTATTTTTACAGCATTAGCAAAAGAACAGTTAAATGTGGACATTATTATTCAAAACGTAACGGCTAATAATCGTCTCTCTATCTCATTTTCTATTAAAACCGTAGACGTAGACGCCGCTCTTGCCGTCTTAAAAGAGTATAAATCTACTTTGGGATATACGCGTATTGAACATGAAAGCGGTTTGGCTAAAGTATCAATTGTCGGCTCTGGCATGATTTCTAATCCAGGCGTTGCAGCCGAAATGTTTGAAGTGCTGGCAGGAGAGAAAATTGAAGTGAAGATGGTCAGCACGTCTGAAATTAAAGTATCTACAGTTGTACCGCATGCTGATATGGTAAAAGCTGTTGAGACGCTTCACGTAGCATTTGAATTAGAAGAGCAGCAAGCAGTGCAAGTATAAAGAAGAGAAAAAAGACGTGGTATCTCCACGTCTTTTATATATACGTATTTCCTACTTTTTATAACGCTCCGCGCGTGTTTCGGTAGGTAAGATATCTTTTCGGTCCCACTGCACGGAAATCAGCACTTTTCCGTTCTTTTCTTTATGTGTTAAGTAGGCTTCTGTTAGGCAGTTGTTTTGACGCTGAATCTGTTCAGCCACAAATCCTGACTCAAGATGAAACGAACAAGTTTCCTGCTGAAATCTTTTGCTGACCACATCACCTGATAACTCAAGCTCGAGTGAATATTTATCTTTTTTTGCAAGCGTCAGTGTGCCCCAGGAAGCTGCTTTAAAAAAAGCGATGATTTCATCCATTGTATTTAATGGGTATTTCCGCGCAAGGTGTTTTCCTGCCCAGTATGAAATGGTATTCGTTTCGTCTCCAAGAAGCTCTGGAATTAACACGTCACGCAAAAGGCTGTATCCGAAATATGAAACGTGATCAAGAGTTCTCTCTGTTTCAGCTGTGACATTAGGTTCTGATGTTTCCATCGTCTCTTCAAGTTCTTGCTGTGATTCTGTTTGTAAATTGCTCATGCTTTCCCCTCTTTCTTTACTACTATTATATACAAATCTAAAAAACCTCTCACGCATTTTTTTAATAAAATGTAAGAGGATCTTTATTATGGTAAAAAGAGTTAGATGCAAAGATGGAAAATCCATAATATACCTTTTAAAAGGGTACTTTTACCTGTGTAAATGTTTTGTGAACTTGTTTACAATAAAAGCATAAAGTAAACGCTTACTTATTTGTGGCAAGCAATATTATAATAGAAAGAAAAAATCTGTAACATCAATACAGTAAGCGTTAACAAATATAAAATTTTATAAATTTATATTTTATAGAAGATTTAAACATCTTGCCTTGACGCTCTTAATCGATGGGAGTAAAATTAACCTGTCACATACTTTATTAGGAAATGCAAAGGTTTTCATTTCCTGTATTCACGATTAATCTATTTGTCTAGTGGGAGTAAGAAAGTTCTTCACAAACTATGTTCATTTAACTAAGGGGGGTCTACGCAGATGGCGGCAAACAGAGAGTTTCAATATCGGAGAATCCATTCATTACTTGGGGTAATACCAATCGGGATTTTCTTAACACAGCATTTAGTTGTGAATCATTTCGCGACAAAGGGAGAAGAATCATTTAATCAAGCAGCTCACTTCATGGAGAGCTTACCTTTCCGCTATGCTCTAGAAATTTTCATTATTTTCTTACCAATCGTTTTTCACGCAATATACGGTCTTTACATCGCATTCACTGCTAAAACAAACGTTAACAACTACGGTTTTTTCCGTAACTGGATGTTTATCCTTCAGCGTGTTTCAGGTGTAATCACACTTATCTTCATCACATGGCACGTATGGGAAACCAGAATACAAGCTGCGCTTGGAAAAGAAGTAGATTTTCAAATGATGGAACGAATTTTAAGCAACCCGGCAATGCTTGCATTCTACATAGTTGGTGTTGTATCTACGATCTTCCACTTTGCAAACGGTCTATGGTCATTTGGAGTTAGCTGGGGGTTAACTGTAACACCACGTTCTCAAAGAATTTCAACTTATGTGACATTAGCAATCTTCTTAGCACTTACATTTGTAGGTGTTCGTACATTATTCGCATTTGCATAAAATTAAGGTTTTGAAGGAGTGGGGTTCCGATGAGTAACGGAAAAATCATCGTAGTCGGTGGCGGTTTAGCTGGCTTGATGGCAACAATAAAAATTGCTGAGTCTGGCAAGCAAGTAGATTTATTTTCACTAGTTCCGGTAAAAAGATCTCACTCAGTTTGCGCGCAAGGTGGAATCAACGGAGCCGTAAACACGAAAGGTGAAGGAGATTCACCATGGGAACACTTTGATGACACAGTGTACGGCGGAGACTTTTTAGCCAACCAGCCACCTGTAAAAGCAATGTGTGAAGCAGCTCCTGGTATTATTCACTTACTTGACCGCATGGGTGTTATGTTTAACCGTACTCCTGAGGGTTTGTTAGACTTCAGACGATTTGGCGGGACGCAGCATCACCGTACGGCTTTTGCTGGAGCAACAACGGGTCAACAATTATTGTACGCATTAGATGAGCAGGTTCGTCGTTATGAAGTTGCCGGACTTGTGACAAAGTACGAAGGATGGGAATTCTTAGGTGCTGTTCTTGACGATGAGCGCAGCTGTCGCGGAATTTCTGCACAGAATTTAAAATCAATGGAAATTAAAACGTTCCCAGCTGACGCGGTTATTATGGCTACAGGTGGACCTGGAATTGTTTTTGGAAAATCGACGAACTCAGTTATTAATACAGGTTCAGCGGCATCTATCGTGTATCAGCAAGGTGCATACTATTCAAACGGAGAGTTTATTCAAATTCATCCAACTGCTATCCCAGGAGATGATAAGCTTCGTCTTATGAGTGAATCTGCTCGTGGAGAAGGCGGACGCGTTTGGACATATAAAGACGGTAAACCTTGGTATTTCTTAGAGGAAAAATATCCTGCATACGGTAACTTAGTACCTCGTGATATTGCAACTCGTGAAATTTTTGACGTCTGCGTAGCGCAGAAGTTAGGAATCAACGGAGAGAACATGGTTTATCTGGACCTTTCACATAAAGATCCAAAAGAGCTAGACATTAAACTTGGAGGTATCATCGAAATCTATGAAAAATTCATGGGCGATGATCCGCGCAAGGTACCAATGAAAATTTTCCCAGCCGTACACTATTCAATGGGCGGTTTATGGGTGGATTACGATCAAATGACAAATATTCCTGGCTTATTCGCAGCTGGTGAGTGTGATTATTCACAGCACGGAGCGAACCGTTTAGGAGCAAACTCATTATTATCAGCTATTTATGGTGGTATGGTTGCCGGTCCTAAAGCGGTTGAATACATCAATGGTTTAGAAAAGAGCGCAGATGCTATTTCTTCAAGCGTATATGATCGTCATGTGAAAGAAGAAGAAGAGAAATGGAACAATATCATGAATCTTCAAGGTACAGAAAATGCATACGTTCTTCATAAAGAGCTAGGGGAATGGATGACTGACAACGTGACAGTCGTACGATACAATGACAAACTGTTAAAAACAGATGAAAAGATTCAAGAATTAATTGAACGCTATGATCGTATTAACATTAATGATACAGCTAAATGGAGTAATCAAGCGGCAACATTTACTCGTCAGTTGCAAAACATGCTTCAGCTTTCACGTGTTGTAACGCTAGGAGCTTACAACCGTAACGAAAGTCGCGGTGCTCATTATAAGCCAGATTTCCCAGATCGTAACGATGAAGAATTCTTAAAAACAACAATGGCATCTTTTGTGGATAAGAAAACGGCTCCTTCTTTCCATTATGAAGAGGTAGACGTATCGTTAATTAAACCGCGTAAACGCGACTACACAAAGAAAAAAGATGAAAAACCAAAAAAACAACAAGAGGGGGTTCGTTAATCAATGAGTGAACAACAAACAGTCCAAAAGACAGTGCGCTTCATTATTACACGTCAAGATTCAGCTGAATCTGCTCCTTACAATCAGGAGTTTGAAATTCCGTATCGTCCGAATATGAACGTTATTTCAGCACTGATGGAAATCAGACGTAACCCTGTTGATGCTTCAGGTAAAGAGGTTGCTCCGATAAACTGGGAAATGAACTGTTTAGAGGAAGTATGCGGAGCCTGTTCAATGGTCATCAACGGTAAACCTCGTCAGTCATGTACAGCTCTTGTTGATAAACTAGAACAACCAATTCGCTTACAGCCAATGAAAACATTTCCTGTGGTTCGTGATTTGCAAGTAGACCGCAGCCGTATGTTTGATTCACTAAAAAAAGTAAAAGCATGGGTTCCAATCGATGGCACATACGATTTAGGTCCAGGACCGCGTATGCCTGAAAAGAAACGTCAGTGGGCGTATGAGTTATCTAAATGTATGACATGTGGAGTTTGCTTAGAAGCTTGTCCAAATGTAAACGACAAGTCAAACTTCATCGGTCCAGCACCGCTTTCTCAAGTTCGCCTGTTTAATGCCCATCCAACCGGTGCGTTAAATAAAGGAGAACGTTTAGAGACGATTATGGGTGATGGAGGACTAGCGAACTGCGGGAATTCTCAAAACTGCGTTCAATCATGTCCAAAAGGAATTCCATTGACTACTTCAATCGCAGCTTTGAACCGCGATACAACAATTCAAGCATTCAGAAGTTTCTTTGGTAGCGATCAAGTATAATCACTCAAAACCTCTCCACGCGGAGAGGTTTTATTTTGTCTATGACGAACGGAGGAAATACAGATGAATAATATTTCGTATATTGAAGACATGGATCATTGGAAAGAGTCATTTTCGTTTAAGCAGGAGATCAAGGTAAGATTTTCGGAAACAGATATGTTTGGGCATTTAAATAATACGGTTCCTTTTGTTTATTTCGAACAAATACGTACGGAATTCTTTCACCATATTGGCTTTATGCAAAAGTGGACGAGTGAGCATGAGGGAACGATACCGGTGGTGGCTGATTTGCAGTGCGATTATGTCAAACAAGTGTATTTTGGCAACATGCTATCTGTTTTTGTAAAAGCTCATAGAATTGGACGTTCGTCGGTTGATTTACACTATATGATTCAAAATGAGCAAAAAGAGGTTGTACTCACCGGGAGAGGAACAATGGTGCAAATTTCTAAAGAAACAGGAAAAAGCGTCCCTTGGAATGAAGAGATGAAAACGTGTTTATCAAATATATGAAAATGGCTTGAAGGCTCTTTCTTCAGGCTTTTTTTCTTTTTTAAAGGTGAAAAAGAGTTTTTTGCATATTTTTTCTAAAACTAGTAACCGCGTAGGCATACCGCACATAAGATATGTTGACTAAATTTACACCCATCCGATAGTTCAACTCAGGATCAGGCAAGGAGGGTTACATTGAAAGAAAAAGAGTTTCAACCTAAACCGCTACTTACAAAGCGTGAACGAGAAGTATTCGAGCTTTTAGTACAGGACAAAACAACAAAAGAAATCGCGAGTGAACTATTCATTAGCGAAAAAACAGTTCGAAATCATATTTCTAATGCGATGCAAAAGCTTGGAGTCAAGGGGCGTTCTCAAGCAGTCGTAGAACTCCTTCGAATGGGAGAACTTGAATTATAACATGAGCTGGCTTTCTTCTTAGAAAGCCAGCTTTTTGTATATTTTTTTCAGTGTCGCATACATATCTAAAAAGAATAACGTTAAGAAAAAATTATAAAAAAGGCAAATCTTTATAAAAAAAACTTATTGCTTGAAATTGAATTTCAGAGTACGTATACTTTTAAGTAAGGAGATACTAGTTCAGAAGAAAGAGAGGTGAGATGATGAAAAATATATGGATGAGCTTATTGTTATGCATGATATTCTGTTTGCCTTTTGCGAGTTTGCCAGATAAATTTATTGATAACGACTTTGAAAAAGTGAAGGTCACAAAAAGTTCGGTTCAGCATTACACGGATATCGTGCACATGTCTCCAGGAGCTAAGCACAGCGTTAAACAAATAGGATCTCTCATACAAAGTGTGATAGTAACTTTTGCTTTAGTATGGGTGAGTGCCAAACTCATCATTCCGACGCATCAAATTGCGTATTTTATCCTCAAGAAAACACTTTTTTATCCAAAAATCTTTCAATCAAGTTACCTCAATTAAATAAAAAAGGTTGAAATTTCAACAGCCTTTTCTTCAAACCTAAAATTACCAACTATTCTTAGGCTTATTTGCTATGCGGATTTTCTAGGCAAATAACGCGGCAAAATTAAAAAATTCTTTTTAAAAACTTTATAGGAGTGATCATTCAATGATGATTAAAGAAACGGAGTTACCAGGAATCGGCCGTAAATTTGAAATTGAGACAAGCGGAGGAAACCGCGTAGTCGTTATCATTCATGATGATGGAAGACGTGAAATCTATCACTTCGATCAAAAAGATTTAGAAGAAAGCATTTTTGACATTACGTTAACAGATACGGAATCAAGACAGCTAGCTGCAATTTTAGGCGGCATGATTTACAAGCCAAAAGCAATGGAAACCATTGAAGTGGCATTCAATGACTTAGTTATTGAATGGTACAAAGTTGAAAAACAAGCGAAAGCTCACAGTAAAACAATTGGTGAAATTGACGTTCGCAGCAATTATGATGTCACTATCATCGCCGTCATTAAAAACACGCAAAAAAAATTATCAACTCCAGGACCAGATACGTTAATTGAAGAAGGAGATACGCTTGTTATCTCTGGAGAACGAGGAAATTTAAAAACGCTCATTAAAGAATTGCTTTCACAAGGAGGTAGTTCATAATTGGATCATTTAGTATTTGAAGTTGGGACAGCTTTGTTACTAGTAGCTTTAGCGGCTATACTAGCACATAAATTTAAATTTACGATTATTCCATTCCTCATTCTGCTGGGCATGGCGGTCGGTCCCCATGCTCCTGAGTTTGGCTCATTCAGTTTAAAGTTTATTGAAAGCCAAGAGATTATTGAATTCATGGGGAGAATTGGAGTTCTCTTTTTACTCTTTTATTTAGGATTAGAATTTTCAGTTGGAAAGCTAATTAAATCAGGCAGGTCCATCGCGGTGGGAGGATCTATTTATATTTTAATTAACTTCACTTTAGGATTATTGTATGGATACCTGACAGGAAATCCTCTTCTTGAAGTGCTGATTATCGCTGGAATTATTACGATTTCGTCCAGCGCAATTGTCGCAAAAGTATTGGTTGATTTAAAACGAACAGCGAATCCAGAAACGGAACTGATATTAGGGATCATCATGTTTGAAGATATTTTCTTAGCCGTTTATCTTTCTGTCGTTTCAGGGTTGGTGCTTGGAGACCACGGATCGCTTGCTGGATCTTTAACATCTATTTTAATTGCGTTTGGCTATATGATGCTGTTCTTTATCATTGCTCGAAAAGCCACGCCGCTGCTAAATAAACTTTTAAATATTTCATCAAACGAAATCTTTATAATCGTCGTTTTTGCGGTATTGTTTTTTGTGGCAGGCTTCTCAGAAACAATTCACGTGGCAGAAGCAATTGGTGCGTTATTGCTTGGACTTGTATTTTCTGAAACGGAACATCGCGATCGGATTGAACATCTTGTCGTACCGTTTCGTGATTTCTTTGGAGCTATCTTTTTCTTCAGCTTCGGGTTAAGTATTGATCCTCTTACGCTGTGGGATGCAGGATGGCTTGCGCTTGGCGCAGTTGCGCTTACGATCATTGGTAACTTTACAGCCGGTATGATTTCAGGAAGAAAAAGCGGGCTGTCACACAAGGCCTCTACCAACATTGGGTTAACGATTATGTCACGAGGCGAGTTTTCGATCATTATGGCTAACATTGGAATTGAAGGAGGATTATCCGCAATTCTTCAGCCATTCGCCGCGCTTTATGTATTGATCTTAGCTATTATTGGCCCTGTGTTAACGAAGGAGTCTAAGCATATATACGGATTTTTAAACTCAGTATTTAAATGGAAAAAGCCAAATCCTCAAGAATCAAAGTGATAAAATATATAAAACACAGTTGACAAATCGGATTAATATGATAAAATTCAAAATAATCCAATAACAAATCAGTTAAATATAGCAACGGGCTGATCGGTCAACCGAAAGCTCCTACCTTTTTCAGGTAGGAGCTTTTGTGTTTTTAGATGAACGAGCTTTTAATTTAAAAATTCAAGGAGGAGGAACTGCTGTGAGTGTTGTCATTCAATCTGTTAACCGCTCATTTCAAAAAGGAGAACAAGTAACTCAAGCATTGCGAAATGTAAATCTTACGATTAATAAAGGTGAATTTATCACCGTTATTGGTCCGAGCGGGTGCGGAAAAAGTACACTGCTTAAAATGATTGCAGGACTTGATATGGATTATGAAGGACGTATTGAAATCAACGGGAAGTACATAGCCGGACCTAGCATTAAACAAGGAATGATCTTTCAAGAACACCGCTTGTTCCCTTGGCTTAATGTAGAGCAAAATATAGCGGCTGACTTATCGCTGAAAGATTCGAACGTTCGGCGCCGCGTAGATGAGTTAATTGATATTGTCAGGCTGAAAGGATTTGAAAAAGCTTATCCTCGAGAACTATCTGGGGGGATGTCTCAACGAGTTGCTATTGCGCGTGCTCTTTTAAGAAATCCAGAGGTTTTATTGTTAGATGAACCGTTTGGTGCGTTAGATGCTTTTACGCGCACTCATTTGCAAGATGTGCTGCTAGACATATGGAAAAAAGAAAAAACAACCATGATTTTTGTTACCCATGATTTAGATGAATCCATTTACTTGGGGACTAAAATTGTGATTATGAGTGCCAGACCAGGAGAAATTAGCCGGGTCGTTCCAGTAGAAATTAGTCATCCGCGAAAAAAGACAGAGTTACCGTTTCAGCAGCTAAGGCAGCAAGTACTGAAAGAATTTGAAGAAGCAGGAGAACATTAAAGATTCAATAAGACAGAGAAGGGGACAGAACAGATGAAAAAGCTACTTTTAACTGCAGCTATTGTACTTGTTCTCGCATTGGCTGGGTGCGGGACGAAAGAAAAAGCGAGCGGAGAAGATTCAAAAAACGTTACGATTAATATTGGTATCCAACAAAGCTTAGGTCCTTTAATGCTGGCACAAAACCAAAAATGGTTTGAAAAAGAATTTAAAAAAATAGGTGTAAATGTTAAATGGACAGAGTTTCAAAGCGGACCTCCGCAATTTGAAGGTTTAGCATCTGGACATTTGGATTTCGGCCAAGTTGGAAATTCACCGGTTATTTCTGGTCAAGGCGCAGACATTCCGTTTTTAGAAATTGCTAATTCCAGCGACGGGTTGAAAGGAAATGCCATTTTAGTAGGGAAAAACAGCAAGATTAAAAGCGTAAAAGATTTAAAAGGTAAAAAAATCGCGGTTGCGAAAGGAAGCAGCGGTTTTAATTTATTGTACAGAGCTCTTGACCAAAATGGGTTGAAGCCAAGTGATGTAAAGATTATTCAGCTTCAGCCAGACGAAGCTCAGCCAGCATTTGAAAATGGATCAGTGGATGCATGGTCAATCTGGGAACCGTTTATTTCACTGCAAAACTTAAAAAATGAAGCTCGCATTTTAGCAGACGGCGATTCATTAAAGGTTGCTTCACCAGGTTTTACTATTGTAAGAGAAGGCTTTGCAAAAGCTCAGCCAGAGTTAGTCGTTAAGTTTTTACAAGTTTATCAAAAAGCGCTTGAATGGCAAAACGAACATTTTGAAGAATCTGTGGATATTTTAGCAAAACAAAAAAATCTAGATAAAGACGTAGTAAGACAAGTGTTAAAAAATAATCCTGCCTATAATCGCCCAACCTCTAAAGAAATTATTGCAGAACAACAGCGGACAGCTGATTTTCAACAATCTTTAGGCGTTATTAAAAAGAAAATTGATACTGGAGATGTCGTTGATAATTCATTTATTGAAAAAGCATTAAAAGAAAAATGAGGTGATGAAAATGAGTAAAACATCTGTGGTTTCAGGACACGTCCAGTCTTCAGCAGCTCACTTGCAAAAAATGAAAAAAAGAAAGGAAGAAGGGAAAAATAAGCAGGGGATTTTTCTTCGTTCTCTTGTCGTGCCACTTCTGCTTATTGTCGTGTGGCAAATCATTGGTTCTGCGGGCTATGTATCCAAAACTGTTCTTCCTACACCTGTTGATATCATACTTTCTTTCAAACAGCTCATCGTATCTGGAGAACTCGGAGCTAACCTTCAAATCAGTATTTTGCGTGCTGCCATAGGTTTTGCCGTTGGAGCTGGACTAGGGTTACTATTTGGTGTAATTGTCGGTTTCTCAAAGAAAACGGAGCACTATATGGATCCATCTATTCAAATGCTTAGAACTGTTCCTCACCTTGCGTTGGCGCCTTTATTTATCTTATGGTTTGGCTTTGGTGAAATTTCAAAGATATTGCTAATTGCAAACGGTGCATTTTTCCCAATCTATGTTAATACGTATCTAGGCATTCGCGGCGTTGATTCGAAATTATTTGATGTTGCTCGTGTTCTTCAATTTAGTAAATGGAAACAAATCACAAAACTCATTTTACCAGCTGCTCTTCCTAATATTTTACTTGGTGTCCGTTTGTCTTTAGGTATTGCATGGCTCGGACTGGTAGTTGCTGAATTAATGGGAGCAAGTGAAGGTGTAGGATACATGATTATGGATGCTAGACAGTTTTCTCAAACGGACGTAGTTTTTGTCGGAATTATTATTTTTGCTGTTGTAGGCAAATTAACCGATTCATTTGTCCGAGTATTAGAAAAGCGTCTTCTTAAATGGAGAGACAGCTACGCAGGTGAAAAATAAAAGAAGGATTTATATACGTATTAATCCTTGTAAATCTATCAGTTTTATAAGTTAAAAGGAGAGATGATAATGAGCCAGGTTACAATTATTACAGGAAGCCCTTCAAAGCAATCAAGGTCAGCTGCTTTAAGCAAGTATATTGCAGCATATCTACAAGATGAAAAATATGAAGTGAAAACCGTGCATGTTCGTGACTTGCCCGCTGAAGACTTAGTATATGCTAACTTTTCTAGCCCTGCGATTCAAGAAGCTCAAAAGAAAGTGGCAGATGCTGATGCCGTTATTATTGTCAGCCCAATTTATAAAGCTAGCTACACAGGGATTTTAAAAACATTTTTAGATTTAATACCTGAAAAAGGTTTACACAACAAAACCGTACTGCCGATAGCCACAGGTGGAACCATTGCTCACCTACTGGCTCTTGATTATGTATTTAAGCCGACTTTATCCGTTTTAGGAGCTACTGCTCTTATTCATGGAGTTTATATTGTTGATTCTGAAGTGGCCTATACGAAAGAAAATGAAATTGAGTTTATTGCGGAAGAAGCAGAAGTGAGAATTAAACGTTCATTAAAAGAGCTGGGATATCGTCTAGAACAAACGAAAAGGAGTGTTGAATCATGAAAATGTTATGGTTTATTCCTTCCCATGGAGATGGAAGATATTTAGGGACAAATCGAGGAGGGCGTTCAGCAGACTATTCATATTTTCGGCAAGTTGCTCAAGCAGCTGACCGGTTAGGGTTTGAAGGAGTTTTGATTCCAACGGGGAAATCATGCGAAGACCCGTGGCTATTGGCTGCTTCACTTATACCTGAAACAGAGCGTTTGAAATTTTTAGTAGCGGTACGTCCCGGCATTATGGCTCCTTCTGTGGCAGCACGCATGACCTCGACTCTTGATCGAATTTCAAACGGTCGTTTACTAGTTAACGTAGTAGCAGGAGGAGATCCAGCAGAATTAGCCGGAGACGGCCTTTTCTTATCACATGATGAACGTTATGAAGCTGCGGATGAATTTTTAGATGTGTGGAAAGGGTTATTGGCTGGAGATACGGTCAATTATGAAGGAAAACATATTCATGTAGAGAACAGCGAGCTGTTGTATCCACCTGTTCAAAAACCTTCTCCACCTATTTATTTTGGCGGATCTTCACCCGCAGGACAAAAAGTTGCAGCAAAACATTCTGACGTGTATTTAACGTGGGGCGAACCTCCTGAACAAGTAAGAGAAAAAATAACGGCTGTGAGAAAGCAGGCAGAAGCAGAAGGCAGAACCGTTAAGTTTGGGATTCGTTTGCATATTATTGTACGCGAAACGGAAGAAGAAGCTTGGCAAGCAGCCGATCGATTAATTCAGCATTTGGACGATGACACGATTCAAGCTGCACAGCGTACTTTTGCTAGGTATGACTCAGTCGGGCAGCAGCGAATGGCGAGCCTTCACAGAGGAACCCGAGAGGAACTTACGATTAGCCCTAACTTATGGGCAGGTGTAGGGCTCGTCCGGGGAGGTGCAGGAACTGCACTAGTAGGCAGTGCTGAAAATGTAGCGAAACGAATAAAAGAATATGAAGCTTTAGGAATTGAATCTTTTATTTTATCAGGCTATCCGCATTTAGAAGAGGCTTATCACGTAGGAGAGTTATTGTTCCCGCTTTTAAATATTGATGACGGTGAAGGAAAGAGTGAAAGCATCGGTGAGATTATTGCAAACGATAGGTTTCCAAAAGCTTCAACGTCGTAAAAGAAGAACCGGTGAAAAATTCACCGGTTCTTCTTTTACATTCATCTCAGCCGAGAGACGAGTTCGTTAAATTGTTGGTTTAGGTTTTTCAGGTGCAGCTTGTTTATCTTTTCGACTTTCTTGAATATATACTTTAAAGAGAAAAATATTTAAACAGCCCAGTGTGAGGAATAACGGTGCAAAATAATATTCTTGAGACATAAGTAGGACGAAAACGCTTCCAAAACAGAACAGAGAACTAAACATAAAGTAAAACTGTAAGAATCTTCTCATTTTAGTCGCCTCCTATTCTTTTTCTTCTTACAATTATTATATCAAATACTTTCCAAAAAAGACACAAAATATTCACAAAATGTTCAATTTTTTTCTTATTTACCTATTGATTTTTTTTGTCGATATGTAAATTTAGTGGGTTGTAATACCAATTAATTCCTGATCTTAACTTTCCGATGGAAAGTTTATGTAAAATTTTATATGATAGAGAAATGGTATTGAAAAAAGGGGGAAAATCATCATGAGACGAATTGGGTGGCTATTTTTTACTATGGCAATTCTCTTATTAATAACTGCCGGTTGCTCAAATGATCAACAGAAAGCACAGGATCGATTTGATAAATATGTAGCTATGTGGAATAAAGAAGATTTTAAAGGCATGTATGGATACTTGTCTAAAGATGCTAAAAAGACGATTTCAGAAAAAGATTTTGTAAATCGATATAAAAATATCTATGATGCAATTGAAGCGGACAAGCTTAAAGTGAAGGCAAGTAAAATAGAAGACTTAGAAATAAAAGACCATAAAGCTGTTTTACCTTTTGAAGTAAACATGAACTCTGTAGCCGGTGAAATCTCATTTAAAGAAAATGCTGCTGTGGTTCAAGAAAAACAAGGGGATACAGAGAATTGGTATATTAATTGGAAGCCTAATATGATTTTTAAAGGACTTAAGCAAGGAGAGCAAGTAAGAGTAGCTACTCAGTCAGCTGTGCGTGGAGAAATTATGGATCGTTCAGGGAAATATTTAGCTCAAAACGGAGAAGCGATTCAAGTTGGAGTTGTTCCCCAGCAGTTTTCTAAAGGCGGCGAGCAAGCGATACAACAATTAAGCAAGACTCTTGCTCTTTCAGAAAAAAGTATTAATCAAGCACTGAGTGCTTCTTGGGTGAAAGAGAATCAATTTGTTCCTATTAAAACAGTTAGTCAAAAAGACGCCTCTAATTTAGAGAATTCTTTGAAAAAAGTAGAAGGCATTCAACAAAAAAAGGTAAATGCGCGCGTATATCCTTGTGAAGAAGCGTGTGCCCATTTAGTTGGATACGTTGCGCCTGTCACAGCGGAATATTTAAAAGAGCATAAAGATGAAGGCTATAATGCTCAGTCTAAAACTGGAATGATTGGCTTAGAGTCTTTATATGAAGATAAGCTTCGTGCTCGAGACGGCGTCACAATTTATACTGTAGATAAAGATGGTAATAAAAAGAATGAAATTGCAAAAATGAATCCAAAAGACGGGGAAAGCATTCAAGTTACGGTAGACACGAATGTTCAAAAATCCCTTTATGAACAGTTAAAAGCTGAAAAAGGAGTAGCTACTGCTCTTCAACCTAAAACGGGAGAAATATTAGGTCTTGTAAGCACGCCGGCTTTTGATCCGAATTCTTTTTCTTTTGGAATCGATGCTAATACGTACCAATCCCTTTCAACGAATCCCGATAAGCCGTTAATGAATCGCTTTACCAAAACGTATTCCCCGGGATCTACATTTAAATTAGTCACGGGAGCTTTAGCGGTTGATGAAGGTGCGGTAAATCCAAACGAAAGTATATCAATCAGCGGGAAGAAATGGCAAAAAGATAAAAGCTGGGGGAATTTCTACGTAACACGAGTGGGAAGCAAGCCGAATGTTAATTTACGTGATGCTTATGTTACATCTGATAATATTTATTTTGCGCAGACTGCTTTGAAGCTAGGTTTAGACAAATTTAACAGTGGTTTAAAACAGTTTGGGTTCAATCAAAAAATGCCTGTTAATTATCCTTTTGAAACGTCTAAAATTGCAGGTGATCAAGATATTAAAGATGAGGGAGTATTAGCAAACTCTGGCTATGGCCAGGGGAAACTGCAAGTGAATCCTCTCCACTTGGCATTGATGTATACATCGATTGTAAACGATGGAAACATAGTAAAGCCTATTCTTATGAACGGTAATGAGAGTGGAATATGGAAAAAACAAGTAATATCTAAAGAAACGGCGCAATTAATTCAAAATGATTTAGTTGATGTCATTGAAGATAAAAACGGTACGGGTCATGCTGCAAAGATAGATGGGTTAACCCTAGCTGGAAAAACTGGAACGGCAGAATTAAAGAAAACTCAAGGTGAAAAAGGGCAGGAAAACGGCTGGTTTGTAGCTGTGGATACAAAACAGAAAAACCTACTCGTTTCAATGATGGTTGAAGGAGTAGAAGATAAAGGCGGAAGTCATTACGTCGTGCCGAAAGTAAAAAATGTATTTCAGCAATATAATAAGTAAATAATAAAAGCCAGTTCTAAAGGAGCTGGCTTTTATTATTTACACAAGGGGAGTAATGTTAAGTTTTTGTAAATCCCAGTTTTATACAAACTCTGAAAACCCTTATTTTAAAAGGAATGAACGTATTATTGTTAATGTATTGTAAAGAGACCTAAAAAAATGTGTTTGAAAAGTTATTGACAATTAACAATAATAGGAGTAATTTTTGACTTGGCGTAAAAAAATGAATCGCATAACCTATAAGTAAAAGAACCACCTTTTGGGACTTTTGCTCTGGTAAACGTTTGTTTTTTTAGAATTTTTTGATACACAAGAGAGGTGGTTTCTCTCGTTATAGTAATGAACAGCTAAGTTTTATCCATTACTTTAAATGAAAAAAGAAACTAGAACACATATAAAAAGATAGAGAGAAAAAACGAGTGGTAAAGTTTCGATAAATTGGATGGAGGATTGCAACGTGATCAAAAGAAAAAAAGACAAGTTTTCTGAAATGTTAATGGACATTGCCCAAAATATTAAGGACTCAGCAGATTTTTTAGGCAGCTTTGAACTTCAAAATGTATCTGACCTAAAGGAATTTGCCAATGTTTTAAAAGCGTATGAATCAAAAGGTGATAAATACGTGCATACAGTGATTACTGAGTTGAACAAAGCATTTATTACTCCAATTGAGCGTGAAGATATTTTACAGCTAGCAATGAGCATGGATGATGTACTTGATGGCATCGATAGCTTTGCTGCTTTAATGGAAATTCATTCAATTACGACATTTGATGAATATGTAGCTGAATTTGTTAAAAATATTCAAGGCTGTGCTGAAGAGATTTTAATTACTATTAATTTGTTGTCTGAGAAAAAGCTTCTTCAAATTAGTGAACATGCAATTAAAATTAAAGAGTATGAGTCACATTGTGATACATTATATCGTCGTGCACTAAAACAATTATTTGCAACATGTAAAGATCCAATTAAAGTTATTCAATATAAAGAAATTTATGAAACGCTAGAAGAAATCGCGGATTATTGTCAAACGGTTGCGAACAACTTAGAATCAGTTATTATGAAGAATGCGTAACGGGGCTATATTATAATGGATTCGATGCTAATATTAACCATTCTAATTGTAGTTGGTGCACTTGGTTTTGACTTTATCAACGGATTTCACGATACAGCTAATGCCATTGCGACTTCTGTTTCAACCAAAGCTTTAAAACCGCGACATGCAATTCTTTTAGCCGCAACCATGAACTTTGTCGGTGCTATGACGTTTACGGGCGTAGCCAAAACGATTACAAAGGATATCGTTGATCCTTATACGCTTCAAAATGGTTCTGTCGTTATTTTAGCAGCATTAATTTCTGCTATCGCGTGGAACCTAATCACATGGTATTTCGGTATCCCGAGTAGTTCTTCTCATGCAATTATTGGATCGATTGCAGGAGCAGCTATTGCAGCTGCTGGATTTGGTGCTTTAAATTACAAAGGTTTCATCAAAATCATTGAAGCCCTTCTAATTTCACCAGTTCTAGCCTTTGTAGTAGGTTATATCGTCTATACGATTATCAAACTAACGTTTAAAAACCATAACTTGACGAAAACGAATAAGCGTTTTCGACGCGTTCAAATCCTGACTGCAGCCCTACAATCTTACACACACGGTACGAATGATGCGCAAAAAGCAATGGGTATCATTACGCTAGCGCTTATTGCTAACAATATGCAAAGCGGTACTGAGATTCAGTGGTGGGTACAGCTGGCTTGTGCGGTGGCAATGGGACTTGGAACGTCAATTGGTGGATGGAAAATCATTAAAACCGTTGGCGGTAAAATTATGAAAATTCGTCCTGTTAATGGAGTAGCTGCGGACTTAACAGGTGCTGCCATTATCTTTGGAGCAACGTTTGTTCATCTACCTGTCAGTACTACTCATGTTATTTCATCTTCTATCTTAGGTGTAGGTTCTGCTCACCGAGTGAAAGGTGTAAAATGGGGAACTGCACAGCGCATGGTGATTACATGGGTTATCACATTGCCAATTTCAGCTTCATTAGCTGCACTTATCTATATGATTTTAAATTTGTTATTTTAATAAATGTGGAGCTTCTTTTTAAGAAGCTCCTTTTTTTATTTACATCCCCTCATTTGCACAGTACACTTAAAACATGAAAATAACACAATTGTTTTTAAAAGGGAGATGGGGAAATGTTTGGAAAAGTGGCTGCTGATGTATTAGGGCTCAGTGATATTGGTTCTGTTATTAAGCCAGTTGATTATGACAAGGTAGATGCAGACGATTACGTTATGCATGAAGAACAAGAAAAAATTTATTTTCTAATCAAATCAAAGTCAGATGAATATTGCTTTACCAATAAAGCGCTCATTCATCTTGATGGAACAAGTGCTACAAGCAAAAAGCGAATGCTTCGCCGCTATAACTACAGCATAAATCACATTTCAAACGTGATGCTAGAAACGGCTGGAACTGTCGATTTAGATGTGGAAATTAAATTTAAAATTGGCTCGGAGACGTTTTCTATCGATGTACACAAAAAGCATATAGAAGAGGTAAAAGATTTATATAAAGCGCTGTTTAAAATATCTGAAATAACGCGTGAAAATGAAATTGCGCTCGATTTTGCTAAACAAAGCATTCAGCTAGCTTCTTCTACGCTAAGCAGTACAAGAAATACAAGTGGAAGTGTTGCTGGTGAATTTAAAGAAATTAACGAAGCTGCGTTTTCTTGGTTATTAGATAAAAAAACAGCCTACACAACAAAAGATTTCAGCTCAGTTTTCGAGCTGTATATCAATAATTAATAGAAACAGCTGCTCCTTTTATGGAGCAGCTGTTTTTTAATGCTGAATGAGAGTATGTAGACTTATGATGAACGTTGTAGAATCCTCATGTTAACCTTGAAAAATCACTGAAAAAAGAGCACAATATAAAATAGAAAAGAGAAACAATAGAGACGGGTTTAACTGAAAGAAATAATAGAAAATAAGACTTATAGGTGGAAAGGATTACGGTATGACAGCAAAAAATAATGAGGATACAGTGGCAGAATTAGAGAAGTCACTTCGACATATTGCAGCGATTGTGAAACAAAAAGGAAGAGAAATTTTAGAAGACTATACGATTACGCCACCTCAGTTTATTGCTTTGCAGTGGCTGTTTGAACGTGGAGATATGACGATTGGTGATTTATCAAATCGTATTTTTCTTGCTTGTAGTACAACGACAGATTTAGTAGATCGTATGGAAAAAAATAAGTTGGTGGTTCGGGTGAAAGATCCAAAAGACCGCCGCGTAGTGCGTATTCATTTGCTTCCTGAAGGAGCACGTGTTATCGAAGAAGTAATTAAAAAGCGACAAACGTATTTAAATGGCGTACTGGCAAACTTCTCTCCGAGTGAAACGGAAGTTTTACGAGTAACGTTACGAAAATTGCATGATGAAATGAAAGAAAAATGAGGCGATTGTTTTGAGTAGACCAATTGGTGTTATAGATTCAGGTGTGGGCGGATTAACGGTAGCAAAGGAAATTATGAGACAGCTTCCGAAAGAACAAATTATGTACATTGGAGATACAGCCCGCTGCCCATACGGTCCTCGCCCTAGTGAAGAAGTACGAGCTTTCACGTGGGAGATGACTAATTATTTAGTAGATAAAGATATTAAAATGCTTGTTATTGCGTGTAATACGGCTACGGCAGTTGTGCTGGATGAAATTCAAGAACAGCTCGATATTCCGGTTATAGGCGTCATTGAACCAGGATCACGCGCTGCGCTTAAAGTAACTAAAAATCATAAAATAGGCGTAATCGGCACAAACGGAACCGTGAAAAGTCAAGCCTATACACATGCACTCCGCGCTCTTCATACGAGAGTGGAAGTGGAAAATTTAGCATGCCCTTTGTTTGTACCTCTTGTAGAGAGCGGTAATTATGAAGGACCGGAAGCACAGCGAATTGTAAAAGAAACATTAAAACCTTTTTATCATACAGATATGGATACCCTTATTTTAGGATGTACGCATTATCCGTTATTAAAGCCAGTTATTCAAGAAGCAATTGGGCCTAGAGTTCAGTTAATCAGTTCTGGCGAAGAAACGGCAATAGAGGTAAGTGCCATTCTTTCTTATAGCAATTTACTAGCTCCTAGAAACATGGAGCCTGAACACTACTTCTTTACAACAGGATCAACAGAACTGTTTCAATCTATTGCATCTAAATGGTTTGAGCACCCTGTATATAATGTTGAACATATCAAGCTTTAAAACCGTGCATATCATGCTCGGTTTTTTTTGTGGACAAAAACTTTTTTGAGCTGGTCTAAAATGCAAAAAAGCTCGTATACATAGTAGTACAAACAGTCTGAGGAGGGAAAGGAATGTCCAAAAAGACCCAACTTGTTCTCATATCCGCCGTGGTGACCACATCTGTATTGTTATCCGGCTGTGGACTTTTCGGAGGGGATAACGCAGCAAAGGAAATTGATCCGCCAAAGGATGTCACCTATGTGAAAGATGAAAAATCATTAGCGACTGAAGCGAAAGTAACGGAAGCTAATAAAAAACAAAGTAAAGCCGCAGAAACATCTGCGCCTACCAAAAGAGAACTCTACTTAATTGATAAAAACGGGTACGTTGTTCCCCAGACGCTTGAAATTCCTAAATCAAAAGGTGTCGCTAAACAGTCTCTTGAATATTTAGTAGAGGGTGGACCGGTCACAAACTTATTGCCAAATAATTTCCGAGCGGTTCTTCCTGCTGATACAAGAGTTTTAGGGACAAAGCTGGAAAGTGACGGCACGATGGTAGCAGATTTTTCACCTGAATTTGCTGAGTATAAAAAAGAAGATGAACTCCGTATTCTGCAGGCCGTCACTTGGACGCTGACGCAGTTTGAAGGCGTAAATAAAGTTAAAATTCGCATTAACGGCTATGATAAAGATGAGATGCCTGTAAATCATACGCCAATCAGTAAAGGGTTGAGCAGAGCAGATGGCATTAACTTTGATAATACTGGAGTAGTTGACGTAACTCAAACGAAGCCAGTTACGATTTATTACTTAGCTCAAGAGGGCAAACAAACTTACTATGTTCCTGTCACAAAACGAATTGCTTCTGATGACAAAGATATGTACACTGCAATTGTGAACGAGCTTGTAGAAGGACCTGCGCCTGCATCAGGTTTAGTGACAGACTTTAATCCCGATGCAAAGCTCGTAGCAGCTCCAAAGTATGCGGACGGTGAGTTAACGCTGAACTTTAATAAAAACATCTTTGGGAATTTGAAAGGAACGGAAATTTCTCAGCATGTTCTCGACTCCTTAGTGTTATCTCTGACGGAACAAAAAGCCGTAGACAGCGTTGCCATTAAAGTGAATGGCAAAAAAACGCTAAAAGATGAAAAAGGGAAAAAATTAACGGAACCAGTTTCAAGACCGAAAAATGTGAACACAGGTAGTTTTTAAAAACAAATTTTTGTTATACTAGTAAAGGACTAAGTAGAAAGAGGTCTGCTGAAATAGCGACCTCTTTCCGCTGTTTTATAGTTAAAATGGAAGAGACTATTACATATAAATGAATGAATAGGAGGACATGCTTAATGCGTTTGGACGGTAGGGAATTTAATGAATTGAGATCTGTATCTCTTCATACTTCATACTTAAAGCATCCAGAAGGATCTGTATTAATCTCGGTGGGAGACACAAAGGTTATTTGTACCGCAAGCATAGACGACAGAGTGCCTCCTTTTATGCGTGGGCAAGGAAAAGGATGGATTACAGCCGAATATTCTATGCTGCCTCGAGCTACGGCACAAAGAAATATACGTGAATCATCAAAAGGTAAAGTCACAGGACGAACAATGGAAATTCAGCGTCTAATCGGACGAGCTCTTCGTTCTGTAGTCGATCTGGAAAAGGTCGGAGAAAAGACAATTTGGATTGATTGTGATGTTATTCAAGCAGATGGCGGCACAAGAACAGCATCGATTACAGGTGCTTTTGTGGCTATGGTTTTAGCGTTTGGAAAGCTGGTTGAAGAGAACAAGCTCACAGAAATTCCTATTCGTGACTACTTAGCTGCGACTTCAGTAGGTATTCATGGAGAAAATTCGATTTTAGATTTAAATTATGAAGAAGATTCGACAGCGGAAGTTGACATGAATATTGTGATGACAGGAAGCGGACAGTTTGTAGAATTACAGGGAACGGGAGAGGAATCGACGTTTTCGAGAGAACAGTTAAACCATCTTCTAGATTTAGGGGAAAAGGGTGTTTATCAATTGATTGAACAGCAAAAGGGAGTTCTTGATCACCTGGCTGCCTACATTCCGGTTAAAGAAAGGTAAGGGATTAACGTGCGTGAAATCATTATTGCAACTAAAAACGCAGGCAAAGTAAAAGATTTTGAAACACTTTTCTCACCGAAGGGATTTAAAGTAAAATCGCTTCTTGATTTTCCTGAGATTGAAGACGTGGAAGAAACGGGCGTTACATTTGCAGAGAATGCCACGCTAAAAGCAGAGGCCATTTCATCCGCATTAAATAAGCCAGTCATTGCCGATGATTCGGGGCTTGCTATTGATGCCTTAAACGGGGAGCCAGGCGTTTATTCCGCGCGTTATGCTGGTGAAAATAAAGATGATAATGCTAATATAGAGAAGGTACTTCAAAAATTAAATGACGTGCCGTTTGAAAAGCGCACCGCACGCTTTCATTGCGCTCTTGCTATTGCAGTGCCCGGAAAGAGAACCGAAATTGTAGAAGGCACGTGTGAAGGGCACATCTTGGAGGAAAAAAGAGGGGAAAACGGTTTTGGGTACGATCCCATTTTCTTTGTAGAAAAATGGAGATGCTCCATGGCAGAATTGACCAAAGAGCAAAAAAATCAGATTAGTCACCGAGCAAATGCGTTAAAAAGACTAGCACCGCTAATTGATGCGCAATTTTAGAAGGAGTGATGACGTGTGAAACTATTAATTGTAAGCGATAGCCACGGGTTACAAGAAGAGCTGCTCACTATCAGAGAGAGACATGCTGATGTAGATAAGATGATCCATTGTGGGGACTCTGAGTTGCCGCAAGACAGCAAAGAAATGTCTGCATTTTTAGGCGTTCGAGGAAATTGTGACTACGATGCATCTTACGTTAATGATCGAGTAGAGTCGCTTGGAGAAGCTACGTGTCTGGTTACACACGGTCACTTATATAATGTTAAAATGTCTATGATGAATCTGCATTACAAAGCGAGAGAAGTCGGGGCAAACGTTGTTTGTTTTGGGCATTCTCACATAGCAGGAGCTGAGCTCATGGACGGAGTTTTATTTATCAATCCAGGAAGTATGTTACTTCCTCGTATGAGAAAAGAACGTACGTATGCTATACTAGTAATGGATGGTACAGAAGCTACCGTGCAGTTTTACGATATAAGCGGTAAACATATTCCTAGCATGCAGTTAACCTGTACACTTTCAGCATAATATAGCCAAATATAGGGAGAAGAGAAGGTTTTTTACCTCTCTTCTCATAAAATTTCAAAAAAACGTTGACTTTTAAATTATATTTGAATATAATAAGTATTGTCTTTGATACACTTTAACATTATGTCCCAGTAGCTCAGCAGGATAGAGCAACGGCCTTCTAAGCCGTCGGTCGGGAGTTCGAATCTCTCCTGGGACGTCCAGAAAAACCTGGCTTTTACTAAAAAGTAAAAGCCAGGTTTTTTATTTATCCTAAAAATGAATGTTTGTTCATTCAGTGTGTACAAATGAGCGTTTCAGAAAAACTTTTTGAACTGCTGTAAACCCTTATTGCATCAATAATGAAAACGCATTCAAATATTCTGTTTAGTCTAAATTGTCTAAAAAAATCTTGAAAAGTGGTTGACTATGCATAGAAATGGGCGTAAGATAGTCCTCAAATATAAGTTTTCTAAAAATTTTAATTAATTGTAATTAATTTAAAATATGATGTGTAAAGCATTGTTCAAAAAACATATAGCGTTTTAAAACGTTGAAGAGGATAAGTAGTTTTGATGTTTAGGTATCAACAGAGAGTCGGGTTGCTGGAAGCCGATGTTACCAACTCAAAATGAACTCACCTCAGAGTGTCACCCTGAAATTTAGTAAGGGCGACCGAGTGTACTTCCAAAGCACTCGTTATCAAAAAGAATGTACAGTATACATTCATAAGGTAATCATTACGATTACAAACGAGGGTGGTACCGCGTAAAGTACAAAAGACTTTTCGCCCCTTGACCTATATCATTTGATAGGGTCTATTTAGGGGTGAGAAGTCTTTTTTCTTTTATCTAGAAAACGAAAGGATGAGAAAAGTGGGAGCCAATATGCAAACGAAAGAACCTGTAAGCACTGGGGCACAAATGAATGGAGCTGACATGTTGATTGAATCTCTAAGAAGAGAAAATGTTGACGTCATCTTCGGTTACCCAGGGGGAGCCGTTTTACCGATTTACGATAAGCTATATGGTTCAGGAATGTTTCACGTACTTGCTCGTCACGAACAAGGTGGAATTCACGCAGCAGAAGGGTACGCAAGAATTTCAGGCAAACCCGGTGTAGTTATCGCAACAAGTGGTCCTGGTGCAACAAATATCGTAACAGGTTTGGCAGATGCGATGATTGACTCACTTCCTTTAGTTGTTTTTACTGGTCAAGTAGCTTCAAGTGTAATTGGTTCTGACGCGTTCCAAGAAGCAGATGTATTAGGGATCACAATGCCAATTACAAAACATAGCTATCAAGTACGCAATATCAGCGATATGCCGAGAATCATCAAAGAGGCATTTCATATTGCGACAACAGGAAGACCTGGTCCAGTCTTAATCGACATTCCAAAAGATATGGCACAGGGTGATGGAACATTTAATTACGAAGGAGAAATTGATTTACCTGGCTATCAGCCAACTTATTTTCCAAATCAGCTGCAGGTTAAAAAATTAACAGACGCAGTAGCAGCTGCAAAACAACCTGTTATCCTAGCAGGTGCGGGAGTGCTATTGAGTAAAGGTTCAGAAGAATTAAAAAATTATGCTGAGCGTCAAAATATTCCCGTTATTAATACGCTTTTAGGATTGGGCTGTTTTCCTGCAGATCATCCGCTTCATTTAGGAATGGCTGGCATGCACGGAACGTACACAGCAAACATGGCAATTTATGAGAGTGATCTTCTCATTAGTATCGGTGCACGCTTTGATGACCGAGTAACAGGTAACTTAAAGCATTTTGCACCAAATGCAAAAATTGCGCACATTGACATCGACCCTGCGGAAATTGGAAAGAATGTTCCAACCAAGATTCCAATTGTTGGAGATGCAAAAGAAGTATTGAAGCAATTGCTTCTGCAAGAAGGAGAAGTTGGAGATTATACGAAATGGCATGAGAAATTAGCGGCGTGGAAGCAAGAATATCCATTATGGTATCAGAACTCAGCGGACGTGTTAAAACCACAAAAAGTAGTTGAGTTGCTTCACAAGTATACAAATGGAGATGCCGTTGTTACAACGGACGTTGGGCAACATCAAATGTGGGTAGCTCAATACTACACATTTAATAATCCAGATCGATGGGTAACTTCAGGTGGTCTTGGCACTATGGGCTTTGGATTACCTTCTGCAATCGGCGCTCAGCTGGCAAACAAAGATAAAACAGTGGTAGCAGTCGTTGGTGACGGTGGATTTCAAATGACGCTTCAAGAATTAGGAGTTATTAGAGAATTAAATTTACCTGTAAAAGTGGTTGTACTTAACAATCAGTCGCTTGGTATGGTTCGTCAGTGGCAGGAAATCTTCTATGAAGAACGCTACTCACACTCTTTAATTCCGAATCAGCCTAATTTAATGAAGCTTGCAGAAGCTTATGATATCAAAGGTTTACAAGCTTCTACTGAAGAAGAAGCGCATGCGGCTTTGAAAGAAGCAATGGAAACAGATGGACCTGTTCTACTAAATTTCTTTGTCGCACCTAAAGAAAACGTATATCCAATGGTTGCACCTGGAAAAGGATTACATGAAATGGTAGGGGTGAAACCATGAAGCGAATTATTACAGCAACTGTATTAAACCGTGCGGGCGTATTAAATCGCGTGACGGGGTTATTTACAAAAAGAAATTTCAATATTGAGAGTATTTCGGTAGGTCACACTGAATCTGAAGATGTATCACGCATGACGTTTGTTGTGAACGTAGAGCATGATAACGCTGCTGAACAAGTGATTAAGCAGTTAAATAAGCAGATTGACGTGTTGAAGGTTCAAGATATTACGGATCAAGCGGTGGTATCAAGAGAGCTTGCTTTAATGAAAGTAGCCTCTACCCCAGCGAGCCGTAACGAACTTTATGCAGTAATTGAACCTTTCCGTGCAACCATCATTGATGTAAGCCGCGACAGCTTAATTATTCAAGTAACAGGTGAATCCAGCAAGATTGAAGCGATGATTGATCTGCTTCAGCCTTATGGATTAAAAGAAGTAACGCGCACGGGAACAGTAGCTGTTCCGCGCGGTACGCAAAAAGCGGCAGCCAAACTTTCATCAATCATTTAATTCTAGCTAGTTACTAACCAAGTAAACTATATAAAACTATATAAACTAAGAGGAGAGATTTATTATGACAAAGGTATATTATAACGGAGATGCAAAGGATCAATTATTACAAGGTAAAACAGTAGCAATCGTAGGCTATGGTTCACAAGGTCATGCCCATGCACAAAACTTACGCGACAGCGGAGTAAACGTGGTAGTAGGATTACGTAAAGGTAAATCATGGGACCAAGCAGAGCAAGACGGTTTCACTGTATTATCTGTAAAAGATGCAGTTCAACAAGCAGAAGTAGTAATGGTATTACTTCCAGATGAGTATCAGCCAAAAGTTTATAACGAAGAAATTCTTCCAGGACTAAAACCAGGAAAATCTTTAGTATTTGCTCACGGTTTCAACATTCACTTTAACCAAATCGTAGCACCTGAATTCGTTGACGTATTCTTAGTAGCTCCAAAAGGCCCTGGTCACCTTGTAAGAAGAACGTATGAAGAAGGAGCTGGCGTACCGGCGTTATTCGCAGTATTCCAAGATGTAACTGGAGAAGCAAAAGACGTAGCGTTAGCTTATGCTAAAGCAATCGGTTCAGCTCGTGCGGGTGTGTTAGAAACAACATTTAAAGAAGAAACAGAAACAGATCTTTTCGGTGAGCAAGCAGTACTTTGCGGTGGTTTAACTTCATTAGTTAAAGCTGGTTTTGAAACGCTTGTAGAAGCTGGCTACCAACCGGAAGTTGCATATTTTGAGTGTTTACACGAATTAAAATTAATTGTTGACCTTATGTATGAAGGCGGAATGGAAGGCATGCGTTATTCAATCTCTGATACAGCTCAATGGGGTGACTTCGTTTCAGGACCACGCGTTGTAGATGAGCGTTCAAAAGAACAAATGAAAAAAGTGCTTGAAGATATCCAAACAGGTAAATTTGCAAAAGGCTGGATCCTAGAAAACCAAGCAAATCGTCCGGAATTTACAGCTATCAATAACCGTGAAAACGAACATTTAATTGAAAAAGTTGGCGCTCAATTACGTGAAATGATGCCATTTGTTAAAAAACAAAAGAAAGAAGCGGTGATCGCTAGTGCAAAAAATTAAACTATTTGACACGACGCTACGCGATGGTGAACAGTCACCTGGAGTCAATTTGAACCTACAAGAAAAGCTTGAAATTGCTAAGCAGTTAGAGCGATTAGGTATCGACATCATTGAAGCCGGATTTCCCGCTTCTTCAAAAGGTGATTTTCAATCCGTAAAAGAAATTGCGTCTATTGTCAAAAATTCTTCTGTAACAGGCCTTGCAAGGTCTGTTACAAAAGATATTGACATTGCATGGGAAGCGTTAAAAGAAAGTGCAGAACCAAGACTGCATGTTTTTATCGCTACTTCCGAAATTCATATGCAGCATAAATTGAAAAAAACACCTGATGAAGTACTTGAAACAGCAGTGGAAATGGTGAAGTACGCAAGTGAAAAATTCCCGGTTGTTCAATGGTCTGCTGAAGATGCATGTCGAACAGATTTACCGTTTTTAGCTAGAATTGTAGAAGCCGTTATTGATGCTGGTGCAAAAGTCGTTAATATTCCAGATACAGTAGGATTTATCACTCCTGGTGACTATCAATCAGTATTTAATTACTTAAAAGAACATGTGTCAAATATTCATAAAGTTGATTTGTCAGCTCACTGTCACGATGACTTAGGGCTAGCTGTGGCCAATTCAATGGCTGCGATTGAAGCAGGAGCTACTCAAATTGAAGGAACGATTAACGGAATCGGAGAACGTGCGGGTAACGCAGCTCTTGAAGAAGTAGCACTTGCGCTTCATGTCCGTCAAGATTTCTATCAAGCGAGCACAGGTCTTATCTTGCCTGAAATTAAGCGTACGAGTGACATTATCAGTAAGCTTACCGGAATGAATATTGCACCAAATAAAGCAATTGTCGGAAAAAATGCTTTTGCTCATGAATCAGGTATTCACCAAGATGGCGTCTTAAAAAATCCGTTAACATATGAGATTATTTCCCCAGAACTTGTGGGTGTTAAACAAAATCCAATTGTGCTTGGTAAACACTCAGGCCGTCATGCGTTCCGTACACGCTTAGTAGAGCTTGGATTTACATTGGAAGATACAGAAGCAAACGTGCTTTTTGAGAAGTTTAAAGACTTAGCAGATAAGAAAAAAGACATTACCGATGATGATTTATTGGCATTAGTCATTCAAAAGCAAGTTAGCAAAGACAGTGAATATAAGCTTGAAAGTCTGCAAGTTCAGTATGGTACGAACAATATTCCAACGGCTACGATTACCCTTCGCAAAGAAAACGGCGAAGAGATTCAAGAAGCAGCTACGGGATCTGGAAGCGTGGAAGCTATCTATAATACGCTGCAGCGCTGTGTTGAACAAGATGTAAAACTATTAGACTATCGTATTCAGTCTATTAACGGTGGGCCGGACGCACTGGCTGAAGTATTTGTGAAGGTTGAAAGCGAAGGAACTGAAGCAAGCGGACGCGGAGTAGCATTTGACGTATTAGAATCGTCAGCAAAAGCATATCTGAACGCCATTAATCGTTTAATTGCTATTCAGCAGCATCGTACAAAGCAAGAAGTAATGTGAACTGAAGGGAGAGACCACCATGACAAAAAAAGTCGCTGTATTACCGGGTGACGGCGTAGGAACAGAAGTAACAAAAGGCGCTGTTGCCGTTTTAAAAGCAATTGGAGAGCGCTTTGATCATCAATTTGAGTTTACGTATGGACTAATTGGCGGAGCTGCAATTGATGAGGCGGGCACACCTCTTCCAGAAAGTACAATTGAGACTTGTAAGCAGGCGGATGCTGTATTACTTGGATCGGTTGGAGGGCCAAAATGGGATCGTAACCCTTCACATTTGCGACCGGAAAAAGGTTTGCTAGCTATTCGAAAAGAACTGGATTTATATGCTAATCTTCGTCCGGTGACGTTTTATGATAGCTTAGCGGATGCCTCTCCTCTGAAAAAAGAATACATTGAAGGTGTTGACTTCATTATCGTCCGTGAGCTAACAGGAGGCTTATATTTTGGTAAGCCTAGCGAGCGCCGAACAGAAGGAAATGAAGAAACAGTTGTCGACACATTATTTTATAAGCGTACAGAAATAGAAAGAATTATTCGCCAAGCATTTGATACGGCTGTAAATCGACGTAAAAAAGTAACGTCTGTTGATAAAGCGAATGTGCTTGAGTCTAGTAGAGTGTGGCGTGAAGTAGCTGAAGAAGTAGCAAAAGACTACCCGGATGTAGAGCTTGAGCATATGCTTGTAGATTCAGCTGCTATGCAGTTAATTCGTAATCCGAAGTATTTTGATGTAGTGGTAACTGAAAATATGTTTGGTGATATTTTGAGTGATGAGGCTTCTATGCTGACAGGATCGTTAGGAATGTTGCCATCTGCGAGCTTAACGGCTGATGGTCCGTCTCTATACGAACCGGTTCACGGTTCTGCACCAGATATTGCTGGTCAAAACAAAGCTAATCCGATTGCTGCTATTTTATCTGCAGCAATGTTGCTTAGACATTCGTTTGGATTAGAAAAAGAAGCAGCAGTGATTGAACAAGCAGTTGAAAGTGTATTACATGCAGGTCATCGAACAGCTGACTTAGCAGACGGTAATCATTATTTAGGTACCGATAAAATGGTGGAGGCGATAACTGCGGTAATTGCCAATGATTCTGCCATTTCAAGCATTATGACAGCTTACAGTTAATCATGCGTTTCTCACGTTTTGTGAGAAACGTTTTTCATAATCAGAAAGGAGGAGCAGTATGAAACCAAAAACAATTATTGATAAGCTTTGGGAACAACATGTTGTACGTCGAGAAGAGGGGAAGCCGGACTTATTATATATCGATCTTCATCTTATTCATGAAGTAACGTCTCCTCAAGCATTTGAAGGTCTTCGCGTGGCAAATCGCCAAGTGAAGCGTCCAGACTTAACGTTTGCTACAATGGATCACAACATTCCAACGGTTGACCGTTTTAATATTAAAGATCCAATTGCAAAGAAACAAGTAGACAAACTATCTGAAAACTGTCATGAGTTTGGTGTGAAGCTTTTAGATTTAACAAGTGAAGAGCAAGGAATTGTGCATATCATTGGACCGGAATTAGGATTAACTCAGCCTGGAAAAACCATTGTGTGCGGAGATAGTCATACATCTACTCACGGTGCATTTGGAGCGCTTGCTTTTGGGATAGGAACGAGTGAGGTAGAGCATGTTTTAGCAACACAAACGCTATGGCAAGCGAAACCAAAAACGCTACAAGTGAAAGTGAATGGCAAAAAGCAGCCTGGCGTTTATGCTAAGGACATTGTGTTAGCAATAATTCAAAAATTCGGCGTGAATTTTGGAACGGGTTCAATCGTGGAATTTACGGGCGAATGTATTCGCGATCTTTCAATGGAAGAGCGCATGACCATTTGTAATATGTCTATTGAAGCCGGTGCAAAAGCTGGTTTAATCAGTCCAGACGATGTCACGTTCTCTTATATTAAAGGACGTCAGTATGCTCCTAAAGGAGAACAGTTTGAAAAAGCAGTGGAAGCTTGGGCAGCTTTAGCAACAGATGAAGGTGCAACGTACGATGAAACGCTGGAAATTGATGCAGATACAATTGAACCTGTTGTAACATGGGGAACAAACCCGGCGATGAGTTCTTATGTTAGCAAGCAAGTTCCTACATTAGAAGAGTGTAAAACAGAAGCTGAGAGAAAGTCTTTGTCACGAGCACTTGAGTATATGGGCTTACAGCCTGGCATGGCAATAGAAGAGATTCCAGTTCAGCATGTATTTATCGGTTCATGTACGAATGCTCGTTTGTCTGATCTTCGTGACGTGGCAGCCTTTATTAAAGGAAAGAAAGTGTCACCAGATGTGCGAGCGATCATTGTACCAGGTTCTCAAAAAGTAAAGCGAGTGGCTGAAGAAGAAGGGTTATCTGCTATTTTTATTGAAGCAGGTTTTGATTGGAGAGACTCAGGCTGCAGCATGTGTCTAGGTATGAACTCTGACTTAGTTCCACAAGGCGAACACTGTGCGTCCACTTCTAACCGCAATTTTGAAGGACGTCAAGGAAAAGGCGCCAGAACGCATTTAGTAAGCCCGGTAATGGCAGCAGCGGCAGCGGTATATGGACATTTTGTTGATGTGCGCAAACTACAAGAACAAGCGGTGCGATAAGGAGGAGAACACAGATGAATGCTTTTACAATCCACACAGGGAAAGTAGCAGGTCTCGACCGAGCAAACGTAGATACTGATCAAATTATCCCAAAGCAATTTTTGAAAAGAATTGAGCGTACTGGGTTTGGCCAATTTCTATTTTTTGATTGGCGATATAATGAAGATGAAACGTTAAATGAAACGTTTGAATTAAATCAGCCTCAAAATCAAGGAGCAACAATTCTTGTAGCTGACGAGAACTTCGGATGTGGTTCGTCACGTGAACACGCGCCATGGGCGCTTTTAGACTATGGGTTTCGTGCCATTATCGCACCTTCATTTGCGGATATTTTTAAACAAAACTGTCTAAAAAATGGTATTTTACCTATTGTTTTACCAAAAGAAGATGTTTCCTATTTAATGAAAGAGTCTCAAAGTGCTTCTTACGCCTGTACAATCGATCTTCATCAGCAAAAAATTACCGATGAAGCAGGCTTTGAACGTACGTTTGATATCAATGGCCATTGGAAATATATGCTTGTTAACGGATATGATGAAATTGGCTATACGCTTTCTTTTGAAGACGACATTTCTGCTTATGAAGCAAAAACGGTAAGATATTAACCAAAAATCGAGCAAAATGATGATTTTGCTCGATTTTTTTGCGTTCCGTTAACCGAATTGCTAAACTGTAAAGCAAATGGACCGCGAAGTGGGGAGAAAACATGTCGAATGAACAACAAAACAAAATTGTAGCTTTTCCTCTATTAAAAGAACGGTTGGTTGAAAAAGCTACAGATCATATGCAGCACAAGCAGTTTCAAGAAGCACTTCCTTTATTTGAGCAGGCCTATGAACTTGATAATAAGCATCATGAAATTTTACTTGGTCTTGTTATTTGTCACGTGGAGCTCGGTGATGCAGGCATAGCTAAAGAATTGTGTGAGCAAATGCTGAAAGAAGATATTGGCGATTATTATCATAATTTGCAAATGTACCTCATGGTGTTAATTCAGCTTGGTCACTATCATGAAGGATATGTCACTCTACAAGCAGTTATTCAAGAACACAAACTCCCTTCTGAACATGCTGAACAGCTTTATCAGCTATTGGAGTTCTGCAAGAATAGAATGAATCAAGAACAAGTCATAGAAGAACAAACAGAAGAAGAACAGCTAGAGCAGTTTAAATCATTCACAGCTCTAGACAATATTCAAGATCAGCTTGAATGGGTTCATTCATTAAAAACAAAGAGAATTGAAAAGCAGCGTTTCTTTCTGGAACAGCTATTTTCATCTGAAGCTGTTCACCCTATCGTAAAAACAGTCGCTTTAAAAACAGTCATGGAAGAAGAAGTAGACATTGATTTTATGATTAGTAAGTTTGGAGAGACGAAAAAAGTAAATGCGCTTCAACTTCAACGAACAACACCGTATTTGTTTGCCGAGCAAGTAGAAGCGCAGCTGACGGAAAAGCTGGAGCATGAAAATCCTACATTGCTGCAGGTTGCCGTTGAAATATGGCAGCGTCATTTATTTATTACATTTCCGTTTTTACCGGGTGATAATGTAAAACTTTGGACAGAAGCGGTGTATGCTGTTAGTCTGATGATGCAAGGAGAAGAGTCAGATGCAGCTGTAGCAGAGGAAGATGGAAGTTTCTCCGCAGCTGAATTAAGAAAGGCAATTAAAGAGCTAAAAGAAATTGAAGAAATTTCTTTTATATAAAATGTGGTGTTTAGTTGAAACGTCATTGTTGTATGTTATAATATAATGGTTGTAAAATGCACTTAAATACGTATAGTAGAATTTCATCTTTACATTACATTCCTACGTACTTTAAAGTAATAGGGAGTTAAATAGATAATGATTGAGGGTTGAACTGATAGGCTATCTGCATTATCTAGTTTAGAAATCACTACTTAAAATGATTTTGGAGGGAAACATTCATGTCTGCAAAATGGGAAAAACAAGAAGGAAATCAAGGCGTTTTAACAGTAGAAGTTGAAGCTGCTGAGTTTGATAAAGCCTTAGATAAAGCATTCACAAAAGTTGTAAAACAAGTAAACGTACCAGGGTTCCGTAAAGGTAAAATGCCTCGTCCACTTTTCGAAAAACGTTTTGGCGTAGAATCTTTATACCAAGATGCACTAGATATCTTATTACCTGAAGCTTACAGCAATGCAATTGTTGAAGCTGGTATCGAGCCGGTTGATCGTCCAGAAATCGATGTTGAAACAATCGAAAAAGGACAACCTCTAGTTTTCACTGCTAAAGTAACTGTTAAGCCTGAAGTTAAATTAGGCGAATACAAAAACTTAGAAGTAGAAAAAGTAGATACAACTGTAACAGACGAAGACGTTGAAGCTGAATTAAAAACACTTCAAGAGCGTCACGCTGAACTAGTTGTTAAAGAAGAAGGAACTGTAGCTGAAGGTGATACAGCTGTAATCGACTTTGAAGGTTTCGTTGATGGCGAAGCATTCGAAGGCGGAAAAGGCGAAAACTATTCTTTAGAAATCGGTTCTAACACATTCATCCCTGGCTTTGAAGAGCAACTAGTTGGTCTTGAAGTAGGCGCTGAAAAAGAAGTGGAAGTAACATTCCCTGAAGAGTATCACGCTGAAGAGCTAGCTGGTAAAGCTGCTAAATTCAAAGTGAAATTACACGAAATCAAATCTAAAGAGCTTCCAGCTTTAGACGATGAGTTTGCAAAAGACGTAGATGAAGAAGTAGAAACTTTAGAAGCGTTAAAAGCAAAAACAAAAGAAAAATTACAAAGCGATAAAGAGAATCAAGCGGAATCAGCTCTTCGCGACACTTTAGTAGAAAAAGCTGCTGAAAATGCTGAAGTAGAAATTCCAGAAGCAATGTTCAACACTGAAATGGATCGTATGATGCAAGAGTTTGAACAACGTTTACAAATGCAAGGTCTTAACCTTGAACTTTACTTCCAATTCTCAGGTCAAGATGAAAAAGCTCTTCGCGACCAAATGCGTCCGGATGCTGAAAAGCGTGTGAAAATCAACTTAACGCTAGAAGCTATTTCAAAAGCTGAAAATCTTGAAGTAAGCGAAGAAGAAGTAGAAAAAGAATTAGAAAACATGGCAGGAATGTACAACATGCCTGTCGAAGAAATTAAGAAAGTGCTTGGCAGTCTTGATAGCATTAAAGAAGACATGAAAGTACGTAAAGCAGTTGAATTTCTTGTAGAAAACAGCAAAGCTGTTGCATAATAGTAAGTAAGAAACAAGGCGCGACTTGATCGTGCCTTGTTTTATAAACTTCAATAGTTTTTTTATATCATAACCAACACCGTAGAAGCAGCTTTAACCCATTGTTTGAAATCCGTGGTTATGAAATAGGCCCAATAAGAGGACACTATATAATAGCAGATCTCCATTCTGTTATGCTCATCAACAACATATACATAAAACGTTTTAGTATCTATTCAAGAAAATGTATGGTAAAATGCAATACAAATCTTTTCATAGCGCTTTTACTATGTAATAAAGAGGGGCATTTACCTACAAATAGATGAGTTGTTCATGTTGTTGGGCTATAGCGCGGATAGAAATCAGCTTCGAGCACTTTAGTAAATACTACAAGGGGTGAAAATTATGTTTAAATTTAACGATGAAAAAGGGCAGTTAAAATGCTCATTTTGTGGTAAAACACAAGAACAAGTACGCAAGTTAGTTGCGGGTCCAGGTGTTTACATATGCGATGAATGTATTGAACTTTGCACGGAAATCGTAGAAGAAGAGTTAGGTACAGAAGAAGAAGTAGAATTTAAAGATGTACCAAAACCAAAAGAAATTCGTGACATTTTAGATGAGTATGTAATTGGTCAAGAGGATGCGAAAAAATCGTTATCCGTTGCGGTATACAACCATTACAAACGAATCAATTCAAACAGTAAAATTGATGACGTTGAGTTATCAAAAAGTAATATTGCATTAATTGGACCTACAGGAAGCGGTAAAACTTTACTAGCTCAAACATTGGCTCGTATTTTAAACGTACCGTTTGCGATTGCAGATGCAACATCTCTAACAGAAGCGGGTTATGTAGGAGAAGATGTTGAAAACATCTTATTAAAATTAATTCAATCAGCTGATTACGATGTGGAGAAAGCTGAAAAAGGCATCATCTACATCGATGAAATTGATAAAGTAGCGCGTAAGTCTGAAAATCCATCTATTACACGTGATGTATCAGGTGAAGGTGTGCAGCAGGCTCTTCTTAAAATCTTAGAAGGTACTGTAGCAAGCGTTCCTCCTCAAGGTGGACGCAAACACCCTCATCAAGAATTTATTCAAATTGATACAACAAATATCTTATTTATTTGCGGTGGTGCATTTGACGGAATCGAACCTATTATTAAGCGTCGTCTAGGTAAAAAAGTAATTGGTTTCGGTTCAGAAACAAAACAACAAGACTTTACAGAAAAAGAGTTACTAGCAAAAGTATTACCGGAAGATTTATTGAAATTTGGTTTAATTCCAGAGTTTATTGGTCGTTTACCGGTTACTGCTAGCTTAGTGCCTCTTGATGAAGAAGCGCTAGTTGAGATTTTAACAAAACCGAAAAATGCACTAGTGAAACAATATCAAAAAATGCTTGAACTTGATAACGTTGAACTTGAGTTCGAAGACGAGGCTTTAGTAGAAATTTCTAAAAAAGCAATCGAGCGTAAAACAGGTGCTCGTGGTCTACGTTCAATCATTGAAGGTATTATGTTAGATGTAATGTTTGATCTTCCTTCACGTGATGATATTACAAAATGTATTATCACAGGTGAAACTGTTCGTGATCAAGCGGCTCCTAAGTTCGTATTAGAAGACGGATCTACTATTCAAGAAGGCAGCAAAACATCAGCATAAAAAAAGCCGGGTACTCAATTTGAGTACCCGGCTTTTTTCTGTTGATGAAGCACAACTAAATTTTACTTTTTACTAGAATCTTGTTTATTCCTACTGCTGCAGGGAGATAATAACTGATAATTATCTTACTAAACTGCGCAGGAGGTTTATCTATGAACTGGACGAATATTGCCTTAATGGTCCAACTCTTTTTTGGTATCATCATTGGCTTATATTTTTGGAATTTATTACGCAATCAGCGTACGCAAAAAGTCTCAATTGACCGGGATTCAAAGAAAGAAATGGAGCAATTGCAGAAAATGAGAGCCATCTCTTTAACTGAGCCGCTTGCCGAACGTGTGAGGCCGTCTAGCTTCTCCGATATTGTCGGACAAGAGGATGGAATTCGGTCACTAAAGGCGGCCCTTTGCGGCCCTAATCCACAGCACGTGATTGTATATGGGCCGCCTGGAGTAGGAAAAACGGCAGCAGCACGTCTAGTGTTAGAAGAAGCAAAAAAAAATAAAAAATCACCTTTCAAACAATCGGCTGTATTCGTAGAGTTAGATGCAACTACGGCGCGTTTTGATGAGCGAGGCATTGCTGATCCTTTGATTGGGTCTGTTCATGATCCTATTTACCAAGGAGCAGGTGCCATGGGCCAAGCTGGAATTCCGCAGCCAAAACAAGGAGCGGTTACAGATGCACACGGGGGAATTTTATTTATTGATGAAATTGGAGAGCTCCATCCTATTCAGATGAATAAGCTGTTAAAGGTTCTAGAAGATCGAAAAGTGTTTATGGAAAGCGCCTATTACAGCGAAGAAAACACACAAATCCCAACACATATTCACGATATTTTTCAAAATGGGTTGCCAGCAGACTTTCGTTTGATTGGTGCGACGACTAGAACGCCTAATGAAATTCCGCCTGCCATTCGTTCCAGATGCGTAGAGGTATTTTTCCGTGAGCTTGATCGCGACGAAATTATTACAGTTGCAAAAAAAGCAGCAAATAAAGTAAGAATGGATATATCAGAAGAAGGTTTATCTCTGTTTTCTACATATGCACGCAATGGACGTGAAACGGTTAATATGATGCAAATTGCGGCTGGATTAGCGATATCAGAGGAACGAACGGACATTAAAAATGAAGATATTGAATGGATTGTTCATTCTAGTCAACTGTCTCCAAGGCACGATCCGAAAATTGCAGATGAGGAAAAAGTGGGACTTATTAATGGATTAGCAGTGTACGGGCCCAACTCTGGAGCACTTTTAGAAATTGAAGTCAAAGCGATTCCTGCAAAAGAGAAAGGGAACATTATTATTACAGGTATCGTTGAAGAGGAAAGTATAGGGACTCAAGGGAAGTCTATTCGCCGTAAAAGTATGGCTAAAAGCTCAATTGAAAATGTCATAACGGTTCTTCGTTCAATGGATGTTCCAGCCGATGAGTATGATATTCATGTAAACTTTCCGGGAGGCGTGCCAATTGATGGACCTTCTGCTGGTATTGCGATGGCAACAGGGATCTACTCAGCGATTTATGAAGTGCCAATTAAACATACGGTAGCAATGACAGGAGAAATTGGTCTGCACGGTAACGTAAAGCCAATTGGCGGTGTGATTCCAAAAATCAAGGCAGCAAAACAAGCAGGCGTTCAGACGGTGATTGTGCCAAAGGAAAATATGAATGCAATGGTAGAAAAGGTAAAAGGTATCGATATTATTCCTGTCCATCATTTAACAGAGGTGTTTGAACAAGCGCTATTGTCTGTACATGAGCATGTTGCACATTTGTCGGTAGATCCAGCTATTTCAAATAGAGAATCTAGCTAATTCTATCATGATAATTAAAAATTAATGGTCAGATGAATATTCATCGCCTTTTTCGCGTATAAAACCTTTATACACAGCCAACGAAAAAGGCGTTTTTTTATGAAAAGAGCTTAAAAAGATATGTTTTGCCTTTTAATTCTTTCTCATGGTACAATTAGTAATTACTATTGTTAGACATGTGTATACAAATGAGATAAAATTGTTAAAAGAATTCACACTTTACATACTTTAATTGACGAGCATTGGAGGTGTTCATTGCATGGCAGAAAAAGAAAAATTGACAATGCCGCTATTGCCTTTACGAGGTTTGATCGTCTATCCGACAATGGTGCTTCATTTAGATGTTGGGCGAGATAAATCTGTGCAAGCATTAGAAAAAGCAATGATGGATGATCACTTAGTTTGTTTAGTATCACAAAAAGATATGGGTATCGATGAGCCAACAAAAGAGGATTTATATAGAACCGGTACGTTAGCAAAAATTAAACAAATGCTAAAGCTGCCGAATGGAACGATGCGCGTCTTAGTAGAAGGACTAAATCGCGTAACCGTTACAGAATTTGAAGACAGCGAAGAATATTTTGTTGTGCACGTGGAAAAGCAAAACGAAGAACATCAGGTTGATGTAGAAGATAAAGCGCTGATGCGCACGCTTTTAGACTATTTCGAACAATACATAAAACTTTCCAAAAAGGTGTCCGTTGAAACTCTTTCAACCGTAAGCGACATTGAAGAACCAGGAAGATTAGCGGATATTGTAGCCTCTCATTTACCAATAAAAATTCAGCTTAAACAAGAAATTTTAGAAATAACTGATGTGAAGGAAAGATTAAATACGATCATTTCTCATATTCAAGACGAGCAAGAAGTTTTGCAGCTGGAGAAAAAAATTGGACAGCGTGTAAAGAAATCAATGGAACGCACTCAGAAAGAGTATTATCTTCGTGAGCAAATGAAGGCGATTCAAAAAGAGCTTGGAGACAAAGAAGGAAAGACAGGAGAAGTAGCAACACTTCGCGAAAAAATTGAAGCAAGTGGGATGACGGACCATGTCAAACAAGTGGCGTTTAAAGAATTGGATCGCTATGAAAAAATTCCTGCTACCTCCGCTGAAAGCTCAGTCATTCGAAATTATATCGAGTGGTTGATTGCGCTACCTTGGACAAATGAAACGGAAGATACGCTCAATATTCATAATGCTGAACAAGTGCTGAACGATGAGCACTATGGCCTTGAAAAAGTGAAGGAACGCG
Organism: Priestia sp. YIM B13486; assembly: GCF_042787865.1. Classification (NCBI taxonomy): domain Bacteria; kingdom Bacillati; phylum Bacillota; class Bacilli; order Caryophanales; family Bacillaceae; genus Priestia; species Priestia sp. YIM B13486. Next base: position 617,727 of record NZ_JBHZOZ010000001.1, on the reverse strand, counting down.
TATTAGAATATCTAGCTGTGCAGCAGTTGACAAAATCTCTTAAAGGCCCTATTTTATGTTTAGCAGGACCTCCTGGCGTAGGAAAAACATCCCTAGCCCGTTCAATTGCCACGTCTCTAGATCGTCATTTTGTACGAGTGTCTCTAGGCGGCGTGAGAGATGAGTCAGAAATCCGCGGTCATCGTCGCACGTACGTGGGAGCTATGCCTGGACGCATTATTCAAGGAATGAAAAAAGCAGGAACGATTAATCCGGTATTTCTGCTTGATGAAATCGATAAAATGTCAAATGATTTCCGTGGAGACCCGTCTTCTGCTTTGTTAGAAGTATTGGATCCTGAACAAAACCATAATTTCAGCGATCACTATATAGAAGAAACGTATGATTTATCAAAAGTGATGTTCGTGGCTACAGCCAATAACTTAGCTACGATTCCGGGGCCGCTGCGCGATCGAATGGAAGTTATTCAAATTGCTGGTTACACGGAGCTGGAAAAACTTGAAATCGCGAAGCGTCACCTATTGCTGCGCCAGCTAGAAAATCACGGATTACAAAAGGGCAATTTGCAGATTCGCGATGACGCGTTAACAGCAATCATCCGTTTATATACGAGAGAAGCGGGTGTTCGTAACCTTGAACGCGAAATTGCTTCCATTTGTCGAAAAGCAGCTCGTATCGTAGTCTCTGGCGAGAAAAAACGCGTGGTGGTGACGGCCAAAACGCTTGAAGAATTCCTTGGCAAGCCTAGGTTCCGTTACGGACAGGCTGAGACGGAAGATCAAGTCGGCGTTGCTACAGGTCTTGCTTACACAACTGTAGGAGGAGACACGCTAGCCATTGAAGTAAGCTTGTCCCCTGGTAAAGGAAGACTAGTGCTAACTGGAAAACTTGGAGACGTGATGAAAGAATCAGCTCAGGCAGCATTTAGCTACGTGCGTTCAAATGCAGAGAAACTAGGAATTGATGAAAAGTTTTATGAAAAACATGATATTCATATCCATGTTCCAGAAGGAGCTGTACCAAAGGATGGACCTTCTGCAGGAATTACCATTGCCACTGCTCTAGTATCAGCACTAACGGGTAAACCAGTGCGTAGAGAAGTAGGAATGACAGGAGAAATTACACTAAGAGGTCGCGTATTACCAATCGGCGGTTTAAAAGAAAAGTCACTTAGTGCACATCGTGCCGGATTAACTAAAATATTAATCCCTCATGATAATGAACGTGATATTGAAGATATCCCTGACAGTGTACAAGAGGAATTAGACATCGTTCTTGTGTCACATGTGGACCAAGTATTGGAACATGCGCTAGTAGGAGAGGTAAAATGAAAGTAACTCAAGCCGATATTGTTATCAGTGCCGTACGCCCTGAACAATATCCTAAAGAAAACCTGCCAGAGTTTGCGTTAGCAGGCCGTTCAAATGTAGGAAAATCATCTTTTATTAACAAGATGCTCAATCGCAAAAGCTTAGCGCGTACGTCGTCTAAGCCCGGAAAAACTCAAACGCTTAATTTCTTTTTAATTAATGAAATCCTTCACTTTGTAGACGTACCTGGGTACGGGTTTGCAAAAGTGTCTAAAAAAGAGCGTGAAGCATGGGGGAAAATGATTGAAACGTATTTAACAAATCGTGAGCAGCTTAAAGCTGTGTTAATGATTGTTGATCTACGCCATGCTCCTTCAAAGGATGACGTTATGATGTATGAGTTTTTGAAGCACCATGACCTTCCCGTTATGGTTATTGCAACGAAAGCTGATAAAATTCCTAAAGGAAAATGGCAAAAGCACTTAAAAGTAGTGAGAGAAACGCTGGACTTAGATCCAAATGATGAATTAATTCATTTCTCATCTGAAACAGGTGAAGGAAAAGATAAAGCGTGGAAATCTTTGCAGTATCGCATGACTCACTAAACAAAGGAATAGAATCTAAAAAAATGGAACGTTTATCATCACTCTAACAGGAAGTGAGTCAAACGTTCCATTTTTTTAACTTGTTTACATAGATTACTTTCGTTTGAAAAATAATAAATATAGCCCAACTAGTAACAATAAAATAGGCCAGAAGGTTGTTAAATAATTTACGCCGTCTTCAACTTTTGGCAAAAATAGTTTAAGACGGTCTGAAAACATCATTAAAATGGCAATAATTAAAAGAGTGCCGCCTTGGAAAAAGCCTGATTTGGCTTTTCTAGCACTGAGTAAAAAGCTAATGGCCACCATAAAAACGACCATGCTAATATTCGTAGGCCAAAAGGGAATTTGTTCACTTACATAGAAATGAATACCTAAAGTGATTAATATGTAGCTTGCAAGCAAGTTTGAATGATCTTGAGATAAAGCAGACTCAGTTGACAGGGCTGCTCCTATTAAAATTAACAGTACAGGCCACGTGTATACCTTTGCTGCAATGCTCATATGTAGTTCATTCAGTAAGAAAAAGATTCCAAATCCAACTAGTAAGACACCAAAAAACATTGATTGCTTTTTCATAGTAACCTCCAGGTGTTTCAAAACAGAAAACGTGATAAAACGCTGCTTTTTTGATACAATTTATTACGGAATAACAGTTAATATCTTAACACATGTTTTCAAAGACTGTTCACATTTTTTTTTCGAATGACTTATAGAACATGTTATAATAGTTAGAGATAAGGCGAAGCTTACACCTGTGTAATGTACGCCGCTTTTTACGAATAGTAGAATGAAGAACGCCGGATTTTACGGGCAGTTATCTCACTGTAGCTCTTTGGGAATTTAGGGGTTACTGCCCGTCAAATTCGGATAAATAAGCACATTTCAATTATAGGGGGTATGTACAAATGCATATTATAGCAGTCGGCTTAAACTTTCGAACAGCCCCTGTTGAAATAAGAGAAAAGCTTAGTTTTAATGAGCAAGAACTAGCATCTGCCATGAAAACGTTAAGCGGCCAAAAAAGTATTTTGGAAAACATCATTGTTTCAACATGCAATCGTACGGAAATTTATGCTGTTGTTGATCAATTACACACGGGCCGTTATTATGTAAAAGCATTTTTAGCTGAATGGTTCGGAATAGATAAAGAAGAGTTCTCGCCTTATTTAACCATCTATGAAAATGATGGAGCCATCGAACATTTATACCGAGTAGCATGTGGATTAGATTCAATGGTGATTGGTGAAACACAAATTCTTGGACAAGTGCGTTCAAGCTTTTTGCTTGCTCAAGAAGAAGAAACAATTGGAACGGTTTTTAATCAGCTGTTTAAACAAGCTGTGACATTAGCCAAAAAAGCTCATCATGAAACAGAAATTGGTGCAAATGCAGTTTCTGTCAGCTATGCAGCCGTAGAGCTTGCTAAAAAGATTTTTGGAGACTTATCGTCCAAACATGTGTTGATTCTTGGTGCGGGAAAAATGGGTCAGCTTGCCGTACAGAATTTATATGGCAGCGGAGCTAAAAAAGTAACGGTAGTGAATCGAACATTTGAAAAGGCACAAGAGCTAGCAAACCGTTTTTCTGGAGAAGCCAAACCATTTGCTGATCTTCAACATGCTTTAAGCGAAGCAGATATCTTAATTAGTTCAACAGGGGCTAATGACTATGTAGTAACGAAACAAATGATGAGTGAAGCCGAGCGTACGCGTAAAGGTCGTCCATTGTTTATGGTAGACATCGCCGTTCCGCGTGACTTAGATCCAGAACTAGATGAGCTAGAGACGGTCTTTTTATATGATATCGACGATTTAAACGGGATTGTAGAATCCAATTTGCAAGAGCGTCAAAAAGCTGCGGATGAAATTGGAATTATGCTTGAAGCTGAAATTGTTGCTTTCAAGTCTTGGCTTGGTACATTAGGCGTTGTGCCTGTTATTTCTGCACTTCGTCAAAAAGCACTTACCATTCAAGCTGAAACGATGAAAAGCATTGATCGTAAGCTCCCAGATTTATCTGAGCGTGAGCGCAAAGTTTTAAATAAACATACAAAAAGTATAATTAATCAACTTCTTCGCGATCCAATTTTACACGCGAAAGAATTGGCTGGAGAGAAACATGCTGAAGAGTCTTTAGAGCTGTTCATGAAGATTTTTAATATTGAACAGGAAGTTGCTTTGCAAAAAGAAAAAGAAGAGCAGCTTCATACATCGATTACGTCTCATTCAGTAGCTTATCAGTCTTAAGTGAGGATTGAATAATGGTTGATATGGAATTAACCAGAATCTATGAATTGATTGTGATTTTATACGCGGCGAGCGTTTTATTATATTTTATTGATTTTGTACAAAATAACCGGAAGGCAAACTCGATAGCCTTCTGGTTACTTTCTATTGTGTGGGTTTTGCAAACAGCCTTTTTAATTTTACGAATGTTTGAGACGGGAAGGTTTCCTATTCTTACCGTTTCTGAAGGGCTGTATTTTTACGCGTGGGTCTTAATTACTCTTTCACTTGTGATTAATCGCCTGTTTCGCGTTGATTTTATGGTGTTTTTTACAAATGTGATTGGTTTCTTAATTATGGCTATTCATACGTTTGCTCCACTTGAAACATACACTGCTGTCCAGTCGGAGCGCCTTGTGTCAGAATTATTAATCATTCATATTACCATGGCTATTTTATCTTACGGCGCTTTTTCAGTCTCTTTTGTTTTTTCCGCTCTGTATCTTGTTCAGTATAATTTATTGAAAAAGAAGAAGTGGGGCAAGCGCTTGCTAAGAATTGAAGATTTAACAAAGCTAGATTACATGTCCTATGTATTAATTTTAATTGGTGTACCGCTGTTATTGCTTTCGTTAATCTTAGGAATCATATGGGCTTATATTAAATACGTAGATTTTCATTGGTACGATACAAAAGTGTTAGGTTCATTTTTAATGTTTGTTGCATACAGCGCTTACTTGTATGCTAGACTGCGTAGAGGTATTCAAGGAAAGGCAATCGCAATGTGGAATATTGGATTGTTCTTAGTCTTACTTATTAATTTCTTTTTATTTGGCAGTTTATCGAATTTTCACTTTTGGGGTTCGTAATTAGGAGGACAACATGCGAAAAATTATTGTCGGCTCTCGTCGAAGCAAACTTGCGTTAACACAGACCAAGTGGGTCATTGAACAGTTAAAAAAACAAGGTCTTCCTTTTGAGTTTGAAATTAAAGAAATGGTTACAAAAGGGGACCAAATTTTAAATGTAACGCTGTCCAAAGTAGGCGGTAAAGGTCTTTTTGTAAAAGAAATTGAACAAGCCATGTTAGATGAAGAAATTGATATGGCCGTTCATAGTATGAAAGATATGCCGGCTGTTTTGCCAGAAGGATTAACGATTGGATGTATTCCTTTACGAGAAGATCATCGTGATGCGCTTATTTCAAAAAATGGTGAACGATTTGAGGAGCTACCAAGCGGTGCTGTGATTGGGACAAGCAGCTTGCGTCGAGGGGCACAGCTTCTATCTATGCGTTCAGATATCGAAATTAAATGGATTCGAGGAAATATCGACACACGCCTAGAGAAATTAAAAAATGAAGATTACGATGCAATTATCTTGGCAGCTGCAGGGTTATCTCGTATGGGCTGGTCGAGAGATACGGTCACTCAGTACCTAGAGCCGGAAATAAGCGTTCCCGCTGTAGGACAAGGAGCTTTAGCTATCGAATGCCGAGAAAATGACCATGAATTATTATCGCTTCTTCAAGCTCTAAATCATGATGAAACCGCTCGTGCTGTTAGAGCTGAACGCGTATTTTTAAAAGAGATGGAAGGCGGATGCCAAGTGCCGATTGCGGGTTATGGGCGTATATTAAACGGCGGAAACATTGAGCTAACGTCGCTAGTCGCGTCTCCTGATGGCAAAACGATTTACAAAGAGCAAATTACGGGAAAAGACCCCGTTGCTATCGGTTCAGAAGCTGCTGAGCGCTTAACATCTCAAGGAGCTAAGCTTTTAATTGACCGTGTAAAAGAGGAGCTGGACAAATAATGAGTCATGAGGCTCCTCTTTTTTTAAAAAAAGTTTTGATTACAAGAGAAGCGAAGCAGGCTCATTCATTTGCAGCACAGATTAAAAAGCTTGGAGGCATACCTTTAAGCTTACCAGTCCTCACGTTCGCACGTTCTAACAATGAAAAAGAAGTGGAAGATGTCCTGCTGTCGATTGACTGTTTTGATTGGATTGTTTTTACAAGTCAAAACGGCATTTCTTTTTTCTTTGAATGGCTACAAGAGTTAAATATCAGTTGGAGTGCTTTAAAAAGATTAAAAGTGGCTGCGGTTGGAGAAAAAACCGCAAAATTGCTAGAAAAACATGATGTTAACGTGCAACTTGTTCCAAAAGAATACGTTGCGGAATCACTTCTTGAGTCGTTAAAAGCAAATGTGTCACATCACGAGCGAGTTCTCCTTGTACGAGGACAATTAGCCCGCTCTGTTTTAAAAGATGGCTTAAAAGACTGTGAGGTAACGGATTTAGTTGTATATCAGACCATTCGAAATCAAGACTCTGAACGCTTGGTTAAGCAACATTTAGAAACAGGAATTGATGCCATTACTTTTACAAGTTCTTCTACAGTGAGATTTTTTGTCGAGTCAGTTAAAGATATTCCTAATTGGCTTGAGCTTATAAATAGAACCAAAGTTGTTTGCATCGGTCCTATTACGAGTCAGACAGCGAGCGAATATGGAATTAAGCATCTTGTTCCTAACACATACACAATAAATGGTATGATAGATATGTTGGTTAGTTGTTTTGAATAATAAAGGAGGATTTTAACATGAAAGATTTACAATTTACACGTCATCGTCGTCTTCGTAATTCTGTAAATATGCGTGCGCTTGTACGTGAAACACATTTACATGCTGAAGACTTTATATATCCTATTTTTATTGTAGAAGGTGAACAAAAAAGAAATGCTGTAAAATCAATGCCAGGTGTGGATCAAATTTCTTTAGACTACTTGAATGATGAAATCCAAGAGTTAGTCGATTTAGGAATCAAGTCAGCTATGGTATTTGGTGTTCCCGCTGAAAAAGATGCGGTCGGCTCACAGGCATACCATGACCACGGAATTGTCCAAAAAGGTATTCGTCAAATTAAAGAAAATTTTCCAGACTTTGTTGTTATCGCAGATACATGCTTATGTCAATACACAGATCATGGCCACTGTGGTGTAATTGAAGACGGAAAAATCTTAAACGATCCTAGCCTTGACTTATTAGCGCGTACAGCGGTCAGTCAAGCTAAAGCAGGAGCGGATATTATTGCGCCTTCAAACATGATGGACGGTTTCGTGGCAGCTATTCGCCACGGTCTAGACGAAGCTGGATTTGAAGATGTGCCCGTGATGTCTTATGCTGTTAAATATGCATCTGCTTTTTACGGACCATTCCGCGATGCAGCGCATTCTTCTCCTCAATTTGGAGACCGTAAAACATATCAAATGGACCCAGCCAATCGCTTAGAAGCACTTCGAGAAGCGGAATCTGATGTCGAAGAAGGAGCAGATTTCTTAATTGTAAAACCGGCTCTATCATATTTAGATATTATGCGCGATGTAAAAAATACGTTTAATTTACCGGTAGTAGCTTATAATGTGAGCGGTGAATATTCAATGATTAAAGCGGCAGCTCAAAACGGCTGGGTAAATGAAAAAGAGATTGTTCTTGAAAAATTAATTAGCATGAAGCGTGCAGGAGCGGATTTAATTGTAACGTATCATGCTAAAGACGCAGCACGCTGGTTATCTGACAAGTAATTAAGGAGGCTTACACATGAGAAGTTATGAAAAGTCAAAAGCAGCTTTTTTAGAAGCGCAGCAATTAATGCCGGGTGGAGTAAACAGTCCTGTTCGTGCATTTAAATCAGTAGATATGGATCCTATTTTTATGGAACGAGGAAAAGGCGCTACGATTTACGATATTGACGGCAACAAATATATTGACTACGTCTTATCATGGGGACCTTTAATTCACGGACATTCCAACGATCAAGTAGTTGAAGCAGTAAAAAAAGTAACGGAATCTGGTACAAGCTTTGGTGCACCAACATTAATTGAAAATGAGCTTGCTAAGGTTGTTATTGAGCGCGTTCCTTCAATTGAAATCGTCCGTATGGTGAGTTCAGGTACGGAAGCAACGATGAGCGCACTGCGTTTAGCACGTGGCTATACGGGCCGCAACAAAATTTTAAAATTTGAAGGCTGTTACCATGGACATGGTGACTCTCTTCTAATTAAAGCTGGCTCAGGCGTTGCAACGTTAGGCCTACCAGATAGCCCGGGAGTGCCTGAAGGAATCGCTAAAAACACGATTACAGTGCCGTACAATGATCTAGAAAGCGTACAATATGCTTTTAAAGAATTCGGAGATGACATTGCTGGAGTAATCGTTGAACCGGTAGCAGGAAATATGGGTGTGGTACCGCCTCAGCCAGGTTTCTTACAAGGGCTTCGTGATATCACATCAGAATATGGCTCACTGCTAATTTTTGATGAAGTAATGACAGGGTTCCGCGTAGCGTACAACTGTGCACAGGGATACTACAACATTATGCCTGACTTAACTTGCTTAGGAAAAGTAATCGGTGGCGGTTTACCAGTAGGTGCTTACGGTGGTAAAGCTGAAATTATGGAGCGAGTTGCACCAAGCGGCCCGATTTATCAAGCAGGTACATTATCAGGTAATCCGCTTGCGATGACAGCTGGATACGAGACGTTAACGCAGCTGACACCTCAATCCTACGATGAGTTCATTCGTAAAGCAGATCGCTTAGAAGAAGGATTGATGGCAGCAGCTGAAAAATATGATGTGCCGTTTACGGTAAACCGAGCTGGTTCAATGATCGGTTTCTTCTTTACAAACGAACAGGTAATAAATTACGAAACAGCGAAAACATCGAATTTAGATTATTTTGCAGCTTACTATCGTGAAATGGCTAATGAAGGCGTGTTTTTACCTCCTTCTCAATTCGAAGGAATGTTTTTATCAACTTCTCATACAGATGCAGACATTGAACATACAATTGCAGCAGCTGAAAAAGCCTTTTCGAAGTTACGTGGATAAACAGATAAATAAGATTGAATTTTATATCAAAGCTTACGGAGTATTCCGTAAGCTTTTTTAGTTTTAAAGACATATTTTAATTTATTTGTTCATACATCTTTAATGACCGCGCTATTACCTGGCGGGTGTTGGAAGGGGGAGAACAATTTGTCGCAGGATAATTTATCATGTCTGCGTTTTTCCGTAGAAGAATCAGTATGGTTTCAAAAAGGACAGGAAGTCTCACAACTTTTGTCTATCTCCTTAGAGCCTCAAGTATCTATTCAAGAATATGACCAATACGTGTCTATTCGAGGAGCATTACAATTAACAGGTGAATACGAAACGTACGAGGGAGAGCACTCGTTACGCGAATATACAAATGAGAATCAAGTGCAATCTATCTCTGTCCGTGAAGACGGAACGGCTGAATTATCACATCAATTTCCTGTTGATATTACCATTCCTAAAAATCGTATTCAAAGTATTGAAGACGTATATGTATCTATTGATTTATTTGATTATGAATTGCCAGACACAAATCAGCTGCAGCTAATGGCTGACTTGTCCATCACAGGATTGTACGGAGAACAGCATGAGGAACGAGAAGAAGAGGAAGAGTTTTCGGAGGAACAGCACATCGTCTCTTATGAAGAAGTGGACGATGGTGAAGAGGTATATACTGAAAACGTTGCTCAAGAAGAAGAAGAACAAGAGTTTGACGTAAGCTATCGTGAAGCTCCCGCACTTTTAGAGGCAGAGGCTATTGAAGAAGAGCATTCAGAAGAGCATTCAGAAGAGACCCCTAGTTATTTTTCATCTGTATTTAAAAAAGAATCTCGTGCTGAGCCGGTTGTGGAATATGAAGAGGAAGCATATGAACCATTTGAAGTCGAAGTGAAAAAAGAGGCCCAAATCGAGGAAGAAAGAGAAGACAATGTGATTGAACTGTTTCAGCTTCGTCAAGAGCAAGAAAGCTTCGAAGAATCGCAAGCTAGTGAATTGAATACGTATGCTGACGTTCAACAAGAGGCTAGGCAAGAAGAAGCTGAACAAGAAGAGGAAAAGATTATTGTTGAATTTCGGAAAGAAGAAAATGAAAGCGGCCGAAATGAAAACGCCCTTTATTTAACAAAGCTCTTTTCGCGGGAAGAAGAAGCTTTTTCAACGTGGAAGCTTTGTATTGTTCAAGACGGAGATTCGCTTGATACGATAGCAAACCGCTATAATACGAATGTACAAAACATTTTACGAGTGAATAATTTAGAAGATGAATATGAGCTGGAAGAAGGAAGCATCTTAAATATTCCCGTTCGTTAAAGTCGGAAAGAAAACAGTTTTGACGCATATAATGTCTTAACTGTTTTCTTTATTTTTTACGAGGAAGGAGAATATAGATGCAGCGGACAGTAGCAGACTACAAAGTATTGTTAAAAGAATATGACTTAGATGTTGACTTTATCGAAGACTACGGAAAAGTAAAAAAAGTCTATACGAAAACCGGCGTATTTGCGCTTAAAGAAATGGCGAATCATCAAGAACGAAATCAAAACTTCATTCAAAAGCTGCAGAACGTGTATCAAAAAGGATGGATGGGATTTGTCCCTATTTATCAAACAAAGCGTTCTCAACCCATTGTTTCAGATGAAAGCGGCTCGTATTACTTAATGCCGTGGCTCCCAAATAATCCGACCGAAGAGCGTGATATTCGATATCATAAATTATTTCAAGAGCTTGCTAAGCTTCACGGCGCTTCGGCGCAGGAAGTAGAAGTGAAAAAAGAAGATATAGAAAATCATTATACATCGATGAAAGAAACGTGGGAAAAACGTCAGGAAGAGCTGAAGCAGTATGTAGCAGAATGCGAGAAAAAAATCTATATGTCCCCGTTTGAATTGCATTACTGTACGTTTTATTATGAAATGACAAGAGCGCTTGAATTTGGTTTTGGAAAGCTCGATCAGTGGAACGATGAAATGGAAGAAAAGGAAAAGATCCGGCTGGTTACGTCTCATGGAAAGCTATCGGCTAAACATTTTATCTATGACGAACGGGGAAATGGTTTTTTTATTAATTTTGAACATGCAAAAGATGCTTCACCGATTTATGATTTGGTCTCATTTTATTTCCGTACTCTTCGCACATACCCAGTAACTACCTATGACAGCTATGAGTGGTTTAGTACGTATGAAAAACATTTTGCTCTCAGAGAAGAGGAACGGCTGCTTTTACACAGTTATTTGGCGTTTCCAGAACCCTTGTATCAGTGTATCGTTCAATATAGGCAGCATAAAGAAAGTAAAACAGAGCTTGAACATATGCAGTCATTTATTCGAGCATACTGGCTGACGAAAAACATTGAACAGCTCAATATTAAAATATTTGAAGTAGATCAGCAAAAAAAAATGGCAGCGGAAGCAGCTGCACAAGCCCAAGCGAACGAATAGCGCTTGGGTTTTTAAATCCAGTCCGAATATAAAGCAACCGCTAGTATGGCAAGCAGTGCCAACAACAGTACATCAAAGGTTGTAGGGAAAAATAGTGTACGTATACCTTGAAAAATTGTTAAAGGAACAATAAACTGTCCACAAGCCGCTCCTGCTGTTTTGAGCCACCGCTGCAGCTGATACGAATTTACATTTATTCGTTTCTTCATTTGTACATGCCCCTTTCAATCCACGTGCCCAGGTTAAAGTAAGTATATGAAAAAAGAAAGAAATGGTGTCATTTTTTTGAGCGGACTCTTCATTTTATTTCCAAAATTAGCGAGTGAATGAAAAAATAAAGAGCAGAACAAAAAAATTATGAATATAATCGTAAAAAAGTGGAGAAGATTATTGACGATTCAACATTTTTTCATATAGTATAATTAAGAGAAATTCATACATAAATACAGTGAATAGGAAGAGTACGGGATGTTCGTCTTTCAGAGAGAGAAATCAGCTGCTGTGAGATTTCTTAAGAATGTGCACTCGGAATGTCGCCTATGAGTAGCTTTTTTGAACAGCTGCATAGCTCAGTAGAAAAAGCCGGTTAATCAACCGTTATGAAATGAAGTGTATAGGCTTATCAAACGGGATACGTCTATAAAAAAAGGTGGTACCGCGAAATCAACTCCTTTCGTCCTTTTATTAGGAAAGGAGTTTTTTTATGTTTATAAAAGCTTTACACAGTTTCTAAAGACTGAAACTTTATATTATGGAGGTATACATTATGTCTGAAAAAGAAGTGACTCTTCCAACGAAGTATGATCCAAAAGCCGTTGAAGAAAATCGTTATCAGTATTGGTTAGACGGGAAGTTTTTTGAAGCAACAAATGACCCTGAAAAAGAGCCATATACAATTGTAATTCCACCCCCAAACGTAACGGGCAAGCTACATTTAGGCCACGCTTGGGATACAACGTTACAAGACATCTTAACGCGTATGAAGCGCATGCAAGGCTATGACGTTTTATGGCTTCCTGGCATGGACCATGCGGGGATTGCAACGCAGGCAAAAGTAGAAGAAAAGCTTCGCAGCGAAGGGAAAAGCCGCTACGATCTAGGCCGCGAAAATTTTGTAGCCGAAACATGGAAATGGAAAGAAGAATATGCAAGCTTTATTCGCCAGCAGTGGTCGAAGCTAGGACTTGGCTTAGACTATTCACGCGAGCGCTTCACGCTTGATGAAGGCCTTTCTAAAGCAGTGCGCGAAGTATTCGTAACGCTTTACAAAAAAGGGTTAATCTATCGCGGAGAATATATTATTAACTGGGATCCAGCTACAAAAACAGCTCTTTCAGACATCGAGGTTATTTACAAAGATGTACAAGGTGCGTTTTATCATATGCGCTATCCGTTGGCAGATGGTTCTGGACATATTGAAATCGCAACAACTCGTCCTGAAACAATGCTAGGAGATACGGCTGTAGCTGTTCACCCTGAAGATGATCGTTATAAGCACTTAATCGGCAAAAAGGTTGTCCTTCCGATTGTAGGTCGTGAAATTCCAATCGTAGGCGATGATTATGTAGATATGGAATTCGGTTCTGGTGCGGTGAAAATTACGCCTGCTCATGACCCGAACGATTTTGAAATTGGAAACCGCCATAATTTAGAGCGTATTTTAGTGATGAATCAGGACGGTACGATGAATGACAAAGCAGGTAAATATGAAGGAATGGATCGTTTTGCTTGCCGTAAGCAAATTGTTAAAGACCTTCAAGAAGACGGTGTATTGTTCAACATTGAAGACCACATGCATTCAGTAGGTCACAGTGAACGAAGCGGTGCCGTTGTTGAACCTTATTTATCAACTCAATGGTTTGTAAAAATGCAGCCGTTAGCAGATAAAGCAGTAGATCTTCAAAAGCAAGAAGAAAAAGTAAACTTCGTGCCTGATCGTTTTGAAAAGACATACTTACACTGGATGGAAAATATTCGCGACTGGTGTATTTCGCGTCAGCTTTGGTGGGGACATCGCATTCCAGCTTGGTATCATAAAGAAACTGGAGAAGTATACGTAGATCATGAGGCTCCAGCAGATATCGAAAACTGGGAACAAGATTCAGATGTATTAGATACATGGTTCAGTTCAGCGCTATGGCCATTCTCAACAATGGGCTGGCCCGATGTGGATGCAGCTGATTTCAAACGCTACTACCCAACAAACGTGCTTGTAACAGGCTACGATATTATTTTCTTCTGGGTATCTCGTATGATTTTCCAAGGTCTTGAATTTACGGGTAAACGTCCGTTTGACGATGTACTCATTCACGGTCTTGTACGAGATGCTGAAGGTCGTAAAATGAGTAAATCACTTGGTAACGGTGTAGACCCAATGGAAGTAATCGAGAAATACGGTGCAGATTCTCTTCGCTACTTCTTATCTACAGGAAGCTCACCAGGACAAGATTTACGCTTCAGCTTTGAAAAAGTCGAAGCGACGTGGAACTTTGCAAATAAAATTTGGAATGCTTCTCGTTTTGCATTAATGAACATGGACGGCATCACATTTGAAGAGCTTGATTTATCAGGCGAAAAGTCAGTTGCTGATAAATGGATTTTAACGCGCTTAAATGAAACGATTGAGCACGTAACAAAATTAGCTGACAAATATGAATTCGGTGAAGTTGGACGCATTCTCTATAACTTTATTTGGGATGATTTCTGCGATTGGTACATTGAAATGGCTAAACTTCCTCTTTACGGAGAAGATGAAGCAGCTAAAAAGACAACTCGCTCAATTTTAGCTTATGTACTTGATAATACAATGCGACTTTTACATCCATTCATGCCGTTTATTACCGAAGAAATTTGGCAAAGCTTGCCGCATGAAGGCGAATCGATTACAGTAGCTAAATGGCCGGAAGTACGCCCTGAGCTTTCTGATAAAGAAGCTGCTAACGATATGCGTTTACTTGTAGATATTATCCGTGCTGTTCGTAACATTCGTGCTGAAGTGAACACGCCGATGAGCAAACAAGTAAAATTATTTATCAAAGCTAAAGATGAAAATATTCAAAACCAGCTTGAAAAGAACCGTGCGTATGTAGAACGTTTCTGTAATCCAAGTGAGCTTGTGATTTCAACAGATGTTTCATTAGATGAAAAAGCAATGACTGCTGTTGTAACAGGCGCAGAATTAATTTTACCTCTTGAAGGTTTAATTAATATTGAAGAAGAAATCGCGCGTTTAGAAAAAGAATACGACAAGTTAAACAAAGAAGTAGAACGTGTACAAAAGAAATTAAACAACCAAGGCTTTATTGCAAAAGCGCCTGCTAAAGTAGTAGAAGAAGAGCGTGCAAAAGAGCAGGATTATGTTGAAAAACGCGAAGCTGTTCAGTCTCGTATTGCTGAATTACGCGGATAATCGACGGGTTAATGAACCAACAGAAAAAGCGTGGCTTGTATAGCGACGCTTTTTCTCTACATAATAATAGCGATGGAAAAGAAAGGTGAATAAAAGATGATAACGACATATGAAGAAGCGCTTGATTGGATTCATAACAGACTTCGCTTTGGAATCAAGCCGGGGTTAGAACGAATGGAATGGATGCTAGAGCAGCTTGATTTTCCGGAGCAAAATCTAAATGCTATTCATGTTGCTGGGACGAATGGTAAAGGTTCTACCGTTTCTTATTTGCGAAACATGTTAGAAGAAGCAGGGTATAAAGTTGGAACGTTTACTTCTCCTTATATCGAAACATTTAATGAGCGGATCAGCGTGAATGGACAGCCTATTTCAAATGAAGCAATGACCGCTCTTGTTCAGGAAATAAAGCCTGTTGTGGAGCGACTAGAACATACAAGCTTAGGATCAGCAACGGAATTTGAAGTGATTACAGTCATGGCTTTTCTTTATTTCGGCTATCATGAGTCAGTTGACTATGCTGTGTTTGAAACAGGTCTTGGAGGACGATATGACTCAACAAACGTTGTGAATCCTATGGTGAGTATTATTACAAACATTGGATTTGATCACATGGCAATACTAGGTGATACGGTAGAAGAAATTGCAGCAGAAAAAGCGGGGATTATTAAAAAAGAAGTCCCTATTATTACCGGTGCAGAGCAAGTGAAGGCGCTTGATGTCATTACTGAAGAAGCAAAGTCAAAGCATGCTTCGTTATTTGTGTTAGGAAAAGATTTTGACATTAAAAACTATGAGCCATTAGCAAATGGAGAAGGCTTTGCGTTAAAAACGCCGTATGGCACATTTGAACATTTAGAATTAAATATGCTTGGCTATCATCAAGTGAAAAATGCAGCTTTGGCTCTCATGGCCGTTTGTTATTTAAAAGAAAAGAAAAAGCTTTCTATCTCCAATGAGCAAATGATAAAAGGGATTCAGCATACAAAGTGGAACGGCCGCTTTGAGATAGTAAATGAGCATCCTTTAACGATTATTGATGGGGCTCATAATGCAGAAGGCATTGATAGCTTGTTATCTACTTTACGCCTTCATTATGAAAATCGAAACATTCATTTAATTTTCAGCTGCTTAAATGATAAAAGTGCTGATCGAATGGTTCAAGAACTTGAAACAATCGCTGCAAGTATTACATTTACGTCGTTTGACTTTCCTCGTGCTCGCGCAGCTGGGGAGCTTTATGAGATGAGTACTCATCATAATAAACATATGGATGAAGAGTGGAAAAAAGCAATTGCTTACGTAAAGGAAAAGGCGACAGGTGAACAAGACATGGTCGTGATTACAGGGTCTCTGTATTTTATATCAGAAGTAAGGGCTTTTCTTCTAAAATGAGCAAAAGCAGCAAGTGAAATCTTGCTGCTTTTAACATAATGTGAGGAAGGGATACGGATAATAAGGAAGCACTAAGTTCAAAGTATTGTCACTTTCACCCCCTAGGTAAGTGATATATAATAAACATGTACATCACTAAATAAGGAGATTGTTAACATGAGTAAGAATAATGAAAAAATTGTACCAAAAAGTAATAAAAACTTTACCGGTATTATTCTTACCTTTTCAGTGATAGCGAATGTTATTATTTTACTGCTATTCTTTTCGAATATTGGCTATCAAGGAAAAGTAAGTTTTGATTTGACTATCTTTCCACGGTTAAATGCTATTTTGAATAGTTTTACGTTTATTTTTTTAGTTGCAGCGTTGATTTCAATTTTTAGGAAAAATATTAATGCTCATAAAGGTTTTATTTTAGCAGCATTCACTTCCACACTGCTCTTTTTAGTTTCATATTTAACATTCCATTACATTTCCACAGAAACAGCTACGTTCGGTGGAGAAGGAATCGTTCGTCCCATTTACTTCTTCATTTTGATCACACACAGTTTCCTAGCAGCGATTATTGTTCCGCTGGCACTGTTTGCACTTGTGTGGGGCTGGACAATGCAAGTTGAAAAACACAAAAAAATTGTGCGATGGACAATGCCAATCTGGCTTTATGTAAGTCTTACAGGTGTAATTGTCTACTTATTTATGGCTCCTTACTATTAAAAGACGTCTGCTTTTGCAGACGTTTTTTTATGCTGTTTTTGTTTTTTAGTGGTATAATCCTTATTACCTATAAAAAGTGTGTTTTAAGGAAGGAGGCATACAGAATATTACTTTTATGGGTATTATGATTCAGTTTATTAACCAAGGAGCTGTTTGATACTAATCAATAAAGGAGAGATATTGAAATGGATAAACTGTCAACGAGGAATAAAGGAATTTCTCTAATGAAAGTGATCGTACTGGTTATCGTAATAGGTCTTCTTGCAGCTTTTCTCATTCCGTTTCTTGGCAGCTATTTAAGGGAACGAGATACATTCCTTCACTCAAAAGAAAACCTACAATTAAGCAGCGGGCCTGAGATGGAAGAAATAGTATGAGTTTAATTTACCTCTATGCCTTTGTTTCAGGTATCACGTTAGGTTCATTTTATAACGTAGCAGGACTTAGAATACCTCAGAAAAAATCTATTTTATCTCCAAGATCCCATTGTCCACACTGTTTATACGTTCTTTCTCCACAACAATTAATTCCCATAGTCTCCTACATTAAAAATGCAGGAAAATGTAGTATGTGTCACAAAAAAATCTCCTTCATCTACCCATTCATAGAATTTTCGACAGGAAGTTTATTTGTATATGCTTTTTTTAGATTGAATATGACGTTAGAACTGATTGTCATATTAACCTTTGTTTCTTTTTTAACAATTATAGTTGTCTCAGACATAGCCTATATGATTGTCCCAAATAAGGTGCTGCTTTTCTTTTTGCCTATCTTTCTACTTGAGCGTCTTTTCATTCCATTAAATTCGTGGAGTGATTCCTTAATGGGAGGAGGAATCGCATTTTTTCTCCTCTTTCTAATCGCATTTCTCAGCAGAGGAGGGCTTGGAGAAGGAGATATTAAACTGTATGCTTTGATTGGTATTGTGCTTGGAGTAAAGCTTGTTTTGCTGTCGCTTTTTTTAGCTATATTAATAGGCGGAATCGTTAGTATAGGAGCGTTATTAATGAAAAAGGCAAAGGTAGGTGTACCAATTCCTTTCGTTCCATTTATTTTTATAGGCACAATCGCTGCTTATTTTCATGGAAACGAATTGATAGATTGGTATGTTAGTAACTATTTTTATTGAGCTTCAAGTCTTCGACAAATTTAAAATTTCTGTAACTAAATAGCGAAAACCTTTTGTAACAAGACGACAAATGTCTTGTTATTTTTTTTTTCTTCTATGATAGCATGGAAAAAAGTGTATGTTTTATGTCGGTTTACCTTAGCTTGCAACCGGTACTAAGACTACGTTAACTAAAGGCGGTGGGGCAGTGGACAAGCAGGAACGAAAAGTTTCAATTAAAATCAACGGTCAATCCAAGGAAGAACAAGTGCCAGAAAAAGACGAGTTTACGTGGGTTCTTCCGGAACCGGGATCCACAGATTCTCATGTGGAAGAAAATAAAGTGGTGTTTATTGAAGATGTAAGAAATGAAAAAAAGAAAAAGCCGCGATTACATCCTAAAAATGTTTCGATTAAAACGGTAAGCGGCGGTGTGATCAAACGAACAGCTGTGATTGTACTGCTAGCAGTTGGAATAGGCAGCGGCATCGGTATGGTTGGTGTGAAAATGATGACAGGAAGCGAACAGCCTGTAAGTAAAGCACAAACAAGTGAGCAAACGAAAGAAGAAAAAACTTCTCAAACAGCGTCTACCACTGAAAGTGTTGGTAAAGCTGAAAAGAAAAGCGAACAGGAATCGAAGGGGACATCAGCTGCTGCTTCTACTTTAGAACCTTTTTCCTTTTACATTGTTCAAGCAGGTGCTTTTTCATCAAAAACTGCTGCAAATAAAGCAATGGATAAATGGAAAGAAGAGAACGAAGCAGGCGAGATCTTTTCACCTAAAACCTATTCTCTTGTCGTTGGTGCTGCCACTGGAGAAGAAAAAGCGAACGCACTTAGTAAAACTTATAAACAACAAGGTAAAGATGTATATGTAAAGTCTTATGAAATTAAGCCCACTAGCGAATTAGGGAAAAAAGATCAAACGGTTATAACAACAGCGCAGCCGTTTATGGCTAATCTCTTAGATCAATCTGTTAAAGCGATTGAAGGACAGCGGGTAGCCGATATCAAATCTCTGAAAAAAGAGCTGACAAAAGTTCAGAAAGAAGCGTCAAATGAAGACATTAAAACCATGGTGAGCACCCTTCAAAAAGCTGCTGCTTCTCTTTCTTCATATGAAGACAATAAAAGCAGTAAAGATGCTTGGCTTGCTCAGCGATACGTGTTAAAAGCTCTTCAGCAGTATGAAAGCCTTGTAACGTCTTAACAAGTGAGGTAGTGTAATGCTGCCTCACTTGTTTATTGTCATTTGGAGATGAAATTGCTAAAATAACGGTGTGTCCTTCTTTTTTAAATCAAAATGCAAAGGTGAGATGTATGAAACAAACATTAATTTTAGCCTCAGGCTCTCCTCGTCGAAAAGAATTACTTCAGCAGCTTCACATTCCCTTTACGGTTCACGTTAGTACAATTGAAGAAATCGTCAATCCATTATACACTCCGTCCGAGGTAGTAATGGATTTAGCTAGGCAAAAAGCAGTGGACGTCGCTTCGCATCATAAAGAGGATATTGTCCTAGGTGCCGATACAGTTGTCGTATATGGCAATCGTATTTTAGGAAAGCCAAAAACGAACCAAGAAGCGATTAAAACACTTACGATGCTGTCAGGTCAAAAACATCAGGTATTAACTGGAGTAGCGTTCGTATCAAATGCAAAAGTTCATACGTTTTATGAACAAACAGATGTAGAGTTTTGGCCGATTGAACAAGATGAAATCGTACAGTACGTAGAGTCAGGAGAGCCTATGGATAAGGCTGGTTCTTATGGAATTCAAGGTCTCGGTGCTGCGCTAGTTAAAAAAATTGAAGGAGACTATTTCTCCGTGGTGGGCTTGCCGCTCTCCCGAACAATACGTGAGCTAAAACAATACGGTTTCGTTTACTAAAAAGGAGTGGCGAAATTGGATCAATCATTGTTAATTAAAGATTTTCCTCAAGATGAAAGACCTCGAGAGCGCCTGGTGTCAATGGGTGCTTCTAGTCTTTCTAACCACGAGCTTATTGCTATTTTGCTGCGCACTGGAACCAAAGATGAATCTGTTCTTCAGCTGTCCAATCGCATATTAACGCATTTTGAAGGTCTTCAACTTTTGCAGCATGCATCGCTTGATGAAATGATGAATATTAAAGGTATCGGACCTGCAAAAGCAATTCAAATTATAGCGGCTATTGAAATAGGTAAGAGGATTGTACAGCGGAAATCTAGTCAGCGATATACCATTCATGGCCCTGAAGACGGAGCTAATTATGTGATGGAAGAAATGCGCGTGCTGTCTCAAGAGCATTTCGTCTGTTTATACCTCAACACGAAAAATCAAGTTCTCCACAAGCAAACCATTTTTATCGGAAGCCTCAATTCATCTATTGTCCATCCAAGAGAAGTATTTAAAGAAGCCTTTCGTCGTTCAGCTGCATCCCTTATTTGTATTCATAATCATCCCTCCGGCGACCCTACTCCCAGCAGAGAAGATATAGAGGTAACGAAGCGCTTAAAAGAGTGCGGATTTATCATAGGAATTGAATTGTTAGATCATTTAATTATCGGAGATCGAAAATATATTAGTTTAAAAGAAAAAGGATACATGTAAGGCTATGCTTTTTAAAATCCTTGGGTTATAATAGTAGTCATGATTTTAAATGACAAGTTCTTTACAATCATTCGTTATTAATAGACAAAGTATGACTTTTTATCATACAATATTTGGCGTTGACATCTATGAAAAAAGTATAGAAAATAAAAAATGTTACTTATGAAATGAAGAAATTGAATTATGGAATTTTTACCTTTGCATTTTGGTAAGAGAAAGGAAGAGACACATGTTTGGAATCGGTACTAGAGACCTTGGAATAGATTTGGGTACTGCAAATACGCTCGTTTATGTAAAAGGAAAAGGAATTGTTGTGCGTGAGCCGTCTGTTGTGGCTTTGCAAACTGATACAAAACAAATCGTTGCGGTAGGTAACGATGCAAAAAATATGATTGGTCGTACACCTGGGAACGTAGTAGCCCTTCGTCCAATGAAAGATGGAGTTATTGCAGATTACGAAACAACTGCGACGATGATGAAATATTACATCAATCAAGCTCAAAAAACAAAAAGTTTGTTTGCGGGTAAGCCGTATGTAATGGTTTGTGTACCTTCTGGCATTACAGCTGTTGAGAAACGTGCCGTTATTGATGCGACTCGTCAGGCTGGCGCGCGTGATGCGTATACAATTGAAGAACCGTTTGCTGCAGCAATCGGCGCCAATCTACCGGTTTGGGAGCCAACGGGAAGTATGGTAGTAGATATTGGCGGAGGAACAACAGAAGTTGCGATTATTTCTTTAGGAGGAATCGTAACATGTCAGTCAATCCGTATCGCTGGGGACGAGATGGATGAAGCGATTATTCAATATATTCGCAAGAATTACAATTTAATGATCGGTGAGCGTACGTCAGAAGCATTAAAAGTAGAAGTCGGTTCTGCCGGAATTCCTGAAGGTATTGAAAACATGGAAATTCGCGGACGTGACTTACTAACAGGTCTACCGAAAACAATCGAAATTTCAGCAGAAGAAATTGCAGAAGCGCTAAAAGATACAGTGGCTTCTATTGTAGATTCAGTAAAAAGTACATTAGAAAAAACACCACCTGAACTTGCGGCAGATATTATGGATCGCGGTATTGTATTAACAGGCGGTGGCGCATTGCTACGTAATTTAGATAAAGTTATTAGTGAAGAAACAAATATGCCGGTTGTCATCGCAGAAGATCCGCTTGACTGTGTTGCAATTGGAACTGGTAAAGCGTTAGAACACATTGATTTATTTAAAAATCGTACAAGCGATTCATATCGCTAAATATTAAGAGGTGTAGATCGTGCCACAATTTTTCTTAAATAAACGTTTAGTTATTTTATTAGTCAGTATTATTGTATTAGTGGCATTGATTGGTTTTTCGTTAAATGGTCGTAAAAATGTAACGTGGCCTGAACAGTTTGTCAAAGATACGGTTGGTCTTGTTCAGGCTACCTTTAATGAACCCGCACAATTTGTAGCGGGTTTCTTTCAGAATGTAGGTGACTTAAAGCGTACATACGAAGAAAACGAGGTATTAAAAGCCCGTTTAGACGAACGCATGCAATTAGAAACGAAAGCCAACGCTTTGCAGCAAGAAAATAAAAAATTAAGAGCACAGCTCGACAAAAAAACGGATTTAAGTCAATACAACCCAATCGAAGCAACAGTTATTGCTCGTAATCCAGACCGTTGGCATGAGGTAATTGCCATTGATAAAGGGACGGTTCATAATGTGCAGGAAAATATGGCTGTTATGACTCCTGAAGGGCTGATTGGTAAAGTGAAGCATGCATCTAAGTTCACATCTACTGTGCAGTTAATTAGTTCATCAGATCGTACAAACCGTGTATCTGCTAAAATTCAGGCTAAAAAAGAAGTGTTTGGTTTAATTGAAGGCTATGATGATAAAGAACAGGCGCTTGTTATGCGTCGTATTCCATTTGATGCTGATATTAAAGAAAAGCAAAAAGTAGTAACGTCTGGTTTAGGACAAGAAGACGGCATTTTCCCTAGCAATCTTCCAATTGGCGTTATCACAAAAATTGAGCCTGATGAATATGGATTAACGAAAAAAGCTTATATCAAACCTGCTGCTGACTTGTATGACTTAGATAACGTAGTTGTAGCTAAAAGAAGTGCCCCCGCTGCTGAAGACGATTTAGGGGCGGAGGAGGCTAACTGATGAAGCGGTTTGTCCTTCCTATTCTCGTGCTTGTCGTTTTTATGTTTGAAAGTATCTTTGTTAATTTTGTCGCCATGGCATCACCATGGCGAGACTGGATTCTATCGCCTCACTTTGTTGTAGTGGTACTGGCTTTTATGTCAGTGTATTATCACCCAAAGCAAGCGATGCTATATGGGGTAATCCTTGGATTCATGTATGATATTGCCTTTACGGATGTCTTAGGAGTATACGCGCTTGGATTGCCGGCCGTATGCTATATCGTATCAAAACTAATGAAGATTTTTCAGCAAAATACGCTTATCGTAATCTGCATGTCGCTATTAGCTGTAGCCATTATTGAGTTTTATGTATATGGAATTAATAGCATTATTAATATATCCGATATGACCATTGGTCGCTTCTTGCAAGAGCGATTTTACGCAACCATCATTTTAAATGCCATATTTGCACTCATTTTTGCATTTCCGCTTCAAAGATGTTTTCAATATTTTGCTAAATTTATCGATGAACGCTGATCGGAACATACATTACGCTTCTCGTTCATGATAGGATAAAAATGCTGATTGAAGAAACGAAAAAAAGGAATTGAGTAAGTCTCTGTCGAAATTATATATTCGTTGAGGTGAGCGTCTTGAATAAACAAAAGCAACAAAATGTGACAATTAAAGGAACAAAAGATGGATTAACGTTGCATCTCAATGATACATGTTCATTTGCAGAGCTTTTGACGGAACTTAAGACGAAGCTTTTGACAAATAAGCATGGCGATGCCGATCAGATCGTCACAGTGTATGTCAAAATCGGAAATCGTTATTTAACTACAGAGCAGGAAACCGAATTGAAGGCGCTCATAGAAGAAAATCAGTATTTAGTAGTTAAACAAATTGATAGTAACGTTATTTTAAAGCAAGATGCAGTCCGCGTAAGAGAAGAAAGTGAATTAGTATCTGTTACAAAGGTAGTTCGTTCAGGACAGGTTCTCCATGTAGAAGGCGATTTGCTTCTAGTCGGAGACGTAAATCCCGGAGGAACCGTTGTAGCTGGAGGAAATTTATTTGTATTAGGTGCTTTAAAAGGGATTGCTCATGCAGGATATCGCGGCAATAAAAACGCCGTTATTGCTGCATCGTTAATGAAACCTTCACAGCTGCGCATTGCTGATATTATTACCCGATCAGAAGAAGAGCGCAGTGAGAAGGAAGAGAATATAATGGAATGTGCATACTTAGATGATAATGATCAAATGGTAATAGATCGCGTGCAAACTTTACCGCATCTAAGACCGAATTTGACCAGGGTAGAAAGGAGAATTTGACAGTGGGAGAGGCTATTGTTGTTACGTCTGGTAAAGGTGGAGTTGGAAAAACAACGACATCAGCCAATTTAGGTACTGCTCTAGCATTAGCTGGAAAGCGGGTGTGTCTAGTAGACACTGATATCGGCTTACGCAACTTGGATGTTGTAATGGGGCTTGAAAATCGTATTATTTATGATCTTGTAGACGTGGTAGAAGGTCGATGCCAACCGCAAAAAGCCTTGATTAAGGACAAGCGTTTTGAATGTTTGTACTTACTTCCTGCTGCTCAAACGAGTGACAAAACAGCTGTTCAACCAGAACAAATGCGAGAGTTAGTTCTTCAGTTAAAGCAAGACTATGACTATGTGGTTATTGATTGCCCAGCTGGTATTGAACAAGGCTATAAGAACGCCGTAGCTGGCGCTGATAAGGCACTCGTTGTGACAACACCGGAAGTTTCAGCTGTTCGTGATGCTGACCGTATTATTGGATTATTGGAGCAAGAGGATATCGAGTCTCCAAAACTGGTTATTAACCGAATCCGTAGTCATATGATGAAAAATGGAGACATGCTGGACGTGGAAGAAATTTCTCAGCTTCTAGCTGTCGATTTAATTGGAATCGTTGCTGACGATGAAAATGTTATTCGTGCTTCTAACAACGGTGAACCAATTGTCATGGACCCATCAAGCAAAGCATCAATTGCATATCGTAATATTGCAAGACGTATTCTAGGTGAAACGGTTCCTCTTCAATCGTTAGATGAAGAAGATAAGGGAATGTTTGCACGTATTAAACGATTCTTTGGTGTCCGTTCTTAAAAAGCTTCCGATAGAGGAAGCTTTTTTTATTTGTTTGATTTTGTAGAGTCAAGCTGTCATAAGCTCCACGGACAAGTCATATAGTTGATTATACGATAAGAACAAGGAGAATGATGAATCATGAATCGACGTGCTGATGAAATCCGTAAACGAATTGCTGAGCGTAAGCGAAAACAATTAAATACAACAAAGCGTCTTCCTCAAGAACCTCTTCATACGTCCTTAATGAGTGAAGAAGAAAAATATGGATCGATGGATTATTCTGCGGTTGAATACACACCATCAGCAAAGGAATATCACCCGTTATTTCGAAAAGAACGCTTTTTATTTAAAATTTTAGCTTCAGCCTGCTTAGTGTTAATTGTAGGGATTATGTTCAAGAACGCTTCTCCTACTTTTGAACATGCCAGAGTGGTGGTTCAACAAACAATGGATAAAGAATTTCAGTTTGCAGCTGTTTCCTCCTGGTACGAAGATAAGTTTGGGAAGCCGTTAACGCTATTGCCGAATAAACAGTCTAGCAAAACGGAGCAAAGTGTAAGCGGAGAATATGCTACTCCAGCTTCAGGGAAAGTAACGGAAACATTTGCTCAAAGTAAGCAAGGCGTGACGGTTCAAACAGGAGTGGATTCGGTTGTAGAAGCAATGAGTGAAGGTATCGTAAGGTATGTAGGGAAACGTGATGATACTGGGAATACCGTTATTATTCAACATGCCGATGGAACCGAAACTTGGTATGGACAGCTCAAAAAAATCAATGTTAGTATGTATGATTTTGTGAATAAAGGCAAAGAAGTAGGAATTGTGGAAAACAGTAAAAAAGGCGATGCTGGAACATTCTATTTTGCTATTAAAAAAGGCGATAAGTTTGTTGATCCTAGTCAGGTGATTCAATTTGAATAGTGCTTTTTCGTTATTGATGAAAATTCACATTCATCCATTGTTTTGGGGGATTTTCGTAATTGGTATCTTAACGGCTACGGTAAAGCAGCTTTTTTTGTTATTTATTATTGTAATTATTCATGAACTGGGCCACGCCGTAGCGGCTCAGTGTTTTTCTTGGCGGATTCGCAGAATTATGCTCTTACCTTTTGGGGGAGTAGCAGAAGTAGATGAACATGGGAATCGTCCATTTCGAGAAGAGTTTATTGTGATAATAAGTGGACCTCTTCAGCATCTCTGGATGTTTGGAGCTGCTTTCTTATTAATGAAAATAAATGTGTTGTCTTTGGAAACGTATGAGCAATTTATGTTTCAATGCACGGTGATTTTACTGTTTAATCTTTTGCCCATTTGGCCATTGGACGGAGGGAAGCTGCTTTTTTTAATTTGCAGTCGGTCTTTACCATTTTTAGAAGCGCATAAGCTTGCGCTCCGGTTATCAACGTTTTTTTTAGCTGTCGGTATTATTTATGCCGTCATTATGCATCCTTTTCAGCTGCACTTATGGATTGTTATTTCATTTTTAATTATATCCGGATATTTAGAATGGAAGAGCAGGCAATTTGTCTACATGCGCTTTTTGTTGGAGAGATATCATGGCAAAGAGCATCCAATTGGAGCTTTAAAAACACTAAGTGTATCAACCAGTGAGACGCTCCATCAAGTTCTGCAAAAATTCCAAAGAGGTTGTAAGCATATGATTATTGCTACATCTCAAACAGGCGAGCATGTACAAATTGATGAAAATGAACTTTTACACGCTTACTTTGTAGAAAAAAGAACAAATAGCCAACTAGACGAACTTGTAACAGTTTATTGATTTCTAGTAACATAGAATAGAATGAAAAAGTTCGGTGCACTGACCGAACTTTTTCCTATGAATTTAGATTAAAGTGAGGCAATGTATGTGAAGGCATGTATTATTAACGCGGCTACTTCTTCAAAACGTATAGCCGTGATAAACGATAAAGCACTAGAAAAAATCTATTTACAAGAACAAAGCGAGAATCAGATTATTGGTGATATATATTGGGGTAAAGTAGTAAAAGTACTACCGCATATGCAAGCAGCCTTTATCGATATCGGTTTATCAATGAACGGATTTATTCATCGAAATGAACTTGTATCCTATCAGCAGTCAGAGAATCCTCACAAAGATCAGCAGCCGATGTCTGCTTTTATCCGTGAAGGAGAAAAAGTATTGGTTCAAGTTGTAAAAGAAGGCATTGGGACAAAAGGGCCCAAGCTGACGGGTATCATTGAATTTTCTTCTGATGAGCTTGTATATTTACCGCACGGAAACTATGTCGCTGTATCCAAAAAAATAGCTGAGCCAAAACGACAACAGTGGAAACAGCTTGGTGAGCGGTTAAAACAAGGGATGGAAGGCTTTTTATTTCGAACAGCGATTGCAGAAAAATCAGAAGCCGCGGTCCAACATAAAATAAAAGAGCTACAGAAAAAATATGAGCGCCTTGAACGACAGACACAGGGAATGAAAGCTCCTGCCCTAGTCAGCAAAGGACAAGATTTTCTCGAAACAAGAGTGGAAGCTGCACTTCAACAAGGAATTGATGGGATAGTAGTAGATGACTTCGACCTATATCAGCATCTTCAAACTACCTACCCTAACTCGTCAATAGAGTACTATAAAGGAAATGAAAATATTTTCTCTTTTTACGATGTGGAACGGCAAATAGAGAAGCTTTTAAAGCGAATCGTGTGGCTCAAAAGCGGAGGCTATATCGTTATTGACGAAACGGAAGCGATGACGGTCGTGGATGTGAACACGGGGAAGTTTTCAGGAAAAGATAATATTCGAAAGACAATGCTTCAAACAAATATGGAAGCTGCGTATGAACTGTCCAAACAGATGCAATTACGTCACTTAGGCGGCATGATCTTAATTGATTTTATAAATATGCCTCATAAAGAAGATCGGACAGAAGTAGAAAGATACATGAAAAAGCTATGTGAACAAGATGAAGTGCGGACGAATGTAGTTGGCTTTACAGAGCTTGGCATATTGCAATTAACGCGGAAGAAAGTGCGCAATAGTATTGGATCAACATTAACTATGCCTTGTGAAGTATGTGAAGGAACCGGTAAAATGATTGATTCCAAAACGGCTGCTTTTCAAATTGAACGTGTAATTTGGGAACATCGCGGCGCGGAAGAAGAGGCTATTTGGATTGAGGCGCGAAGTGATGTTATAAATGAAATGAAGGCTCAAGGATTTCTCAACGCTTTAGAGAAAATGGTAAAAAAAACCGTATATCTTACGCCAAGCGATGATTATACAAACGCATTTGTTTTGCGTCAATTGGGGTCGAATGAGCAGATCCAAAAAAGGGTCTCTGCTTCTATATAAAATTTTAGAAGAAAACATGAATTCCAATTGACACTAACCTTTGATTTGTAGTAAGATTTAATATGTTGGTTTGTAGCACCCGTGCTACAACCGCTCAGAACAGGTTTTAAGTTCACTTGAACACCTGTGATGGCGAGTCTTAGTTTTTAGAGGAGGTGCAGAGAATGTACGCAATTATTGAAACTGGTGGTAAGCAAATTAAAGTAGAGGCTGGTCAAGCAATCTACGTTGAAAAACTTGCTGGTGAACAAGGCGAAACAGTTACTTTTGACAAAGTATTATTTGTAGGTGGCGACAGCGTGAAAGTTGGTGTTCCTTTCGTAGAAGGTGCAACAGTTACGGCTAAAGTTGAAAAACAAGGTCGCGCTAAAAAGATCACTGTATTTAAATACAAAGCAAAGAAAAACTATCGTCGTAAGCAAGGTCACCGTCAACCTTACACAAAAGTTGTAATCGACGCTATCAACGCGTAATTATAACAAATGATTAAGGTGACGATTTCTCGTGATGCAAATAAGAAAGTTGACGGGTTCACGATGAGTGGACATGCTGACTTTTCCGAACACGGAAAAGATCTTGTTTGTGCGGGAGCATCTGCAGTTTCATTTGGGACAATTAATGCTATCTTTTCAATAAGTGGGGTTGAACCGCACTTAGAGCAAGGTGGAGATGGTGGGTATCTCCGTTGTGAGATTCCAAAAGATGTGGATTCGTTCACATTGGAACAGATTCAATTGCTATTAGAAGGTATGGTTGTTTCACTGAAAACGATCGAATTAGATTACAGTAATTATATAAAAATTAACGACAACTAAACAGGAGGTGGATGTCATGTTAGTAAGATTAGACCTTCAATTCTTCGCTTCTAAAAAAGGAGTAGGTAGTACTAAAAACGGTCGTGATTCAATCTCGAAACGTCTTGGTGCTAAACGTGCTGATGGCCAATTCGTATCTGGTGGTTCAATTTTATACCGTCAACGCGGTACTAAAATTTACCCAGGTGCAAACGTAGGTCGTGGTGGAGATGATACTTTATTCGCTCAAATCGACGGTATCGTTAAATTTGAACGTTTCGGTCGTGACCGTAAAAAAGTATCTGTATACCCTGTTGCTCAAGAAGCATAAGATACAAAAAGAAAACTCTAACCCAAGTAGGTTAGAGTTTTCTTTTTGTAGAATATTTCACCTATTACCCATTGGAATTTGTTATAATCGAACATATCTAAGAAGATTGATACGAGATGTTTGTCAGCGTTGTGAAATACTTATGCTCGAGTCAAAGTTAGGAGTGCTAAGATGGAAAAAGAATGGGATGTCGTAGAGGTATTAAGATACGCGCGGCATGATTGGTTAAATAAGCTGCAATTAATCAAAGGCAATCTAGCGTTGAATCGGCTTGATCGAGCGAATGAAATCATTGAAGAAATTGTAAATGAATCCAAACATGAATCCAAGTTAACAAACATCAATATGCGACTGTTTGCGGGCTTTGTTATGACCTATCATTGGAATAACCATGCTGTTCGCTTAGATGTGGAAGTGCTCGGAGAATTGAAGGATTTATCACAATACGATGAGTTCGTATACAACTGGTGTTGCTATTTGACAGAAGCACTCGAAAAATATGTTGATTATCATGCAGAAAACTATTTGAGTATTTCAGTATGCATTGAAGAACAGGGAATTCGTTTCTTTTTTGACTTTAGTGGAATACTAACAGATATACAGAAGCTACAAAACAAGCTACAATGTTATGAGTGCGCTCAAGGAGTTGCATTGGTTGAACAGCATATGTCTGAAGATGAATTTAGCCTTATGCTCACAATAAGTTAACAGCGCTTTTGCTATTGCAGGAGCTAAGATATAGAACGGAGTGAAAAAGAAATGTTTGTAGATCAGGTCAAGGTATATGTAAAAGGTGGCGACGGAGGAAATGGAATGGTTGCCTTTCGTCGCGAAAAGTACGTACCAAAAGGAGGTCCTGCAGGTGGTGACGGTGGTCACGGTGCAGATGTCATCTTTGAAGTAGAAGAAGGATTGCGTACGCTGATGGATTTCCGCTATAAGCGTCACTTTAAAGCAAGCCGCGGTGAACATGGAATGTCAAAAGGACAGCACGGACGTAACGCTGAGCCGATGGTTGTAAAAGTTCCACCAGGTACGGTTGTGTTAGATGAAGATACGAACGAAACGATTGCTGATTTAGTTGAGCACGGCCAGCGCGCAGTGATTGCTAAAGGTGGACGCGGAGGGCGTGGGAATACGCGTTTTGCTACACCTGCAAATCCAGCACCGGAGCTTTCAGAAAATGGAGAGCCAGGTAAAGAGAGAAATGTAATTCTTGAATTAAAAGTATTAGCCGATGTAGGATTAGTTGGTTTTCCAAGTGTTGGAAAGTCAACGTTATTATCCGTAACGTCTGCTGCAAAGCCAAAAATTGCTGAATATCATTTTACAACAATTAATCCGAATTTAGGAGTAGTCGAAACAGAAGATAATCGCAGTTTTGTGATGGCAGATTTACCAGGGCTAATCGAAGGTGCACATGAAGGTGTAGGATTAGGTCATCAGTTTTTACGTCACATTGAACGTACCCGCGTTATTGTCCATGTAATCGATATGTCAGGTTTAGAAGGCCGCGATCCGTATGAAGATTACTTAACTATTAATGAAGAGCTGCGTCAATATAATATGCGTTTGACTGAACGTCCGCAAGTAGTGGTAGCAAATAAAATGGATATCCCGCAAGCTGAAGAGAATCTAGCTGCATTCAAAGAAAAAGTAGGAGACGAAGTGAAAGTCTTTCCAATTTCTGCAGCAACGCGTAATGGAATCCGCGAACTGTTATTTACAGTAGCTGATCTTGTAGAAACTACGCCGGAATTCCCAATGCAAGAAGAGGAAGATCTATCTATGCACCGCGTATTGTACAAGCATGAAAAGAAAGAAGTGGAATTTGTTATTACGCGTGATAGCGATGGCTCATACGTATTAAGCGGTGAAAAAATCGAAAAATTATTCAAGATGACCGACTTCTCACGTGAAGAATCAGTTCGTCGATTTGCGCGTCAGCTTCGAGGCATGGGCGTCGATGAAGCCCTTCGTGAACGAGGAGCAAAAGATGGCGATATTGTAAAGCTGTTTGAATATGAATTTGAATTTATTGACTAATTGTTGTTCATAGGATAAGGGGAGGGGCTTTACTTGCATAAGAGCGATAAGCAGTTTTATTTAGTTCGCGAAGATGTATTACCAGAAGCGATGAAAAAAACATTGGATGCGAAGCTGTTAATTGAACGGGGAAAAGCTGAATCGGTAGCAGATGCTGTACAAGCCGTAGACTTGAGTCGCAGTGCTTTTTATAAGTACCGCGACACGGTCTTTCCGTTTCAGACGGTTGTCAAACAGCGAATTATTTCACTATTTTTTCATATTGAAGATCGATCAGGAACTTTATCACATTTATTGAGCACCGTTGCATCATCGGGATGCAATGTGTTAACGATTCACCAAACCATCCCTTTACAAGGGCGTGCCAACGTAACTCTTTCATTAGATACAGCAAGCATGAATGTTGAATTAAATGAAATGCTGCGAAGACTGAAAAGCTTAGAGTTTGTAGATAAAGTGGACGTGCTTGGTTCAGGGGCATAATGGCAAACAGATATAGATAAGGAGAGGCATGATTGTGGGGAAAGTAGGATATTTAGGACCAAAGGCAACATTTACACATGTAGCCGTCCAAGGCGTATTTAAACAGCACGACCATATTCCATACAAAACAATTCCAGCATGCATTGATGCAGTGGATAACGGAGAAATTGAGTATGGAATTGTACCGTTAGAAAATGCACTTGAAGGATCTGTAAATTTAACACTTGATTATCTTATTCATGAACGTCGTCTGCCGATTGTTGGGGAAATTGTGCTTCCGATTCGTCAGCATTTAATGGTTCATCCATCTCGTGCAGAACAGTGGAAAAACATTGAAACGATTTATTCTCATCCTCATGCAATTGCGCAGTGTCATAAATTTTTACACGGAGAATGTACGTCAACTGCAGTAGAAGAGATGACATCAACGGCGTTTGCTGCTAAGTATGTAAGCGAACACCCTGAGCTTAATATTGGAGCTATTGCGAATGGGTTAGCAGCCCATGAATATGGATTACATATTGCCTGCCCGAACATTCATGATTATGATCATAATACAACAAGGTTTGTTATTTTGCATAAAGATGGAGCGCAAGAGGTGTCATTTTTAGCTGGAAACGGGTGCAAGACAACGTTAATGATTACACTTCCATCTGATCAGGCAGGAGCGCTTCATCAAGTGCTTTCAGCCTTCTCCTGGCGTAAGCTAAATCTGTCTAAAATTGAATCCCGTCCTATGAAAACAGGGCTTGGAAACTATTTCTTTATCGTTGATATTGAACAAAAAATGGATGAAGTATTAATCCCTGGGGCTATGGCTGAACTTGAGGCACTAGGCTGTAGCGTAGAGCTTTTAGGAAGCTATCCCCATACACTACTTGAAACAGAAATCCCGCTTTAAAGCGGGATTTTTTTGTTATAACACCTTTTTATTCATTCGAAACTAAATAGCCTTCCGCTTCAAGAGCTAAGCAGGCAGCATTCAGTTTTTCAATTGTATCTGCTTCAATCGTATGAAGGTGAATCCCATCTGTTAGCTGAGATAAATAAGTTGCGTTTGTTTCTTGAATTTTTTCTATAAACGTTTCTACTTCTTTTCGGGTTTGAATCATAACGGAAGCGGTTAATTCACCATACACAGGGTGTTCAACGGTTACATCTTTTACGAGAACGCCGTGGTCAACAAGCAGGAGAAGCTCCTTTTCAGCATCTTCTGGCGTATGCTGACAGGCAATAATTCGCTGATGCACGGTAGTTTGAGATGGATTTTGAATGTAAATATATCCTTGGCTTGTTGCGATAATGGGCTCATTTTTAGCTTTCAGCAGCGAAATATCTTGTACAATGACTTGGCGGCTAACGTTCGTTCGTTTCGAAAGCTCACTGCCTGTCATTGGTTTATTCTCTGTTTTTAACCATTGTAGAATAAGTTCTCTTCTTTCTTCTCCAAGAATTTTCTTTTGAGTTCCTGGCACCTTTAATCCCTCCTTTTACACTGTCATAAATTCTTGCTGTAATAAATGAAAAACGGATATGAGTCGATCAATATGCTTAAACGTTGAATGTTGACTGAATGAAATACGGACAAAATTCTTAGCATTCGCAGTCGATTTGCCAATTGCAAGCAGAGAAGCTAATGGTTCCTGCTGATTTACATGACAGGCACTTCCCGTAGAGATAGCAATTCCGTGACGATTACATTGTAACATAACATATTGACCCTGTATGTTTGAAAACGTCAGTCCCATAATTCCAGGAAAATGAGAGTTCCCAAGGCCTTCTACTTCTATAAAAGGAGCAAGAGGCTCTAGGTTTTCCAGTAAGTACGATTTTAAGCGCTCATAATGGCTTCGGGCGGTCTTCATTTCTGCATATGCGCATTCAGCTGCTGCAGTAAAGGCAGCAATGCCCGCTGTATTTACAGTCCCAGGGCGAAAGCCTTTTTCATGAGTTGCTTTATGGTAAATAGGCTTCCAAGAAGAACTTGAATTCATGTATACCATTCCTACACCTTTTGGTCCGTAAATTTTATGACTAGAGACTGAGATGCTATCAGCTTTCAGCTTTTTAACATCAATAGGAAGCTTACAAAAAGATTGAACACAATCACAGTGAAAGAGAATTTCTTTTTTAGATAAAAAATGGCCAATATCCTCAACTGGCTGAATTGTACCGAGCTCATGATTGATATGCTGAATGGCTACTAGCACAGTGTCAGGTCGAATCGTCTTCTTTAAGTCGTCTACAGACACAACTCCGCTTTGATCTACAGGTACATAAGATAGGGAAAATCCTTCTTTTTCAAGCTGCTGCAACGTATGAAGCACCGAAGAATGTTCAAGCTTCGTTGTCACTATATGTTTTCTTTCATCATTTTTTCCTTTTAAAAGAGAATGAATAGCTAAGTAATTAGCTTCTGTTCCCCCACTTGTAAAAAAAAGATCATCCTCTCGGCAATTTACTAACAGGCTTAATTTTTTTCTGCATAGCGTCAGTAAATTTTCTGCTTGTGTTCCAAGTGTGTGAAGACTGCTGGAGTTTCCATAATAGCTTGTTGCCGCTTCAGTATATACTTCAATTGCTTCTTGTCTCATTGGCGTTGTTGCTGCATAGTCCAGATAAATCATTTTCTCCCTCCGATAAAAAAACTTCTTGTCTTTCATTTAATAATATGTAAATATAGGTGTCAAGACACATGTAAATAAAGAGGTGTAAAATGTTAGAGACGGATGTTTTAATTATTGGAAGCGGATTAGCAGCGTTTTCTGCAGCTTATGAACTGTGTCGTCATAACAGAGTTGTAATGGTAACGAAAGGGAAAATTGACCGCAATAACTCAGTTCTTGCTCAAGGCGGAGTAGCAGCTGCTATTGGAAGCAGCGATCACTGGAGTGAACATCTCTATGATACGTTGGTTGCGGGCAATAAGCATTGCAATGAACAAGCGGTACGCACTTTAGTGGAAGAAGGTGCGGCTGTAGTAAATGAATTGATTCATAAAGGAATGAAGTTTGATAAAAATCCAGATGGTACGCTGCATTTTGGAAAAGAAGGAGCCCATCGTACGAATCGTATTCTCCATGCAGGTGGGGATGCAACAGGACAAGCGCTGTTCGCTTTTTTGAAAAAAGAAGTACTGCCATATATTACAGTCATTGAAAACGAAATGATTCAGCATTTAATAACTGTAGATGGAACGTGCAGAGGTGCTATCGGACAAGGTGAAAACAACAAAATTACTATATATCATGCTCGTCAAACGGTTATTGCTACCGGAGGAATCGGCGCTTTGTACAAGCATACATCCAACCAGCCGCTTGCGACGGGAGATGGGCTAGCGCTTGCGTACAGGGCTGGAGCAAAATTAGCGGACTTAGAATTTGTTCAGTTTCATCCGACGCTTTTGTATCAAAATGAAGCGAAAGGTCTAGTATCCGAAGCGGTTCGAGGTGAAGGTGGCGTACTGGTAAATGAATGGAATGAACGCATAATGGAAGGCGTTCATCCCTTTAAGGATTTAGCACCGCGAGATGTTGTAGCAAGGACAATTTTTAATGAAATGAAAAAAGGAAGATCCGTATTTTTAGACATTGAAAAAGTGGCTCATTTCCAACAAAAATTTCCTACGATTACGGCACTGTGTCGGAAGTATAAAATTCAACTGGACAAAAAACGAATACCTGTTACTCCCGGCGCACATTTTTTAATGGGTGGAATTGAAGTAGATGGTTACGGACAAACAAGCGTTGAAGGATTGTATGCCGTGGGGGAAGCTTCTTCTACAGGCGTTCATGGAGCAAATCGTCTAGCAAGCAATTCATTGTTAGAGTGTCTTGTATTTGGAAAACGGACAGGGCGTCATATTTTACATAAAGCGAGAACGATATCTCGTTATCCCCCCGTCCGTTACGTCTATAAAGACATGCCTAAAACACTGCCTGCCACAAGACAAATTCAGCATAAAATGATGGATTGTGTAGGAATCATTCGTCATGAAAACGAATTGTCTACTATTGTGCATGAATTCACAAATTATCTAGATGGAATACCTCTTGACCAAGAAGTTATATATTCGAGGAAAGCTGCGACCATCTGCAATATGCTAGCTGCAGGTCTGCTTATTGCCGAGTCCTCTCTTGCTAGAAAAGAAAGTAGAGGAGGTCATTACCGAAGTGACTTTCCGCATGAAAACCAAGAATGGGAGCATAAGCGAATTATTAAGCAGTCTGCTGCTTCAACAAAACAATCATTGATTTTATAAGCAAGAAAATCTAAAAAGAAAGGTGAAGGTAGCACAATGAACACGTTGAAATTACAAAAACTATTGCAGTCTTTTTTTATAGAAGACATTGGAGATGGAGATATAACCTGTGAAGCTATTTTTTCTCCGTCTGACCAAGGGGAAGCTGTGTTCACGGCAAAGCAATCAGGTATTATCGCAGGTGTGGAATTGATTAAAGAAGGATTTCATTTAATAGACCCTGACGTGAAAGTGAATTTGGAGAAAAAAGATGGAGATGTTCTTAATCCTGGAGATAAAATAGCTACCGTTTCAGGACCCGTGCGATCTATTTTGACCGGTGAACGGGTAATCTTAAACTTACTTCAAAGAATGAGTGGCATTGCCACGATGACGCACAAAGCCGTAGCGCTGCTTGGCAGCTCACATACGCGTATATGTGACACGCGAAAAACAACGCCTGGTATGCGAATGTTAGAGAAGTATGCCGTTCGTGCTGGAGGAGGTTATAATCATCGTTTTGGATTGTACGATGGCGTCATGTTAAAAGATAACCATATTGCACATGCAGGATCTATTCTAGACGCTGTTGTGAAAGTAAGAGAGCAGGTTGGACATATGGTTAAGGTGGAAGTAGAAATTGAAAACAAAAGTCAGTTGCTAGAAGCAATAGAGGCAGGAGCAGATGTCATTATGTTCGATAACTGTTCTCCAGAAGTCATTAAAGATTGGATACCACTGGTTCCCGCTCATATTGTCACAGAAGCATCCGGTGGAATTACGCTTGGCACGCTCCATTCTTTTAGGGACAGCGGAGTGGACTATATTTCACTTGGAGCTTTAACGCATTCAGCAGGGGCTATCGATATCAGCTTGGACTTATTAACAGAAAGGGGAACAGGAAATCATGAGTTTATTACAAACGCTTCAGCAGCAAACGCTGCCCGCTAAATATATAGAGCTCACAGAAAATGAAATGAAAAGAAGAGTACTAGAAATCAAGAAAAAGCTCGGAAGCAAATTGTTTCTGCTCGGCCATCATTATCAAAAAGATGAAGTGTACGAATTTGCAGATGCGGTAGGAGACTCCTTACAGCTGGCTCAAATAGCAGCTGAAAATAGAGAAGCTGAGCATATTGTGTTTTGCGGCGTTCACTTCATGGCAGAAACAGCTGATATTTTAACAGCTGAAAATCAAAAAGTCATTTTACCCGATATGCGAGCTGGCTGTTCAATGGCTGATATGGCTACTATTCAGCAAACAGAAAAGGCATGGCCTGTCTTACAGGATCTTTTCGGAGATACGATTATTCCGCTTACGTATGTGAATTCTACAGCTGCAATTAAATCTTTTGTGGGCGAACATGATGGGGCAACTGTAACATCTTCAAATGCAAAAAATATGGTGGAGTGGGCATTTTCTAAAAAAGAGCGCATTCTCTTTTTACCAGATCAGCATTTGGGCAGAAACACAGCTTATGATTTAGGTGTTGGACTAGATGAAATGGCCATTTGGAATCCTATTGAAGAAATGCTTGAATATGAAGGGGATATAAACATTATCAAGGTGATTCTGTGGAAAGGTCACTGTTCTGTGCACGAAAATTTCACGGTTAAAAATATTGATTATTTACGCGAGAAGCAGCCTGAGATGAATATTATTGTTCATCCGGAATGTTCTTATGAAGTGGTGCAAAAATCAGATTATGCAGGTTCTACAAAATATATTATTGATACAATTGAAAAAGCCCCTTCAGGCTCTAAATGGGCCATTGGCACGGAAATGAACTTAGTAAAACGGATTATCAACAGTCATCCGGATAAAGAAATTGTTTCGCTTAATCCCTATATGTGTCCTTGTTTGACGATGAACCGAATTGATTTGCCTCACTTGCTTTGGGCTTTAGAAAGCATCGAAGAAGGAACAGAAGTGAATCAAATCAAGGTGGATAAACATACAGCACAAGGGGCGATCAAAGCGCTAACGAATATGTTAGAACGAGCATAAAGATTTTTAAGACAATTAAAAAGAGAAGGTCTAAAAGAAGACTTATTGACATATTGTTTGTGTTGATAAGTCTTTTTTTCTTTATCATAAAAACTTGAACCAAACTGTGGGCAAAATGAATAAAAAAATGGTTCAAGGCATATCTTGTGATGAACAAACAGAACTTACTTTGATTTTGCACATATAGATGGCAGAGACTCTACTCGGGAGGGGAATGACGTTGAAAATCCATATCGTTCAAAAAGGGGATACCCTTTGGAAAATCGCTGAAAAGTATGGGGTTAATTTTGAAGAGTTAAAAAAAGCGAATTCTCAATTAAGCAATCCAGACATGATCATGCCTGGGATGAAAATTAAAGTGCCGACAAGCGGAGTGCCTGTTCAAAAAGAAGGAGCTCCTTCACCTGGTATAAAAGAAATGCCTAAAGTTCAACACCCTTATAGTGACCAATCCACAAAAGCTTATCCAGTAACGGAAATTGATGAAAGTCCGGATGAGAAAAAGTCAGCTAATCAGCCTGCTCAAACACCGTTTATGCAACCGATAAAAGAAGCACCAATCGCACAGCCAAAGAAAGAAGCACCGATTGCTCAACCGAAAAAGGAAGCGCCGATTGCGCAGCCAAAGAAAGAAGCGCCGGTCGCGCAGCCTAAAAAAGAAGCACCCATTGCGCAGCCTAAAAAAGAAATGCCAGTTGCGCCAAAGCTTCCTAAATTAAAGCCAATTGCACCTGAGATTGATATTAACAATTATTACACCGTTAATATGGCGATGCAGGCTCCAAAAAAAGAAGCACCAAAAGAACTACCTAAGCATGAATCGCCAGAAAGTCCAGAGATGGAGAGTATAGAAATGCCTCCTCAAATGCCATGTTACCCAATCATGCCGATATCGCCTGTAATGCCAGGCTGCGGATTTAATTATATGCCGTGTCATCCGCCAATGTATGCACCGCAGCCATATCCAATGCCAATGTATCAACAGGCTCCAATGTATCATCACGGTTATGAAAACGAGTCGTTCGAAGAACATGCGATGGGCGCTCACATGGCACCGATGCCAATGTATCCAATGATGCCACACAGCTGCTATGGACCGGTACAATGTTCTCCTTGTCCGCCTCCATGGGGATATCAGCAGCCCGTTTATCCGGCCTATCATCAAGCACCGATGTATCCACAAGTACAAGGAGCTATGACAGGTGGCCATTATGAAAGTTCTTCCGATGGTTATGGAAACGCGCCTTACCATTATGGGCAGCACTATGCGCCACAGCAGCAAGGAGACTGCGGCTGCGGTGAACCAAGACCTGAAGACTATGCACCACAGCAGCCTTATCCACAGTACCAACAGCAGGTACCTTATGGCTTTCAGGACCCAAGGGCACCCTATCCAGCCCCATATGGCATGATTGGTGTACCTCCGTATCCTGCGTTTGACCCAAATGCATTTAGTATTCCAGAATATGATGAGTACGACGAAGATGAAGATTGATTATTATACACGAGACGATTTTAATTTAAATCGTCTCTTTCTCTATTTGAAAAAAAGAGATATTCACGTTGAGACCTATCGTATGAAAAAGCCTCATGTCATCATAGCGGATACGAATAAAGGAAAAAAAGTAATAAAAGCATACAGAGACAAAAGTAAAATTGAACATGTTTATCATTTTTTATCTCAGATTCAACAAGGGTACGCTGTTAATTTCGAAGCTTACCCAGAAGGTGAACTTTATATAAAGGACCGTCATTTGTATTGGGCGATGATGCCTTTTGTTAAGCAAGTAAAAGAGGTAACGTATGAAAGTTTTCAGGATCGCGAAGAAGTATTACAAGCATTGATCCGCTATCATGGAGAAGTTCATAAAAAGAAACTAGCCGCGTATACCAAGCTTTCTGAGTATGATCTTATTTTAAAATGGAAAAAGCGGCTTTCCTCTTTTCGAGAAACCTCACATATATTTAGGGAATTTAATCAATTTCATGTATATAAAGACATTGTGAATTGGGGAGAAAAAGCTTTAGTCTTAATGGAACGTTTCAAAGATAGTGAGTTGAACTGTTCCATTATTCACGGTGACGTTGCTTCACATAATTTCTTGAAAACAAACCACTTGGGTATTGTTATGATTGATTTTGACTTATCGGCTAAAGCTCCTGCTCTTTATGACTATGTTCAGCTTGTGCAGCGCTTTTTGCCTTACGTCCAGTGGTCGATGAAAGAACTACTTCAACACTCGAAAATAAAAGAATTAAGCAAGCAGCGTTTTTTTCTTGCTTCTTTACTATTTCCATCGATGCTGATGAGAAACTGGAATATAAATGCCTCTGCTTTATCATGGGCAAATCGCCAAAGGTTAATGCAACAATCAGTCGAAGAATGGTCACAGCGTACACATTTTTATCGAGTGATTTACCAGCACTTACAAAACCTACATGACATGTAAAGAGTTTATAAACACTTCATCGAATAAGAAACGGCTCGTCTTTTAATCCTAATAGTAAGCTCAGAGTAAATAGAGCTTAAATTAGGGGGCGATTATGTTGAATAGGTATGTAGCAACTTCTTTAGCTTTTGCATGTATGATGGGACTTGGCGCTTGCAATAACAAAGACCAAGGTATGGAACAGCGCTATACAGATACGACACAGCCTGTTGGGTATCATACAAATGAAAAAGCGAATGAACATCGCGTAGATAATCCGAAAGGTCCAATGACTGAAGTTTTAGATGGGAATGGAACACCTAATTATCCGTTAAACGTAAGTGATGGACGTTTTGACAATCCGACAAACCCTTATGGAAACATCAATAATACAAATGATCGTACAAATGGCGTTGCTAATATGTATTATGGTGAAGATTATCCAAGAGACTTTACGGAAAAAGTGGCTGATCGGGCTGCAAGCGTTAAAGGTGTAGAAAATAGTCGCGCCGTTGTCCGTGGAGATCAGCTATTAGTTGCTGTGGATCCGGCCAAAGACATAAATAACGGCCGTTTAAAACAAAACGTGCTCGATAAAGTAAAGCCTATTGCAAAGGACTACAATGTTCAAGTAAAAGTAGATCATGATGTATTTATGAACGCTCGCTCTCTTGATGACGATATTCGAAATGGAAAAGACCGAAATACGATTCAAACTAATTTCAATGGTCTATTTGAATCAGTCGATGAGAATGTCAATCATAAACATCGTTAAATGAAGAAGCAGCTGTCTGTGAAGGACGGCTGTTTTTTTTGATGAGAAGACATATAAAAAAGCTGCCATTGAAGCCAGGCAGCTATTCCTCGAACATGTAACTATTAATTTTTCTTGTTAGAAGCAGATTTGTTTGTTGTTTTGGATTCCGCTTCTTCCTTTTGAGCGTTAGTTTCATTTTGTTTGAGGCGACCTTCTCTTTTTTTCGTATCTGCTGGTGCCGTAGCGACACTCTTTGTATTTTTTACATTTTTTGCAGAAGAGCTTGTCTCATTAGCTTGTGTGTTTGGCTTCTCGTTGTTAGTTGTCTGACTATTTTCGTATTCAGCTTCCACGTCGCTTGCTAGAGCTGCAGAAACTTGAGCGTAAGTATGGTCTGTATAGTTCATCATATTTTCGTATACTTCAGGGCTCGCGAGTCCATCAGGTTCTACGCTTGCTTCTTCTTTTTTAATTGTTTCAGTCCATTCTTTTGTTTCTTGAATAAGTTTTTTTCCTATAATTACTTCTTCAACAATAACTGGTCTTTTGGTTATTTCCACTCGTTCTTCCATGATTGGAACACGAATAATTTCATCTTCTGTAAGTGGCCCAGTGTTATAGTCTCCATCAACTACAGGGCGACGTTCAATATAAAACTCTTCTCTCGTAACAGGAACGTGTACAGTTCTTTCTTCCTCTATTACTTTTTTGTGGAGTTTTACTTCACCCACTTGGACGCGTTCTTTTAAGACATCTAATTTTTCTTCACGTAGTTGGACGGCTCTATGCTCGTTGTGTTCCGTATAGGTTCCGTACGCTGGAGTTTGTTCAGAGCTTACGGCATCTATCAAGATTAGAATTTTACCAGCAGCTACATCTGTTTCGCACTGCACGGCTGAGAAGTCTGGTATGCCCATGCGGATTAATTTTGATTTCAAGCCGTTTCCTTGTTTGAGCCCCATGCCGCCTGTCATCATGGTAAAAAAGTTATCCATCATGACGCCAGCTAATGAACTTACGGCAGGTGAACCAGCTTCAATAATTACATTTGTATCGTGACCTATTTGAAATGTATTGCTTTTACTGTTAGAAATAACCATAATGTCTGTTTCTCGATAACCTTGACGCTTTAAATTATGGATAACATCTAAAGCTTCTTTCTCTGAAAAAAAAGTTCCGACTACACGTTTATTCATTCTCATTACTTCAGCTCCCTTTTTTATGAAAATAGATAATAGAAGTCCTTACAATTACTTCCACTATGTACATACCCTGCGAAAATTTAATTAAAACGTTCAAGAGAAAATTTTACAAATAGTGTGCAAGTGTAACAAATACGCCATGTTTTCTTAACATAATATCGTAAAAGGGATTTGCTTCATAAAATAAGAGGATAAAAGAAAATAAGTAGGTCAAACTATTAGTGTAGATTTTCACAAAACCTTTTTAGATAATACTAAAAAGAGTATGATTAACGTGTGAGGTGAAGGTGAGTGAAGAAAGTCATTCATCAAGCAGCTTTTTTAATGCTAGTAAGTATTGTGCTTTGTATAATGCCATACCGTGCAGATGCGAATGAAAAGGAGCCGATGACATTATTTCTTGAGCGCGTGTATGTGGATGGAGTTGTAAGTCAAGAGATGATCAAAAGCCCTTCTATGACGAAAAAACAATTAATGAAAAAATATAAAAATTGGCGACTGCTTAAAGAAACGGATCAAGAGCTAGTTTTTAGAACAAGCATAGACGATATTTCACCTATTTTAAAAGAGAACGGTTATGTAGGGCTTTCTGTTAACGGTATTCTCTCAGCATTTGAAGGCAAACCAGCTTCGTCGCAGCACATTATACAATCGTTTTTTCAAATTGACATCAAAAGGCTTGAGAGCTATCAGCATGAACAATTAAAGAAAGGTATTCGCATTCAATCAAAAGATGAATATCTTTCCCTCATTAATTTCTATAAAATCTATCAGCTCCAGCAGCGGCCGCTTTCAATCAAGCAGCCGTTTTTTAGTATGGTAAAATAATTATTGAATGCAACATTCTAAATTGCTTCTATTTGCTTTTGGCGATATGTTAAAATGGTATTCAGCAGTCTAGTATTGTATATATTTTAAAAGGTCATTCATCAATAAAAGTGTGCGGTTCTATTTTTTATAGCTATTGTAAAAATAGGTTGGCAAAGATGAAAAGAGGCAAACGTTCTCTTGAACGTCTTTTTAAAAAGCAGCTTTAAAGGAAAATAGAGAACGATGCTGGCAGGATTCTTCGTAGGCAAAGTGGAAGGTCACTGCCCGCGCGTACGTGATTAAGGAGAGAGCTTATTGTTTGATTATATCAAAGGTACTGTTACATATATAAATCCTGAGTATGTAGTAATCGAAAACAATGGGATAGGCTATCAAGTCTTTACGCCGAATCCATATGTATTTTCAATTGATGAACAACCAAAGACGGTTTACACCTATCAATATGTAAGAGAAGACGTAATTGCACTTTACGGGTTTGCTTCCCGAGAACAAAAGGATTTATTTATGAAGTTAATTAGCGTGTCAGGAATTGGCCCAAAAGGCGGTTTAGCTATTTTAGCGTCAGGTAATCCAGCGCAGG
This sequence comes from Priestia sp. YIM B13486, assembly GCF_042787865.1. Lineage (NCBI taxonomy): Bacteria > Bacillati > Bacillota > Bacilli > Caryophanales > Bacillaceae > Priestia > Priestia sp. YIM B13486. The sequence continues at coordinate 573,754 of NZ_JBHZOZ010000001.1, read as the reverse complement.
TTGTCCAAGCTGTGGAAGAGGAAGATGAGAAGTTTTTAGTTAAGTTTCCAGGAGTAGGTAAAAAAACAGCTCGACAGATGATTCTAGATTTAAAAGGAAAGCTGCATGATATTGTACCAGATGCCGTTCCTTCTTTATTCGCAGATTTGGACGCACAAGAAGTCAAATCTCAAAGTTCAGAAGCACTGGATGAAGCGATTGAAGCACTTAAAGTATTAGGTTATGCAGAAAGAGAAATCAAAAAAATTGTTCCGGCTTTAATGAAGGAAACGATGACAACGGATCAGTATATTAAAGAAGCGTTAAAGCGATTATTGAAACAATAAGTAAGGGAGGAGTAAAATGGACGATCGTATTGTAACGGGAGATGTTCTTGGTGAAGAAGAAATCATCGAGCAAAGTTTGCGGCCGCAAACCTTACAGCAGTATATTGGTCAGCATAAAGTAAAATCCCATCTGGACATTTTTATTAAAGCTGCCAAAATGCGAAGCGAAACGTTAGATCACGTGCTTTTATATGGTCCTCCAGGATTGGGGAAAACAACTCTTGCTACTATTATCGCTAATGAAATGGGCGTGCAAATCCGAACGACCTCAGGACCAGCTATTGAGCGTCCAGGCGATTTAGCCGCAGTTTTAACCAGCTTAGAGCCTGGAGATGTGCTTTTTATTGATGAAATTCATCGATTAAATCGTTCGGTTGAAGAAGTACTGTACCCAGCAATGGAAGATTTCTGTTTAGATATTGTTATTGGAAAAGGACCGAGTGCACGTTCCGTCCGTCTGGATTTGCCTCCGTTTACGCTAGTAGGTGCAACGACAAGAGCAGGGCTTTTATCTTCTCCTTTGCGTGATCGATTCGGCGTTTTAAGCCGTTTAGAATATTACCAAGAAGAAGATCTTGCTTCGATAGTGGAAAGGACAGCCGCTATTTTAGATGTAGAGATTGATGAGAAAGCTACGTTTGAGATGGCTAGGCGTGCTAGGGGAACCCCGCGTATTGCGAATCGCTTGCTTCGAAGAGTCAGAGATTTTGCTCAGGTCAAAGGAGACGGAGCCATAACCGAAAGGCTTGCCAACGAAGCATTAGAAATGTTGCAGGTGGACCGTTTAGGTCTTGATCATATTGACCATAAATTATTAAGAGGGATTATCGAAAAATTTAGGGGCGGACCTGTAGGGTTAGACACCATATCGGCTACTATTGGTGAAGAGTCTCACACAATTGAAGACGTATACGAGCCGTATCTATTGCAAATCGGCTTTTTGCAGCGAACGCCGCGAGGACGAATTGTGACGCCTTTGGTTTATGATCATTTTCAGCTGGAGGTGCCTGATCAGTGAATGATATGCCTAAGATGCTTATCACATTAGGGGGCATTTTAGTCGTCATTGGGCTGTTATGGCAGTTCGTTGGCAAGCTTCCTGGCGATATTTTTATCAAAAAAGGAAATACAACCTTTTATTTCCCGATTGTGACATGTATTCTAGTAAGCGTTGTGTTATCACTTATTTTTTATGTAATTGGCAAATTTAAATAATTAAGTAGAAACAGGTGAACATTTTGAAAGTAGATTTATTTGATTTTCATTTACCAGAAGAATTGATTGCCCAAACGCCGCTTGAGCAGCGAGATGCGTCAAGACTCATGGTATTAAACAAGGAAACAGGAAGTGTGAAGCATCATATGTTTCATGACCTTCTTGATTATGTGCAAGAAGGAGATTGTTTAGTGTTAAACGACACGCGTGTTCTTCCTGCACGATTATTTGGGACAAAAGAAGATACAGGTGCTAATATTGAAGTATTGCTTTTAAAACAAACACAAGGCGATACGTGGGAGACGCTTGTAAAACCGGCTAAGCGAGTAAAAGAAGGCACGGTTATTTCGTTTGGTGACGGACGTCTGACAGCTGTATGTAAAGAAACGAGCGACCAAGGCGGACGTTTGTTGGAATTCAACTATGAAGGCATCTTTTATGAGGTTCTGGAACAACTAGGAGAAATGCCGTTGCCGCCTTATATTAAAGAACGCTTGGATGATCAAGAGCGCTACCAAACGGTTTTTGCTCGCGAACAAGGTTCTGCAGCAGCGCCAACAGCAGGTCTTCACTTTACAGAAGAGATGCTTGAACAGTTAAAAGAAAAAGGTGTGCATATTGCATTTTTAACGCTTCATGTCGGATTGGGTACATTCCGTCCAGTCAGCGTTGACGACTTAGAAGAGCACGATATGCACTCAGAGTTTTATCAAGTGAGTGAAGGAACCGCTGCTTTACTAAACAGCGTACGTGAAAAAGGCGGTCGCATTATTTCAGTAGGCACAACTTCTACCCGTACCCTTGAAACGATTGCAACTGAGCATAACGGCAAATTTGTTGCTTCTTCAGGCTGGACCAACATTTTTATCTTCCCAGGGTATGAATTTAAAGCAATTGATGGAATGATTACAAATTTCCACCTTCCAAAATCTACGCTCATTATGCTTGTAAGTGCCTTAGCAGGAAGAGAAAACGTCATTTCTGCCTATGAACAAGCTGTAGCAGAGAAGTATCGCTTTTTCAGCTTCGGCGACGCGATGCTAATTTTGTAATTTAACATGAAAGGAATACATCAATGACAGCAATTCGTTACGAACATATAAAAACTTGTAAACAAACAGGAGCGCGTTTAGGGATTGTCCATACGCCTCACGGCTCATTTGAAACACCTATTTTTATGCCAGTAGGCACATTAGCTACAGTAAAAACAATGTCTCCGGAAGATTTAAAAGCAATGGGAGCAGGCATTATTTTAAGTAATACGTATCATTTATGGCTTCGTCCTGGTCATGAAATTGTTGAAAAAGCGGGAGGCCTTCATAAATTTATGAACTGGGATCGTCCCATCTTAACGGATTCAGGCGGCTTCCAAGTTTTTAGCTTAAGTGATTTGCGCCGTATTGAAGAAGAAGGCGTCCATTTCCGCAACCATTTGAATGGAGACAAGCTTTTCTTATCTCCAGAAAAAGCGATGGACATTCAAAATGCGCTTGGGTCTGATATTATGATGGCATTTGATGAATGCCCACCTTATCCAGCAGAATATGACTACTTAAAACGTTCAGTTGAACGCACAAGCCGCTGGGCAGAGCGATGCCTTGAGGCTCACAGCCGCCCTCAAGACCAAGGTCTTTTTGGAATTGTTCAAGGCGGAGAGTTTGAAGATTTACGCCGTCAAAGTGCAGCTGATTTAGTTTCAATGGACTTCCCAGGTTATGCTGTGGGAGGGCTGTCAGTTGGAGAACCAAAAGATGTGATGAATCGTGTGCTTGAGTTTACGACGCCATACTTACCAACCGATAAACCACGTTATTTAATGGGAGTAGGATCACCTGACTCGTTAATTGATGGAGCGATTCGCGGGATCGATATGTTTGATTGCGTATTACCAACGCGTATTGCACGTAACGGAACGCTTATGACAAGCGAAGGTCGTCTTGTTGTTAAAAATGCAAAATATGCAGAAGACTTCGGTCCGATTGATCCAAACTGTGACTGCTACACGTGTCAAAATTATTCAAGAGCGTATATTCGCCACTTAATTCGTTGTAATGAAACGTTTGGAATTCGTTTAACATCTTACCATAACTTATATTTTCTGCTAAACTTAATGGAGCAAGTCCGTGAAGCCATTCGCGAAGACCGACTTGGCGATTTCCGTGATGAGTTCTTTGAAAAATATGGGTTTAACGGTCCAGACGCAAAGAATTTCTAGGTCACTACAGGAATTTTCATCAAATTTATGAATGAGTACCTGTTGATAATATAAATAAAAGGAGGAGTTTTCATGGGAGTTTTACAAAATATTTGGCCATTACTTTTAATGTTTGTCATTTTCTATTTCTTGTTAATCCGTCCACAGCAAAAACGTCAAAAAAACGTACAGCAAATGCAATCAACACTTAAAAAAGGTGATAAGGTTGTTACAATTGGCGGTATGCACGGTTTGGTAGACGCAATTGATGAGTCACAAGTTGTGGTTCGCAGCACTGACGGTTCAAAATTAACGTTTGACCGCAATGCTATTCGTGAAGTAAGAAGCGTAGATTAATAAAAAAAACGTCACGTACATGTACGTGACGTTTTTTTATGCTTCTCGTGAACCGGCAATGTTTACGCCAACAATTCCCCCTAGAATAGCGACTCCAATAAATCCAGCGTGAAATAAGAGCTGCTGTGCAGAAAACAGGTGACTATAGCCGAGAAATTGTAGTAAAAACATTAAAAAAGAATAAGAAACACCAGTGGCTCCTCCAACGAGAAGTCCTTTTGAACCGTTTCGTCCTCCCGCGATAAATCCTCCGATAAACAGTGTAATAAATGAGAGAATAAGTAAAAATAAACGGACCGACTGTTCTTCAAGCGATGTAAACTTTAAAATAAGCGAAAAGATAATGCTAATCGCTAAAGCCATCACTAAGATTGTTGCTACTCCTGCAAATACAGCGTTGCTCATTCGTTTTGCACCCAACTTGTTTCCCCCTCATGAAATAAAAAGATAGGTGAACCCTTAGTACGAGCATATTCGGGATGACTTCAAAATAGACGCATAAAAGTAAGGCTATTTTAAAATAAATGGTACAAACTACAAGGGAATACATAAAGGAGGTCTTTGCAGTGGAACTATTGATTATGGTTGCGCGAACCGTGCTTTTATACGTAGTAGTTTTAATTATTTTTCGCGTCATGGGTAAAAGGGAAATAGGAGAGCTGAGCATTTTGGATTTAGTTGTCTTTATTATGATTGCTGAAATGGCAGTAATGGCTATTGAAAACCCAAAAGATCCTTTGCTGTATTCAATTCTTCCGATGTTAACGCTTCTTATTATTCAAATCGGCTTAGCTATATGGTCTCTTAAAAGCAATCGAATGCGAAATTTTATTGATGGCAAACCTAGTATTATCATTGAAAACGGAAAAATAAACGAACATGAAATGAAAAGGCAGCGATATAACTTCAATGACTTGCTCGTGCAGCTGCGTGATAAAAATATAAAAAATGTAGCTGATGTTGAATTTGCTATTTTAGAATCTTCAGGAAGGCTATCCGTGTTTGAGAAAGATCAGCAATCAGGTGAAAAAGGCAATTTGAATTTGCCTTTTATCATTGACGGCATTATTCAAGAAGAGCATCTGCTGCATGAACATAAAACGACGGAATGGTTAAGGACAGAGCTGGAAAAGCGAGGGTATTCAAACTTAGATAAGATTTCATATTGCAGCTACGACAACGGAAAATTTTTTATAGATTTGGTAGATGTGAAACAATAAAACGCGGATTGCTCCGCGTTTTATTTTCGTTTAAAATAGCGTAAAACAGAAAAACGGTTTAATTCTTCTTTTGTTATCAGTCTAAAAAGCAGCAAAAACAGTACGTATACAACGCTTGTAAGTGCAATCGATAAAACGGTTCGTAAGCTCAAAGGGATGGAAGTGAAAAGGTTCATATAAGCGAAGTGTCCGGTAAAACCTGATATTCCCATTACAGAAAAACTGCGAAGATACTCAAACACATGAATCTTATACGTGATTTTTTTCATGACGGTAGACAGGTGTAAAAGAGTGACAAGCATCATTCCCACAACAATTGCAAGACCAGCTCCCATAATGCCTAGGTTTGGCTGAGTTGCGAGTAAGAAGATAAGAGATGTTTTGACCGCTGCTCCTATAAAACTGTTAATCATGGCGGCTTTTGCAAGGTCTAGCGCCTGCAGAACAGCTTGAAGCGGCCCTTGAAAGTAATAAAAGATAAAAAAAGGCGCCATGACTTTGACAAAAATAGCAGCTTTGTCAGAACCATACATCAATTCCATTACCGGATTAGCAAATACATAAAGAACAACAACGGCTAGCCCGCCTGTTACAAACGACAAGCGGAGAGCTTGATGAAGCCGATATTCGATTTGCTTCATTTGATTCTGTGCAAGAGATTCACTGATTGCGGGAACCAAAGACGTGGATAGAGACACCGTTACAAAAGAAGGCAGCATCAGGAGAGGGAGTGCAAAGCCTGTTAATTCTCCGTACTGCTTCGTTGCTACAGCTGTCGCTACTCCTGCAATTGCTAAACTTTGAGCTACTACAATCGGTTCTAAAAACCAAGAAATTGACCCAATCATGCGGCTTCCTGTCGTGGGAAGAGCAATTCGCATTAAGTCAAAGAACGTATCTTTGCCCGCATGTAAAGAAGCAAAAAATTTTCGTCTCACCGTTATTTTCTTCTTTCGCTTGAACATAAACATCATATAAAACAGTGAAGCTAGTTCTCCAAATACGGAAGATAGCATAGCACCAGCCGCAGCGTACTCAATTCCATAGGGCAAAAATGCTTTTGTACATACGGCAATTAACGTAATGCGCACCACTTGTTCGATAATTTGAGAATAAGCAGCAGGCTTCATTTGCTGCTTTCCTTGAAAATATCCGCGGATGACAGACGAGACGGCGATGATTGGAATAACTGGAATAATCGCAAGCAGCGGATAGATCGTACGTGAATCTGTAAAGAAGGTTTTTGCTACAACGGGAGCGAATAATATTAGTCCGAGCGTAAATAAAACGCTCAGCGTACACGTAATACTTAAAGAGACGACAAGTATTTTTTTTATTTTATGCCTGTCACCTAAAGCTTCTGCTTCTGCCACTAACTTGGATATGGCAACCGGTAGCCCAAGCTGTGTTAAGGTGATTACTAATACCAGCGTGGGGACCGCCATCATATAAAGTCCCACACCTTCGTCTCCAATCATTCGAGCCACCACAATTCGATTGACAAACCCGAGTACACGTGTAATTAAGCCAGCAATTATTAAAATAATAGTTCCCTGTAAAAATTTAGACATATACTCACTGCTTTCTTGAGGTTTATACAGTGAATATATGCGTCCCCGGTGTCCAAGCATGACAAGTATTCCTCATACGAGAAAGAAATTTTACGCGAAATGTCAAACAGAAAGGAGGATCGATATGACACATCCATTTATTTCAGCTTCGAAAGAACTTATACAGCCTGTCTTATCCAGCAAAATGGAAGAATTTCATATGCTTGGATATGAAGAAGTAACGGAGAACGATTTATTGAGTTATTTAGAAATGAAAAAATGGAAAAAAGAAAAGGAGCTATCTCTCCATCAAGTGGTAAATGATATTTTATCTGTTAAGATCACGCAGGTGATGAGCTATGTAACAATTGAATCTTATAAATCTGATATGTTCTCAAGTGTTAATAATGGAGAAGACTGGAAAGAATTATTAAAGTAGAGTTTGTAAAATACATGTATTAAAATTTGATAAGGTCTTTATTTGACAGACATTAGGTTATGAATGATAATTAGATTGGTCATTTATCTATTGTTATCATTTCATGTTTTTTACATAAGAAGGAGGATTTTCTGTCGATGGTTAAAAGAGGACGTATCGTTGCCTTTTTCCTCTTAGTACTGCTTGTGTTTAGTACAATCGGAACAACGATGACTGGAATTACAAAAGATATTAAACTTGGCCTCGACCTTCAAGGTGGATTTGAAATTTTATATAAAGTCAGTCCAGCTAAAAAAGGCGATGTCATTGACAAAAAGGCACTTAACAGCACGGTTGAAGCGCTGCGTCAACGTGTCGATGTACTGGGAGTTAGTGAGCCTAGCATTCAAATTGAAGGAAATGACCGTATCCGCGTTCAGCTAGCTGGTGTCACGAATCAAAAGCAAGCCAGGGATCTGTTATCAACTCAAGCAAACTTAACGTTCCGTGACGTGAACGATAAGGTGTTGATGGATGGTACAGACTTAGCGCAAGGCGGAGCAAAGCAATCGTTTGACCAAAGTAATCAGCCTAGCGTCTCACTAAAGTTAAAAAAAGCGAAAAAATTTGAAAAGATCACGCGAGAGCTTTCTCAAAAACCAGCACCTAACAATTTAATTGTCATTTGGCTGGACTATGAAGAAGGAAAAGACTCGTACCAAAAAGAAGCGACAAAACAAAATCCGAAGTATCTATCTGCAGCCTCTGTTAGCAGCGTGTTAACACAGCCAGATGTTGAGATTTCAGGTGGAAACTTCACAGTGAAAAGTGCAACACAGCTGGCGGAATTACTAAACGCCGGGTCGCTGCCGGTTAAATTGGATGAGCTATACTCTACATCCGTTGGAGCACAGTTTGGAGAAGAAGCTCTTCACACGACTATATTAGCGGGTATTATCGGCATCGGAATTATCTTCCTTTACATGCTGTTTTTCTACCGTTTACCGGGGCTTATTGCTATTATTACACTCAGTTTCTATATCTACTTGAACTTAGTTGTATTTGACTTGATGCACGTGGTTATGACGCTTCCAGGTATCGCGGCTCTTATTCTCGGCGTAGGTATGGCAGTAGATGCGAATATCATTACCTACGAGCGGATTAAAGATGAACTGAAAACAGGAAGGTCTGTTATATCTGCATACCGGGCAGGAAATCGTCGCTCTCTTGCGACCATTTTTGATGCCAATATTACAACGATGCTAGCGGCTCTTGTATTGTTCTTTTATGGTCAAAGTTCAGTAAAAGGATTTGCTACAACGTTAATGATCGGGATTGTACTAAGCTTTATTACGGCCGTATACGGTACGCGGTTATTAATGAGTCTTTTAGTAAATAGCCGCTGGTTTGATAAAAAACCAGGCTACTTTGGCGTAAAGAAAGAACAAATTCACGACCTAAGTAAAGACGACGGCACAACCGTTTTGCCTACAGCATGGGATAAACTTGATTTTGTTAAATACCGTAAAGCATTCTTCACGTTCTCAAGCGTCCTTGTTATTATCGGTATTATCTCGGTTGTTGTGTTCAGATTGAACCTTGGTATTGACTTTACGAGCGGAACTCGTATAGAGATTCCAGCAAATCATACCGTTACACAGTCTGAGATACAGCGTGAAATGAAGTCCATTAATATCAAAACGGATGACGTAGTCATTACAGGAAAAGGTAATGACACGGGTGTCGTACGTGTAGTTGGGGTCTTGAATAAAAAAGAAATTGCCAATTTAAAAGATCATTTTAAAGATAAATATGGTTCTGAACCAAATGTAAGCACCGTTTCGCCGACGGTTGGAAAAGAACTGGCGAAAAATGCAATGATGGCAATTGCCATTGCTTCAATTGGAATTATTATCTATGTAACGATACGGTTTGAGTTTTACATGGCACTTGCAGCCGTGCTTGCCCTATTGCATGATGCGTTCTTTATCGTTACGGTCTTCAGCTTAACGAAGTTAGAGGTTGATTTAACGTTTATTGCTGCTGTCTTGACGATTGTTGGTTACTCAATTAACGATACGATCGTTACGTTTGACCGCATTCGTGAAAATATGCAGAAATTTAAATCCAAAACGTTTGACGACTTAGCGTTTATCGTAAATCTAAGTTTGCGTGAAACGTTTACTCGTTCGATGAATACCGTGTTAACAGTTGTGATTGCAGTTGTAGCACTTCTTCTATTCGGAAGTGAATCGATTCAAAACTTCTCAATTGCTCTGTTAGTAGGTTTAATTCTTGGTGCATATTCATCTGTGTTTATTGCTGCTCAGCTATGGCTTGTGTGGAAAGGAAAACAGTTGAAGCGTGAGGAACAAAAAGAAGTAGAAAGCAAGTAATTCAAAAACGTGCGAAGTATTCGCACGTTTTTTTTGTGCGTGAAAATTCAAGACGTACTGTCAGAAAAATGTGCTTATTTTCTTTCGTTGCTCCATTTCATCCACTCTAGTATAATAATGTGGGTTAAGGGGTGAAGAGACATGTTACAGTCAAAAAAACGTTGGAATGTTCAAGAATGTGATGAACAACTTGTTAATGAATTTGTAGAAAACCTCAATATTACACCTCTAGTAGCTTCGTTATTACTTAATAGAGGCATGACAACAGTAGAAGCGGCGCGTGAGTTTTTACACGTTGATGCACAAACGTTCCACGATCCGTTTTTGTTGCACGATATGGACAAAGCAGTAGCTCGTATTCAGCAAGCAATTGATCATAATGAAAAAATTATGATCTATGGAGATTACGATGCTGACGGCGTCAGCAGCACTTCTGTTATGTTAACTGCTTTACAGCAGCTTGGAGCTGATGTTGATTTTTATATTCCTAATCGCTTTACAGAAGGTTATGGGCCGAATAAGGCGGCATTTGATAAAATAAACGCGGGCGGCTATCAGCTGGTGATTACGGTAGACACAGGTATTTCGGCAGTCGAAGAAACTGCGTATGCACGTGAATTAAATTTTGATTTAATTATTACCGATCACCACGAGCCGGGGCCAGTTTTACCGGATGCTTATGCAATTATTCATCCAAAGCTGCCGGGAAGTACATATCCATTTAAAGAACTGGCAGGTGTAGGGGTGGCTTTTAAACTCGCTCATGCGCTGTTAGGGGAGCTTCCGGAACATTTGTTAGAACTAGCAGTAATTGGGACAATTGCTGACTTAGTTCCTTTAGTGGACGAAAACCGCTTAATTGCTCGCAAAGGTCTTGATTATCTCAAGCTCACGAAGCGCACCGGAATTGAAGCGCTGCTGAGCGTATGTGGAGTAAAACGTGAAGAAATTAATGAGGATACAATTGGATTTGCGATGGCTCCTCGCATTAATGCAGTAGGACGTCTTCAAGATGCCGATCCAGCTGTTCATTTGCTTATGACGACAAATGCTGAAGAGGCAAAAGGTTTAGCTAAAGAAATTGATGCGTTAAACAAGGAAAGGCAGCAAATCGTAAACGATATTACAGAAGAAGCCGTTGAATTTGTTGAGAGTATGTATCCTCCGGGTGAAAACAGCGTTCTTATTGTAGAGGGAGAAGGATGGAATGCAGGCGTTGTTGGAATTGTCGCTTCTAGGCTCGTAGAAAAATTCTACAGACCAACAATTGTACTAAGTATTGACTCTGAAAACCGTATTGCCAAGGGTTCAGCAAGAAGTATCGAAGGTTTTGACTTATTCGCGAACTTATCTAAGTGCCGTGACATTTTGCCACATTTTGGAGGGCACCCAATGGCAGCCGGCATGACATTAAACAGCGATGATGTAGAAGAGCTGCGCAGACGTCTTAATGAACAAGCAAGCAACGTGTTAACCAAACAGGATTTTATTCCAATTACATCAGTTGATACAGTATGCACAACAGAGGAAATTACGCTGGAAAACATTGAACAAATGAGTGCGCTTGCTCCATTTGGTATGCATAACCCGAAGCCAAAAGTTCTCATTAAAGATGTTCATACAACATCTATGCGGAAAATTGGTGCTAATAAAAATCATTTAAAACTCGTATTTGAAGACAGCGGTGTATCGGTTGATGCAGTAGGATTTGGGTTAGGCTATATATTAGATGAAGTATCTCCTATAGCTAAAGTATCATTAGTAGGTGAACTATCTATTAATGAGTGGAATAATATGCGCAAGCCGCAGCTGATGGTGGAAGATATTTCTGTAGATGAATGGCAGATGTTTGATTATCGCAGTGCAGTTGATGTCAAACGTTTCTTTCAGCAGGTATTTACGGATCAAATGAAAGTTGTTGCTTTCCACGCTTCAACAATTGATAAATACAAGTCGTTGCTGCCGATGGAGCATGTTGTTCTTATTCAAGATGAAGAACAGGCAAAAGCATGTATGTTTGCAGGGGAACAAATCGTTTTATTAGATTTGCCTCCTTCACAGAAATGGCTTGAATGTTTGTTTGTCCAAGGTATCCCTTCTAGACTATACGCTATTTTCTTAACGGAAGAAGACCATTATTTTGATACAATCCCAACTCGCGATCATTTTAAATGGTTTTACGGCTTTTTAGCGAAAAAGGGTCCATTTGATTTAAAACGCTACAAAGAAGATTTAGCGATTCATAAGGGCTGGTCAAAAGAAACGATTGATTTTATGGCAAAGGTGTTTTTTGAGTTAGAATTTGTTACAATAAACAATGGCTTAATTTCGTTAGTGAAAAATTCTGCGAAACGTGATTTAATAGAATCTGCGACTTATCGCCAAAAGCAGCAGCAGATTGAAATAGAAAAAAACTTTATTTATACGTCATATGTACAGCTTAAAAATCAATTTCAAGATATTTTTAAGCGTTCGATGGAATGAGGAGGCAACATTAGAATGAATTTTAAAGATTATATTACAATTGTACCTGACTGGCCAAAACCAGGTATTACATTTAAAGATATCTCAACATTAATGGACAATGGTGATGCATACCGTGCCGCAACGGATGAGATTGTAAAATATGCGAATGATAAACAAGTTGATATTATCGTAGGACCGGAAGCTCGCGGATTTATCGTTGGTTGTCCAGTAGCATATGCGTTAGGTATCGGTTTTGCACCTGTTCGTAAAGAAGGAAAATTACCGCGTGAAGTAATCAAAGTAGATTACGGTTTAGAATACGGTAAAGACGTATTAACGATTCACAAAGATGCAATTAAGCCAGGTCAGCGCGTGTTGATTACAGATGATTTATTAGCAACAGGCGGTACAATTGAAGCGACAATTAAGCTTGTCGAAGAATTAGGCGGAATTGTTGTTGGAGCTGCGTTCTTAATTGAACTTTCTTACCTTGATGGCCGTGACAAACTAGACGGTTATGATGTATTCACATTAATGACGTATTAAGAAGAACGATCACATAAAGAAGAGTACCTGATACAGGTGCTCTTTTTTCGTTAAAAAACGTTAATACGTAAAATGTAAATGATGTAAATTTGATAAATTAAACGCAAAGGCTTTACATCCTTGGATTTTTTCAAGATAATAGTTACAATATGAATTAAAAATGCTAGTTGATAAAAGGTGATTTCATGGCAAATGAGCAAGTCCTAACAGCGGAACAGGTCATTGACAATACGAAGCGATATTTAAATGAAGAAGATGTGGCTTTTGTACAAAAAGCATATGATTTTGCAAAAGAAGCTCACAAAGAACAATATCGCAAGTCGGGTGAACCATATATTATCCACCCGATTCAAGTCGCAGGAATTTTAGTTGATCTAGATATGGATCCAGCAACAATTGCAGCTGGATTTCTACATGATGTGGTTGAAGATACAGAGATAACACTAAAAGATTTAGAAAAAGCTTTTAATGAAGAAGTAGCAATGTTAGTAGACGGCGTAACAAAACTGGGAAAAATTAAATATAAGTCTAAAGAAGAGCAGCAGGCTGAAAATCACCGCAAGATGTTTGTAGCAATGGCTCAAGATATTCGAGTCATACTGATCAAACTTGCGGATCGTCTTCATAACATGCGTACGCTAAAGCATTTACCGCAGGAAAAACAGCGACGCATTTCAAATGAAACGCTTGAAATTTTTGCTCCTCTTGCTCATCGTCTTGGTATTTCAAAAATTAAGTGGGAGCTTGAAGATACAGCTTTACGTTACTTAAATCCTCAGCAATATTATCGCATTGTAAATTTGATGAAGAAAAAGCGTGCGGAACGCGAGCAGTATTTGGCTGAAGTTATTGATGAAGTTCGAGAGCAAGTAGATGAAGTGTCGATTAAAGTTGAAATTTCAGGACGTCCAAAACATATTTATTCCATCTATCGTAAAATGGCACTGCAAAACAAGCAGTTTAATGAAATTTACGATTTACTAGCTGTGCGCATTATTGTAAATAGCATTAAAGACTGCTATGCGGTGTTAGGAATTATTCACACGTGCTGGAAGCCAATGCCGGGACGTTTCAAAGATTATATTGCAATGCCAAAACAAAATATGTACCAGTCTCTTCATACGACGGTTATCGGACCAAAAGGTGATCCGTTAGAAGTTCAAATTCGAACGTTTGACATGCACCAAATTGCTGAGTATGGAATTGCTGCTCACTGGGCTTACAAAGAAGGAAAAACAGCTGAGCATGCTTCATTTGAAGAAAAGTTGACGTGGTTCAGAGAAATTTTAGAATTTCAAAATGACGCAAACGATGCAGAAGAATTTATGGAATCTCTAAAAGTTGATTTGTTTTCTGACATGGTTTACATTTTTACGCCAAAAGGCGACGTCATTGAGCTTCCTTCGGGTTCTGTTCCAATTGATTTTTCCTATCGTATTCATTCTGAAATCGGAAATAAAACCATTGGAGCAAAAGTCAACGGCAAGATGGTTACGCTTGATTACCGTTTGAAAACGGGGGACATTATCGAAATTTTGACGTCTAAGCATTCGTATGGTCCAAGCAAGGACTGGTTAAAGCTTGCTCAAACGTCTCAAGCCAAAAATAAAATTCGCCAATTCTTTAAAAAGCAAAGCCGCGATGAAAATATTGAAAAAGGCAAAGAGCTGGTTGAAAAAGAAATTCGTCAAATGGAGTTTGACTTAAAAGAAGTATTAACAGCTGATAATATCAAACGAGTAGCGGAGAAGTTTAATTTCTCAAACGAAGATGATATGTATGCAGCTATTGGGTATAACGGATTAACTGCGGCTCAAGTAGCTAATCGTTTAACCGAGAAGTGGAGAAAGCAGCGTGATCAAGAACAAGAGATCCAAATTGATGATATTGCACGCGACACTGCGGCCAAGCGTGTTCGCCAGCATAAACGAAAAGATTCCGGGGTTATCGTACCGGGTGTAGAGAACATGCTGATTCGCTTGTCTAAATGCTGTAATCCAGTTCCTGGAGATGAGATTGTTGGTTTTATTACAAAGGGGCGAGGAGTATCTGTTCATAGAGCAGATTGTTTAAACGTTCACACAGATGATGCTGAAAGCCGCCTTATTCCTGTAGAGTGGGAAACACATATTAAAGAAGGCAAAGAGTTTAACGTGGAAATTGAAATTTCCGGATACGACCGCAGAGGCTTACTAAATGAAGTTCTGCAGGTTGTAAACGAGACTAAAACGAATATTTCAGCCGTTTCAGGAAAATCGGACCGAAACAAAATGGCTACGATTCATATGTCAATTTCTATTCATAACATCAGTCACCTTCATAAAGTGGTTGAGCGCATTAAGCAGCTTCGAGACATTTATTCAGTTCGCCGAATTATGCATTAAGAAAGGTAGTTATACATGAGAGTAGTCGTACAAAGAGCAAAGAATGCAAAAGTAACTGTTGCAGGAGAGACGGTCGGTGAGATTAAGCACGGATATATGCTTTTAGTGGGCATTACCCATGACGATACTGAAGCTGATGCAGAGTATGTAGCAGATAAAATTGTGAATTTGCGAGTGTTTGATGATGAGTCTGGCAAAATGAATTTGTCGCTTCTAGATGTAGAAGGAGAAATTTTATCGGTATCTCAATTTACGCTGTACGGAGATTGCCGAAAAGGCAGAAGACCAAACTTTATGGGAGCTGCTAGGCCAGATCATGCTGTAACGCTTTACAACTATTTTAATAAAGTATTATCAGAAAAAAATGTTCGAGTAGAGACCGGCGCATTTGGTGAAATGATGGACGTATCATTTACAAATGACGGACCGGTCACACTTATTGTAGAAAGCAAAGAAAAAACGCAGACTCACAGATGAGCCTGCGTTTTTTCTTTGCTTTGAAAGTAGTGATTTAATCCTTCAGCGATAGCGGACGTAATCATTTGCTGATAACTGATGGAATCAATATACGTTTCTTCCCTTTCGTTGCTTAAAAAGCCCAGTTCAATTAATGTACTCGGACGTGTATTTTCGCGAAGAACATAATAGTTTCCAAAACGTTCTCCTTTGTCTTTCAATTTTGCATGATTAATAAGGGACTGATGAATAGAATGTGTGAGTGGACTGTCCTGATGCTGATGGTAATAATACGTCATAAGGCCAGTTAGCTGTGAGCTGTTCGTACTGTTGTAGTGAATGCTTATAAAAGCATCTGCTTTAGTCGATTGCAGCGTGCGCTGTGAAAGTAGAAGGTACTCATCATGGGTGCGGGTTAAAATGACGTGTGCGCCTTCTTTTTGAAGTTTGTTTTGTAAAATAAGTGCTGTTCGGAGAGTGAGGTCTTTTTCATATGTGCCCTGTGTGCCGATGGCTCCTTTGTCTTTTCCACCATGGCCTGCATCAATAATAATTGTTTTGCCCTTTAGGTGCCGCAAGCTTTTACTCAGCGTATAGACAGGCTGACGCTGTGCTACCTGCATGCTAGGTTGAACGCTGCGAAGCGTTACGGTTTTCGTGAATTTTTTAAACACCCAGCCTTGAATACCCGAACTTTCTACATAATACCAATCTCCTTGACGGTCTGAAACGGATAGTCTTGTATTCTTCGTCAATTTATTTGTAATTGAAAATGAACGTCCTGGACCGCTCCGTACATGAAGAGAGTCAGCTGTTACAATAATGGGTTGATGCACCGGTACATTTGGGCGCTCAAATGAGGAAGAGCACAGTAATAAAAGGATACTTGCAGCCAAAACAGATACAGACTTCATGTTTAGATGGCGAATAGATAGACCTCCTTTTTATAACAAAATAGAGTATTCGATGAAAATAAAAAAAATCCTTTCTCTTATGTAAAAACATCTTTTTTGGGCAATGCTAATAAAAGGATAAGTAAGTGTAGGCAGGGAGGAAGAAACGATGAAGTTTAGTGAAAAAGGTGAACAATCATTTCAGCAGGTAAATCCGGTATTTGGCATTCATTTTCATGATTTTATTGACAGAGAAAGTGAAGCTTCATCCCTTGAATTGGCTTCTGAATTTGGTTTAACGCTTCGAGATATTCAGAAACTAAGAAAACAATTAGACCGCTCTTAACATGAAAGGTGCTTGACAACTGCTCATTTCATTCGTAATATAGAAAGCAATTGCTAAATTAAAATGAATGTATAACATTTTTATATTGATAAGCCAAAGATCGAGAAAAGTAGTAAAGATGACACATGGCTAGAGAGGAAATGTCTTAGGCTGAAAGCATTTCTACATGATGACTTTATGAAAGAACACTCAGGAGGCTTCACTCTGAAAAGGGAAACTTAGTAGGAGATGAACGTGTTCGTGCGTTAACGAAATGAGTGGAAACATGTCATATGTTTCAATTAGGGTGGTACCACGTGAGATTAACTCTCGTCCCTACTATGGAAAAATAGTAGAGGCGAGAGTTTTTTTGTATTGTAAATTTTAAAAATAGGAGGCATATCACGTTATGTCAGTTCAAATACCTAGAGGCACACAAGATATTTTACCGGGCAAAGTAGAATATTGGCAGTTTGTTGAACAGCGAGCAAGAGAGATCTGCCGTGCGTTCAACTACCAAGAAATTCGTACACCAATGTTTGAACACACTGAATTATTTTTGCGCGGAGTGGG
The DNA here is from genome assembly GCF_042787865.1 of Priestia sp. YIM B13486. NCBI lineage: Bacteria > Bacillati > Bacillota > Bacilli > Caryophanales > Bacillaceae > Priestia > Priestia sp. YIM B13486. Next base: position 556,435 of record NZ_JBHZOZ010000001.1, on the reverse strand, counting down.
AGAAACAACAGATATCGTGCAAAAAGAAATGTACACATTTAAAGATCGAGGTGACCGCAGCTTAACGCTTCGCCCAGAAGGAACAGCTGCAGTTGGACGATCATTTGTTTCAAATAAAATGTTTGGAAATCCAACGCAGCCAACCAAGCTGTTTTATATTGGCCCTATGTTTCGCTATGAACGACCTCAAGCGGGACGTTTCCGTCAATTCGTTCAGTTTGGCGTAGAAGCATTAGGAGTAAATGATCCAGCTATTGATGCTGAAGTTCTTGCCCTGTTAATGAGCTTTTACCAATCGCTTGGATTAAAAAAATTAAAGTTGGTTGTTAACAGTTTAGGAGATACAGAAAGTCGTCAAGCTCACCGTCAAGCGCTTATCGACCACTTTGCACCTCGCATTGGAGAGTTTTGCAGCGACTGCCAAAGCAGATTGGAGAAAAATCCTCTTCGTATTTTAGACTGTAAAAAAGATCGTGACCATGAACTGATGGCTACAGCGCCGTCTATTCTTGATTATTTAAACGACTATTCAAAAGAATATTTTGAAAAAGTACAGCAGTACTTAACCGATTTAGACATTGACTATGTTGTAGATCCGACGCTGGTACGCGGGTTAGATTATTATAATCACACAGCATTTGAACTAATGAGTGAAGCAGAAGGATTTGGCGCCATTACAACTCTTTGTGGCGGAGGCCGTTATAATGGGCTGATTCAAGAAATCGGCGGACCTGAAACACCGGGTATCGGATTCGCTTTAAGTATCGAACGCTTATTATCTGCATTGGAAGCAGAAGGAATTGAGCTTCCGGTAGAAACAGGCGTAGATTGCTATGTAGTAACCATGGGCGATGAAGCAAAAGAAAAATCCGTTTCAATTGTAAATACGCTTCGACGCGCAGGCTTTGTAGCCGATAAAGATTATCAAGATAAAAAAATGAAAGCTCAGTTCAAAGCAGCTGATCGTGTACAAGCAAAATTTGTTGTTGTTCTAGGTGAAGATGAGCTAGCAAAACAAGTTGTAAATGTAAAGAATATGGAATCTGGCGAACAGCAAGAAGTATCAATTGATCAATTGGTCAGCTATTTGCAAAAACAAGTATAAGGGGGAACCATGATGACAAAACGTTCATACTACTGTGGAGATGTAACAGAACAAGCAACTGGCGAAACAGTTCTATTAAAAGGATGGGTTCAAAAACGCCGTGATTTAGGGGGATTAATCTTTATTGATTTACGCGACCGCGGCGGAGTTGTACAGGTTGTATTTAATCCTGAAAAATCTGCTGAAGCGCTAAAAATTGCTGAAGATGTACGTAATGAATTCGTACTGGAAGTGCAAGGAACTGTTGTAGCTCGTGAAGAGGGAACCGTTAACTCGAACTTAAAAACAGGTAAAATTGAAGTTCACGCTGAGCAGATTACGGTATTAAACAAAGCCAAAACACCTCCTTTTGCCATTGCAGATCAAACGGAAGTATCAGAAGATGTTCGATTAAAATATCGTTATTTAGACCTTCGACGTTCTGAGATGTTTAACACGCTTAAAATGCGCAATGACATTACAAAAACAATTCGTGACTTCTTGGATCAAAATGACTTTTTAGATGTTGAAACACCTATTTTAACGAAAAGTACGCCAGAAGGCGCACGTGATTATCTTGTGCCAAGCCGCGTGCACGAAGGGGAGTTTTATGCTCTTCCTCAATCACCGCAAATCTTTAAGCAGCTGCTAATGGTAAGCGGAGTTGAGCGTTATTATCAAATCGCTCGCTGCTTCCGCGATGAAGACTTGCGTGCAGATCGTCAGCCTGAATTTACTCAAATCGATATTGAAACATCATTTTTATCTCAAGAGGACATCATGACAATGACGGAAGAAATGATGTCTAAAGTAATGAAGCGAGTAAAAGATTTAGATATAACGACGCCTTTCCCGCGCATGTCATATGATGAAGCGATGAGTCGCTACGGTTCAGATAAGCCGGATACACGTTTTGAAATGGAGCTAGTCAACTTATCAGAGCTTGTGAAAGACTGCGGGTTCAAAGTATTTAGCGCAGCAGTTGAAAACGGCGGAGAAGTAAAAGCAATTAACGTGAAAGGTGGCGCTTCTAGCTATTCACGTAAAGATATCGATGCTCTAACAGAGTTCGTGAAAATTTACGGTGCTAAAGGGTTAGCATGGTTGAAAGTGGAAGCTGACGGCTTAAAAGGACCGATTGCAAAATTCTTCAATGAAGATGAGCAAAAGCAATTTGCTGAAGCTCTTCAAACGGAAGAAGGAGATTTACTTTTATTTGTAGCTGATAAAAAGTCAGTTGTAGCAGATGCACTTGGCGCTCTTCGTCTAAAGCTTGCAAAAGAACAAGGAATTATTGATGAAACGAAATTTAACTTCCTATGGGTAACAGATTGGCCTCTTCTTGAGCATGATGAAGAAGACAACCGTTACTACGCGGCTCATCATCCATTCACAATGCCAGTTCGTGAAGATTTACCAATGTTAGAAAGCGATCCTGGACAAGTCCGTGCACAAGCATATGACTTAGTATTGAATGGTTACGAACTTGGCGGAGGATCTTTACGTATTTACGAGCGTGATATTCAAGAAAAAATGTTTAAAACGCTTGGATTTACATTAGAAGAAGCATATGAGCAGTTCGGTTTCTTACTTGAAGCATTTGAATACGGTACTCCTCCTCACGGCGGAATTGCATTAGGTCTTGACCGTTTGGTTATGCTTCTAGCAGGACGCACAAACTTGCGTGATACAATTGCCTTCCCTAAAACAGCAAGTGCAAGCTGTCTATTAACAAACGCACCTGGTGAAGTAAGTGAAGCGCAATTAGACGAGCTGCATTTGCAGGTGAAAAAGCAAAAAACAGAAGCGTAATCGATTGAACCGTCTGTTAAATCGAGCCTGTCACTGGAACGTGACAGGCTCGATTTTTTTGTTTTACTTATTAATTGCAAAGTGATTTTTTCTGTGATAAGATACTTTCAAGAACTAAATAGTCCTGATGTGTTCGTCCTTAATCCAGTTTTGACCGAACAATTTTTTGCTTGGGAGCTCGGAGTTTTTAACGAGCGTACATGCCTCATCTCGAGGACTTACAATGGTTAAAGCAGAGCACCCACCTGCCGAGAGCGGGTTCAAAACGAAGGCACTCGAGACGGCACGATCGGGACTAGCATACATATAAAAAATCCTCTATGTAATTATTTGCATAGAGTTTTTTTATGGATAAATAACGAATGCTCATGTTCGTTTTGCTAAAAATATGATATAGTCAATTTCGTTGTTTATTTGAATTAATCATACACGTTGGTGTATTTAATAGAGGAGTGTTTTAACATGTTGCATCAGTTTTCGCGTAATGAACTGGCGATAGGAAAAGAAGGGCTAGCTACTTTAAAAGGCAGCACAGTTGCTATTTTAGGGATAGGAGGAGTAGGGTCGTTTTCTGCTGAGGCTTTGGCTCGGTCAGGAGTAGGGCGTTTAATTCTTGTAGATAAAGACGATGTTGATATTACAAACGTAAATCGTCAAATTCACGCGCTGCTTTCTACGGTAGGTCAGCCCAAGACAGAATTAATGAAACAGCGTATTTTGGATATTAACCCAGACTGTGACGTCGTTTCTCTTCAAATGTTTTATACGGAAGAAACGTATGAAGAGTTCTTTAGTTACAAACCCGACTTCGTAGTGGATGCATCCGATACGATTTCGTATAAAATTCATTTAATGAAAGAATGTTTAAAACGTGATATTCCGATTATTTCAAGTATGGGTGCTGCGAATAAAATGGATCCAACACGTTTTAAAATTGCAGACATTTCAAAGACACATACAGATCCGATTGCAAAAGTGGTTCGTACTCGTCTGCGTAAAGAAGGAATTCGCAAAGGAATTAACGTCGTTTTTTCTGATGAACGTCCAATCGTTATTCGCGAAGAAGTTCGCAAAGAAGTAGGAAACGATCAAGCGCAAATTCGCAAAGCGAAAATGCCCCCATCTTCTAATGCTTTTGTTCCATCTGTAGCAGGATTAATTATGGGCGGCCATGTTATCAATGAATTATTAAGTGATATTAAGATTCGCCGCGTAGGTGATGAATAAAAAGAAGGCTATCGCAGCCTTCTTTTTTTTATGGAAATATCTGTTCTATTTATGCTTTGGATGGAATCTTCTGTTTGATATGTATAAAAAGTACTAATAAATTGAAAAATATGGCTTGATGGTGAATTTACACTGTATTAAAAAAAGAGATTTATGTAAATTTATTTAACGCTTTATTTACATAAAATTTACGTTTTGGCTTTCTTTCTTTTATATCTTCTACAGCAATATTCAGAAAGTCTTATGTATCAAGGGTTTTGATAGAAATAAGAAAAAATAAACCCCAAATAAGTAAGTTTACAGTAACTTAAAATTCACTTCATATAAAGACAACAATCTACTCGTATAATGTGTCTTGTACCTGTTGTTCGAGTACAAAGGACTAGTACTAATTACACATATATTTATTGGAGGGTAATGTAATGAAAACAAAGGGTTTTAAAGTAACATTAGCAGCTTTTTTAATGGTAGGAGCACTAGCAGCATGTGGTAAAGACGGAGCAAGCAACGACAGTGGTTCGGGCAGCAAAGAAGAAGTTTCAGGTACGTTAACAGCGGCGGGATCTACAGCTTTACAACCACTTGCAGAAGAAGCAGCCAATGGAATTACTGAAAAATATCCAAACCTTTCAGTAACGGTACAAGGTGGAGGTAGTGGAACGGGTGTTAACCAAGTAGCATCAGGAGCAGTTGACATTGGAAACTCTGACGTTCCAGCAGCTGATAAAATCGAAGATAAATCAAAAGCAGATAAACTTGTCGATACGAAAGTAGCGGGCATTGGGTTCGCACTTGTTGTAAATAAAGATGTAAAAGTAGAATCGTTAACAAAAGAGCAAATTCAAAAGATTTTCTCTGGTGAAATTAAAAACTGGAAAGAAGTTGGCGGAAACGACGAGAAAATTAACGTAATCAACCGTCCAGCATCATCTGGTACACGTGCTACATTCGAGAAAACATTAATGGGTGACGCAAAAGTAAATGACAGCGTTGGTACAGCTCAAGATTCAAACGGAGCGGTTGAGCAATCAGTAAACTCAACGCCAGGAGCAGTAAGTTACCTTGCTATGTCGTATTTAATTGGCGATAAAAAAGAAAGTTTAAAAATGCTTAATATTGATGGTGTAGAGCCAACAACAGAAAACATTGTTTCTAAAAAATATCCGTTTTGGTCTTATGAGTACATGATTACAAACGGTGAGCCAAAAGATGGTGCAAAAGAGTACATTGACTACGTAGCTGGTAAAGACTTTGCTAAGCAAGTAAAAGATATGGGATATATCCCAATGACTGAGTTCAAAAAATAAGAGTGTTTTTAAAAAGAATAGGGCTGACTAACACAGTCAGTCTTATTCTATTTGAATGTTAATAAAGTATATAGCGAATAAAAAGAAAAGCGAATATATACTGAATATGTAAGGAGACAGAGCGATGAAGGGGAAAAAATCCATTAATTATGTAAAAAGCGAATACATTGGCCGTACGCTTTCTACATTTTGCGGTATTTTAATTGTACTTGTTACGTTAGCTATTATCGTATTTATTTGTGAAAAAGGCATACAGTCATTTTTACAAAGTAATATATCAATCGGTGAAATGTTGACTTCAACAAAATGGAGTCCAAACAATAAAGAATACGGTGCACTTGTGTTTATTCTAGGTTCCATGCTTGTATCAATCGGAGCCGTTATTATAAGTGCTCCAATTGGAATTGCTATCGCCATTTTTAACAACTATATTTCGCCTAAATTTGGTTCAACGGTTTTACGACCCGTTTTAGAACTTTTAGTAGGAGTTCCTTCAGTGGTATACGGTCTTTTAGGGGTTACAATTTTAGTGCCGCTTCTTCGCGATAACTTCGGCGGAGTGGGCTTTAGTTTGATTGCCGGAATTATTGTCTTAAGCGTCATGATTCTTCCGACAATTGCAAGTATTGCTGACGATGCAATTCGAAGCGTAGCACCTGAATATTTAGAAGCTTCTTATGGACTAGGTTCAACAAGATGGCAGGCAATTAGCCGAGTCATTATTCCATCTGCTAAAACAGGTATTTTAACAGGTATTGTGTTAGGGCTTGCGCGTGCATTCGGAGAAGCGCTAGCTGTTCAAATGGTTATCGGAAACACGGTTAAGCTTCCTGAAAGCTTATATAGCCCAACGGCAACATTAACAGGTATTTTAACAATGGATATGTCTAATACGTTAAACGGAACGGCATGGAATAACGCATTGTGGACGTTAGCCATGATTTTACTGCTTATTTCTTTCGTGTTCATTTTAATTATCCGAGCAATTGGGAAACGAGGTGCTCATCAATGAGAAACAAAAATGCACGCACAGTAAATAATATATGGACAGGTATTTTTTATGGCATTGCCGCTCTAGTTGTGTTGCTATTAGTGTATTTAGTTGTTGAAATTATTGCTAAAGGTTGGGGATTTTGGGATCCGAACTTTTTATTTGGAAAGCCAAGCAATACGATGGCAGGAGGCGGTATCGGACCCCAACTGTTTAACTCGTTCTACATGCTTGTTTTAACGCTGATCATTTCTATTCCTCTTGGTTTAGGAGCCGGGATTTACTTAGCGGAGTACGCGAAGCAAGGTCGTTTCTTAAATTTCGTCCGCTTATGTATCGAAACAATGGCGTCATTACCGTCCATTGTAGTTGGTTTATTTGGATTATTAATTTTTGTCACATTTTCAGGCTGGGGCTATACGCTTATCGGCGGAGCACTTGTGATTACAATTTTAAATTTACCGGGTTTAACACGCGTATGTGAAAGTGCGATTGCATCTGTTCCTGCGAGCGTAAAAGAAGCGAGTTTAGGGTTGGGTGCGACTAAATGGCAAACAATTGTCAAAGTCGTCATTCCATCAGCGATTCAACAAATTATCACAGGCGTTATTTTAACAGCGGGACGAATCTTTGGAGAGGCAGCTGCGTTGATTTATACGGCTGGCTTAACGACGCCGATGTTAAATTCAAATGCTGACTTAACGAGTCCTGTAAACCCGTTTAATATTTTTCGACCAGCAGAGACGCTTGCCGTTCACATTTGGAAATTAAACTCTGAAGGAATCGTACCTGATGCAAGATTGATTGCAACAAAGTCAGCTGCTATTTTAATCATTATGGTTCTGTTGTTTAACATAATCGCTCGTTTAGTCGCTAAACTTTTAGACAGCTACTTTAAAGGTTCAACAAAAACGAAAAAACGCAAAGGCGTTAAAAGTGCAGCTTAATAGATAAAGACAAAAAAGAAAATGGCTTTGAAACTGAGCAACAGTTTCAGCCATTTTCTTTTTTTAATGTCTCTAAACGATTGAAAACTTTTGAAAAGTATTTTTCTTGTCCATTTTGTTTAGGATGAAAATATTGTTTGTTTTTGATGCGATCCGGTAAATACTGTTGAAGGACCCATCCGTTATCAAAATCATGCGGGTATTGATATTCAACGCCTCGGCCAAGGTTCTCTGCTCCTTTGTAATGAGCATCCTTCAAATGAGGGGGAACGTCGCCGGAAAGCCCTTTTTTAATATCGCTTATCGCTTCATCTAATGCTTTGTAAGCAGCGTTGGACTTCGGTGATAGACAAAGCTCAATAACGGCGTTTGCAAGCGGGATACGTGCTTCTGGGAGTCCTAATCGCTCAGTTGCTTGAATAGCTGCGAGAGTTCTCATGCCGGCATCCGGATCAGCTAGTCCAATGTCTTCATAGGCAATGACTAAAAGGCGACGATTGATGCTGATCAAGTCTCCTGCTTCAATTAGCCGTCCCAAATAATGAAGAGCGGCATTTACGTCGCTGCCGCGAATCGATTTTTGAAAAGCCGATAATACATCATAGTGAGCGTCACCATTTTTATCATGTGAAAAATATTTTTGCTGCAAACATTCTTCTGCCGTTTGTAAGGTAATAACGATTTTACCATCGCTTTCACCTGTTGATAAAACAGCCAGTTCCAGAGCATTCAAAGCCGAGCGCACGTCACCGTTACAGCTGTTGGCAAAGTGGTTCATGGCGTCATCTTCTACGATGATTTTTCTATCCCCAAATCCGTTTGATGAGTCGTTGAGCGCCCTTGTTAGCGCCATTTTGATATCATCTGGCGTAAGAGATTTTAATTCGAAGATTTGGCATCTGCTTCGAATAGCAGGATTAATTGCGTGATAAGGATTGCTTGTTGTCGCTCCGATTAGAATGATCATGCCGTTTTCTAAGTAAGGAAGCAAAAAGTCTTGCTTAGCTTTGTCAAGCCGATGAACTTCATCTAACAGGAGAATTACTTTGCCTGACATTTTGGCTTCTTCGGCGACAATTTCCATATCTTTTTTATTGTTTACAACGGCATTTAACTGACGAAACGCCGTGTTGGTTGTTTTTGCAATAGCCGTGGCAATTGTTGTTTTTCCAACGCCTGGAGGTCCATATAAAATCATCGAGCTTAAGTGATTTGCTTTTACCATTCGATAAATCATTTTATCTTTGCCAACTAAATGCTGCTGTCCGATAACGTCATCTAAATGAGTCGGACGCATTCGAAATGCGAGAGGTTTTGTAGCCATGTTTTTCTCCTTTCTTTTCTTTCACTGTATCACAAGCGGTGAATAGGTGGTCGAAATTTATCTTATAGGCATAGTATGTTATAATATCAACAGTTACATTTGCAAGAAATGCATATAGAGAAGTTCATATAGCTTAGTAAAAAACGACTCATCACAGCATTCAGTGACAACGTGAGGGTCTTATTTTTTTCATAAATAAAAAAGTGTATTGAAGGAGTGTATCGTATGAAAATTTCAACAAAAGGACGCTACGGTTTAACGATTATGATTGAGCTTGCGAAGCGCTTTGGCGAAGGTCCTATCTCGCTTAAAACTATTGCTCAAACGCATGACTTATCTGAACATTATTTAGAGCAGCTTATTTCACCGCTGCGTAACGCTGGGCTTGTAAAAAGCGTGCGCGGAGCTTATGGAGGTTACATCTTAGCACATGAACCTGCTAACATTACTTCTGGTGATATTATTTCTGTTTTAGAAGGTCCTATTAGTCCTGTAGAAGGAATTGAAGATGAAGAGCCTGCAAAACGCGAGCTGTGGATTCGTATTCGAGATGCGGTTAAAGAAGTGCTAGATAGTACAACGCTTGAAGATTTAGCAAATCATTCTGATGATGATCAAGCGTCTTATATGTTTTATATTTAATAATGAGCTAGGAGGCGTTTATTTTGGAACGTATTTATGTTGATCATGCAGCAACGTCTCCAATACATCCAGCAGTCGTTGAGAAAATGACGACTTTTATGCATGAGTACTTTGGAAATCCGTCCAGTATTCATCACTACGGACGGGAAAGTCGACGCTATTTAGACGAAGCTCGCCAAACGATTGCAGCAAGTATTGGAGCACACGAAAATGAACTGATTTTTACAAGTGGTGGGACAGAAGCAGATAATATGGCACTGATCGGAGTAGCTCTTGCAAACCGCCATAAAGGAAATCATATTATTACCACGCAAATTGAACACCACGCTGTGCTTCATACGTGTGAATATTTAGAAACACAGGGCTTTGAAGTGACTTACTTACCAGTTAATGAGTACGGACAAGTATCTGTGGATGAAATAAAATCAGCCCTAACCGATCAAACAATTCTTGTGTCGGTGATGTTTGGAAATAATGAAGTAGGTGCTATTCAGCCAATTGGAGAAATTGGAGTTCTATTAAAAGAGCATGGAGCATATTTCCACACGGATGCAGTGCAAGCTTATGGATTAATTCCGTTAAATGTGCAACAATTAGGTGTCGATCTTTTATCCGTTTCTGCTCATAAAATTAACGGACCAAAAGGGATGGGCTTTTTATATGCAGCTGCTCATGTTTCACTGTCTCCTTTGCTATTTGGAGGAGAACAAGAGCGCAAACGACGAGCTGGAACTGAGAACATGACAAGTATTGTCGGGTTTGAAGAAGCTGTGAAAATTTCGCAACAAACGCTGCAAACACGTGCAGATGAATATAGAAGATACAAAGAAATAATGGTAGCTGTGTTGAAAGAAGAAGGTATTTCATTTGAAATTAACGGACATCTTGAAAATTCTCTGCCACATGTGTTAAATTTATCATTTCCAAAAACAAATGTTGAATCGATGCTCGTGAATTTAGACTTAGCAGGAATTGCGGCATCGAGCGGTTCAGCTTGCACAGCGGGAGCAATCGATCCTTCTCATGTGCTTGTTGCTATGTTTGGAAAAGGTTCTGAACGTTTAACAACTTCTATTCGATTTAGCTTTGGCTTAGGAAACTCAGCTGAGCAAATTGAAAAAACCGCACGTCAAACAGCAAACATCGTTAAGCGACTAACGATGTAAATAGCAGCCATCAGTAGGGTCTTCATCCCTCACTGATGGTTTGTGTCGTTTCTTTCGCTTTTTAGCGAACAATTTAATTAAAATGAAGAAAACGGAGGTGGCGAAGTTGACAAAATCACCTAAAGATACACGTGTAGTAGTCGGAATGAGCGGAGGCGTTGATTCATCCGTAGCAGCTCTTTTATTAAAACAACAAGGATACGATGTGATCGGAATCTTTATGAAGAACTGGGACGATACGGATGAAAACGGCGTTTGTACTGCGACTGAAGATTATAACGATGTTATTCGCGTATGTAATCAAATTGGTATTCCCTACTATGCAGTCAACTTTGAAAAACAATATTGGGATAAAGTATTTACCTACTTTTTAGAGGAATATAAAGCAGGTCGTACACCGAATCCTGATGTAATGTGTAATAAAGAAATTAAATTCAAAGCCTTTTTAGAGCATGCAATGACGCTAGGAGCAGATTATCTAGCGACAGGACATTATGCACGCGTCGCGTACCGCGACGGGGAGTATAAAATGCTTAGAGGCGTAGATGGAAATAAAGATCAAACGTATTTCTTAAATCAATTAGGACAAGATCAGCTTTCAAAAGTAATGTTCCCGATTGGTGAAATTGAGAAATCAAAAGTGCGTGAAATTGCGAAAGAAGCAGGCCTTGCTACAGCAACGAAAAAAGACAGCACAGGTATTTGCTTTATCGGTGAACGCAACTTCAAAGAATTTTTAAGTCAGTATCTTCCTGCTCAGCCAGGTGTAATGCAAACGCTTGACGGCGAAGTAAAAGGCAAGCACGACGGTCTTATGTACTACACGATTGGTCAACGCCACGGTTTAGGTATTGGAGGCAGCGGTGAACCTTGGTTTGTAGTCGGAAAAGATTTAGAAAAAAATGTTTTATACGTCGATCAAGGCTTTCACAATGAGCTTCTTTATTCTACATCTCTTACAGCAACCAATGTCAGCTGGGTAAGCGAACGTGACTGGTCGTCACCAATGACGTGCACAGCAAAATTCCGCTATCGTCAAACTGATTCAGCAGTAACCGTTGAAAAAGTCGATGATGATACAATTAAGGTTATTTTTGCTGACCCTGTTCGCGCAATTACGCCAGGTCAAGCAGTTGTGTTTTACAAAGACGATGAATGTCTTGGCGGAGCAACAATTGACAAAGTATTTCAAGAAGAAGAGCAAATCTGGTACGTATAATTCATATAAGCAAGAACGAAAAACCTCGGCCGTATATAGCTGAGGTTTTTCTATGATATACTTTACTTATTGGGTAAACTAATAACTTACATATTGTAGATTTTCATGATGTGAAAATCTTTTAAATCATAACTAAAACAGTGGAGTGAACGAAAAAATGACAGATAAAAATCAGCTAGGAATTCAGTATATGCAGGAAGGGAAATTTGAAGAGGCTGCTAAAACATTTTCAGAAGCAATTGAAGATAATCCAAAAGATCCAATTGTGTATGTGAATTTTGGCAATTTGTTAGCGGCTGTTAGTGAGATGGATCGTGCTTTGAAATTTTATGAACGTGCGATTGAATTAGATGAAGAAACGGCAACAGCGTATTACGGAGCAGGAAATATTTATTTTAATGCAGAGCAGCTTGAGCAGGCAAAGCACTACTTTGATTTAGCAATCAAAAAAGGCTTAGATTCATCCGATGCGTACTTTATGCTTGGTTTAACGCTGTTTCATATGGAAGAAATTCGTTTTGCGATGCCTTATCTTCAGCGGGCGGTAGAACTAAACGAACATGATGTAGAAGCAAAATTTCAGTACGGTCTTTGTTTAGCACAGCTCGAAATGGTAGATGAAGCGATTGCTGAATTTCTTAAGGTAGTCAATCAAGAGCCAGAACACGCCGATGCTTTTTATAATTTAGGCGTAGCGTATGCTATGAAAGACGACAAAGACAAGGCGATTGAGATGTTAGATGAAGCTTTAAACGTGCAGCCAGATCACGTAATGGCAGCAAATGCCAAACAAGTTCTGTCTACATTAGAACATTAAGAAAGCGGGTAAAGGAAGGATAACATGAACGAAGAACAAGTGAACCCTTCACAGCCAGAACGTCATTATATAAGCGGCACGTCGATTGTAACGGTCTTTCATAACGAAGAAAACTTATATAACGTTACGCGGATACGGATCAAAAAAACAAATTTAGAGATTGAAGATAAAGAAACGGTCGTTACAGGCTATTTTCCTAAGCTGAATGAAGATGAAGTATACACGTTTTACGGAGACTTCAAAGAGCATCCAAAGTTTGGTCTGCAGTTTCATGTTGAACAGTTTAAAAAAGAACTTCCGCAATCAAGGCAAGGGGTTGTTCAGTACCTGTCTAGCGATTTATTTCACGGAATCGGTAAAAAAACTGCTGAAAACATTGTGGACGCTCTAGGAGAACGCGCTATTTTTCGTATTTTGCAAAATGAGTCTGTGCTAAAAGAGGTTCCGAGGCTTTCAGCCGACAAGGCAGAAGCTTTAGTCACGCAGCTTCGTGAACATCAAGGGTTAGAAGAAGTAATGGTAAAGCTGACAGACCTTGGGTTTGGACCGCAGCTTTCGATGAAGATTTTCCAAGCGTACAAACAAGAAGCGCTTGAAATTGTTCAAAATAATCCTTATCAGCTTGTAGAAGATATTCAAGGTATTGGCTTTAGCAGGGCCGATGAACTTGGAAAGAGGCTTGGTATGGCAACCAATCATCCTGATCGTTTGCGTGCAGGTATTTTATATGTCATTGAGCAAGAATGCAATCAAATGGGACATGTATACGTCACGGCAGATCAGCTGTATGGAAAAACAGCAGAGCTTCTTCGAAAAAGCAGGCATGAGAACCTGTCTGAAATGGATCTTACAAGAGAAGTGGACGCATTAAAAGCAGACAAAAAGCTTATCATTCAAGACGAAAAAATTTATTTTCCTCCCCTTTTCTATGCTGAAAAAGGGCTGGTTAAAGCTATTCAAAAAATTATGGCTCAAACACAGTACGAAGAGCAGTTTCCAGAATCAGAATTCTTATTGGCACTGGGTGAACTAGAAGAGCGATTAGACGTGCAATATGCACCTTCTCAGCGCAAGGGCATACAAACCGCTTTAATGTCTCCGATGCTTCTCTTAACGGGTGGACCAGGTACAGGGAAAACAACGGTTATTAAAGGAATAGTCGAACTCTATGCAGAACTTCACGGATGTTCGTTAAATCCAGGGGATTATAAAAAAGATGAAGCTTTTCCTGTTTTACTTGTGGCACCTACTGGACGCGCTGCTAAACGAATGAGCGAAGCGACGGGACTTCCGGCAGTTACCATTCACAGATTATTAAAATGGAACGGACAAGAAGGATTTGATCATAATGAGGAAAATCCAATTGACGGAAAATTACTGATTGTGGATGAAGTATCAATGGTAGATTTGTGGCTTGCTCATCAGCTTTTTAAATCTCTTCCTGCTAATTTACAGGTTATTTTAGTTGGAGACGAAGACCAGCTTCCTTCAGTAGGTCCGGGACAGGTGTTAAAAGATTTACTGAGTTCAGAAGTAGTTCCTACCGTCCGTCTGACAGATGTATACCGGCAAGCGGAAGGATCGTCAATTATTGATTTGGCTCATGAAATAAAAAAAGGAAAGCTTCCGGAAGACTTATCAAGGCAGCAAGGAGATCGTTCTTTTATTCGTTGTCAAGGACAGCACATCACGAACGTCGTGCAACAAGTTTGCGGGAATGCGTTAAAAAAAGGCTATACGGCTAAAGATATTCAAGTTTTAGCTCCTATGTATAAAGGTCCTGCAGGTATTGATAAGCTGAATGAAGTTCTTCAGGAATTATTCAACCCGGCTTCTGAACAAAGAAGAGAGCTTAAGCACGGAGATATTACGTACCGAGTCGGAGATAAAGTGCTGCAGCTTGTAAATCAGCCGGATAGCAACGTATTTAACGGAGATATGGGAGAAATCGTCTCGGTTTTCTTTGCCAAAGAAAATACGGAAAAACAGGATATGCTGGTTATTTCATATGAAGGAAATGAAGTAACTTACACAAAGCAAGACTTTAATCAAATAACTCATGCATACTGCTGTTCCATTCATAAATCACAGGGAAGTGAATTTCCAATTGTTGTGCTTCCAATTGTTAAAAGCTATTACCGGATGCTGCGACGTAATTTACTTTATACCGCCGTTACGCGAAGCAAACAGTTTTTAATTTTATGCGGAGAAGACGAAGCGTTTCAGCTGGGAGTTAGCCGAAATGAAGACAGCGTTCGCCAAACGAATTTACAGCCGTTGCTTCGAGAAAGCTTGGATAACGACATAGAAGATCCCGAAATTCCATTTATGAAAGATGCAAATATTGGGATGGAAAACGTTACGCCGTATGATTTCATGTAACCTTTCGTATGCTAACAAAGAGTTAAATAAACTCCTTTGTTGCCATCCTTCTTTGCTAATTGTCAGAAAATAAAGTATGGACATGGAAAGAAGTGGACATAATGCGTTTATATAAGTAGAACGTATAAAGAGGTGTCGACTTTGTTTAAATGTCCAAACTGTAAAAGTATTGACGTTGGCAAAATTGGTGTAAATCAGTATTACTGTTGGAATTGTTTTATTGAAATGACTATTTCAAAAGGACAAATTAATACTCACCAAGTAGAAGAAGATGGAACATTGAGCTCGCTTGATGATTTGTTCTCAGACGACGAGCGCACAATTAATTTCTAATTCTTTTTTACCGGGAGGAAGAGCAATGGGCAGAATTATTCCGTCAGTAGTCGCTTTCGGTCTTGGAGCTTATGCATTTAAAATGGCAGATGATCGAGAGATGTTTACAAAAAGAAATATGAAAAAAATGCGTAAACGTATGATGAAAGCTATTCACTAATAAAAAAAGCACTATTGCACTGAGCTGCAATAGTGCTTTTTTGCAGGCAGAAGAGACAACAGCATGTATAAACTCCTTTCTTTATCAAAAAATAGAAGAGAGGAGGAGTTTACGTTGAAAGATAGTTCATTCAAATGGTTCTATAGATTCGGACTGCTGTTATTAGCGCTGCTGTGCATATTAGTCTTTTTTAAAGTCCAGTTTTTATGGCTTCCTGTTATTTACATGTTTTTAAAAGCACTGCTGCCTTTTTTTATTGCAGCATTCATTACATATTTACTTCATCCGCTTATTGAAAAAACGCATGATAAAGGCGTGCCTCGTCCTCTAGCTATTTTACTGATCTACATCATCTTTTTTGGAGGAATTGGGTTTGGAGCCTATAAGTCGTACCCTATTTTTGTGGAACAAGTAAAAGATTTAAATGAACAGCTGCCTCATTTTACGAATACATATAGACATTGGGTAGAATCGATTCATGATCGTACAACTTCACTTCCAAACGGTGTACATGAGAAAATTGAAGGCAGCATTGATGATGTAGAGGCTACGCTCAACGTGTGGCTTACAAAAGTGGCCGAAGGATTAAAGTCATTGATTACCTCTTTTTTAATTTTAATCATTATTCCATTTATTGTTTTTTATATGCTGAAGGATTTTTCCTCTATTAAGAAAGCAACGGCTTATGTCACGCCTAAAAAGTGGCACAAACCAGGAGAACGTTTTTTATCGGATGTGAATGAATCGCTCGGCAATTATATTAGAGGGCAGTTTTTTGTTTGTCTCATTATTGGTGTGATTGCCACGGCAGCACTGTGGTTCTTTCATGTACCTTATGCACTTCTTTTAGGCTTCATTATTGGTGTAACGAATATCATTCCTTATTTTGGCCCGATTATTGGTGCAGTTCCAGCGGCTATTATTGCAGCCACAATCTCGATAAAGTTGGTTATTACCATTGTCATTATAATCTTTGTGCTGCAGTTTCTAGAGGGAAATGTGCTGTCTCCGCTTATCGTAGGAAAGAGTCTTCATATTCATCCTTTGTTTATCATGCTTGCACTCCTTTTAGGAGGAGAATTTGGAGGAGTATTGGGTCTCATTTTGGCTGTGCCAATTTTAGCAGTCATTAAAATATCTATTTTGCATATCCGCTCTTATACGCTCAAACATTGACAAAGAGCGGTTAATTTGTCATAATATCGCCATAAGAAAACGCTACATATTTTAAACACAATGATGGATCGAGTACGTTGCACACTGGTTTTTAGAGAAGGGCTTCCTTGGCTGAAAGAAGCGCTAAACAAAGAGCAGCTGAACGCTAGTCCAGAGTGCAGGCTAAAACCTGCCGTGTCAGCAACGTTAACGCTATGAAGGTGATAAATGCTTTTGGCATTTATAATCAGGGTGGTACCGCGAGTTCAACTCTCGTCCCTGCTACAGGGATGAGAGTTTTTTTGTGTGCAAATAACTAGCAATTGCTTTTGTACACGGAGAAAATAGATGCTTTTATGTCATCATTTTTTTGTCTATAAATAAGAAGAGTATTAAAGGAGGACCAATCATGAAAAAACTGACGTCAGCACAAGTTCGTCAAATGTATTTAGATTTCTTTAAAGAAAAAGGCCATGATGTAGAACCAAGCGCATCTTTAGTTCCGCATGAAGATCCATCTTTATTATGGATTAACAGTGGAGTAGCTACATTAAAAAAATATTTTGATGGTCGTGTTATTCCTCAAAATCCGCGTATTTGTAACGCACAAAAATCCATTCGTACAAACGATATCGAAAACGTAGGTAAAACGGCTCGCCATCATACGTTTTTTGAAATGCTTGGCAATTTCTCTATCGGTGATTATTTCAAAGAAGAAGCCATCCAATGGGCATGGGAATTCTTAACGAGCGATAAATGGATTGGATTCGACGCAGATAAGCTATCTGTAACAGTTCACCCTGAAGATGAAGAAGCATTTAAGATTTGGAATGAAAAAATGGGCGTGCCTAAAGAGCGCATCATTCGTTTAGAAGGTAATTTCTGGGATATCGGAGAAGGTCCGAGTGGTCCAAATACAGAGATCTTTTATGATCGCGGAGAAGCATATGGAAATGACCTAACTGATCCCGAATTATATCCAGGTGGAGAAAATGAGCGCTATTTAGAAATTTGGAACCTTGTATTTTCTCAATTTAATCACAATCCTGATGGCACGTACACGCCGCTTCCAAAGAAAAACATCGATACGGGAATGGGCTTAGAGCGTATGGTTTCTGTTATTCAAGACGTGCAAACAAACTTTGATACAGATTTGTTTATGCCAATTATTGAAGCAACAGAAAACATTTCAGGCGCTAAATATCGTACAAATGATGAGCAAGATACGGCATTTAAAGTCATTGCTGACCATATTCGTACGGTAACATTTGCTGTAGGTGATGGTGCGCTTCCTTCAAATGAAGGCCGTGGGTATGTGCTGCGCCGTTTGTTACGCCGAGCAGTTCGCTATGCTAAAAAGTTAAACATTAATCGTCCGTTCATGTACGAGCTAGTGCCGGTAGTAGGTGAAATCATGGTTGATTTCTATCCGGAAGTAAAGGAAAAAACGGATTTTATCCAGCGCGTAGTAAAAAATGAAGAAGAGCGTTTTCACGAAACGTTAAATGACGGACTAGCTATTTTGGCAACCGTTATTAAAAAAGAAAAAGCGCAAAACAGTGATACGGTACAAGGCGAAGATGTTTTCCGTTTATATGACACGTATGGATTCCCTGTTGAATTAACGGAAGAATATGCAGAAGATGAGAACATGAAAATTGATCATGCAGGTTTTGAACGTGAAATGGAAGCACAGCGTGAGCGTGCGCGTGCTGCTCGTCAAGATTCTAGTTCTATGCAAGTTCAAGGCGGCGTACTTGGTGAAGTAACCGTTGCAAGTGAGTTTGTTGGCTATGATAAAAATGAAGTAGAAACAGTTGTTGAAGCAATTATTGTAGACGGTGAGCTTGTTGACCGCGCTGAAGCTGGAACAGAAGCGCAAGTCATCTTAAGCCACACGCCATTCTATGCAGAAAGCGGCGGTCAAATTGCGGACCAAGGTACGATCCAAAGTGCTGCAGGAACAGCGCAAGTAAAAGACGTTCAAAAAGCGCCAAACGGCCAAAATGTCCAAACGGTAGCTGTAACAAACGGTGAGCTTGTAAAAGGTGAAACATATACGGCGACGCTTGATGAAGAAAACCGCAGTGCGATTGTGAAAAACCATACGGCAACGCATTTATTGCATCAAGCATTAAAAGATACGTTAGGAACGCATGTTAATCAAGCGGGTTCTTTAGTAACAGCGGATCGCTTGCGCTTTGACTTCTCTCACTTTGGTCAAGTGACACAAGAAGAGCTCGAGAAAATTGAACAAATCGTTAATGAAAAGATTTGGGACAGCATCTCTGTACAAATTGAAAACAAAGCAATTGACGAAGCAAAAGCGATGGGTGCAATGGCGCTATTTGGTGAGAAATACGGAGATATCGTGCGCGTAGTACAAGTAGGCGACTACAGCTTAGAATTATGTGGTGGATGTCACGTGCCAAATACGTCTGTTATCGGTTTATTTAAAATTGTATCAGAATCGGGAATCGGTGCAGGTACTCGACGCATTGAAGCTGTAACTGGAAAAGCTGCCTATCAGTTAATGAACGATCAAGTAGGCTTACTAAAAGAAGCTGCGGCAAAAGTAAAATCCAACCCGCGTGATTTAGTAGGGCGAGTTGAAGGATTACTAGAAGAAATTCGTAACCTTCAGCGTGAAAATGATTCACTATCTACAAAGCTTGGCAATATTGAAGCTGGCAATCTCGTTGACCGCGTGCAAAACATTAATGGTGTGAATGTACTAGCAGCGAAAGTGAATGCAACGGATATGAATAACCTTCGCGCAATGGTTGACGATTTAAAACAAAAATTAGAATCCGCTGTGATCGTATTAGCTTCTCCACAAGGTGAAAAGGTAAATATTATTGCAGGTGTAACAAAAGATTTAATTGCTAAGGGCCATCATGCAGGCAAGCTTGTTAAAGAAGTAGCGACGATTTGCGGCGGAGGCGGAGGCGGACGCCCTGACATGGCGCAAGCTGGAGGAAAAGACGCTAGCCAAATTGAAAAAGCACTTGGCACTGTAGAAGAATGGGTTAAATCCGTTTAATTCTCCTCTTTCTTGGTGTACAATATAAATAAGACTTAGCATAGTGCACAATGTGTTCACAAATTAAGAGAGTGAGGTGGGACCGTGAGTTCATTTGATAAAACCATGCAATTTAATTTTCAAGATGAGCCAGCTGAAACAAACGTACATGAAGTATTGTTTACGGTTTATGACGCACTGCAAGAAAAAGGCTACAACCCGATCAACCAAATCGTTGGGTATTTGTTATCAGGAGACCCTGCTTACATTCCTCGTCATAACGATGCGAGAAACACAATTCGCCAGTTAGAGCGAGACGAGCTCATTGAAGAACTTGTTAAATCTTATTTACAACAGCATCGAAAGGATTCATAAATGCGCGTATTAGGATTAGATGTAGGAACCAAAACAATTGGTGTGGCAGTTAGTGATGAAATGGGATGGACAGCGCAAGGAATTGAAACAATTAAAATTGCAGATGAGCAGATGGAGCAATCATATCCTCGTTTACAGCAACTAATTGACGAATATTCCGTAGAGAAAATTGTAGTGGGTCTTCCTAAAAATATGAATGGTACGATTGGCCCTCGAGGCGAAGCGTGCATTGAGTTTGCTGACAACGTCAAAGAAAAACTTAACATTGAAACGATGATGTGGGACGAGCGCTTGTCGACGATGGCAGCAGAGCGAGTACTGCTGTCTGCCGATGTAAGCCGCAAGAAACGCAAAAAAGTAATCGATAAAATGGCAGCTGTTATGATTCTTCAAGGATACTTAGACAGCAAGCAGTAAGAAAAGCAGCAGGCTTTGCCTCAGCTGAAAAGTTATGAATTTCCCTTTTGCATATTCTTTTGTACGTAAAAGGGAAGTGAAATAACTGAACGACTTGCTTTTCGCTGAAGAAAAAGTTAAGCTAAGAGCTTACAATATAAAATGAGGTGCAAACATGAGCGTAGAAGAAAATAAAATTACAATCGTCGATGAGAATGGAAATGAGCAGCTATGCGAAATTTTATTCACATTTGATTCTGATCAATATAACAAATCATATGTAATTTACTATCCAATCGGAGCAGACCAAGATGATGAAGAGGAAATTGAAATTCATGCATCTGCTTTCACACCAAGTGAAGATGGTCAAGACGGTGAGCTTCAACCGATTGAAACAGAAGAAGAGTGGGACATGGTTGAGGAAATGGTTAATACATTCCTTGACGAAGAAGGCGAATAATTATAGTGAAAAAGCTGATGACAATCGTTATCAGCTTTTTTTTACATAGCGGCTGTTCTTTTTAGATATAAAAAGGTTTTTCCTTGCATTCTTAGGGCAGATTGTATGATAATGACGAAAAATAAGATAAATTGTAGTATAATAATTCCTGCGTGTGAGAGTGCATTTTAATAAAAGAATTCATTGTTTGAACGGATGAAACTAGACTTTGGGCAGACAATAACATAAATCATGGAAAAATTTTAGAAGAGGCGAGAGTTTAAGGAAGCGATACCATCTCACACCTATAGGCGATACGAATGAATCGCAATCTCATGTCTCCTCTCTGTTCATACTTATAAAAAATCAAGAAGAAAAGAGGTGAAACTGGTTGTATCTTCTTTTACAGAAGTAGATTTAACCAGGAAGCTGCTTGTCGCAACAAACATTTTTACCACCTAATCGTTCAAGAAAAAAACGAGTTATTTTTATTACAATTATCGTACTTCTTTTACTAGTTGGCGGTGCATTTTTCTATGCTCAATCCCGCTTAACGCCCGTGGATCGAAACAGCAGTAAAAAAGTAAATGTGACCATTCCACAAGGTTCTTCCGTCCAATCGATTGGTACGGTATTGCAAAAAGAAGAGTTAATTAAAAGTAAAAGTGCATTTCGCTATTACGTAAAATTAACCCATGTGTCTGGATTTCAAGCTGGAACGTATTTATTTTCTCCTTCCATGAGCTTAGGGGAAATGGTTGAAAAAATGGAAAAAGGCGAGGTTTCAAAACAACCGGATATTCGTGTCACCATTCCAGAAGGACGTCAGCTTGTCGAAATTGCTGATATCATTGCTAAAAATACAAAGTTTACAAAAGATGAAGTCATGAAAAAGCTAGACGATAAGGCATTCGTCAATAAAATGAAAGAAAAATATCCAGATTTAGTAACGGATGAAGTGATGCAAAAAGATATTAAACATCCGCTAGAAGGTTATTTATATCCCGTTACGTATGATTTTTATGATAAAAATGTGTCGTTAGATGAAATATTGGATAAAATGGTAGGGAAAACAAATAATGTATTAGGTCAGTACAGTGGGCAAATGGAGAAGAAAAAATTCAGTGCACATAAATTGTTAACCATGTCTTCTCTGATTGAAGAGGAAGCAACTGCAAAAGTCGACCGAGAAAAAATTGCCAGCGTCTTTTATAATCGCCTTGAAAAAAATATGCCTCTTCAAACGGATCCAACCGTCTTATATGCCTTAGGAGAGCATAAAGACCGCGTGTTCTATAAGCATTTAGAAGTGGACTCCCCTTACAATACTTATAAAGTGAAAGGGTTGCCTCCAGGACCAATTGCCAGCTCTGGTTTGATGTCAATCAAAGCTGCGTTACATCCAGCCAATACAGATTATTTATACTTCTTGGCCACACCTGAAGGAAAAGTTATTTTTACCAAAACGTTAGAAGAACATAACAAAGAAAAAGCCAAGCATATTACAGGTAAAGAAAAGCAAAATACCGAAAAATAAGTGGAAATTTAAAATTGGGGAATCGCGATACTTCGCATTCCCCATCTTTTATGTTAAAATATATCGGGTTTACGTAAAAACGAAAAAAACTTATAATAGACTAGTTGTCTTACTATTTTGCAGTAATAAAACGTTATGAAAACATAATGTAAAATGTACTTCTGAGAACGGAGGAAGTGTTTTGCTTTTACAAAACGTAGAGC
Source organism: Priestia sp. YIM B13486 (assembly GCF_042787865.1). NCBI lineage: Bacteria > Bacillati > Bacillota > Bacilli > Caryophanales > Bacillaceae > Priestia > Priestia sp. YIM B13486. Next base: position 533,897 of record NZ_JBHZOZ010000001.1, on the reverse strand, counting down.
AGTATGTGGAAAAGCTTATTCCTAAGCGCCAGGAGCTTATTGAAGAAATGGAAGCTTATGCAAAAGAACATCACGTTCCGATTATGGAATTGATTGGTGTTGAAACGCTATTGCAAATTCTTCGTCTTCATCAGCCAAAACATATATTAGAAATTGGAACAGCGATTGCATATTCGTCTATTCGAATGACCCATGCGCTTCCAGAGGCACGAGTGGTTACGGTAGAACGAAATGAAGAGCGTTACCAAAAAGCGCAAGAATTTATTGAACGGGCGGGAAAACAAGATAAAATTGTGTCGTTGTTTGGAGATGCACTAGAGCTTAGAGATGAGATTGAACGTCATGGTCCTTATGATGCAGTGTTTATTGATGCAGCTAAAGGTCAGTATCAGCGTTTTTTTGAACATTATGAGCCGATGCTGTCTTCTAAAGGAATGATTATTTCGGATAACGTACTATTTAAAGGTCACGTAGCGACCGATTTGGCCGAAGTAGAAACACGTCGACGCCGCAGCTTAATTAAAAAAATTCAGGCATACAATACGTGGCTGATGAATCATCCCGATTATTATACAACTATTCTCCCTATTGGAGACGGAATCGCGATTAGTATTAAAAGAGGTGACCAAGAATGAAAAAACCAGAACTATTAGTGACACCAACTGCAGTTTCAGAAATCGAATCATTACTACAAGCTGGAGCAACAGCTATTATGGTTGGTGAACAGCGCTACGGTTTGCGTTTAGCAGGTGAATTCAAACGTGAAGATATCGTAGAAGCTGTAAATATTTCTCATCAGCATAATGCAAAAGTCTACGTAGCGATGAACGGATTATTTCACAATGATAAAATCGCCGAACTAAATGAATATATTTTATTCTTAAAAGAAGCAAGCGTGGATGCGATTGTATTTGGAGATCCTGCTGTATTGATGGCAGTGCGTGAAACAGCTCCAGAAATGAAGATGCACTGGAGTACTGAAACAACGGGCACAAACTGGTATTCATGTAACTACTGGGGGCGTAAAGGAGCTAAGCGCGCAGTTCTTGCTCGTGAGCTAAGCATGGATAGCATCATTGATATCAAAGAAAAAGCCGAAGTAGAAATTGAAGTTCAGGTGCATGGCATGACGTGCATGTTCCAATCAAAACGTTCACTTCTTGGCAACTACTTTGAGTATCAAGGAAAAGTCATGGAAATTGAAAATCGTAAAGTGGAAAAAGATATGTTTTTACTTGATAATGAGCGAAACAATAAGTATCCAATTTTCGAAGATGAAAATGGAACGCACATTATGAGTCCAAATGATATGTGCATTATCGATGAGCTTTCCGAAATGATTGATGCTGAAGTAGATGTATTCAAAATTGACGGCGTATTAAAGTCACCGCAATATATTTTAGAAGTAACAAAAAAATATCGTCAAGCGATTGATTTATGTGTAGATGACCGTGAAGAATACGAAAACGTTAAAGACGATTTGTTAGAAGAAATTGAAAGCTTGCAGCCGATTAACCGTCCGTTAGACACAGGGTTTTTCTTTAAAGAAACGGTATATTAAAAAGTATGCAAAAAAAGATAAACAAAGGAGGTACAAACGATGGCTGTTCAAATCGATACTGTAGTAGAAGGTAAACGAGTTATTACTAAGAAGCCTGAGTTGTTAGCTCCAGCCGGTAACCTTGAAAAATTAAAAGTTGCCGTACACTATGGAGCAGATGCTGTGTTTATCGGAGGAAAAGAGTTTGGCCTTCGTTCAAATGCAGATAACTTTACATTTGAAGAAATGGCAGAAGGTGTTCAGTTTGCAAACAAATACGGCGCACGTATTTATGTTACAACAAACATTTTTGCTCATAATGAAAATATGGACGGACTTGAAGATTATTTAATGGGATTAGAGCGCGCTGGTGTTTCTGGAATCATCGTAGCTGATCCGTTAATTATCGAAACCTGTCGACGCGTTGCACCTAAGCTTGAAGTACATTTAAGTACGCAGCAATCACTTTCAAACTGGAAAGCCGTTCAGTTCTGGAAAGAAGAAGGATTAGAACGTGTTGTACTTGCTCGTGAAACGGGTGCTGAAGAAATGCGCGAAATGAAAGAAAAAGTGGATATTGAAATTGAAGCTTTTATTCACGGAGCGATGTGTATTGCCTATTCAGGCCGCTGCGTGCTAAGTAACCATATGACAGCGCGTGATTCAAACCGCGGAGGCTGCTGTCAATCATGCCGTTGGGACTATGATTTATTTAAAGTAGAAGACGGTAAAACGGAAACGGCTTTATTTGATGAGCAAGACGATCCGTTTGCAATGAGTCCAAAAGACTTAAATTTAATTCAATCTATCCCTCAAATGATTGAGCTGGGTATTGATAGCTTAAAAATTGAAGGACGTATGAAGTCGATTCACTATATCGCAACAGTGGTGAGCGTGTATCGCAAGGTGATTGACGCATACTGTGCAGATCCTGAGAATTTTGTGATTCAAAAAGAATGGCTTGATGAGCTAGACAAATGTGCAAACCGCGATACGGCTCCTGCCTTTTTTGAAGGAGTTCCTGGAGTAGATGAGCAAATGTTTGGCGTACACGGCAAGAAAACAAAATTTGATTTTGCTGGTTTAGTATTGAATTATGATGAAGAAACAAGCATCGTGACACTGCAACAGCGTAACTATTTTAAACCGGGAGAAGAAGTGGAATTTTTCGGTCCGGAAATTAAAAACTTTACGCAAAAAATAGATAAAATTTGGGACGAAGATGGCAATGAACTAGATGCTGCGCGTCATCCGCTGCAAATTGTGAAATTTAAAGTGGACCAACCTCTATTTTCATATAACATGATGCGAAAGGGGATTTAAATATAAAATGGGGAAAAAGCCCGTTGTAATCGGTATCGCTGGTGGATCCGGTTCTGGTAAAACAACTGTAACCAAAGCTATTTATGAATATTTTAAAGGGCATTCTATTATGCTTCTTGAGCAAGACTATTATTATAAAGATCAAAGCGATGTGCCGTTTGAACAGCGTTTGCAAACAAACTACGATCATCCTTTAGCATTTGATAATGATTTGCTGATTGAACACTTGCAAAACTTATTAAATTATGAGAGCATTGACAAACCGGTATATGATTACGCAATTCATACGCGCTCTGAAAAGGTAATTAGAGAAGAACCAAAAGATGTTATTATCTTAGAAGGTATTCTTGTACTAGAAGATCAGCGCTTGCGTAATTTAATGGATATCAAGCTATACGTAGATACAGATGCGGATCTTCGTATCATTCGTCGTATGCTTCGTGATATTAAAGAACGAGAGCGTACGCTTGAGTCAGTTGTTGATCAATACGTATCTGTCGTTCGCCCGATGCATAATCAGTTTGTTGAACCAACAAAACGTTATGCAGATATTATCATTCCTGAAGGCGGTCAAAACCACGTAGCGATTGATTTGATGGTCACTAAAATTCAAACAATTCTTGAACAAAATGCCATTTTATAATAACATAGCATAGATGCAGGAATTTTTTTGAAGACAATGCAGACATATTCTGCTAACTAAACACAAACATTATAAAGAATAGAGAAACGAGCAGCTTCTGTTTTGAAGCTGTCATTTCTCTATTAACTGATTTTTCCACAGAGTGGAAAATTTTTTGTACATACAGAAATGGACTGTATACACTAGAGATTTTGAGTTCAAGAAGGAGTGAAGGGATTATGGCACAAGAAAAAGTATTTCCAATGACAGAAGAAGGAAAGCTAAAGCTAGAGCAAGAGCTAGAATATTTAAAAACAGTAAAACGTAAAGAAGTTGTAGAGCGTATCAAAATCGCCCGCAGTTTTGGAGATTTATCGGAGAACTCTGAGTACGATTCTGCAAAAGACGAGCAGGCTTTCGTAGAAGGCCGTATTACAACGCTTGAAAATATGATTCGCAATGCGAAAATTATTGAAGAAGATGTAGAAAACTCTTCTATTGTATCATTAGGTAAATCTGTAACATTTGTAGAGCTGCCAGATGGTGACGAAGAAACGTATACAATTGTAGGTAGTGCAGAAGCAGATCCGTTTGAAGGGAAAATTTCAAATGATTCGCCAATTGCTAAAAGTCTAATGGGCAAACAAATTGGAGATCAAGTAACTGTTCAAACTCCTGGTGGAGATATGTCAGTGAAAATTGTATCTGTTAAGTAAAACATTTGGTTGGAAGCGTTCTACTGAATGCTCGTAAGTAAAAAAGCTGACACGCGTCAGCTTTTTTTATATGATTTTAAAAAGCGGAGAGAATAGAAAAGATATGTAAGAAAGGAAAGATGAAAATGAAAGATATCGATTTTGCTAAAACAGCGCTTGTTTTAATTGATTTACAAAAAGGGATTGTTCCAATTGGAGGAGACGAAATTGTGGAGAAATCTGTTCAGCTTGTGAATCGTTTCCGCGAACAAAATGGATTTATTAGTTTTGTACGAGTAGATTTTCAAGATGGAAAAGATGCGTTGACGCCAGAAACGGATCAAAAGCCATCTGCTCCTCAAGAAAGACGTGCAGACTGGGCGGAATTCGATCCAAGACTTAATGTTCAAGAGAATGATTATATTGTGACAAAACGTCAGTGGGGAGCCTTTTTTGGGACAGATTTAGACCTTCAGCTTCGCCGAAGAGGAATTGATACAATTGTCCTTTGCGGAATTGCAACAAATATTGGTGTGGAAAGCACAGCTCGTGAAGCATTTCAGTATGGGTATAACCAAATTTTTATCACGGATGCCATGGCGACATTTACAAAAGAAGAGCATGAAGCAACTCTTTCTTACATCTTTCCGAAAATAGGAAAGCTAAGAACAACTCAACAATTTTTAACAGAAAATTAATAATAAAAACTTGCTGAATCAGCAAGTTTTTTTGTGAAACGAAAAAAAGAATGAATATTTCTTAAGATAATGGTTTTAAAAGTAATGGCAACGTCGACACTTGTAAAGAGTGAGGTGTAGTCATGAAAATAATTCACAAGCGAATTTATATTACTCTTATTTTTATTTTATTATTAATTAGTGGACTGGGAGCACGGCTTGTTCAACTTCAGCTTGTCAGCACAGAATCTTTTACTGACAAAAAGATTAACTTAATTGAAGGAAGCGTAAAACAGCGTACGCAGGAAATGGTGGTAGATGACGGGCGAGGGAAATTTGAAGATAAAAATGGACAGTCTTTAACATCTATCACCCATAATCGCTTAGTCCTGTTTCCATTTTTAGAAAAAATGAAGTGGCCTGTTCAGCAAGTAAGTGAAATCGTGGGAATGCAACCAAAGGAACTAACGAACAGACTAGCGAATGCTAAAACACCGGTTGTTATTACAAAAGAATTATCCCATGCACAAGTCGAAAAAATAAATGCATTAAAGGTACCTGGCGTATTTGGAATTCCTCTAAAAGATGAGCGTCCAGTTCCTCTTGCTGAACATTTAATCGGACTAGAGGCACAAAGCAAACAAATAATTGAAGAGAAGTATAGTGACAAATTAAAAAATGGAGCAATTAAATCAACTACGCCTGTAGGTATCTCAGGGATGCAGAGGGCTTTTGACGAGTTTTTGCTGCCGGAACAGGAGTCTAAGCTCCTTTATCATGTTGATCGCCTAGGTGGGCCTATGTTTGGCATCGATGTAAAATACACGGGCACAGCTAACCCGTATTATCCAGTCAGTGTGCGTACGACGCTTGATTTGTCTGCTCAGGAGCTAGTAGAGAATACATTAAATCATTATAAGTTAAAAGACGGAGGAGCCGTCTTAATTGATATAAAAAACAATAAAGTAATTGCGATGGCCAGCAGGCCTTCGATTAATAAGAAAGATCCATTTAAAAAGCAAAATGGTTCAGACAGCGTAGAAAATCGTTTGCTGACGCCACAAACTCCTGGATCTATATTTAAAACCGTAACAGCAGCTGCAGCGCTTGAACAAAATAAAATTCAGCCTTCTTTTACCTATAACTGCGATAAAAGTATTTATGGCAATAATGTAGAAGAAGATCATCAAAAAGGGCAGCTGACGTTTGAAGAAAGCTTCGCGCAAAGTTGTAATGCAACGTTTGCACAGCTAGCAAAAGAAATGATAATATCTAATCCGAATATCCTTGAACAATATGCCGATAAGTTAGGGCTTATTCAGCCTGTAGGATGGACGGGTGATGTGTTTCACTTTGAACATTTTAAGCAGTTTTTAGGAGAAAAATCGGGAAGAGTTTGGACAAATGAAAGAGAAAAGAAAGTACCAAATGCTGTAGCTCAAACGGCAATTGGACAGCTTGATGTAAAAGTGACTCCGCTTGCAGTAGCAAATATGATGGCGACAATTGCACGCGGAGGAGAAAAGAAACAGGTAAAAGCTGTAGATGCGCTAGAGTATAAAAACAACACGTCATTGTATACGTTTAAAGAGCACGGGTTAAAAGGAGATACCATTAATAAAGCCACAGCTGCTTCTATGCAACAGCTTTTAAAAGGTGTCGTACAGAGCGAAAAAGGAACAGGAAGAAGATTTCAAACGCTTCCTTATGAAGTGGCAGGAAAGTCAGGAACTGCTGAAATCAATGTGAAAGAAGATATCGTCAATAAATGGTTTGCGGGTTACTTTCCTGCAGATGATCCAAAATATGCAATGGTAGTAGTGGATTTAAATACAAAAAGTGCGATATCTCCCACAAACAGCGTATTTTATGATATTGTTAAAGGGATGTATGATTTAAATACACGTTAAAACAAGAAGAATTTGTAAAAAATATTACAAATATACTTCAAATAAATTTTGATGCTTCATGTATAAGAAAACACATGTTAGAATAAAGCATTATAAAAGTTGGAGGAAATTGTAGCAATGAATAACAATCGTTCTTCAAGACACGAAAACAAAGAAAAAAAAGTAAACCGATTATATAATCTGTTAATTGCTGTCGTAGCAGTTTTAATTGTATTTGTCGGTGGTACGATGATTCTTGGAAACAAGGATAAATCGGATAACCAAGCGGAAACAACTCAAAACAATCCGCAAACAAATGACCAAAAAACGGACAAGACGGCTAAAAAAGACGATGATTCTTCGAAAGATGATCAAGCAACAGATGATCAAGCAACAGACGATCAAAGTTCTGAAGATGACCAAAGCTCTGAAGATGATCAAGCAACAGATGAAGAATCAAATGATTCAGATTCACAGGCTGAAGTAGAGAAAAATCCAGAGCCTGGCGTGGCAGAACGCAAGGTAGATCCTTCATGGGATTCAGTAGGTACGTCACAAGATGCACCTGCAGCAACTTATAAAAAAGGATCAACGGATTGGAACGAAATGCTAAAAGCTGTAGGCGAAGGGTCAGGCATTAGCCCAAGCAATATGACCGTATGGCGTTTAGGGAATAACGGTGGCGTAGGTAAAGCGGTAGCTACGGTTAGTCCTAAAGGCAACTCATCAACAAAATACCGCGTTCAAATTGAATGGGTAGATGGAGAAGGCTGGAAGCCCGCAGTAGTGGATAAGCTTCAATAAGAAAAGCAGCGCGCTAGCGCTGCTTTTTTAATTTGAAATGAACAACCGCAGAGTACAGTTTTTTACCTTGTTCATAGTCCACAGACATTTGATGAGATACGCTATGAACCTCAAGCAAAATCGCTTTATTTTGATCAATTTTTTCCGCAATTTGTTTCTCAAGCATTTTAACATCAGGCGCTTCAAAAAATTCTATTTTATCTTCAATCATTTCAAATTCAAAATTCATCTTACGACCTCCTTACCTCATTACTATAGTATAGCAAATAGAAAGTTAAAAGCTTAAAATATTTGTAAATGAAGAACAAACGATAGCCAAAAACATACTATATCCATAAGAATTATTAGTTATAAGGAGGCGTTTTTTATGGGTCTAGAGTTTTTAGATATCTTTGAAAAGTGGGCGAATGAATATGATGCATCGGTAAGCGGGAAAGATGAACAGTATAGAGAAGTGTTTCGCAATTATAATGAAATCTTAGAGCATGTAGCAGACCGTTCAATAGGGCATGTGATAGAATTTGGAACAGGGACTGGAAACTTAACAAAAAAACTGTTAGAAAAAGAACTGACTGTAGTAGGAATTGAACCTTCAGTACCAATGAGACAATTGGCACACCAGAAATTAGGGGCAGATGTTTTAGTCACACCAGGAGACTTTTTACAATTTGATACATCATTGTTTCCAGCAGAGAGCTTAGTTAGTACGTATGCTTTTCATCATTTAACAGATAAAGAAAAAGAAGAAGCTGTGATAAACTATGGAAAGTTACTTCAAACCGGTGGTAAAATAGTGTTTGCTGATACAATGTTTGAAACAGCGGATTCATTTGCTGATACCATTGTTCAGGCAAAACACAAAGGGTATACGCAACTAGCAGAAGATCTAGAGAGGGAATACTATACAACGATTCCCGTCTTAAAGCAAATCTTTGAAAGCAATGGTTTTCACATAACCTTTACACAATTTAATCACTTTGTGTGGGTATTGGAGGCAACGAAACAATAGTAGAAAGAGGTTTTAAAATGAAAGTAGCAATCATTGGAGCAATGGAAGAAGAAGTGACGATTTTACGCGATAAAATTGAAAATCGTCAAGAAACAGTAATCGCAGGATGTGAATACTCGACAGGAACAATCAGCGGTGTGGAGGTTGTATTATTAAAATCAGGTATTGGAAAAGTAAATGCTGCGTTATCTACAGCCATCTTACTAGAGAAGTTCAAACCTGATTACGTTATTAATACAGGATCAGCAGGCGGCTTCCATCCGGAGTTAAACGTAGGAGATGCGGTTATTTCAACAGAAGTTCGTCATCATGATGTAGATGTAACGGTATTCAACTATGAATACGGTCAAGTACCAAACTTGCCTGCAGCTTTTAAAGCAGATGAAAAACTAGTTCGTCTTGCTGAAGAAAGCGCTCTTGAAGTAACGGATATGAAAATTGTAAAAGGGCTAATTGCTACAGGTGATTCGTTCATGAACGATCCTGTGCGCGTAGAGTTTGTTCGCTCTAAGTTTCCAGACCTGTATGCAGCTGAAATGGAAGCGGCGGCTGTTGCTCAAGTATGCTATCAATTTGGCGTACCGTTTGTTATTCTTCGTGCTCTTTCTGACATCGCCGGCAAAGAATCAAATGTTTCTTTTGAGCAATTTTTAGAAAAAGCAGCTGTTAATTCAACGAAATTAGTATTGAATTTTATTACAAAATTAAAATAAGCTGTTCGTAAAATATAGAGTTTGTTTTCGTCTACACTCTGCATCGTTTATCATAACATGGGGTGTAGACTATATTTTTACCTTAATTCCGACTTTATTTATAGGTTAAGTTATATTATTCGATAGCGAGGTGTTCAAGCTTATGAAGGTAGCCAAAAACGTTCATGAATTGATTGGAAACACACCTATGATTGAGATTACACAATTTGATTTACCCAGAGAAATCAGGATATTTGCTAAACTGGAATATGTTAATCCAGGAGGAAGTGTAAAAGATCGTTTAGGAAAAGAACTGCTGAAAGAAGCTCTTAGCTCTGGAAGACTGAATCGAGGCGGAACGGTGGTTGAGCCTACTGCTGGAAATACGGGGATTGGGCTGGCTTTAGCTGCTCTTCAGCACGAAATAAACGTTATACTATGTGTTCCAGAAAAATTCAGTATTGAAAAACAGCAGCTTATGAAGGCTTTGGGGGCAACGGTGGTTCAAACACCTACTGAAGCTGGTATGAAAGGTGCTATAAACAAGGCTCAAGAGCTGCTGCGTGAAATACCTGGTTCTTATTGTCCTCAGCAGTTTGCTAATCCGGCCAATCCTATGACTTATTACAAAACCTTAGGGCCAGAAATATATGAACAGCTTGATGGAAAAATCGACGTGTTTGTGGCTGGAGCAGGTACAGGTGGAACATTCATGGGTACAGCAAAATTTTTGAAAGGAAAAAATCCTTCTCTAAAAACAGTCATTGTAGAGCCAGAAGGTTCGATTTTAAACGGAGGGAAATCCGGCCCTCACTTAACTGAAGGAATTGGAATGGAGTTCATCCCTGATTATATGGAGCGGTCTTATTTTAATGCTATTCATACTGTTGAAGATGTTTATGCTTTTCAAAGAGTGAAAGAGCTGGCTTTAAAAGAAGGGTTACTAGTAGGGAGCTCTTCGGGAGCAGCCTTTGAAGCAGCCCTGCTCGAAGCAAAAAATGCAGAAAAAGGCGCTCATATTGTCACTATTTTTCCCGATAGCAGCGAACGGTACTTAAGTAAAAATATTTACAGTGGAGGAAGATAAGATGAAACGTAAAACACAGTTAATTCATGGTGGAATTGTTGGCGATGAACAGACGGGTGCTGTCTCTGTTCCTATTTATCAAGTGAGCACTTATAAACAAGAGGGAGCTGGGAAACATACGGGATACGAATATTCTAGAACCGGTAACCCTACACGCCACGCCTTAGAAGAACTTATCAAAGAAATTGAAGGAGGATATGCTGGGTTTGCGTTTGGATCTGGTATGGCAGCTACTACTGCTGTATTCATGCTGTTTAACAGCGGAGATCATGTGCTAATTACAGATGACGTTTACGGAGGAACGTACCGAGTGATTACAAAAGTGCTGAGCCGTATTGGCATTGAAGCTACTTTTATTGATACAAGCGACATCGAAAATATTAAGAAAGAAATTCGCCCCAACACAAAAGCTATTTATATCGAGACTCCCACGAATCCTCTCCTAAAAATTACTGACTTGCAGCAGGCTTCTTCAGTAGCTAAACAGCATCATTTACTTACCATCGTTGATAACACATTCAGTACCCCGTATTGGCAAAACCCTATCGAAAAAGGTGCGGATATCGTTCTGCACAGTGCAACTAAGTATCTAGGCGGCCACAGTGACGTTGTAGCAGGGCTAGCCGTTGTGAATTCGTCTAAATTGGCAGAAGACCTTCATTTTATTCAAAATGCGACTGGAGGCATTTTGGGACCTCAAGATTCTTGGCTTTTGATGAGAGGGATTAAAACATTAGGAATACGAATGGAAGAACATGAATTCAACACTGGGAAAATAGTAGAATTTTTACTTGCTCATCCTGCTGTTACAAAAGTATATTATCCAGGATTAAAAACCCATCCAAACCACCTCATTGCTAAAAAGCAGGCAAGAGGTTTTGGAGGAATGGTTTCTTTTGATGTGGGAAGCGAAGAGAAAGCGGAACAAGTACTGAGCAAAGTGAAGTATTTTACATTAGCAGAAAGTTTAGGAGCCATTGAAAGCCTTATTTCCATTCCTTCTAAAATGACTCATGCTTCTATACCGAGCGACCGACGTAAAGAGCTAGGAATTACAGATGGATTAATTCGTATTTCTATAGGCCTTGAAGATGTAGAAGATTTAATTGAAGACTTAGAAGAGGCATTGAAATAAGGGTGGTAAAAATAGGATTTTTATAGACCTATAGATCTATGATAGAGTAGAGTTATAACATTCTACTGAGAAGGTGATTGTATGAAAGCTCAACGCATCAAAGCAAAAATTGAAGATTACAGCCGCTTTATTTACGTCCTTCTAGCCGTAAGTACATTCTTGTACATTGGTGTTATGATTGGCCAAGGTGAAAAAAGTGATATGCAGCTTGGAATAATGGAAGCCATCGTTATTCTTTTTACCACTCTTGCCTTTTATTTTAGTTATCAAACTAAAAAACTGAAAAAAGAACTAATGAAAGAAAAAGAATAATAGATATAAAAAGACGATCATACATCGTCTTTTTTTTATGAGGGTTGAAAAAATAAAAAAATTCCCTATTTTTCAAAAAAACAGTTTACTTTTTATGAGTCTGTGGATATAATTACCATTGTAAGGAAAATACTTTATTAAAAGGAGGTCGAGTCATATGTTAAGACGTTTATCAGTTATGGGTCATCCAGTTTCAACTATGTTCAAAAATCGTCTATATACGTATACTATTCGGCCGTGTTCCTGTATCAAGTAACTTTCTTACTTTGATCATTAAAACACGTTAATTCACCACAGGTGCGAATAGTAGCCCTGTGGTTTTTATTATTTTTCAGCCACAGGATGCTTATGCATTACTGTGGCTTTTTTGTGTATAAGGAGGTGATTGTAATGACACTGAACATTTTCTTTTTAACTATTACCATAAAGTCTCGTCAATACTCTGAGGCAGAAATTAAGCATGAACAGTATGTAAGACAATTAGAAGAAGAAATAAAAGACCGCAAGTATGAGTTTTACCGTCATTTCTAATTTGAACAGTGGAAAGGAGTGGATGAATGATGATTAATCAAAAAGGATATATCGTTGTATGGCTGCTTGTGGAGAAAGATTCCACCTAAATGATTAGTAGGGGGAGTAATGATGTGTTTGCTACGGATTATTATTTGGAAATTATTTTAAAAAAAGAGCGGAAAGAAGGATTAATTCTCCTTCTTTCCGCTCTTTTTTTTCTCTTTTTCGGCTCTGTAAAATTCGTGAAACATTTTCATCAGCGCTCGCTTTTCAATTCGCGAAACATAACTTCTTGAAATATTTAATTCTTTTGCAATTTCTCGCTGGGTTTTTTCATCCTGCAGATCCAAACCGAAGCGACCAACAATTACTTCCTTTTCCCGATCATCGAGAATATCGATGTATTCTTTTATTTTTTCTAATTCCATATTTAGTTGAATCATATCAATTACATCGTCTGATTCTGATTTTAATACATCAATTAAACTGATTTCATTTCCTTCTTTATCCTGGCCAATTGGATCATGGAGAGACACATCTTTTTTTGTTTTTTTGAGCGCTCGCAAGTGCATCAATATTTCATTTTCAATACATCGTGCGGCATAAGTAGCTAATTTTGTTCCTTTTCCTTGCGAATAACTTTCGATTGCTTTAATTAAACCGATTGTCCCAATTGAAATTAAATCTTCCGCATCCTCTCCCGTGTTTTCAAACTTTTTAACAATATGCGCAACGAGCCGGAGATTGTGTTCGATAAGAAGGTTTCGCGCTTCTTGATCTCCTTGTTCCATTAAAGATAAATATCTCTTTTCTTCAGCAGCAGACAAGGGTTGAGGAAAGGCATTGTTTTTTACGTAGGAAACAAGGAAAACCAATTCTTTAAAGAAATAGCCTAGTGCGGTAAATAATGCAGACATCTCTTCACCTCCATAAGGGGATATCAACTTGTGAGAGACTAACATTACACTATATGTAAAAAGAAGGATGTCTTTGCCTGTACGTTTAAAATTCCCCCCGGGGACAAGAGAGTTTGAAAAAGTCCACAGATTTTTCTTTATAGATAGTTACCAGCCTATACAGAGAAAAAAGTATGTACATACGCTAGTAGTAGTTCATAGTGTAAGGAGGGAAAGTATGTACGGTTACGGAGGCTGCTGTTATCCTAATTATCCAGCTTACCCATGTGGAGGAGGCTTCGGCTGGGGACTTGGATTGTTGATTGTTCTGTTTGTCCTGTTATTAATTTTCGGAAGCTTCTATTGGTTTTTTAGCTGCTGGTGTTAAAAAAACTCATGCATGTGCATGAGTTTTTTTAGATGACATATCCTACCGAATAGAACCATTCATTCTTAAGAATTCTTAAGGAATTTTCGCTTTGTTTCTTAAAGAAGATGATTTATTCTATAATTAAGAAAAGAAGCAAGACGATAATATTCCTCTGCAAAAGTAAATGGAGCTCTACACTTTTTTTAGCTTGAAAGTACTAATCATCAAGCAAGCGAGTACGATAATTAAAAACATATAAAAGTGTGAAGGCAAATAAGGGACGCCCAAGTAGCTAAGAGTTAATAAACAACCTGCTGCGGTAATAGGGAGCCCTGTAAAATACCCAGTATTTTCTGTGATGTTAAAGCGAGCAAGACGAAGTGCTCCGCAAGCAATGTAACAGATGGTAACAATTGAACCTGCAGCACCAAAGTGAGACAAAATACTTTGATAAAGTAGTAGAGCTGGAGCGATGCCAAATGATATAATATCGCACATGGAGTCCAGTTGTTTTCCAAGTTCAGATTCAATTTGCAGCTTTCTGGCTACCATGCCGTCGAATCGGTCTGCTAACGCTGCTAAAAAAATCAGTAATAAACTTAAGCTCAATTCATTTTTCATGACAAATAAAATAGCAAAGCTTCCTAAACTTAAATTAACAATCGTTAAGGAGTTTGCCGCTTGGGATCTCAGCTTTTTAATTGTATGATCTAGATAGTCTAATAAAAACAATTTCCTCACTCCTTTAAAGGATGGAATGAACTAAAGGTAAAAATAATGGTAATTTCATTGTAGACGCAAACCTTATTCTAGTAAAGAACTATTCAGTATGTGGAGGTAAAATTATTGTTGCAGCACCTGTATCGAACGTTTATTGAGCTTACGAATCATCAAGGATCATCGAAGCTCATTCGGAAATTCACTTTCTCTAAATGGAGTCGGTTTGTTATACCCTCCTATACAAAAGTTTTTAAAGTAAATAAAGAAGAAATGGACAAGCCTCTGCATCACTATCAAACCTTAAACGAGCTATTTATTCGCCGTTTGAATCCTTCTGCCCGTCCGGTCGATCAGCAGAAAGACAGCGTTGTCAGTCCTGTAGATGCAAAGATAGAAGCATATGGAGTCATTACGCCTCAAAAAGAAATGATTGTAAAAAACAAACCTTATTCTATACAGGAAATGGTTTCAAATGATCTCATTCTTGAAAAATATATAGAGGGACAGTTTATTATTCTCTATCTTAGTCCGAAAGACTATCATCGTATTCACAGTCCTCTTAAAGCCCAAGTGGGGAATACGTGGACCGTTGGACAAAAGTCTTATCCAGTAAATTCATTAGGAATCAAGTACGGAAAAGAACCGCTGGTGAAAAATTTCCGGAAGCTCACGGAGTTAACATTTGAAAATGGTCACATGCTGATGGTAAAAGTAGGAGCCATGTTTATCAACAGCATTGAAGCGGTTTCTAAAAAAGAAGTAGTCGAAAAAGGGGAAGAAATGGCTTACTTCACGTTTGGTTCGACTGTCATTTTATTATTTGAGAAGAACTCAATCACTTTTGATTCTAACGTCCACTCAGGTTCTTATGTAAAGTATGGAGAACCAATTGCTCATTTGAAAAAATAGAGCCTATATAATAAAAGAGTAGATAGATAAATGAAGATGCAGCTTTCTTTTATTAAGAAGGCTCTTTTATTCGTTAAGAAGGAATTTGTATGCTAATCTTTAATGATCTTCTTTCAATTTCCTCTTCAATTAATTTTATAAAATCAGGGCTTAATTGCAGTTCGGTTGCTTTGCTGTATGATTCAATAAGCAGCTCATCTGATAATTTTCTCATAAGATTGCCGCCACCTCCTACTAAAATAAATATCCTAAAAAGTTATATTTAAATGCTAATAAATTCCTTATTTATAATCTAACATGAATCAAATAAAGGAACAATCGTTCTGTTATCCACAGCTTTCGGTGGATAAAATGTGGGTATGTTGTTTATAATTACCATTAATTGCTGAACTATAACAGAGGATAATGTGTATAAACTTATCCACATAATTAGGCTTATCATTTTTTGTCGAAAACTTTTAACAGAATTTGTTTACCACTTACCCTATTTGATCAGTAATAAACGTTTTCTGCACTATTTTTTATTTTAAGTTTGCAGAGGGTGAATATATCGTAAGCCTCCGAACAAATAGAGGTTTGCTACCTTTTGTCAATAACTTTCTGTATAAAGTTAAAGCATTCACAAGGCATATCCTTTATACTAAGAAAAGACCTGTTTTTGAAGAGAATAAAATTTTAGGTTGGAAAATAACAAGAAGTCGTTATAATGATAGACGGCGTTAATTTTAGTATGTAACTATATATTCGAGGTGCATGATACGTGTTGAAACTTTTTTTACCAAATGAACATGTGAAAAACGTGTTTCAAATTAAGCCAGACGATTTGAAAGAGCGCGGAATAAAAGGAATTATTACCGACTTAGATAACACGTTGGTGGAATGGGATCGCCCTGATGCCACTCCGGAATTAATTGAGTGGTTTCAGTTAATGAAAGATAGTGGAATTAAAATTACGATTGTATCGAATAATGTGGAGAAACGAGTCAAGCTGTTTTCAGATCCAGTTGGACTTCCATTTGTATATAAAGCACGCAAACCGATGCGTAAAGCATTTAGAAGAGCTCTTCGTGATATGGAGCTGCAAAAAGATGAGGTTGTAGTGATTGGTGACCAGCTTTTAACGGATGTATTAGGAGGAAATCGTCTCGGCGTATATACGGTTTTGGTTGTACCAGTTGCGCAAACAGATGGATTTGTAACGAAATTTAACCGTAAAATGGAACGAAGAATTCTAGGTTGGATGAAACGAAAAGGTATGATTAACTGGGAGGATTAAAACGTGAGTGAAGAAAAATTACAGTGCGTAGGATGCGGAGTGGAGATTCAAACAGAACGACCAAATGAACTTGGTTATGCTCCAAAATCAGCACTAGAAAAAGAAGCTATTATTTGCCAGCGATGCTTTCGCTTGAAGCATTATAATGAAGTACAAGATGTTTCCTTAACAGATGATGATTTTTTAAAAATCTTAAATGGAATTGGTCAAACGGACGGTTTAGTTGTAAAAGTTGTAGATATCTTTGACTTTAACGGCAGCTGGTTACCTGGTTTGCATCGATTTGTTGGAAATAACAAGGTCCTTTTAGTGGGAAATAAGGCAGATTTACTGCCAAAGTCTATAAAGAAAAATAAACTAATTCATTGGATGAAGCGAGAAGCGAAAGAGCTTGGGCTAAAATCAGTGGATGTGTTCCTCATGAGTGCGCAAAAAGGACAAGGAATTCGAGAAATTGCCGAAGCCATTGAACATTATCGCGAAGGTAAAGATGTATATGTTGTGGGATGTACAAACGTTGGTAAATCAACATTTATTAATGCCATTATTAAAGAAGTAACGGGAGAAAAAGATATTATTACTACATCTCAATATCCGGGCACAACGCTGGATATGATTGATATCCCGCTTGATAACGGCGCATCTCTATATGATACGCCTGGTATTATTAATCACCATCAAATGGCTCACTATGTAGATAAACGAGACTTAAAGCTGATTTCTCCTAAAAAAGAAATAAAGCCGAAGGTTTATCAGCTAAATGAAGGGCAAACGTTATACTTCGGAGGACTGGCGCGCTTAGATTATGTACAGGGGGGCCGCAAGTCATTAACATGTTATGTATCGAACGATTTGCATATCCATCGTACGAAGCTTGAAAAAGCAGATGAGTTGTATGAAAAGCAAGCAGGTGAACTGCTTCAGCCGCCGCGCCCAGAGCAAATGGATGAGTTTCCTGAACTGGTTGCACATGAATTTACAATAAAAAATGAAAAAACGGATATTGTTTTTTCAGGGCTGGGCTGGGTGACGGTTAATGAGTCAGGTTCAAAAGTTGTGGCGCATGCACCAAAAGGAGTCGGCGTATTTGTGCGCGATTCTTTAATTTAAACAAAAAGGGGAAAAAATCTTGAGTACATTATATGGGCTAGTTGGTTATCCGCTTGGGCATTCACTATCGCCATTGATGCAAAATGATGCCTTTAAACGTCTGAATATGGATGCTCATTATGAAGCTTTTCCAATTGAACCTGTTCATTTTGAGTCAGCCATTGGAGAGCTAAAAGATAAAAACATTCAAGGATTTAATGTCACGATTCCTTATAAAGTTGATATTATGAAGCATTTGGATGAAGTCGATCCATTAGCAAAGGCAATTGGCGCTGTAAATACAGTTGTTAATCAAGATGGCCGTTATATTGGATACAATACCGACGGCGAGGGGTATGTGACGTCTTTGCTCAAAGCAGTAGAAGGAAGCTTATCCCAAAAAAGAATTTTAATTATTGGAGCTGGAGGAGCTGCAAAAGCTATTTTTTATACAATTGCAGCTCAGCATGCTCCTGAGGTAATTGCGATATGCAATCGTACCGCCGAAAAAGCAGCTGTATTAGCTAACGAGCTGCCTTTTTCGACGAAAACAGCGGCGATGTCTATTTCTGATGCAGAAAAACAATTAGATACATTCGATATTATTATTAATACCACTTCAGTGGGAATGTACCCTAACGTGGATGAGCTGCCATTAGCACTTACTTTATTGCAAAAAGAAGCCGTAGTCAGCGATATTATTTACAACCCTTTAAAAACAAAGCTTTTAAAAGAGGCTGAAGCAAAAGGGGCAGGCACTCATAACGGTGTCGGTATGTTTGTACTGCAAGGTGCACTTGCATTTGAAAAGTGGACGAACGTCCGTCCTGACGAAGAGGCAATGGAACACATTGTTCTTTCAACACTAACTAAGAGATAAGATACAACGGAGGTTTTTATGTTAACAGGTAAACAAAAACGTTTTTTACGTTCAAAAGCACATCATTTAAATCCAATTTTCCAAGTAGGAAAAGGTGGAGTCAATGAAAATATGATTGGTCAAATTGCTGATGCATTAGAAGCAAGAGAATTATTAAAAGTAAGCATTCTGCAAAACTGTGACGAAGATCGTGACACGGTTGCTGCTCGATTAACAAAAGGAGCGAAAGCAGAGCTTGTACAAGTGATTGGAAATACAATTGTATTATATAAAGAATCACGCGAAAATAAGCAGTTAATGCTTCCAAAAGTGAAATGAAATAGAGCGGGGAAACCCGCTCTATTTAAAAATGAAGTAAATTAAAGGAGTCGGGGATTGTTGAAGAGTATTGGAATTTTAGGTGGAACATTCAATCCGCCTCATTTGGGGCATTTAATGATGGCAAATGAGGTTTTGCATGCCTTGAAATTAGATGAGATATGGTTCATGCCGTCGTATATTCCACCTCATAAAACAATCAAAGAGCCTATTGAGCCATATCATCGTTTACACATGCTAAAGCTAGCTATTGAAGAACATGATCAATTTACCCTGCAGCCCATCGAATTTGAGCGCAAAGAGCCTTCATATACATATGATACGATGAGAATACTAACGGAGAAATATCCAACATATCAGTTTCATTTCATCGTTGGTGCTGATATGGTAGAATATTTGCCGAAGTGGTATGAAATTGATGAATTAGTCAATTTGGTTACATTTGTAGGTGTAAAACGCCCGGGGTATACCATTACGTCCCCTTACCCGATAAAAGAAGTAGAAGTTCCGCAGTTTGATGTCTCCTCTTCCTTTATTCGCGAACGAGTAGTAAAGAAAGAAACCATTCGTTATTTTATACCTGCTGGTGTTAAACAATATATCGAGGAGAATCAATTATATGAATCGAACTGAGGCATTAGAAATCGTAAAGAAACAGTTAACAGAACGCCGTTATATTCATACTGTCGGGGTAATGGAAACAGCAATTGAATTAGCTAAGCGTTTTGAAGCAGACGAAAAAAAAGCAGAATTGGCTGCTATTTTTCATGACTACGCCAAGTTTCGTCCAAAGGAAGAGATGAAGCAAATTATTATTGATCAAAACATGAGCCCTTCTTTATTGGAATACAATACAGAATTATGGCATGCTCCAGTAGGCGCGTTTTTAGTGAGAAATGAAGTAGGGATTACGGATAAGGAAGTATTGGATGCGATTGCTTACCATACATCTGGAAGACCTGGCATGACGTTACTTGAAAAAATTGTGTACGTTGCTGATTACATTGAACCCGGAAGGAGATTTCCAGGTGTTGATGAAGTGCGGGAGTTAGCTAAAACGGACTTAAATGCAGCACTTATTCAATCACTGAAAAACACCATTTCTTTTTTAATGACTAAACATCAGGCCGTTTATCCCGATACGATGATGACATATAATGATTTAATCTTAGGAGGTCAAACACATGACTGAACGTGAATTGCTATCTCTTGTTGTAGAAGCAGCAGACGATAAAAAAGCAATCGATATCGTAGCGTTAAATATGGAAGGAATCTCACTTGTGGCAGATTATTTTGTTATTTGTCACGGTAACTCAGATAAACAAGTGCAGGCAATCGCTCGTGAAATTAAAGAAAAAGCACACGAACAAGGCATTTCTGTGAAGCGTTTAGAAGGATTTGAGCAGGCTAAGTGGGTTCTTGTTGATCTTGGAGATGTTGTGGTTCACATTTTCCATAAAGATGAGCGCGGATATTATAACTTAGAACGCTTATGGGGAGATGCACCATTTGTAAGTTCAGAAGAGCTACAGCTATGAGCAGGTACGGAGAATTTGCCTACGTATATGATCAGCTAATGGCAGACGTTCCGTATGACGATTGGGCTGAATTTTTTAATCAGCAGGTGGCAAAAGCGAAAACAAAGCCTGACAGTATATTAGACCTTGCCTGCGGCACGGGAGAACTCTCCGTTCGATTTGCACAAGAAGGTTTCTCCGTAGTAGGCGTTGATTTGTCTGATGATATGCTTATGGTAGCCCAGGAAAAGGCGGCAGAAGCAGGGTTAACGCTATCTCTTTTTCAGCAAAACATGGCGGAACTTGAGTTATTGAAAGAGTTCGACTGTGTAGTAATCTTTTGTGATTCTTTGAACTATTTGCAAAGTGATAAAGAAGTTCAAGAAACCATTCAACGTGTATATAAGCACTTAAAACCAGGTGGGCTCTTTATATTTGATGTTCATTCAGTGCACAAGATGAAAGACGTATTTGGAAATCAATCTTTTTCTTACGTAGATGAAGACGTGTCATATATTTGGAACTGCACCTATGACGATACAGACACGCGCGTAGAGCATGATATTACGTTTTTTGCTTATGATGAAGAAATGGATGCATATCATCGCTTTGATGAGGTGCATGCTCAGCGCACTTGGTCGATTGACCATTATCAATCATGGCTGAGCGAAGCTGGTTTTATAAATATAGAAGTAAGTGCAGATTTCAAAATGAGTGAGCCTACTTCAAACAGTGAGCGCATCTTTTTCTCTGCGCAAAAAAAAGAAGCCGAGTAGAGGCTTCTTTTTTTGTTTCAAAGCAGGATTTCTACAGAAATTATGGAATAAGACTATCAAACTGCTTGTGAACAAGCTCAATGTCTTCGTCAAATTTTTCATGTGTTTTTTGAAATACGTGCACAAACATCTCTCCGAGTTCAGCTTCTAAAACTTTAATACCTTCTCCGGTTACACCGCCTTTTACGCATACTTTATCCTGCAAGGTAGGAAGCGTAAATATTTCTTTTTCCAACAGTTTTCCCATTCCAATAATCATATCACTGGCCATGACGGTAGCTTCTTCTTCAGAAATATTTGTTTCTTGAACTGCTGCATCAATAAAGCGTTGAAGCAAAAAGCTGAAGAATGCAGGACCGCAGCTTACGATATCGGATGATACGCGCGTAATCGTTTGATCAATAGCCACAGGCTTTGACATAGATGAAAATAATTCATGTAAATAATTTTGGTAAAAAGGCGTACACCTTTCTCCAAACGTGAAAAGAGAAACACCTGCTAATGCCCGATTGGTAATGCTGGGGATAATTCTAGCTGCTTGACTCGGAATGAGGCGTTCGATTTGTTCTACGCTAATTGGACTGGTAATGGATACAATGCAATGATCTTTCGTCAGCAGTGGTTCTAATTTTATTAAAAGGGGGTGAATATCCAATGGCTTAACACAAATAAAAATGACTTTGGATGCGTGAACAACTTCTTCAGCTGTATCAGCAACATGAATTTTTTTATGCTGCTGTTGAATCTCTTTGGCTCTTTTTTTTGTGCGATTCATAATAGTAATTTTAGAAGGACGTACGGCTTTTGATTCAATAAACGCATCAATTAATATTTTCCCCATGTTTCCTGTTCCGATAAACCCTATGTTCACTGATTCATTCCCTCCTTCAAAAGCCTTTTCTTCTAAACACTATGAAGACGTAATGGAATTTATGACGTTACTTCAAAATTCAAAGGAGTGTACAATTTGACTTTTTCAAAAAAACAATGGCTAATTGGGTGTATTTGCTTAGCAGTTGGCTTGGCTTTTTATATCTATCGCACAGGCGGAGAGAAACCGGAAAGTTCTCTTCAAACCTCAGATATGATAAAGGCAGAATCTTCTGCTGTAAAAAAAGAAGGAGAGTCGTCTGATCAAGTAATTTCGAGCCAAGATTCTCCGTTTGTTATGGTGGATATTAAAGGAGCTGTTCAGAAGCCCGGTGTATACCAGCTTCCGAAAGATGCAAGGGTAAAAGATGCTCTAGCACAAGCCGGAGGCGCTACAAAAGAAGCAGACTTAAGACAGCTCAACTTAGCTAGCAAGCTACAAGATGAAATGGCTGTTTACATCCCAGCTGCTGGAGAAGAAATCCCGCCTTCATCTCCAGTTTCTTCAATCTCTTCCTCAGGAACTTCAAATGATCAGCCCCTTGTTAATATCAATACAGCGAACACTGATGAACTGCAAACGCTAAATGGCATTGGACCTTCAAAAGCGAGTGCCATCGTTTCATATCGAGAGGAAAATGGCTTATTTCAAACAGTAGAGGATTTGGGGCAAGTATCAGGTATTGGCGAGAAGTCGCTAGAAAAAATCAAAGCTCAAATTACGGTACAGTAGAGACTTATTGACGAAGAAGGAAAAGAAACGCTACACTATGAAAGAGACAAGTATAATTATAATTATTCAGTTTTAAATAAAAAGGTAGGGAATGAGATGAACCGGATTTCATGGGATCAATATTTTATGGCACAAAGCCATTTGCTAGCCTTAAGAAGCACTTGTGAACGTCTGGCTGTTGGGGCTACAGTGGTGCGTGATAAACGTATTATAGCTGGAGGATACAACGGCTCGATCAGCGGAGGCGTGCATTGTGCTGACGAAGGCTGTTATGTGATTGATGGACACTGTGTAAGAACTGTTCATGCAGAAGTGAATGCACTCTTGCAGTGTGCTAAGTTTGGTGTGAAAACAGAAGATGCGGAAGTATACGTCACGCATTTTCCGTGTTTAAACTGCTGTAAAGCCCTTATTCAAGCGGGAATTAAAACAGTATATTACGCTAATGATTACAAAAATCATCCGTATGCTGTTGAGTTATTTCAACAGGCGGGAGTGAAAACAGCAAAAGTTGAACTTGATGAAGCAATCATTGACTTAAAAAGTAAAGAGAAGCTTCAATTTGTGACGGATGTTCTCGCTCGTTTAGAAAAAAGCGGAGCGGACGAAGCAGAAGTGATGAATTTACAGCGTGAAGCTCTCGCTTTGTTTACTGCAAATTAAAGGTAAAAGAGGTTTTTTACTTAGTAACAGTAAGAAGCCTCTTTCTTTTAAGAAGAAAGGAGCTAAAAGTGAAAGGATATTATATTTACTGTGCTTTTAGCATGATGATAGCTTTATATGTATATGATAATCATTCCGCTGTAAGCCTGTTTTTGCTAATCGTGCTTTTCATTTTTCAATGGCTACAATGTCCGAGGAAAGTGGTTATTACTTCTGCACTGTTGAGTGTTTTGTGCGTCTGCCTATTAGCTGAAACAAATAAGCATAACAAAACGGTTCTTTTAACTGAATCTTCTTCTTTTACAGGCGAAATTTCATCTGTGCCGCATAGTGACGGCGACAAGCTTACTTTTAAGTTTACGGTTCAAAATGAAGAGGTCATGGCTTTTTATAAACTAAAAACGTTGGAAGAGAAACAGCAGCTCGAAAAGCTAACGATTCATCAAGTTTGTCAACTAGCGGGGCAATTAACTTCTCCTTCACCTGCTCGCAACCTTCATGCATTTGATTATCAGCAATATTTGTACCATCAGTCTATTCATTGGCAGCTTAACGTCAAGAGACTTGATTTGGTAAAATGCCAGCTCCCCACTCTAACTCCACTTACGTACCTTACCTTTATTCGTCAAAAAGGAATTAATTATATTCAACAAAATATGTCGGATCCAGGTGCTGGGTTTATGCAGGCACTAATTTACGGCGAGCGCACCGGCATCGAAGAAGAGAGTATCAAGCGCTATCAGCAATTTGGTTTAATACACTTGCTTGCCATATCAGGTCTTCATGTTGGACTGCTGACAGCAATGTGTTTTTATTTGCTCATTCGGATTGGAATAACGCGCGAGCGAGCCATTACGCTTTTACTTGTGCTTCTTCCTGTATACATGGTTTTGGCTGGTGGCAGCGCTTCAGTTGTCCGAGCTGTTTTTATGAGTATGCTGATGCTTATATCGATAAAGATACAAAGAAAAATTCTTTTGGTTGATAGCATCAGCCTTGCTTTTATAGCCATGCTGCTTTTTAAGCCGTACTATTTATTTGATGTAGGATTTCAGCTTTCTTTTGCCGTTAGTTTTGCATTGATTTTATCGAGTCAGACGATTTTACCTCGTTTTCATTCTTCTTTCAGCCAGCTCATGGTTGTTTCAGCAATTGCACAAGTCAGTTCACTTCCTTTATTGTTGTACTATTTTTATGGAGTATCTCTCCTCAGTTTGCCATTAAATATGGTTTTTGTACCGCTGTTTTCTCTTGTTATATTACCTCTTTGTTTGTTCATTCTTTTTGTTCGTATCCTCTTGCCGGGAGTGAGTGAACTGCTGGAGCAGATTCTTCATGTTCTTTTACTTTTTTGTGAAAAATTGCTTGGCTTTTTTGAGTGGATTCCCGCTGATTTTGTAACGGGAAAACCCCACATTGTGCTGTTTTTGGGCATGTACTTATGCATTTATGCTTTATTTGTGGCGGTCGAAGAAGGAGAATTTTTCGTTCGCTATATGTTTCTTCTCGTGGCATTGTTAGCCGCACAATGTATGTATCCTTATTTGAATCCAAAAGGAACGGTCATAATGGTCGATGTAGGACAAGGAGACTGCTTTATCATTGAGCTTCCTTATCGAAAAGGTGTGTATATGATCGATACCGGAGGAACCGTTTCATTTCCAAAAGAACCATGGCAAAAACGTCGTTCTTCTTTTGACGTGGGAGAAGATGTACTTGTTCCCTTTTTGCATTCAAAAGGAATAACAAGGGTAGATAAAATGATTATTACACACGGCGATTATGATCACGCAGGGGCGGCACAGCATTTATTTTCACAAGTGGCTGTCGGAGAGCTGGTGCTTGGGAAAAAAGCTGAATTAAATGATGTAGAGACTGGCTTGGTGATCGCTGCTCAAAAACAAAGCGTGCCTGTTCAAATTGTTCAACAAGGAGATAGCTGGCAAGAAGGAGGTGTGTTATTTCAGATTATTTCTCCGACAGGTTTCGAAGAAACGAGCAACAACGGCTCAATTGTAATAGACGCTAAGTTAGGAAATTTAAGATGGCTATTCACCGGAGATTTAGAAAGGGAAGGAGAACAAAGAATATTGAAAGACTTTCCAAACCTTAAAGCAGATGTATTAAAAGTTGGGCATCATGGCAGTAAAACTTCAACTTCAGAAGAGTTTGTTCAACATTTAAATCCTAAAGTAGCGCTTGTTTCAGCGGGACAAAAAAATCGTTATGGTCATCCTCATCAAGAAATATTAGAGCTTCTGAAAAGCTACGGAGTGTATATTTATCGAACGGATGAAGATGGTGGGGTAATGTATGAATTTACAAAAAAGTCAGGAACGTTTTCGCAGCAACTTCCATAGTCTATAGTAAGAAAAACGAACTAAAAAAGACTGCTAAGAAGCAGCCCTGAAGCAATTTTACGAACCCAAGTAGTGAATCACAGTTGCAATAACAAATAAGGCAGTGAAAAAGCCAAATGAAACACCAAATCCTACGGCAGAATCGACAGCGTCGTTGCGTTTACTTTGGACACTTTCTTCAAATTGGTTCATTAACACCCCTCCTGTTTACAGTATAATCTAACTTTTTTAAAAAATCTAGACAATTTAAAAGCGTTTTCACAAACTGACAACAGTTAACAACTATACTTTATGGACATGAGGAGAAAATAGAGATAAGGGTTTAATCATTAACAAATAAGTAACCTAGGGCTTATATTGTTAATGTTTATCATAAACTGAGGAATTGTCGTTTTAAGGCAATTCCTTTTGTATTGTTGCCAAAAACTCATAACACCTTTACGATAGAAATTGTATTTTGTTTATCAGTAACTATACATAATCAATATAGATGAATAAAAAAGAGGAGCGTATATACGTTGGCAGTTGATAGCTTAAAAAGTATTACCAAAAATAATATAGCCCCCGTTTACTTAATACACGGGGTCAATGCATTTATGAGTAAAAAGATTAGAGATAAAATCGTCGACTATACGTTAAATGAAGAAGATAAAGAATTTAACTTGTCACTATACGATTTAGAAGAAACATCGATTGATCAAGTTCTAGAAGATGCTGAAACGCTTCCTTTTTTAGGAGACAAGCGTGTAGTGGTTGCGAAAAATGCAGCATTTTTAACGGCTGAAAAATCGAAAGATAAAGTAGAGCATGATCTAGCAAAACTGCAGCAATATGTGGAACAGCCCCCGTCTTTTTCAACGTTAATTCTACTAGCCCCTTATGAAAAGCTGGATGAAAGAAAAAAAATAACAAAATTATTAAAAAAACAAGCAGCTTACATTGAAGCGAACGAATTTGGTGAAAAAGAAATGAAGCAGTGGATTCATAATTTACTTTCAAAAGATGGAGTGAATATGGATGAAGATGCTGTGACGCTGCTTATTCAGCTTGTGGGTCTTAATGTAACGCTTGTGACAAATGAAATTGAAAAAATGGTGTTATACGTTGGACAAGACGGAGTCATTACAAAAGAAGTTGTGCTTAAGCTTGTGGCAAAAACGCTTGAACAAAATGTATTTACACTTATTGACGCTGTTATTCAGCGAAAGGTTTCTACTGCTTTAAATATGTATCAGGATTTACTGCGTAATAACGAAGAGCCTATTAAAATTTTATCTTTGTTAGCGACGCAGTTTCGTTTGATTTATCATACGAAGCAGCTGTCTAGTCAAGGGTACGGTCAGCAGCAAATTGCTCAAACGATTAAGGTTCATCCGTTTCGTGTGAAAATTGCTTTGCAGCAGAGCAGAAGTTTTGAGGAACAGCAGCTTAAAGAAATTTTAAAGGATTTAGCAGAGGCAGATTATGAAATGAAGACGGGGAAAATGGATAAAGCGCTTATTTTACAGCTGTTTTTATTAAAAAGAGCGCAATAAAAAAACGATCCTAATGGGATCGTTTTTGTCTCAATTATGCAGATAAACCGTTAAGTTTTACTGCTAAGCGAGATTTTTGACGAGCTGCAGCATTTTTGTGGATAATACCAGATTGTGCAGCTTTGTCTAATTTTTTAGAAGCAACAGCAAATGCTGCTTTTGCGTTATCTACATCGTTGTTTTCAACTAAAGCTTCAAAGTTTTTGATTGCAGTACGCATAGCTGATTTAGCTTGAATGTTATGAGCACGGCGAGCTTCAGTAGTTTTTACACGTTTGATAGCTGATTTAATGTTTGGCATCCGTTTCACCTCCCGAAATGATAACAATCGAGATTATATAGAACTCGACATTCTTCACAATAAGAACAAAAGATATTTTATCAAACACAAGGACAGAATGCAATAGCCTTGACAAGGAATTTTATATGACAGAGCTCTCTTTAAAAGCTTGTAGCTGATATTGCGCCCTTCCTTCCACTTTTCATTTCTTAAATGCATGAATCTGCCAGTCCTCGGTGACAATAATTTCAACAAAGATTGTCTAGGAGGTTAAGAAATGGAAAAAGAACTTGATTTAAGTCAATATAGCGTGCGCACGGATTTAGCTGTCGAAGCAAAAGACATAGCGTTAGAAAATCAGCCTAAACCGAATAATCAGTCAGAAATCAAAGGCGTAATTGTAAAAGAAAAAGAAGAACAAGGTGTCAAAATTTCAATGGTAGAAATTACGGAAGAAGGCGCAGAAGCAATCGGTAAGAAAAAAGGCCGATATGTAACCCTTGAATCGGTAGGCATTCGCGAGCAGGATACTGAAAAGCAAGAGGCCATGGAAGAAGTATTTGCTAAAGAGCTGAATTTTTTTATTAAAAGCCTCAACATTCCAGATGATGCTAGCTGTCTTGTAGTGGGTCTTGGAAACTTAAGTGTTACACCAGATGCGCTTGGACCAAAGGCAGTAGATAATTTGTTGATTACAAGACATCTGTTTGAGCTACAGCCTGAAAGCGTGCAAGATGGCTTTAGACCCGTTAGCGCCATTGTCCCGGGAGTAATGGGAATGACGGGTATTGAGACAAGTGATATTATCTTTGGCGTTGTAAAGAAAGTGAATCCAAATTTTATCATTGCAATCGACGCGCTGGCCGCTCGTTCGATTGAACGGGTAAATGCGACCATTCAAATTTCAGATTCAGGTATTCATCCGGGGTCTGGGGTTGGAAACAAACGCAAAGAAATCAGTTATGAAACACTTGGCATTCCAGTTATTGCAATAGGTATTCCAACGGTGGTGGATGCTGTTTCCATTACAAGCGATACAATTGACTTTATCTTAAAACATTTTGGCCGAGAAATGAAAGAGCAGGGAAAGCCGTCTAAGTCGCTGCTTCCGTCTGGTATGACGTTTGGAGAAAAAAAGAAGCTCACGGAGGATGATTTACCTAATGAAGAGCAGCGTCAAACGTATCTCGGTATGATTGGCACCCTTCCCGATGAAGAAAAAAGACGTCTTATTCATGAAGTGCTTGCACCTTTAGGCCATAATTTGATGGTTACGCCAAAAGAAGTGGATATGTTTATTGAAGATATGGCTAATGTAGTTGCAGGAGGACTTAACGCTGCTTTGCATCATGAAGTGGATCAAGAGAACTTTGGAGCATATACTCATTAATACGCTTTTAGATGAATGAGTTCTTCACAATATAGTCATAATGGTTAGTACTACAGAAGATAAAGAAGTAAGGGGCCTAATAATATGATTAAATTTACTTTAAAATCAGTAGTGCTAACCATTTTTTTACTGTGCATTGTATTTTTAGGGATGCAGACGGCTCAGCAAGGGTTGATTAAAATGAAGGGATATAATGATCCTTCGATTGAACATGTTATTAATGTTTCTAAAACGTCAGATGGTCAGGTGGAAGCGGCTGTTTTAGGTTCAAAAAAAGTCGTGAATATTGACGAAAAACAGCAGTTTCTAGAAAAACGAAAGGCTTTTAACTTTTTCTCCTCGCTAGGTCAAAGTTTAGCGGAAGGCGTGAAAAGTACAATAGGAAAAGCTTTTAAGGCTATCCATCATCTCCTTAATTAAAAGCAGAATCTCTTTCTGCTTTTTTGTATGGAAAAATCCCCAATGGAATGCTTATTGAATGTTGACGAATGTGTTGTTATAATTTAGTTTAGTGTATTTTGCCGATTTTCAGTAGGAGTGAAAAAAATATGGATAGAGAAGCAAGATTGAAACGACAATCGAAAATCAGAAACTTTTCGATTATTGCTCATATAGACCACGGTAAGTCAACATTAGCAGACCGTATTTTAGAAAAAACAAATGCGTTAACACAGCGAGAAATGAAAGCTCAGCTTTTAGATTCGATGGATTTGGAACGTGAACGTGGAATTACCATTAAATTAAATGCTGTGCAGCTTCAATACAAAGCAAAAGATGGAGAAGAGTATACTTTTCATCTAATTGATACACCGGGACACGTCGATTTTACATATGAAGTGTCGCGAAGTTTAGCCGCGTGTGAAGGTGCAATTCTAGTAGTAGATGCAGCTCAAGGTATTGAAGCTCAAACACTAGCAAACGTGTATTTAGCACTTGATAACAACCTTGAAATTTTACCTGTTATTAATAAGATTGACTTGCCGAGTGCAGAGCCAGAGCGAGTGCGTCAAGAAGTTGAAGACGTAATTGGATTAGATGCGTCGGAAGCTGTATTAGCTTCAGCTAAAGCAGGAATTGGTATCGAAGAAATTTTAGAACAAATTGTTGAAAAAGTTCCTGCTCCTGAAGGGGATCCAGATGCACCGCTTCAAGCGCTGATCTTTGATTCATTTTATGATGCATACAGAGGTGTAGTTGCATCTATTCGTATCGTACAGGGACGAGTAAAAGTAGGCGACAAAATTAAAATGATGGCAACAGGAAAAGAGTTTGAGGTAACGGAGCTAGGTGTGTTAACGCCAAAAGCCGTTGCTAAAGATGAACTTTCTGTTGGCGACGTAGGGTTTTTAACAGCAGCTATTAAAAACGTTGGAGATACGCGAGTAGGGGACACGATTACACTTGCTAAAAATGGAGCAAGTGAACCTCTTCCTGGTTATCGTCGTCTGAATCCAATGGTATACTGCGGACTGTATCCAATTGATACAGCAAAGTATAACGATCTTCGTGAAGCACTAGAAAAGTTAGAGCTAAATGACTCTGCACTTCAGTTTGAACCAGAGACGTCTCAGGCCTTAGGGTTTGGTTTCCGCTGTGGATTCTTAGGGTTGCTTCACATGGAAATTATCCAAGAGCGTATTGAACGCGAATTTAAAATTGATTTAATTACAACAGCTCCAAGCGTTATTTATGACGTGTATTTAACAGACGAGACTCATCTGTCTGTAGATAATCCGTCTAATATGCCGGACCCACAAAAGATTGAACGTGTGGAAGAACCGTATGTAAAGGCAACGATGATGGTACCAAACGATTATGTAGGTGCTGTGATGGAGCTTTGTCAGAAGAAGCGAGGCAACTTTATCGATATGCAGTACTTGGATGCTAATCGCGTGAGTATTGTATATGAAATTCCACTGGCTGAAATTGTATATGATTTCTTTGATCAATTAAAATCAAATACAAAAGGCTATGCTTCGTTTGATTACGAGCTTATTGGATATCAGCCTTCGAAGCTTGTGAAGATGGATATTCTCTTAAACGGTGAAACGGTCGATGCACTGTCCTTTATCGTACACAGAGATTCGGCGTACGATCGTGGTAAAGTCATTGTAGAAAAGCTTAAAGAGCTTATTCCACGTCAACAGTTCGAAGTGCCTATTCAAGCGGCAATCGGTCAAAAAATCGTCGCGCGCTCAACAATTAAAGCCATTCGTAAAAACGTTTTAGCAAAATGTTACGGAGGAGATATCTCTCGTAAACGTAAACTTCTTGAAAAACAAAAAGAAGGTAAAAAACGTATGAAGCAGGTCGGTTCTGTTGAAGTACCGCAGGAAGCATTCATGGCTGTGCTTCGCATGGACGAAGATTAATAGCTGAAATTCTATTATTTAACATGTCAAATTAGTTTTGAAAATCAAGCTAATCTGATACGATAGTAAAGAGTTTTGAGCGCTGTAAATAAGTGTGAACAAACATAGATAAAAATACCGCAGAGAGACTCTGCGGTATTTTTATCATTTATAAATGTGATTGAGGTGGAAGTCCATGGTGAAGGCAGCATATCTGCATATCCCGTTTTGTCATCATATTTGTCACTATTGTGACTTTAATAAAGTGTTTTTCAAAAATCAGCCCGTTATGCCATATTTGGAAAGCATGCGAGAAGAAATGAAACAAACAGTCGAACGTTATCCAACGACCAATTTAAACACGATATTCGTTGGGGGCGGAACGCCCACAGCCTTAGATGAACAGCAGCTGGAGTATTTTTTAGAATCGATTCGTATGTACCTCCCTTATGACGAAAAAGGTGAGTTTACATTTGAAGCGAATCCGAATGAATTGACAAAAGAAAAGCTTCAGCTTCTCCATGATTATGGCGTGAATCGTTTAAGCATTGGTGTACAAACGTTTAATGAAAGATTATTGGAGAAAATTGGACGTGTGCATTCAAACAGACAGGTATTTGATTGTGTTGAGCAAGCGAGAAAGATTGGAATGTCGAATATAAGCTTAGACTTAATTTATAGCCTGCCGGAGCAAACGGTAGCTGATTTCTCTTCGACGCTTCAAACGGCTTTTTCATTAGAGGTAGAGCATATGTCTGCCTATTCGTTGATTATTGAACCTAAAACGGTATTTTATAATTTAATGAACAAAGGGAAGCTGCCTCTGCCTGCTCAAGAAGAAGAAGCAGCTATGTATGAGCTGCTCATGAAAGAAATGGACAAACAAGGTTTTCATCAATATGAAATCAGTAATTTCGCAAAGCCAGGCTACGAGAGTATTCATAATTTAACATATTGGAACAACGACGATTATTACGGAATTGGCGCAGGCGCACATAGCTATATAGACGGAATAAGACGAGCAAATATTGGACCATTAAAAAAGTACATTGATTCGGTCAAGCAAAACGGAAATGCATATCTCAATGAAGTGAGCGTGACCGAGGCTGAAAAAATGGAAGAAGAAATGTTTTTGGGCCTTCGTAAAACGAAGGGAGTCTCAAAAGAGGAGTTTAAGAAAAAATTCAATCGAGAATTAAAAGATGTATTTGGAGAACCTATTCAAGAATACAAAGAGAAAGGACTTTTGGGTGAAGACAATAGCTCAGTCTTTTTAACACACAATGGTCGATTTTTGGGGAATGAAGTTTTTCAAGCCTTTATTGGGATAATCTAATATCAAATCGTTGACATCGCTATAGTGATTTGGTAATTTATTATTAGATTTAGCACTCAGAGTTTTAGAGTGCTAACAGAGGTGATGAAGCGTGCTTACTGATCGACAGTTATTAATTTTACAAGTCATTATTGATGATTTCATTCGATCTGCGCAGCCGGTAGGCTCTCGAACATTATCTAAGAAAGAAGAGTTTAATTTTAGTTCGGCTACGATTCGTAATGAGATGTCAGACCTAGAAGAACTTGGATTTATTGAAAAAACTCATACTTCTTCAGGGCGCGTTCCGTCTGAGAAAGGTTATCGTTATTATGTTGATCATCTAGTGTCCCCGCAGCACTTGAAAGCAAGCGACGTTTCCACGGTACGTTCGGTATTCGCTGAACGCATTGTAGAACTGGAGCAGCTCGTTCAAAAGTCAGCGCAAATTTTATCTGATTTAACGAGTTTAACGTCTATTGTGCTAGGACCAAAAGCGGTCAGCCATAAGTTAAAACAGCTGCAGATTTTACCTTTAACGGCTCAGTCAGCTGTTGCCATTATTGTGACCGATACAGGACACGTTGAAAGTCGGACGATTACGCTGCCGAGCAGTATTCAACCTTCCGATATTGAAAAAATGGTTAACATTTTAAACGAAAAGCTCATCGGCGTTCGCATTACTGATTTACATGATAAAATGTACAAAGAAGTAGCGACGCTCTTAAAAAGCCACATTCAAGGATATGAGCAGACGATGGATATACTCAATGATGCATTAAAGCTCAACATGAATGGCAAATTAGTAGTTGGCGGCAAAACGAATATATTTGCTCAGCCGGAATTTCATGATCTTAATAAAATTCGCGGGCTGTTTAACATTATTGAACATGAACAGCAGTTTTATAAGCTGTTAAGCCCAAATGAGGCTGGCATACATGTGAAAATCGGTCATGAAAATAAATTGAATGAAATGGTAGGGTGCAGCTTAATTACAGCTAGTTATTCCTTTGGTCACGAACAGCTTGGTACAATTGCTATACTGGGACCGACCCGCATGGAATATGCGCGTGTGATTAGTTTGCTTACGCTGCTGTCATCAGATATGTCTCAAGTGTTAACAAACTTGTATAAAGAATAAAGGAATCGGGTGGAATATATTACTTCCATCCTTTCCCTGTGATAAAATAAAAAACGTTGTTTAAAATGTGAAAATGTGTGTAAACATTTAAGGGAGGTGAATGAATTGTCAAACGAAAAGCAAGTAGAAGAACAAAACGAAGAAGTGGTTGAAGAAGTTCAAACAGACTCTGCTGAAGCAACTGAAGCTGAAGTGTCTGAGGAAGTAAACCCTCTTCAACAAGAAAATGATCAATTAAAGCAACAGCTTGAAGAAGAAGAGAATCGCTACTTACGTCTACAAGCTGATTTCGATAATTTCCGTCGTCGTTCACGTCTCGATGCAGAAGCTGCTCAAAAATACCGTGCTCAATCATTAGTTTCGGATATTTTACCAGCACTTGATAACTTTGAACGTGCATTACAAGTTAACACAGCGGATGAACAAACTAAATCCGTGCTGCAAGGTGTAGAAATGGTATACCGTCAATTAGTAGAGGCACTTCAAAAAGAAGGTGTTGAAGCAATTGAATCAGTCGGGAAAACATTCGATCCATACGAGCATCAAGCAGTGATGCAAGTAGAAGACGATGAATACGAACCGAACACAGTAGTAGAAGAGCTTCAAAAAGGTTACAAATTAAAAGATAAAATCATCCGCCCTGCGATGGTTAAAGTGAATCAATAACACTACATATTATGAAGGAGGTCATTGTCAATGAGTAAGATCATTGGTATCGATTTAGGTACAACTAACTCTTGTGTCGCTGTATTAGAAGGCGGCGAACCAAAAGTAATTCCAAATCCAGAAGGAAACCGTACAACGCCATCAGTTGTGGCATTCAAAAACGGTGAGCGTCAAGTTGGGGAAGTAGCGAAACGTCAAGCTATTACAAACCCTAACACAATTATTTCAGTTAAACGTCATATGGGTACAGACCATAAGGTTGAAGCAGAAGGCAAGCAATACACGCCTCAAGAAATGTCAGCTATCATTCTTCAACATTTAAAAGGGTATGCTGAAGAGTATTTAGGTGAGCCTGTAACAAAAGCTGTTATCACAGTTCCTGCTTACTTTAATGATGCTGAGCGTCAAGCAACAAAAGATGCTGGTAAAATTGCTGGTTTAGAAGTAGAGCGTATTATTAACGAGCCTACTGCAGCAGCACTTGCATATGGATTAGAAAAAACAGATGAAGATCAAACAGTTTTAGTTTATGACCTTGGTGGCGGTACGTTTGACGTATCTATTCTAGAACTTGGCGACGGCGTATTTGAAGTTCGCGCAACTGCAGGTGACAACCGCCTTGGTGGTGACGACTTTGACCAAGTAATCATCGACTATTTAGTCGCTGAATTCAAAAAAGAAAACGGCGTTGATTTAAGCAAAGATAAAATGGCGCTTCAACGTTTAAAAGATGCGGCTGAAAAAGCGAAAAAAGATTTATCAGGCGTAACATCTACACAAATTTCTTTACCATTTATCACTGCTGGAGAAGCTGGCCCTCTTCACTTAGAGGTATCTTTATCACGTGCTAAATTTGACGAGTTATCAGCAGGCCTTGTAGAGCGTACAATGGCTCCTGTGCGTCAAGCTTTAAAAGATGCAGGCCTTTCTGCAAGTGAACTTGATAAAGTAATCTTAGTTGGTGGTTCAACTCGTATCCCAGCGGTACAAGATGCAATCAAAAAAGAAACTGGTCAAGATCCTCACAAAGGTGTAAACCCTGATGAAGTAGTTGCACTTGGTGCAGCAATTCAAGGTGGCGTATTAACTGGTGATGTAAAAGACGTTGTATTACTAGACGTAACGCCTTTATCACTAGGTATCGAAACAATGGGTGGCGTATTTACAAAGCTAATTGAGCGTAATACGACGATTCCAACAAGTAAATCACAAGTATTCTCAACGGCTGCAGATAGCCAAACGGCTGTAGATATTCATGTTCTTCAAGGTGAGCGTCCAATGTCTGCAGACAACAAAACGCTAGGTCGTTTCCAGTTAACTGATATTCCACCTGCACCACGCGGAGTACCTCAAATCGAAGTATCATTCGATATTGACAAAAACGGTATCGTAAACGTTCGTGCAAAAGATTTAGGTACAAACAAAGAGCAAGCTATTACAATTAAATCTTCAACAGGTTTATCAGATGACGAAATCGACCGCATGGTAAAAGAAGCGGAAGAAAACGCAGATGCTGATAAGCAACGTAAAGAAGAAGTGGAACTACGCAATGAAGCAGATCAATTAGTGTTTACAACTGAAAAAACACTAAAAGATCTTGAAGGAAAAGTAGAAGAAGCTGAAGTAACAAAAGCTAACGAAGCAAAAGATGCTTTAAAAGCAGCGATTGAAAAGAATGACCTTGAAGAAATCAAAGCGAAAAAAGATGAACTTCAAGAAATCGTTCAAGCGTTAACTGTAAAATTGTATGAGCAAGCTCAACAAGCTCAGCAAGCAGGTGAACAAGGCGCTCAAAATGATGATGTTGTAGATGCAGAGTTTGAAGAAGTAAACGACGACAAAAAATAATGCATCTTGACGACTAACGTGAATGACGCCATGGTGCGATTCACATCTTTTTAAAAAGTCAAAGTCAAGCTTATTTCTTGGCTTTGACTTTTTTAACGTGGAAAAGCGAAAGGGAAAGTTTTTCACTTGGCTCTCTGCGCGTACGGGAGCAATAGAAAGTAACTTTTATGTTGCTATGGAATTATTAATAATGATACAATTACGTTTATGTGAAACGATTCGGGAGTGAGTATTGATGAGTAAGCGAGATTACTATGAAGTACTCGGTATCAGTAAGAGCGCTACAA
Organism: Priestia sp. YIM B13486; assembly: GCF_042787865.1. Taxonomy (NCBI): domain Bacteria; kingdom Bacillati; phylum Bacillota; class Bacilli; order Caryophanales; family Bacillaceae; genus Priestia; species Priestia sp. YIM B13486. The sequence continues at coordinate 497,409 of NZ_JBHZOZ010000001.1, read as the reverse complement.
AAGATGAAATAAAAAAAGCATACCGCAAGCTTTCTAAACAATATCATCCAGATATTAACAAAGCGGAAGATGCTGCTGACAAATTTAAAGAAGTAAAAGAAGCATATGAAGTATTGAGTGATGACCAAAAAAAAGCACAATACGATCAATTTGGTCATACTGATCCAAATCAAGGCTTTGGCGGCTTTGGTGGAGGCGGCTCAGACTTTGGCGGCTTCGGCTTTGAAGATATTTTCAGCTCGATCTTTGGTGGTGGTGGTCGCAGACGTGACCCTAATGCTCCGAGACAAGGTGCCGATTTACAATACACGATGACACTTTCTTTTGAAGAAGCTGTTTTCGGAAAAGAAACAACAATTGAAATTCCACGTGAAGAAACGTGTGAAACATGTCACGGTTCAGGTGCAAAACCTGGAACAAAAGTCGATACATGTTCGCACTGTAATGGTTCAGGTCAGTTAAACGTTGAACAAAACACGCCGTTTGGCCGCGTGGTAAATCGACGTGCGTGTCATCATTGTAATGGTACGGGAAAAATCATTAAAGACAAATGTGCAACGTGCCACGGTGACGGTAAAGTAACAAAACGACGTAAAATTAATGTTAAAATTCCAGCTGGTGTAGATGATGGTCAACAGCTGCGCGTAAGTGCTCAAGGAGAACCAGGGGTAAATGGTGGTCCTCCGGGAGATTTATACGTAGTGTTCCACGTGCGCACTCATGAATTCTTTGAACGTGATGGAGACGATATCTACTGCGAAATGCCTTTAACGTTTGCTCAGGCAGCGCTAGGTGATGAAGTAGAAGTACCAACTCTACACGGCAAGGTGAAGTTGAAGATTCCTGCTGGTACACAAACGGGGACGAAATTCCGTTTAAAAGGAAAAGGTGTGGCAAACGTACGAGGATATGGTCAAGGAGATCAGCATATTCACGTTCGAGTTGTAACTCCCACAAAAATATCAGAAAAACAAAAACAATTATTGCGTGAGTTCGCTGAACTGAGCGGTCAAGAAGCCGTTGATGAGCAGCATGATTCCTTTTTTGCAAAAGTAAAACGAGCAATTAAAGGAGAATAATTGTCTTTCATAGTAAACAGAGACAGGTTGGTAAAGGTACTTTGCCAACCTGTCATCTGTCATGTTCATATTTAAAATCCTATATTACTGAAGGCAGAAAGGATGAAGTTGGTAGCAATGAAATGGTCTGAAATTTGTATTCATACAGCGCAAGAAGCAATTGAACCCATCTCTCATATTTTACATGAATCAGGAGCTAGCGGGGTAGTCATTGAAGATCCTGCTGATTTAGTGAAAGAAAGAGATACAACTTTTGGTGAAATCTACGATTTAAACGTAGAAGACTACCCAGAAGAAGGTGTAGTGATTAAAGCATATCTTCCAGTTAACAGCTTTTTAGCAGAAACTGTGGATGGTATCAAAAAAGAAATTAATGGACTGCTTGTTTACGACTTTGATTTAGGAGCTAACAAAGTTACGATCAGTGAAGTGAACGAGGAAGAGTGGGCCACTGCTTGGAAAAAATATTACCATCCCGTGAAAATTTCAGAGCGTTTTACGATTGTACCAACTTGGGAAAAGTATGAAAAAGTCAGCACAGATGAATTGATTATCGAGCTTGATCCCGGAATGGCTTTTGGGACAGGTACGCATCCAACAACGGTTATGTCTCTTCAAGCATTGGAAAGAACAGTGAAAGCAGGAGATACTGTTATTGACGTGGGTACAGGTTCAGGAGTGCTAAGCATTGGCGCAGCTCTGTTAGGAGCAAGTAATGTACAAGCTCTAGACCTTGATGAAGTAGCCGTCCGTTCTGCTCGCGAAAATATTGAACTGAATCAAGTTGGGAACGTCGTAACAGTAGGTCAAAACAACTTATTGCAAGGTATAGAAGGACCGGTTGACATTGTTGTGGCGAATATTCTAGCTGAAGTAATCGTTCGTTTTGTAGACGATGCTGCAAAGGTATTAAAGCCAGGAGGCATGTTCATTACATCAGGTATTATTAGTGCGAAAAAAGAAGATGTCAAAAAAGCGTTAACGGGAGCGGGCTTTGTTATTCAAGAAGTAACGCTTATGGAAGACTGGGTAGCAATTATTGCGCAAAAACAAGCTTAACAAGTGAGAAGGTGTCAAGATGCAACGTTATTTTCTGCCAAATGATCAATTTCAAGAGCAAAGTGTCATAGTGACACAGGATGATGCCCATCATATCTCACGCGTCATGAGAATGAATGAAGGATCACAGTTTATTGCCTGTAATGAACAGGGGCAAGCTGCTTTGTGTGAAATTGAAAATATTTCCGCTAACGAAGTGAAAGCATCTATTATAGAATGGATAAGCGAAGAAAAAGAGCTTCCAGTCCATGTTACAATTGTGAACGGTCTGCCTAAAGGGGATAAGCTCGAGCTTATTATCCAAAAAGGGACAGAACTTGGGGCGTATAAGTTTATCCCTTTTATTGCGGCTCGTTCAGTTGTTAAATGGGATGATAAAAAGAGTCAAAAAAAAGTAGATCGCTGGAACAAGATTGCTAAAGAGGCTGCAGAACAATCTCATCGTACGATTGTACCAGCAGTAGAAGCCCCAATTTCTTTTAAAAAGCTAGTAGAAATTAGCGGTGACTATACTCATAAAGTTGTAGCCTATGAAGAAAGAGCAAAGCAAGGAGAAACATCTCATCTGCACGCTGTTCTTTCGGCTTTAAAACCGGGCCATTCCGTGCTTGTGGTTGTAGGCCCCGAGGGTGGTTTGACCGAGCAGGAAGTAGAAGTATTAGAAGAAAATGAATTTACAATAAGCGGATTTGGTCCGCGGATTTTACGAGCAGAAACAGCTCCTTTATATGCGCTGTCTGCTATATCTTATCAAACTGAGTTAATGAGGTGACGATTATGTCAACAGTTGCTTTTCACACGCTAGGGTGTAAAGTAAATCACTATGAAACAGAAGCAATTTGGCAATTGTTCAAAGGCCAAGGCTATGAGCGTGTTGAATATGAACAAACTGCCGATGTATATGTAATTAATACATGTACGGTAACAAATACAGGAGATAAAAAAAGCCGTCAAGTTATTCGCAGAGCTGTGCGGAAAAATCCAGATGCGGTTATTTGTGTAACTGGGTGTTATGCTCAAACTTCGCCAGCTGAAATTATGGCCATTCCTGGTGTTGATATCGTAGTAGGTACACAAGATCGCGTTAAGATGCTTGATTATATTGAACAATTTAAAAAAGAGCGTCAGCCGATTAACGGCGTAGGAAACATTATGAAAACACGCGTATATGAAGAGCTAGATGTACCGGCTTTTACAGACCGTACGCGTGCTTCGTTAAAGATTCAAGAAGGCTGTAACAACTTCTGTACATTCTGTATTATTCCATGGGCGCGCGGTTTAATGCGATCTCGTGATCCTAAAGAAGTAGTAGCACAAGCACAGCAGCTAGTGGATGCGGGCTATAAAGAAATCGTGTTAACAGGTATTCACACTGGCGGATACGGAGAAGACATGAAAGATTACAATCTTGCCCAGCTTCTTCGTGATTTAGAGTCTCAAGTAAAAGGATTAAAACGCATTCGTATTTCGTCAATTGAAGCAAGTCAAATTACGGACGAAGTGATTGAGGTACTAGATCAATCAGAAATGGTTGTACGTCATTTGCATATTCCTCTTCAATCAGGTTCAAATACGGTATTGAAGCGCATGCGTCGTAAGTATACAATGGAGTTCTTTGGTGAGCGCTTAAACCGTCTGAAAGAAGCTCTTCCTGGATTAGCGATTACATCAGATGTTATTGTTGGCTTCCCAGGTGAAACAGAAGAAGAGTTTATGGAGACGTATAACTTTATTAAAGAGCACGGTTTTTCAGAGCTTCATGTATTCCCGTATTCTAAACGTACAGGTACGCCAGCAGCTCGTATGACCGACCAAATTGATGAAGAAGTAAAAAATCAACGTGTGCATCATTTAATCGAACTTTCAAATCAATTGGCAAAAGAATATGCTTCAACGTTTGAAGGAGAAGTACTAGAAGTAATTCCGGAAGAAAAATATAAAGAAGATCCTGAAAGTGGTTTATATGTAGGATATACTGATAACTACTTAAAGGTTGTGTTTAAAGCGTCTGAAGAAATGGTTGGAAAGCTTGTAAAAGTGAAAATCTCAAAAGCTGGATATCCTTATAATGAAGGTGAGTTTGTTCGCGTGCTAGATGAGGTTCATCTTCAAGATCAGGTGAAAATGAGCTCATAACACTTATTGGAAAGCTGCGTGTATACGCAGCTTTTTTCATACGTGTAAAAAAGCTGAACGAGTAATGTTTTATCAAGAAAGTTCATAAAATAAAGGGGGAATAACTGCATTACTTTATGTAAAGCGGTTGACCTTAAGGAATCATTATATTATAATTGCAAAAGACATGTCTAACATGTCATTTCATTATGATGTTAGTGGTTTTGTTCGGAGGGAGGGAATTAGAATGTCAAGAACAGTTGTTCGTAAAAACGAATCGCTTGAAGATGCTCTTCGTCGCTTCAAACGTTCAGTTTCAAAAACTGGTACGTTACAAGAAGCAAGAAAGCGCGAATTCTATGAAAAGCCTAGCGTAAAGCGTAAGAAGAAATCTGAAGCTGCTAGAAAACGCAAGTTCTAATAAGAGGGTGGATTTATGAGTCTTCTCGAGCGTTTAAATAGTGATATGAAACAAGCGATGAAAAACAAAGAGAAAGAGAAGCTTGGGGTCATTCGTATGGTCAAAGCATCTCTTCAAAACGAAGCCATTAAGTTAGGAACCGACCTAACTGAAGCAGACGAGTTGACGGTTATTTCTCGCGAATTCAAACAACGTAAAGACTCCCTCCATGAATTTGAGAAAGCAGGTCGTCAAGATCTTGTTGATAAAATTCATTCTGAATTAGCGGTTTTAGAAGTTTACGCTCCTAAACAGCTAACTGAAGAAGAGTTATCTGAAATTATTAAAACGACGATTGAAGAAACGCAGTCTTCCTCTAAAGCTGATATGGGGAAAGTTATGGGAGCGCTTATGCCGAAAGTAAAAGGCAAAGCGGATGGCTCTCTTGTTAATAAGCTTGTCCTTCAACACTTATCATAAAAAACACCTTACCTTGTGTAAGGTGTTTTTTATATGGATAATAATCGAACGTATGTTTTATTTTTCTTGTGCAAAGAATAAAATAGATAAATTTTAAAAAATTTGAAACTATTGTTAAAGTTATTCGTATATACAGATACATGCTCATACTATCTATGGAAGGAGGGAAGTGTATTCGGTGAAAACCTTATTTTCTTTCGTGTGCTTTCTTATCTTAGCCACTGGGTTATTCCCCACTATTAGCACCGCTGACGTGAAGCGTGTACACGTTATTCCTGTAAATAAAACGGTAGAAAATGGACTGCTTTCTTTTCTAAACAGATCCATTAAAGATGCGGAAAATGACGGTGCAGATTTGATTATATTGGACATAGATACTCCTGGAGGAGCTGTAGATGCAGCTTCTGAAATAGCTAAAAGCTTAACCTCAACACCTATTCCTACCGCTGCTTTTGTCGATAAAAAAGCATTATCAGCCGGAGCGTATATTGCACTTAACGCCGATCAAATTTATATGACACCCGGTTCTACAATGGGATCGGCAGCAGTGATTGACCAACAGGGAAATGCCGCAGGAAAAAAAGCTCAGTCTTACTGGTTATCGGCTATGAAGAGCGCAGCAGAACAAAATAACCGAAACCCTAAATATGCAGAAGCGATGGCAAATACCAAGATGGTAATACCTGAGCTCAACTTAAAAGGAAACGAATTGCTGACGCTCACTCCGAAGCAAGCCGAGCAAGTTGGTTATTCAGAAGGGACTGTAAAAAATTTAGACGGTCTCCTAAGCGTACTTGGCTATGAAGATGCTAAACTGAAGTATGCGAAAATGAGTGTAAGTGAACAAATTGCTCGTTTTCTTACCCATCCGCTTGTTGTTCCCATTTTATTATCCATTGGTGCTTTAGGAATTGTAATTGAATTGTTTACGCCTTCATTTGGTATTGCGGGCTCTATTGGAATAGCTTCACTTCTTTTATTTTTCTATGGTCATATGGTAGCAGGATTAGCTGGCATGGAAGCGCTCGTTTTATTTATAGCAGGAATTATATTGCTTCTGTTAGAGATTGTAGTACCAGGCGGAGTTTTAGGACTACTAGGACTTGGAGCTATCATTTTAAGTTTTTTTATGTCAACAGATAATAATGTCGAAATGGGAATTTCTCTTGTAATTGCAATAGTGGTGGCACTGGGAGGTGCGTTGGTGATGATGAAATTTTTTAAAAGGAAGCTTACACCTTTCAAAAAAATGGTGCTTAATGATTCACTTAATACTGAATCTGGCTACGTGTCGAATCAAAATCGTTATGAATTAATAGGAAAACAAGGTAAAACAACAACACCGCTTCGTCCTTCAGGTACCGTGCTCATCGATGAAGAGTATGTGGATGTAGTCACTGAAGGCGGATATTTAGACAGAGATGTGTTAGTAAATATTATAAAAGTAGAGGGATCAAGGGTTGTGGTGCGGAAGCTTACAGAGCCTTTGAAAAAGGAGGACCTTAATTAATGGAAGTAGGTAGCGTATTGTTTTTTGTAGTTATTGGTCTAGCAATTATTGCTTTAGCTGTTTTTTTCACTTTTGTACCGATTATGCTATGGATTTCAGCATTAGCAGCAGGTGTTCGTATTAGTATTTTCACACTGGTCGGAATGAGACTTCGTCGAGTGATACCATCTCGCGTTGTGAATCCGTTAATTAAAGCAAGTAAAGCAGGTTTAGGTATTACCATTAATCAATTAGAAAGCCACTATTTAGCAGGCGGTAACGTTGACCGTGTGGTAAATGCGCTGATTGCAGCGCACCGAGCAAATATTGAGTTAACATTTGAGCGCGGAGCAGCTATCGACTTAGCGGGCCGTGATGTGCTAGAAGCTGTACAAATGAGCGTTAATCCAAAAGTTATTGAAACACCTTTTATTGCAGGGGTGGCTATGGATGGAATCGAAGTCAAAGCAAAAGCTCGAATTACTGTTCGTGCAAACATTGATCGACTAGTAGGGGGAGCTGGAGAAGAAACGATTATTGCCCGTGTTGGCGAGGGGATTGTTTCTACAATCGGTTCGCAAAAAGATCACAAAAAAGTATTGGAAAATCCCGATATGATTTCTCAAACGGTGTTAGGAAAAGGACTGGATTCAGGAACAGCGTTTGAAATCTTATCCATTGATATTGCTGACATCGATATTGGTAAAAATATTGGGGCAGTTCTTCAAACAGACCAAGCGGAAGCAGATAAAAATATTGCACAAGCAAAAGCCGAAGAACGTCGTGCTATGGCCGTTGCTCAAGAACAAGAAATGCGTGCAAAAGTAGAAGAAATGCGTGCAAAAGTAGTAGAAGCAGAAGCAGAAGTACCGTTAGCGATGGCAGAAGCACTGCGCTCTGGCAATATTGGCGTCATGGATTATATGAATATTCAAAACTTGACTGCTGATACGGATATGCGTGATTCAATCGGGAAAATGTCTAAAGAAGACGATGAGAAATAATGAATCAGCTTAACAAGGAGGTTTTCTCCTAATGAATATCGTTGAAACGCTTATTAAACTAATTATTAATAATGCTTTCATTTTTGTCATCATTGGAGGAATTATTTTTAACGTTGTGCAGCGTTTTATGGCTCAGTCAAAAGAGGAAGAACAGCAGCGTTCTAAAAGAGCTCCTATGCCTCCTGTAAACAATCCTTCAAGGCGGGAAAGACCTAGATATCGACCTGTCAAAGAAGAGCCAAAAACAGCTCGTATGGAGCCGGAAACTGTTTCTTCAGCAGAAACAAATCCTTTGCAAGAAAAATTGGAAGAGCTAAAAAATCGTCCGTATCATGAACCATCTATTCAAAAGAAAATCACAGTTGACAAACCAAAAATCACGGGTGAGAAAAACGTTTTTAAGCCCATTTCTCGTAAAGAAGCTGTTCAAGGAGTGATATGGTCCGAAATTCTAGGGCCGCCAAAATCGAAACAACGTAAATATAAACGATAAATAGATGTGATACATTAACCCCCTTTCTCATAAACATGAGATGAAAGGGGGTTCTTTTTATGAGCAAAAAGTGGAGACACCAAATGAAAAGATGGATGACAAAAACAATGGAACTACCCGCTGATGTATTAATGGATCTTCCCCGTATTACGTTAGTTGGACAAATACACATTTATATTGAAAATCATAAAGGTTTATTAGCCTTTTCTGATACTGAAATACGCGTGTTACTAAAACAGGGACAAATGTTAATTCGAGGTGAAGGACTGGTCATTAAAGTAATACTGCCAGAAGAACTGGTTTTAGAAGGTAAAATCAATCAAGTTCTTTATTTAGAACAATAACACAAGGAGGAAAAAAATGAAGAATGGATGGACAAACTTTGTTATTGGTACCGTACGTATTCGAATTGTTGGAAAAGGAATTGAACGTTTTTTAAATAATTGTGTGAGACAACAGATTATGATTTCGAATGTCCATAAAGTTGACGGTCAGCTAGCGACAGCAACGATATTATTGAAAGATGTAAAAAAAATTCGTATACTAATTCGCAACGCAGATTGTAAAATTTATTTTATAAGAGGCAGAGGTTTTCCTTTTTTAACAAAACGAGTGATCAAAAATAGTGGATTTGCTTTAGGTTTTCTTTCTTTTTTTATTATTCTTGGTTTGCTTTCCAACATGGTGTGGAAAGTGGAAATTAGCGGTGCAGAACCACAAACAGAACATCAAATGACTAAGCAGCTTGCCAAAATAGGTGTAAAAAGAGGAGAGTTTCAATTTCTGTTAGAGAGTCCTGAAAAAATTCAGCGCTATTTAACAGATAATATGAACAATATTACCTGGGTGGGAGTAGAAGTGCGCGGCACTTCTTATCACTTCCAAGTGGTTGAAAAAAATGAGCCCAAGCCTCAGCAAAAAACACCTTACCAACATTTAATTGCTAAAAAGAAAGCCATTATTACGAATTTGTTTGTCGAAAAAGGACAACCTTTAGTCAAGGTTAATGATTTTGTCAACGAAGGCGAGGTCCTAGTTTCCGGTATTATTGGAAACGAAAAAAATAAAAAAGTAGTAGCTGCTAAAGGGAAAGTCTACGGTGAAACATGGTATAAGTCTGAGGTGGAAGTGCCTTTAAAAACTGATTTTCAGGTATTAACGGGTAATGGATATACGAAGCACTATTTAGATTTTCAAGCTTTTAAAATGCCTCTTTGGGCTTTTAACAAAGAAAAATACGCCTCAAAGGTGACAGAAAAAGTGGAGCATCCACTCTATTTTTTTAAATGGAAATTACCTCTGTCGTATGAGAAAGTTGCTGTACGAGAAGAACAGAACTCGCAGCGCGTCTATTCTAAACAAGAGGCGGTGGAAAAAGCTTTGGAAATCGGTCGAAAAAAATTACTATCAACTTTAGGTGAGGATGCTAAAATAAAAGGTGAAAAAGTTTTGCACCAAGAACAGGACAATGGTAAAGTTAGATTATCAATACATTACCAAGTTATAGAAAATATTGCGAACACTCAACCAATTATTCAAGGAGATTGATGAATGTCAGAACAGCTAGTAACAATTAACGTACAACTTGATGATTCAAATGAAGCCATTTCATTATTTGGCGTACAAGATGCGAATTTAAAGCGAATTGAAGAAGAAATGCAGGTCTCTATCATATCAAGAGGTGAGACTGTTGTAGTCTCCGGAAGTACAGAAAATGTTCAGCTAGTGGAAGAAATGCTTAAAAAGTTACTGAACATTATCCGAAAAAATATTTCCATATCTGAACGAGATGTTGTGTATGCGATTCAATTAGCTAAGAAAAATTCTCTCGAGTTTTTTGAAGATGTATATGAAGAAGAGATTGGTAAAAATGTAAAAGGTAAGACTATTCGTGTTAAGACATTAGGACAAAGTCAATACATTTCGGCTATTAAGAAAAATGATTTGGTATTTGGAATTGGGCCTGCTGGTACTGGTAAAACGTATTTAGCCGTTGTCATGGCCGTTAATGCTCTTAAAAATGGTCACGTGCAGCGTATTATTTTAACACGTCCTGCTGTTGAAGCAGGTGAAAGTCTTGGCTTCTTGCCAGGAGATTTGAAAGAAAAAGTAGATCCGTACTTGCGGCCTCTGTATGATGCATTACATGATGTATTAGGAACAGAACATACGCAACGCCTAATCGAACGCGGAGTTATTGAAATAGCACCTCTTGCTTATATGCGAGGTCGTACACTAGATGATGCGTTTGTTATCTTAGACGAAGCGCAAAACACCACGATGGCGCAAATGAAGATGTTTTTAACACGACTAGGATTTGGGTCTAAAATGGTGATTACAGGAGATATTTCACAAATTGATTTACCAAAAGGAGCTCAGTCTGGTCTAGCGGCTGTCTCGAAAATCCTGACCAATGTTAAAGGTATTTCGTTTGTTCATCTAGAACAGTCAGATGTTGTGCGCCATCCACTTGTGGGACGCATCGTTCAAGCGTACGAACAAGCTGACCAAAAGACCCTTTCTTAATAGGGTCTATTTTTTGTAAAAGGGGGTACGTTTGTGTCAACGTTTCGGATAATCAAGCAAACAATGGCACAGATCGAGCGATTACGGTTAATTCAAATTGGGTTATATGCCTTGTTAGGTGTAATGATGTTTGCGTCTATGTATAGCAATGTAAAGCCGCAGGAATTAGATCTCAGATTACTATCTATTTCTCCGCAAACCATTTACTCACCCGTTACCATTGAAGATAAAGAGAGCACAGAGAAAAAACGGGCAGAGGCAGAACAAGCCGTTGAAGATGTGTATACACAAAAAACAGAATACGCACAGAACCAAGTCGATCTTGTTGCATCTATTTTTGATGCGATGATGGAAGTTAATACAGAATATGAAAAAGAAGATCATGAAGATGACAGTATCGATGCCGTATTAAAAACCAAACAAAAAATGCTAGAGGACAAGCTTCCTGAAGACATTCAAAAAAACTTGCCAAAGGATACCATTAAGCAGCTGCTTCAGTCTTCTAACAGTGATTTATCGATTGCGAAAGATGCTGTAGTCACGGCCGTTCATCATGTGATGAAAGATCAAGTGAAGATTAGCGATGTAGAAGAGAAAAAAGATCAAGTAGAAAGTCAGCTTGTTTACACCAATGTCAGCAATTCTCTAAAGGATTCAATGAATGCAATCGCTAAATTCGCTATCATTCCAAACGTGATTTATGATCCACAAAAAACAGCTGAAAACCGTCAAGCAGCTGTGGAAAAAGTGGAGCCTGTCCGAATCAAACAAGGCCAGATTATCGTAGAAGAAAATCAGCTTATTAATCCTGATATATATCGTCAGCTCCAGCTCGCGGGATTGTTGAATAATAAAGGATCTATTCAGCCTTTTGCGGGGTTAGCTTTGCTGATTGTAATGATGATAGCGGGCCTCATTTACTATTTGCGTGAATTTCACACCAAGACATATCAGCCCTTGCTGTTGTATGTATTAGTAGCAACCATTACGATTGGCCTCATGAAAATCTTAAGCTTGTTTCAGCAAATTGATTTATCAGAAATTGGTTTCTTAGCTCCTGTTGCGGTGGGAGGTTTGCTGATTCGAATTTTAATGGATGAACGCATTGCTATTTTATCAAGCATTGTATTTGCTATTTGTGGAAGCATTATTTTTAATGGTGAATTAACAACCTCGTTTAATATGAACATTGGGATCTACTTTTTAATTAGCAATATTGCTGCTATTTTATTTTTAAGCAGGCAGCACAGACGTTCACGGATTTTGCAGGCAGGTCTATTTGTGGCTATGGTAAACGTAATTATCAGCTTTGCGATTATTTTTATTAAAAATGGTCATATCGGCACTGTAGAGCTTGGCTATTACAGCATGATGTCAATTGCATCTGGTGTTATCGCTTCCGTTTTAGCTATAGGTTTGCTACCGTTTTTTGAAAGTGGATTTGGCATTTTATCTACGATGAAGCTGATTGAATTATCGAGTCCTACTCATCCGCTATTACGCAAAATCTTAACCGAAACACCTGGAACATACCATCACAGCGTAATGGTGGCAAACTTATCTGAAGCGGCGTGCGAAACGATAGGAGCTAACGGTTTATTAGCGAGAGTCGGGGCTTATTACCACGATATTGGTAAAACGAAGCGACCGCAGTATTTTATTGAAAATCAAATGAATATTACTAATCCACATGATAAACTAAGTCCTAAGACTAGTAAAAATATTATAATCGCACATGCTACAGATGGAGCGACCATTTTGCGGAATCACAAGTTTCCAAAAGAGATTGTAGATATTGCAGAGCAGCATCACGGAACCACTCTGCTTAAGTTTTTCTATCATAAGGCACTCGAACAAACAGAAGAAAAAATTGATGAAAAAGAATATCGCTATCCTGGACCAAAGCCTCAGTCGAAAGAAGCAGCGGTTATTTGCATAGCTGATAGTGTAGAAGCAGCCGTAAGGTCAATGTCCAATCCGACTCCGGAAAAAATTGAGAACTTGGTGCGAAATATTATTAAAGATCGCTTGCAGGACGAGCAGCTTAGCGAGTGTAACGTAACGCTCAAAGAGCTAGAGTTAATTCGCCAAGCACTATGTGAAACTTTAAATGGGATTTTTCATTCCCGAATCGAATATCCAGAGATAAAAAAAGAGAAGGTGAAGGTATGAGTTTAGTTATTGATTTTATTGATGAAACAAACGAAGTAAGTGAAGAACAGCAAAAAGAGCTTGAAAAGCTGCTTGAAGCCGCTGCTATATATGAAAATCTGCAAGAGGATGCAGAAGTATCCGTTACATTTGTGGATAATGATCGAATTCAAGAAATCAATCATCAATACCGCCATAAAAATCAGCCAACGGATGTAATATCGTTTGCGCTAGAAGAAATGGGCGAAGATGAAATGCAAATTATCGGAGATGAGATGCCAAGAGTTCTAGGGGACATTGTCATTTCGATTCCAAAAGCTCATGAGCAAGCAGAAGAATACAATCACTCGTTTATGAGGGAGCTAGGATTCTTAACGGTTCACGGTTTCTTGCACTTGCTTGGATATGACCATGAAACATCAGAAGATGAAAAAGAGATGTTTACACGTCAAAAAGATATTTTAGAACAATATGGACTCTCGCGATAAAAAGGGGATAGCTAAAGTTGTCAGTAGCTTTGGTTATGCAATAGAAGGGTTTATCTATGTTTGTAAAACACAGAGAAATATGCAAATTCACGTAGCAGCTTCTTTCATCGTCCTTTTCTTAGGAGCCGTGCTGTCAATTACAGCTGGTGAATGGGTGGTTGTGCTGCTTCTGATTGCAGGCATGTTCAGCTTGGAGTTAATGAATACAGCGGTTGAAAAAGTTGTCGATTTAGTTTCTCCTGAATATCACATACTAGCAAAACACGCAAAAGATGCAGCCGCAGCCGCGGTGTTGGTCTATGCGTGTTTTGCTGTCCTTATAGGAGGAATTATTTTCTTAAAGTATTTGTTTTAAAAAGGATTCTTTTTGGTTCTTTACACCCCCGTGGTATAATAAAAAAGGACAAGTTAAAAGACATGTAGAAGCGCAAAAGGAGAGCGGATAAATGGATAAGACCGGACTGATTGATGAGGCGAAAAAAGCTCGTGAAATGGCTTATGTACCGTATTCAAAATTTAAAGTTGGTGCAGCTTTATTGACGAAAGATGGAAAGGTTTATCGCGGCTGCAATATTGAAAATGCAGCTTATAGCATGTGCAATTGCGCTGAGCGTACGGCTTTATTTAAAGCCTATTCAGAAGGTGGTAAAGAGTATGCAGCACTTGCTGTAGTAGCTGATACTGATCGTCCTGTTTCTCCGTGTGGAGCATGCAGACAAGTAATCTCTGAGCTTTGTCCAAAAGAAATGAAAGTTATATTAACCAATTTAAAAAATGACATACAAGAATTAACTGTGGAAGAATTACTTCCAGGAGCATTTTCATCGGAGGATTTACATGAGTAATAATGAATTTAAGTCAGGTTTTGTTTCAATTATTGGAAGACCAAACGTAGGGAAATCAACTTTTTTGAACCGAGTAATTGGTCAAAAGATTGCGATTATGAGTGACAAACCGCAAACAACTAGAAATAAAATTCAGGGTGTGTACACGGAAGATCAGGCGCAGATTGTGTTTATTGATACACCAGGAATTCATAAACCAAAGCATAAATTAGGCGACTTTATGATGAAGGTAGCGCAAAATACGCTTAAAGAAGTAGATTTAATTTTATTTATGATTAACGCAACAGAAGGCTTAGGTCGAGGCGATGAATTTATTATCGAGCGTTTAAAGGACACAAAAACGCCTGTTTTCCTTGTGATTAATAAAATTGATGAAATTCATCCAGACGAATTGTTTTCAATTATCACGAATTATAAAGACTTATATCCTTTTGCTGAAATTGTGCCAATTTCAGCTTTACAAGGAAATAACGTGGAGCGTTTGCTTGATCAAATTAAGCAGCGATTGCCGGAAGGTCCGCAATATTATCCGGCAGATCAAGTAACTGATCACCCAGAGCGCTTTATTATTACGGAATTAATTCGTGAAAAAGTACTGCATGCAACGAGGGAAGAAATACCTCATTCTATTGCCGTTGTGATGGATTCTATGCAAAGACGAGATAATGGTGCTGTTTACGTGGGCGCTACAATTATCGTCGAAAGAGATTCACAAAAAGGCATCGTAATTGGAAAGCAAGGAAAGATGTTAAAAGAGGTAGGAAGAAAAGCAAGAGCAGACATTGAAGCCCTTTTAGGTTCAAAAGTATTTTTAGAACTATGGGTAAAAGTGCAAAAAGATTGGCGAAACCGAGCGTCGCATCTCCGTGACTTTGGATTTAGAGAAGACGAATATTGATCATTTGAGTTCTTGTTTGCATTGATTTATATCCCTTCATAAAAGAAGGTAATTTGTAAAAAATTGTGTTACATGATTTTACGTCGGAAGGCTATTCTAAACATAAGGAATTGAAATATGTATCTGATCTTTATGGTTAGAAAGGTGGGAGTTCTATGTTGAATTTTACTTGGAACATTTTTTCACAAACAGGTAGCATTGATACTTATCTCATTTTTAAGGAACTTGAAAATGAAGTGAAAGAAAGACCCGAAACATATGAGGACAACAGCGAAAGTCTCAATTCTCCCTTGTCTTAGCCTTCTGTAAGATGGCGGTGATGATGATTGTTTAAAAAGTGTGAAGGAATTGTCATTCGAACGAATGATTACGGTGAATCAAATAAAATTGTCACCATTTATTCACGTGAACTCGGAAAAGTGGGTCTCATGGCAAGAGGGGCAAAAAAGCCTAGTAGTCGCTTGGCTTCTGTCACACAATTATTTACGTATGGATACTTTTTTATACAAGCAGGTTCAGGAATGGGCACTCTCCATCAAGGAGAAGTTATCTCATCTATGAGAAGCATACGCGAAGATATCTTCACAACAGCGTATGCTTCTTATATTCTTGAATTAACGGATAAAGCTACTGAGAACAATAAACCAAATCCATTTCTTTTTGAGCTGCTGCACCAAACCATTCATTATATGAACGAAGAGTATGATGCAGAGATCTTAACTTTTATTTATGAAATGAAAATGTTAAACGTTCTAGGTCTTCATCCTACATTAAATGAATGTGCAGTCTGCCACCAAGGTGAAGGAACATTTCATTTTTCCATTCGAGAAGGCGGGTTTATTTGTCATCGATGCTTAGAAAAAGATCCTTATCATTTGAAAATTAGTCCGATGACGGTTAAACTATTAAGGCTATTTTATTATATTGATTTAAAGCGGTTAGGTTCTATTTCTGTTAAGCCTGAAACAAAAAAACAATTAAAGTTTGTAATTGATCAATATTACGAAGAATATTCAGGATTGTTTTTAAAAACAAAGCGTTTTTTGAATCAGATGGAGTCTTTAAAACAATCGCTCTCTGATGAGAAATAGAAAAGATAATCAGTGATATGCAAGGAATTGCTGTCGCTAGGGTGCCTCGTAGTGTGTAGAGGACACCCTTTTTACTGTGGAGCGAAGAGGTAGCTTCACTTATTATAAGCGTAATGCCTGCTTTTTTTGAGAAGCCGTGGTAAAATAAACGGCATTCTAAAAAGATAAAATGCTAAAATTAATAAGTTATAGCTTTTACTTTTGCTTAAAAAGTATATAATGTTTTATAAATAGTATGTCACATTTAATGATTAGGTGGTGAGTACAATCGAACTGAACAAACGACAAGAACAAATTTTGCAAATTGTCAAAGACGAAGGCCCTATTACAGGCGAGCATATTGCAGATCAGCTTAGCCTTACGCGGGCAACGCTAAGACCGGACTTGGCTATTTTAACAATGGCTGGTTATTTAGAAGCGCGACCGCGCGTAGGTTACTTTTACACAGGTAAAACAGGAGCACAGCTTCTTACAGATAAAATAAAAAAAATACAGGTGCAAGAATATCAGTCTATCCCGGTGGTTGTGAACGAAAATGTGTCGGTATATGATGCTATTTGTACAATGTTTCTAGAAGACGTGGGGACCCTTTTTGTAGTGGATGAGAAATCCCAGCTGGTGGGAGTACTGTCGCGTAAAGATTTATTGCGCGCGAGTATCGGAAAGCAAGAGCTCACATCTATTCCTGTTCATATTATCATGACGAGAATGCCCAACATTACATATTGCTATCGCGAAGATTTGTTAATTGATATTGCTAAGATCTTAATTGAAAAACAGATTGATGCTATGCCCGTTATTAAAGAGGGAGACGGCAATTTTGAAGTGGTGGGACGCATTACCAAAACAAATATTACAAAATTACTAGTAGCATTAGCAAATGATGAAGTATTATAAGTGAAAAAGGATTAAAAAGGGGATGCACAAAATATGAACAACCCATGTCTTTATGTCATTTCGGATTCTGTAGGTGAGACAGCTGAACTAGTTGTAAAGGCTGCATCAAGTCAGTTCAATATGACGGACTTTGTAATTAAAAGAGTACCTTACGTAGAGGACATCGCAACACTTTCAGAAGTGGTTTCAGTAGCGAAGATGAACAACGCTATTATTGGCTTTACGCTAGTAAAGCCCGAAATGAGAGAATTTTTAATTCAAGAAGCGTCCAAGAACGGGGTAGAGGTATTTGATATTATTGGACCTTTAATTGATAAAATTCAATCTTCTTATCAACTTTCTCCTCGCTATGAGCCTGGAATGGCTAGAAAATTAGACGAAGATTATTTTAAGAAAGTAGAAGCAATTGAATTTGCAGTGAAATATGATGATGGGCGTGACCCGAGAGGCATTCTTAGAGCGGATATTGTATTAATCGGTGTATCAAGAACATCTAAAACACCTCTTTCTCAATTTTTAGCACACAAGCGTTTGAAAGTAGCCAATGTTCCGATTGTACCTGAGGTAGATCCACCAGAAGAGCTGTTTCACGTATCACCTGAGAAATGTATAGGACTTACTATTAGTCCTGAAAAGTTAAACGATATTCGTAAAGAGCGTTTAAAGTCTCTTGGGCTAAACGATAAAGCAATTTATGCTAATATTGGCCGTATTAAAGAAGAACTTGAATTTTTCCAAGGGATTGTAGATAAGATTGGCTGTGAAGTGGTGGACGTATCCAACAGAGCCGTAGAAGAAACAGCTGGTATCATTCTTAATACCATCAAAAAGAAATAAACGATAGATCTCCTCTGTGCGTGACATAAAGGAGATTGCTTTCTTATGTTTGTGTGCTGTAAGCCTAAGAAAATATCCCAAAGATGAATATGACAGAACTTTTAAAAACAAGTGACTTTGGTATAGAAAATATAGGTTGTTTATATTATAATAAAAAATTGTGATAAAAAAGAATAGTTTTAGGTTTAGACTTTGTTAAGAACGAATAAACTATTTATATAAAAGTCAAGTCAAAATCGAAAAAAGTATTCGACAAATGCCATCTACAGGAAATAACAAATTGTTAGAAGGAATCTCTGGAGGGATGTAGAATACAGAGTTATAGCAAAAGAAAAAGTAAAGTTTTTGTCGATGCTGATGCATGCCCTGTTAAAGCAGAAATCGTTGAACTTACACATACATATGACATCGATCTTGTGTTTGTTGCTTCCTATGCTCACATGCAAACAAATCCTACACCAGGAAAATGGGTCTATGTGGATGCAGAAAAGGAAGCCGCAGATTTATATATTTTAAATCACGCAGTCAAGCAGGATATTGTGGTAACTCAAGATACTGGCTTAGCAAGCATGTTAGTAAGTCGAGGGGTTTACGCACTGTCTCCTCGTGGAAAGTACTATAATGACGACGAAATGAATACGGTGCTTTTCTTTCGTTATGTTTCTGCAAAAGAGCGACGGTCAGGCCGTCATACTAAAGGCCCAAAGGCATTTAGTGAAGAAGATCGCCAGCATTTCATTCAAGCTTTTGAAAAAATGTTGTCGAAACTTGCAGGAATTTAGCACTTAGTGAAGAATATTATATGAAATACGGAGCTGTTACTATGGCAAATCGAATTCCTGATGAAGTAATCGACCGTATTCGGCATTCAGTAGATATTGTCGACGTCATAAGCGATTATGTACAACTAAAAAAACAAGGGCGCAATTATTTTGGACTCTGTCCGTTTCATGGGGAAAGCACACCGTCTTTTTCAGTATCGCCTGATAAACAAATTTATCATTGCTTTGGATGTGGTGCAGGAGGGAATTCATTTTCATTCATAATGGAATTAGAAGGACTGTCCTTCACGGAAGCAGCTCAGCAGCTTGCTGAAAAAGGAGATATTCCTTTCGAACATGAGATACATCCTCATGAAGAAGATAATCAAAAGCCTAGCAATAAAATGATTGAAGCACACGAGCTTTTAAAGAAATTTTACCATCATTTATTGGTAAATACAAAAGAAGGCCAAGATGCTTATGATTATTTAATAAATCGAGGGTTTTCACGAGAAATTATCGATGAATTTGAGATAGGTTTTGCTTTAGATTCGTGGGAATTTGTAAGTAAGTTCTTAACAAAACGTGGGTTTAATCCGCAAGAGATGGAACATGCAGGTTTAATCATTAAACGCAACCAAGATGAAACGTACTTTGATCGTTTTCGTGATCGAATTATGTTTCCTATTGCTGACTTGCAAGGCAAAACAATTGCATTTTCAGGGCGCCTGCTAAAAGAGATAAAAGGGCAGCCTAAATATTTAAATAGTCCCGAAACTTCTATTTTTAACAAAAGTCGCACACTCTACAACTTTCACCGCGCTAAAAAACATATACGCAAAAATCAGCAGGTTATTTTATTTGAAGGATTTGCAGATGTTATTTCGGCTGTTAAAGCGGGGTGCCCGAACGCAATCGCAACAATGGGAACTGCCTTAACAGAAGAACAAGCCAAGATTATTCGCCGAAATGTAGAGTCCGTTATCATTTGCTATGATGCAGATTCTGCCGGAATTGAAGCAGCGCACAAAGCAACTGCAATCTTAACAAATGTAGGTTGTACCGTTAAGATTGCTGTGATGCCGGATGGTTATGATCCGGATGATTATATTAAAGAATACGGGGCAGAGAAGTTTCAAAATGATGTTATTAATAGCAGCTTGACCTTTATGGCATTTCAAATGAGGTATCTCCGCCGAAAACGAAATCTACAAAATGAATCTGAACGTATGCAATACATTGAAGACGTTTTGAAAGAAATAAGCCTCCTTACGAAAGCTGTAGAGCGAGATCATTATTTACGCCAATTGGCACAAGAGTTTTCCATTTCATTAGATGCGCTTAAAGAACAGCAGTATCAAGTGTATCGAACTGAAAAAAAGAAAAAGGATAATGATTCTCCAAATCGAAATAATATAAATAGACAACCAGTCGTAAAGAGAAGCTTATTACCGGCTTATCAAAATGCAGAACGTTTTTTGATCGCTCATATGTTGAAAGATAAGGATGTAGCATTTAGAATTCAAGACCGACTTCAAGGTCAGTTCAATGTTGAGGAACATCGTGCGCTTGTTCTATATTTGTATGCTTATTACGAGGAAGGACACGAGCCTAATCCGAGCGGATTTATCGAACGGTTGCCCGAGTCTTCGTTGTCTAGTCTAGCTTCAGAATTGGCGATGATGTCAATCAATGATGAATTGTCGGAGCAAGCTTTGAATGATTATGTCCAAACGATATTGATTTACCCACAAAGGTTAGCGATAGAAAAAAAAGAGGCAGAAAAGCAAGAAGCAGAGCGTCAAAAAGATTATTTAAAAGCTGCGACAATAGCAATGGAAATTTTACAGTTAAAAAAAACGTTAAAATAAACGATATTGCGTATTAGTCCCACTTTTAGAAGGTTTTCCTTAAAATTTTGGAAGGAGGGGATCTGATGGCTGAAAAATCAGCTCAATCAAAACAACTTGATTCAGATTTAACAATTGAACAAGTAAAAGATCAATTGACCGAAATCGGAAAAAAACGTGGTGTGCTCACATACGAAGAAATTGCAGAGCGTATGGCAAACTTCGAAATTGAATCCGATCAAATGGATGAATATTATGAATACCTTGGAGAACAAGGTGTTGAAGTAATGAGTGAATCTGAAGCAAATGATGACGATGCCGATCCCGATATTCAAGAACTGTCAAAAGAAGAAGAGTTTGATTTAAATGATTTAAGTGTACCTCCTGGTGTAAAAATTAATGATCCAGTTCGTATGTACTTAAAAGAAATCGGACGCGTTGACCTATTGTCGGCAGAGGAAGAAATCAATTTAGCAAAACGTATTGAAGAAGGCGATGAAGAAGCGAAACGTCGTCTTGCTGAAGCAAACTTACGTCTTGTTGTAAGTATCGCTAAACGCTATGTTGGGCGCGGTATGCTGTTTCTTGATTTAATTCAAGAAGGAAACATGGGTCTTATTAAAGCGGTAGAAAAATTTGATTATCGTAAAGGTTATAAATTCAGTACGTATGCGACATGGTGGATTCGTCAAGCTATTACTCGTGCAATTGCTGACCAAGCAAGAACGATTCGTATTCCCGTTCATATGGTTGAAACGATTAACAAGCTAATTCGTGTTCAACGTCAGCTTTTACAAGATTTAGGTCGCGAACCATCTCCTGAAGAAATTGCAGAAGATATGGACTTAACACCAGAAAAAGTTCGTGAAATCTTAAAAATTGCTCAAGAACCGGTTTCCCTTGAAACACCAATTGGTGAGGAAGATGATTCGCATTTAGGTGACTTTATTGAAGACCAGGATGCAACATCACCTTCTGAACATGCTGCATATGAATTATTAAAAGAGCAGTTAGAAGACGTCCTTGATACGTTAACAGATCGCGAAGAAAATGTTCTTAGACTCCGCTTTGGTCTGGACGATGGACGTACGCGTACGCTTGAAGAAGTAGGAAAAGTATTTGGCGTAACGCGTGAGCGTATTCGTCAAATTGAAGCTAAAGCGCTTCGTAAGCTTCGTCACCCTAGCCGAAGCAAACGTTTAAAAGATTTCTTAGAATAGATAAAAGTGTAAATAACGCTTATGAGATAGCTTCTTTCCTAGAGGAAAGGGGCTATCTATTTTTTTGTGGAATAAATTTCATAAAAACGCATTTTGAAGAAGTATATTGATTTTTTTACCAACTTTTCTTCTTTCATATATTTTACTGAATTGTCCTTCGTTTTGCAAATGCTCCTTTATATTCTTTTGTTACAGAGCATAAGCTGTTCAAATTCCTTTTAAACATCCGAAAAATGGAATCGCTATCATTTTATTCTTGCTTTGATTGGTACTTCTCTATTATAACATGAAAAAATTAAAACGTTTTAAAAGTTGAGAAAATTTACAAAAATGAATTATAATTAAATAATGTAAGCGTATACATTTTTTTAGGGGGAATAAAAATGAATTTTGAATTAACCAATGAACAAAAGATGATTCAACGGACGCTGAGAGAGTTTTCAGAGGCGGAAGTAGCACCGAATGCATTAGAGCGCGATCGAAGTAAGCAATTTCCGCTTGATGTTTTTAAAAAGTTAGGTGAGCTTGGGGTAATGGGTCTTCCTTTTCCTGAAGAGTATGGAGGCGGAGGAGCAGATACGGTTAGTTTTGCTATCGTCGTAGAGGAATTAAGTAAAGCTTGTGGCTCTACAGGAATTACATACTCAGCTCATGTTTCGCTCGGGGGCGCACCTATTTATTTATTCGGAACAAAGGAGCAAAAAGAACAGTACCTACCTGCTTTATGCTCCGGGGAATCTTTTGGAGCGTTTGGTTTAACCGAACCGAACGCAGGAAGTGACGCGGGGGGAACAGAGACAGAAGCAGTGTTGAAGGATGGAACATTTAGGATTAATGGAAGTAAATGCTATATTACGAATGCCAGCTATGCAAAGTTTTTAGCTTTAACAGCTGTTACAAATCGTACAGAAGGTAAAAAAGAAATTTCAGCTATTATCGTGCCTACAGAAGCTCGAGGTTTTACTGTAATAGACAATTACGAGAAAATGGGTCTACATGCTTCAAATACAACTGAACTCGTTTTAGAGGATGTTGAAGTGCCTGAAGAGAATTTACTCGGTGTAAGAGGAGAAGGCTTTAAACAATTTCTAATGACGCTTGACGGGGGAAGAATTGGAATTGGCGCAATGGCCGTTGGAATCGCTCAAGCGGCTTATGAAAAAGCACTGTCATATGCGCAGGAAAGAAAGCAATTTGGAAAAGCTATTTCATCGTTTCAAGCGATTCAGTTTAAATTAGCTGATATGGCGATGAAAATTGAGTTAGCAAGAAATATGGTGTATAAAGCAGCGTGGTTAAAAGACCAAGGAAAGCCATTTACGAAAGAAGCTGCTATGTGTAAACTGTATGCTTCTGAAATTTGTATGGAAGTAGCCAGTCAAGCTGTTCAAATTCATGGAGGATATGGCTACATGAAAGAGTATCACGTGGAGCGGTATTTACGAGATGCCAAGCTTTTAGAAATTGGAGAAGGAACTTCAGAAATTCAGCGCTCGGTTATTGCAAGGCAAATTGGCTGTTAAGATACGCAATAAGAAATTAGTTAATTATGTAAATAAAACCCTTTCACTTATGAGCATTTTCAAGTAAAATAAAAGTGCTTATACTATTTTGTTATTTCTAGGGATGGGAATACATAAAGGGGGTATAGTGAGTGAAGCGAAATCCGCTAATACCATTTTTATTAATTGCGGTAATTGGGATTGCTTTAATGTTAACGCTTTCGTTCAACGGATTGAATAATGCAAAAGAAATCGCGGCTGAAAAAGAAGGCGGTGGCGCGGAACAGCAGGCTTCAGCTAAACCAGAAGAAATTTATCAAAAAACTTGTATTGGTTGTCACGGTGATCAGTATCAAGGTGGAGTAGGTCCTTCGTTAAAAGGAATTGGGAAAAAAGTTTCTCAAGACGAAATTGCAGATATTGTTGTAAACGGTAAAGGAAACATGCCGCCTGGGCTGGTTCCTCCGGAAAAAGCGAAGGAAATGGCTAAATGGGTATCAGAAATTAAATAGAGTTCAGAAACATGATTTTCTGGAAAGCCGCTCATTTATAAAGCAGGCTTTTTTTTTGTGATTTTTTATAAGCATTCAGCTAAAAGGAAAACATGAAGAGAAATAGGAATCATGCAGCTATCTATGTTAAAATAATGAACAGTAATCACATAGAGAATAGGTGACAAAATGAATGAATTAAACTTATCAACAAGACTTGAAGAAGTAGTAAAGTCGATTCCTTTGGGAGCAAAGATAGCAGACATTGGCTCAGATCATGCATACTTGCCGTGTTTTGCTTATTTAAATGGATATATTAGCGGTGCCGTAGCAGGAGAAATTACGGAAGGGCCTCTTCAATCTGCTATTCAGCAGGTGAAAAAAACAAGCTTAACGGACGTTATTGACGTTCGAAAAGGAAACGGCCTAGAAGTAATATCACCGAATGAAGTAGACTGTATTACAATCTGCGGAATGGGCGGAACGCTTATTACGATGATTTTAGAAGAAGGAAAAGCAAAGTTAGAAGGAGTAAAAAGGCTTGTACTTCAGCCGAATATTGGTTCACATCATATTCGCAGCTGGCTGATTGAACACAACTGGGAAATCATTGATGAAAAAATCATCGAAGAAGACGGTCGTATGTATGAAGTCATCGTCGCTGAACCTGGAAACGCCTTAGCTCCTTATAACGGTGAAGTGAAAGCCGGTGTGTTAATGGGCCCTATTTTAAAAGAAAAGCGCTCTTCTGCTTTTATGACAAAGTGGACGCATGAACTAAATCATCTTAAACAAATTGTCAGCCAAATGGAGCAGGCTCAATCCGAGGAAAGCAAAGCAAAATTTCAAAAACTTACCCAAGACATCTCATTAATTGAGGAGGCGTTAAAATGAGTAAAATCCCTAACGGATTTCAAGTAATTGAAGCATTTGAATCATTTTCTCCCAAGCATTTAGCGGTTGAAGGAGATAAAATTGGTTTACAGATTGGAACGTTAAACAAGCCTGTAAAAAAAGTAATGGTAACGTTAGATGTTCTTGAAACGGTCGTAGACGAAGCGATTGAAAAACAAGTGGATTTGATTATTGCTCATCATCCTCCTATTTTTAGACCTCTAAAACAAGTGGTTACAGATCGTCCTGAAGGGCGTATTTTAGAGAAATGCATCAAACATGATATTGCTGTATATGCTGCTCATACAAACTTAGATATAGCTAAAGGCGGAGTAAATGACTTGTTGGCCGAAGCATTGGGGCTACAAGAGACAAAAGTGCTGGTTCCAACAACGTCTATTCAGCTGAAAAAGCTTGCTGTATTTGTTCCTTCAAATCATGCTGAAGCAGTGCGCACAGCTATTTGTGATGCGGGAGCTGGACATGTGGGTCTTTACAGCGACTGTACGTTTTCAACTGAAGGGGAAGGCACGTTTAAACCTTCTTCAGAAGCCAATCCATACATTGGCTCAAAAGAAGAGTTAGAATGTGTCAATGAAACAAAAGTTGAAACTATTTTTGAAGCGGTTCAGCAAAATAAAATTATTCGCGCCATGCTCAGTGCTCATCCTTACGAAGAAGTGGCCTATGACATTTATCCAGTGGAACAAACGGGCGAGACGCTTGGACTTGGACGAATTGGTAAGTTAAAAGAAGAGATGACGTTAAAACAGTTTGCCGCTCATGTTAAACAAGCATTGGATGTGGATGGTGTTAGAGTAGTAGGGTCTATGGATGCCACGGTGAAAAAAGTAGCTGTTCTTGGCGGAGATGGAAACAAATATATTACAAACGCAAAATTTAGCGGAGCAGATGCCTATGTAACAGGGGATTTGTATTTCCACGTGGCGCATGATGCAATGGCAATGGGATTAAACGTTGTAGATCCTGGTCATCATGTTGAAAAAGTCATGAGACAAGGTGTAACGCGTTTATTAAACAGTCTTTTTGATGCAAAAAACTTTGAGTGTGAAGTATTTGATTCAAAAGTAGACACAAACCCATTTACGTTTATGTAACAAAGAAAGAAGGTGTTGAAAAATGTCAACACCTTCTTTTGTGTCTATTAAGACGATTTTTTTGTTCGAACTTTTGGTAAAATCTTTGAAAGAGGCACGCTTTTTTCACGTGTCCACGTTGTTTCATCTTCTGGATCGAACTGATCTAGAAAATTGATGACCTCTTTTGTGATTGGAGTAGGGGTAGATGCGCCTGCCGTAACAGCTACGGTTTTCGCATTCATCAACCATTCAATCTGCAGCTCTGAGATGTCACCGATACGATATGCCTCAGTGCCGGCAATCTCCATTGATACTTGAGCTAAACGGTTTGAATTGTTACTTTTAGGATCTCCTACAACAATTGTAACATCTGCTTCACCTGCTTGCTCGGCTACAGCTTCTTGGCGAACTTGTGTAGCTAAACAAATTTCCTTGTGAACTTCAGCGTGCGGATATTTTTCTTTTACCTTTTCCATTACTTCTGCAACGTCCCACTGACTCATTGTTGTTTGATTTGTTACAATGATTTTCTCACGTTGAATATTTAAATGGGCTACGTCTTCTGCTTTTTCAATTAAATGAACGATATCTGGCGCGATACCAAGTGCACCTTCTGGCTCAGGATGATTTCGTTTTCCGATATAAATAACGTCATAACCTTCTTTTTCTTTTTGGCGAATAAGGTCATGGGTTTTTGTAACATCCGGACATGTAGCATCGATTGTTGTTAAGCCTTTTTCTTTTGCTCGTTCTTTTACTTCTGGAGATACTCCGTGCGCAGTAAAAATAACGGTTCCTTCATTTATTTGGTCTAAGATTTCTAGGCGATTAGCACCGTCCAGTGTGATAATGCCGTCCTCTTCAAACGCATCTGTAACGTGTTTATTATGAACAATCATTCCTAAGATATAGATTGGTCGAGGCAATGATTTATCTAAAGCGGCGTTTCGTGCAATGACCATTGCGTCTACTACACCATAACAATAGCCGCGCGGTGCAATTTTAATAACTTTCATTTCAATTTCCTCCTCATCATAATCCTGACGAGCAATTCAACTCGCTTCTATTATATAAAAGAGGAAGGAAGAATACAAAGATATTCTTTTTTTGCTCACGGTATTTCCTTAAGGAATCAGCAGATTTATCAAATATAAAGTTTTGGTTTAGACACCCGATCTCTGGATGAATGTTCAATTTCTTCTTCAAAGAAATCCAGCTCATCATCGGATGAATCCGTGCTTTCTGCGCCTGCTGATAAAACCTTACTGTCTTTGCTTTCATCAGTTTCAGAAACCTCTGTTCCTTCTGCTTCGAGTATTTCATCTGTGTCATCACTTGAGCGCAAGGCCTGATAGATTTTCCACAGAGAAGGAGCATTTTTGACAAGAGGTCCGTATTGTTGAATCATAGGTCCCATCGTTTCCGCTGCTTTTAGTACTCGCTGAACATTCCCCATCATGGAGCTCAAGTTAGCAGGGTTCGTTAATCCTTGCAAACCTCCAAGCAGGGAAGAAGAGTTAGTCGCTCCTGCAGCACCTTGGGCTCCTGAAAGTCCAGAAAACAAAGAACCTCGAGGAGCAGCTGCAGCCGCTTGTTGAAATGGTATGTTTCTATTTCCGCCTCTTCGGAATAGGCGAGTTAAGAAGTTACCTCCTCCACGGTTCAGGCCTTGCTGATTCGGGTAAAATGATTGTTGAGCATTTGTTTGCTGGGCAAAGTTACGAAACTGCTGTAATGGATTAAATTGGCCAAAGTTACCAGGTTGTTGCCCAAAGCCGTTTTGTGGTGGCATTCCTGGCATCATTCTTCTTTGCATACCGGGTGGAAATGGTGGTCTTCGCTGTAGCAAAGGACGCACCTCCTTTAGTAAAGTAGATTTTCTTTTACTATCGTATGCAACTCGCGATAAAATGTTTTTGAAACAGGTAATAAGTTTTAGTAATATGAATGAGAAGTAGTCACAGAAGGAAAAATCGATTATAATCATATATTGTGCCTTAAAAGATGAACGTGAATGTAAAAAAGGAGACTATTATGGAAAAAACAAACTTTGAACGTTTTGAGTTTCAACCATTTTTAATAGAAGCAATTAAACAATTAGGTTTTTATCAGCCTACAGAGATTCAGGAGCGCTTAATTCCTTCCGTTTTAAAAGGGGAAAGCGTAATTGGTCAGTCGCAAACAGGGACCGGCAAAACACACGCTTATTTATTGCCTTTACTTGAAAAGGTAGACCCTAAAAAAGAAGAAGTACAAGTTGTAATCACCGCTCCAACTCGTGAGCTTGCTTCTCAAATTTATCAAGAAGTATTAAAGCTAACAAAACACAGTGCTGAAGGAGAAGAAATTTCAGCAAAATGTTTTATCGGCGGTACAGATAAGCAGCGTACAATCGACAAATTAAAGAAGCAGCCTCAAGTTGTTGTAGGAACACCGGCTCGTTTGTTTGATTTAGTAAATGAAAAAGCGTTAGTTGTGTATACAACAAAGGCGTTAGTAGTAGACGAAGCTGATTTAATGCTTGATATGGGATTTTTAGAAGATGTGGACCGTTTGGCAAGCAATATGCCTGAAAAATTACAGATGCTTGTTTTTTCAGCAACTATTCCTGAAAAATTAAAGCCATTCTTAAAAAAATACATGGAAAATCCAAAATTTACGCATGTTTCGCCGAAGCAAGCAGCAGCAGCTAAATTAGAGCATGTATTAGTTCCACTGCGTCATCGTAACAAGTTTAAGCTGCTGCATGATATGCTTATTTCGTATAATCCTTATTTAGCTATCGTCTTTACAAATACAAAGAAAATGGCGGACGAAGTAGCAGATGATCTACTGTCTAAAGGATTAAAAGTAGGAAGAATTCACGGAGACTTATCTCCTCGTGACCGTAAGAAAATGATGAAGCAAATTAATAATTTAGAATTTCAATACGTAGTAGCGACAGATTTAGCAGCTCGCGGTATTGATATTGAAGGAATTTCACACGTTATTAACTTTGAGCTTCCTTCAGATCTAGATTTCTACATTCACCGCGTAGGACGTACAGCTCGTGCCGGTCATTCTGGAATTGCTGCTACAATCTTCGATGTGGAAGATGAAGATGCAGTAAATAAGCTAGAGAAAATGGGAATCGAGTTTGTAAACAAAGATCTTCAAAAGCAAGAATGGATTTCCATCGATGACCGTAACCGCCGTAAAAAGCGTGTGAAGAAAGCGGATGAAGTGGGAGAAGAGGCACATCGCTTTATTCAAAAGCCGAAGAAAGTAAAGCCTGGCTACAAGAAAAAACGTGCTCGTGAAATTACAAAGTATGTGCAAAAGAAAAAGCGTAGTGAAAGACGCAACAATCGTTAATCGCAATAGGTTAGAGGTGTAAAAAGTAATGTTGAAAATTGGTTCTCACGTATCAATGAGCGGCAAAAAGATGCTTTTAGGAGCAAGTGAAGAGGCAGCTTCTTACGGAGCAAATACGTTTATGATCTATACAGGCGCTCCACAAAATACTCGTCGCAAAAAGATTGAAGAGCTTAATATTGAAGCTGGTCTTTTGCATATGAAAGAGCATGGAATGACAGATATTGTTGTACATGCTCCCTATATCATTAATCTAGGAAATACAACAAAGCCCGAAACATTTGAGCTTGGAGTAGATTTCTTAACGTCTGAAATTCAGCGCACCCATGCTCTTGGCGCAAAGCAAATTGTTCTTCACCCAGGAGCTCACGTGGGCGCTGGAGCAGATGCCGGTATTCAGCAAATTATCAAAGGTCTAAACGAAGTGTTGACAGCTGATCAAGAAGTTCAAATTGCGCTTGAGACAATGGCTGGAAAAGGAACAGAGTGTGGAAGAAGCTTTGAAGAAATTGCCCAAATTATTGATGGCGTGACGCACAATGAAAAGCTCTCTGTTTGTTTTGACACATGTCACGTTCATGACGCTGGTTATGATCTCGTTCAAGACTTTGACGGTGTATTAAATGAATTTGACAAAACCGTAGGAATACAGCGAATTAAAGTGCTTCACATCAATGATAGTAAAAATGTACGCGGTGCTCGAAAAGACCGCCATGAAAACATTGGGTTTGGTGAAATTGGATTTGGTGCACTGAATTATATTGTTCATCACCCAGCGTTTAAAGAAGTTCCTAAAATTCTAGAAACTCCTTATGTAGGAGAAGATAAGAAGAATAAAAAAGCACCATATCAGTTGGAAATTGATATGATTCGTGCACAAAGCTTTGATTCAGAGCTAAAACAAAAGCTTATGTAATTTTATATGTGATTGAAAGAGGTCATGTCTGTAGACATGACCTCTTCTTTTACATCAACTGCTGAAATAATTCGTTCACTCGTCTGGCAGTTTCACGATCTGTTACTTGAGCAATTTGTTTGATTAAATTTCGGCGCTCTTCAAGGTTATAAATATTTACGGGCTGCTGTCTAATGACGGATACAAGTGTGTGTGCCTGCTGATCTGTAATGGGGATGTTGTATTGTTTGCTATACTTTAAAAGCTCTTTCGGGGTAATGTTGTTTACTTTCTTATTGACAATCTGTTGTACAATTTTCATATGATTACCTCCTCGTCATATACAGTTTATGAATAAAAAAGAAAGATGTGACTATATTGTGTAATAAAACAACATTTCGAGCCGGATGAACTTACGGAGGCAAGAAAGCGAAGGAGTGAAACGGCTTAGTTTACAAATAAAAGACAATCCTGTATACTACATTAATGACTAAATCGTAATGATTCTGAGAAAGTAAATGGGTAACGGAGTATACGATAGAAACCGTGCCCTCTTTTGTATGGAGAAATATAAAAAAAGAATGGTGAGGCGCATATGAATACACCTGATATCATTGAAATTGATCATTTATCATTTCAATATGATGGAGTGAATGTATTAGAAGATATAAGTTTTTCAATTCCAAAAGGAGCTTTTTTGGGTCTCGTTGGTCCAAATGGCTCTGGGAAATCAACGCTAATCAAATGTTTGCTTGGTTTGCAAAAACCATCTCAAGGTGCAATTCGTTTATTTGGAAAAGATCAGAGAAGGTTTAAAGAACGAAGTAAAATTGGATATGTATCGCAAAAAGCGAATAGTTTCAACAGCGGCTTTCCTGCTACCGTTTTTGAAGTGGTTTCCACGGGTCTTACTTCAAAATTAGGTTTGTTTCGCTTTATGAATGCTTCTCATAAACAAAAAGTGAAAGAAGCGGTAGAAGCAGTGGGGATGAGCGAATTTTTAAATCGAAACATAGGAGAACTATCCGGTGGCCAGCAGCAGCGAATTTTTATTGCGCGCGCGCTTGTAAGCGAACCCGAGCTGTTAATTTTAGATGAGCCAACAGTCGGAGTGGATGCACAAAATGTGTACACTTTTTATGAGCTTCTTGAAAAGTTAAATAAAGAAAAAGGCATTACGCTTGTGCTTGTTACTCACGATATTGGCACTGTCTCAGAAAAAGTAACCCACGTTGCTTGTTTAAATAAATTTCTACACTTTCATGGGAATGCCAAAGAATTCGAACAGCTTTGTGAACATGACGTATCTATGTTTTATGGTCATAATGTTCATGTGTTAACCCATGATCATCATCATGGAGGGCAGCACGTATGATAAGCAGTTTATTTCAATTTGAGTTTTTACGAAATGCATTTTTAACCGGTATGATTATTGGCGTCTTAGCTCCTTTATTGGGCACGTTCATCGTAGTAAGACGTCTTTCTTTAATTGCAGACGCGTTAAGTCACGTGACGCTAGCGGGGATTTCTGCGAGCTTGCTTCTTAGTCAGAAAATAGGGTTTATGCAAGGAGTGAACCCCGTCTATTTAGGGATGGTATCTTCCGTTACAGGCGCTCTTTTTATTGAAAAACTTCGAAGCGTCTACAAGCATTACCAAGAGCTGGCCATTCCGATTATTTTATCGGGCGGAATTGGTATTAGTGCAATTTGTATCTCGCTAGCGGACGGTTTTAATAATGATTTAATGAATTATTTGTTTGGAAGCGTAAGTGCGGTGAGTCGTTCGGATCTTTGGACAGTTGTTGTCATAGCCGTATTTGTTATAGCTATTGTCTTTTTCTTATATAAAGAATTGTTTATTTTATCTTTTGACGAGGAGCACGCTTCTGCTTCTGGGATTAAATCGAAGTGGATGCACTTTTTATTTATTGTGATGGTTGCTCTTGTCATTGCTGTATCGATGCGTATCGTCGGTATCTTATTAGTGTCATCTCTTATGACTCTTCCTGTAGCAGCAAGCATTCGCTTAGCTAGAGGCTTTAAACAAACGATTCTGCTTTCGGTGATTTTTGGTGAAATATCTGTTTTAGGCGGATTATTTTCAGCGTACTACTTGGATTTAGCACCAGGCGGTACAATTGTTGTCATTGCTGTTGTTATTTTAATCATATCTATTATGATTAATAAAGGACGGAAGGGGAAACAAAAATGAATTTAACTGAAGCCATTCATTTGTTAAAAGATCAAGGATATAAACATACAGGAAAGCGTGAAGAAATGCTTGCCTTGTTTTCAAAATCAAATAAGTACTTAACGGCAAAAGATGTATTAGAGTACATGAAGCCCGATTATCCTGGTCTGAGTTTTGATACCATTTACCGTAATTTATCATTGTTTGTGGAGTTAGGTGTACTTGAAATGACGGAGCTTTCGAGCGAAAAGCACTTTCGATTTAAATGTGCGACCGCCCATCATCATCACCACTTCATTTGTTTAGATTGTGGAAAAACAAAAGAAATTGAAGCTTGTCCGATGGAGTATGTAGACGAGGATTTGCGAGGGTACAATATTACAGGCCATAAATTTGAAATTTACGGTCAATGTATAGAATGTAATCAATAAAAAAGAGAGGGCGTTATGCACCTCTCTTTTTTATTTTTGCTGTTCTTTTAACCAGCTGGCTACCCACTGATCTGCTTCTAGCCAATTGTATACGCGAACCACTCCTTTTGGAACAGGTAAGCGATTATAAGGAGTATCAAATAAGATAACGGGGATATTGCATTCTTCACTGATTTCACAAGCATTATCATGTTTGTCTTCAAAAAAGATATCAACATCATATCGTTTTGCTGTCTCAACTTTAAAATGAGAACCGACTAACTCAATGTGATGAAACGATAGTTCATTTTTTTGAAACCATTCTTCCGTGACGTCCAATAGCTTATCGTGCCTTGCACTAATAAAGAATAATTCGTGCTTTTGATGCCATTTTTGCAAAACAGCTTTTGCATCGTCTGCAAGTGGAGAGGTTTCGTAAATAGAGCGTTCATTTGCTTTAAACCATTTCCCGAGTTCAGCAGGTGATACATTTACAAAAGGGCTGAAATCATATTCTGTAATGTCTTCAAGTGTTAAATTTAAGTTAAAGGCTTTATTTAAATGAGGAACAAAAGTTTCAGGAGAAGTAACAGTTCCATCAATGTCAATTCCAAACTTTTTCGTCAACTACGTGCACTCCTTTAATACGTTTATTCTACTTAGGTGCTTGATTATTCTTGTCTAGTGTAACATAAAGCCCAAAGAGAAACAGTAATACTTTTTATACGCCTTTGGCAAAACGTAATGATCACTGCACGGCCTGGTGATTGCGTTTGTACCTATTTCTTGTAAGAGAGTGAGCGGCTGTATAAGATTAACACTTATAATTTTTCCTCGCATTCAGATACTATAAATGCTCCTTATTTACGAAAGCGAGGGATTAAGCATGGAGAATGAAGAACAAAGGCGTAGAAAAGATGTATATGAAGCTGATTTCATGGAAGAAACTGCAGCTGAAGTGGGCGTTCCTTACCGAGTAGGAGAGCCTCATGCAGAGCGTGAAGTTATAGATATTGATCGCAATCGCAATCATGAAGTCGCTGGACGAGGAGAAGGAACGGGATACGGTCGTTTCGCACTCGTGCTTTCGATTCTTTCACTATTCTTTTTACCAATTATTCTTGGTGCCGCTGGGATTATTCTAGGGTTTATCGCACGCAGAAAAGGAGCACTTACGCTAGGAGCATGGGCAATAGGGATCGGAGTTGTATCGATTATTGTCGGTACGTTTATATTACCGTTCTTTTCATAAAAAAAAGCGAGGCGCATATGCGCCTCGCTTTTTTTAGTTATGATTTAGCTGCAGCTTTTTCAGCTTCTTGCTTTGCGTGATATTCAGCAGCAATTTTATCAATTTCTTTTTTTAGTTCCTCAACCATTGTTTCTTCAGGAACTTTGCGTACGATTTCGCCTTTGCGGAATAGTAGACCTTCACCGCGTGCTCCCGCAATCCCGATATCAGCTTCACGAGCTTCACCAGGACCGTTTACAGCGCAGCCAAGTACCGCTACTTTAATCGGTGCTTTTACAGTTGAAATATACTCTTCAACTTCATTAGCAATGCTAATTAAATCAATTTCAATACGTCCGCAAGTTGGGCAAGAAATAAGCGTTGCGGCATTGGAAGCTAAACCGAATGATTTTAGCAATTCGCGCGCAACTTTTACTTCTTCTACAGGATCCGCACTTAAAGAAATACGTAGTGTATTTCCGATTCCTTTAGATAAAATAGCGCCAAGACCTGCTGCACTTTTTACAGTTCCTGCAAATAATGTACCCGATTCTGTAATTCCTAAGTGAAGAGGGTAGTCAAATGCTTGAGCAGCTTTTTCATAAGCTTCAATTGCCAAGTTAACATCCGATGCTTTCATTGAAACGATGATGTCATGGAAATCAAGGTCTTCTAAAATTTTAATGTGATGAAGTGCACTTTCTACCATGCCATCTGCTGTCGGATAGCCGTATTTGTCTAAAATACGTTTTTCAAGTGAACCAGCGTTAACTCCAATACGAATTGGAATATTTTTAGCTTTTGCAGCATTTACAACAGCTTCCACTTTTTCACGGCGACCGATATTACCAGGATTGATACGGATTTTATCCGCTCCACCTTCAATTGCTTTTAATGCTAAGCGGTAGTCAAAATGAATATCCACAACTAATGGAATGTTAATGCGTTTTTTAATTTCAGGGATTGCATCTGCTGCGCGCTCGTCTGGACAAGCAACACGAACAACTTGGCATCCTGCTTCTTCTAAACGTTTAATTTCTGCAACCGTTGCTTCAACATCATGTGTCTTAGTGGTTGTCATACTTTGAATAACTAACTCGTTGCTGCCTCCGATTGTTAAATCTCCAACTTTAACCGGGCGTGTTTTTGTACGATGTATAATTTCACTCACGTGATAATCTCTCCTTCAAAATGAAATCAAGAATTTGAATTCATTAATAGAATAACTCTTTATGAACAAAATAACTAGTAGAAAGTACTACCTTAGCTATTTTAACAATGACTATCCCATCTTGACAAGAAGAATGCTGTCATTACTTGTAAATAGGGAACTTATACGTTTTTCCAATTTGAATATCCTCAGGCGCTGTACCGTTATTTAACTTTTTGAAGTCTGTAATCATTTGGTTCATAGAAACCGGTATCGCTTTTTTTGTAAGCTCCTCAATGACGGACAAAACTGTATCGCCTGGCTTAATTTTTATTTTTGTATAGGTGGAAGAAGAGCTGGCGGCTTTTGTTTCTGCAGGCTGCGCTTTGCTGACTTGAACTGCTTCAGTAGCAGTGGGAATGGTCCCGTATTTAATGTCGTAGTGACAAATATATCCGATAAAAGCGAAAGCGGCTAATGCACATAGCTTTTTCATTATGCTCCTCCTTCATTCTTTTGCTTATGTGTAAAGCCTATGCTTGTCTTACTTAAATATGATTGGAGAACGAAAATTGAAAGAAAAATTAATGATTGTTTCATTAGGCTTATTGCCTTTAATCATGGTGCTGGGAAATTCCATGCTCATTCCTCTGCTGCCAAGCATTCAAAAGTCACTTCACTTAAGCGGAGTTCAAACCAGTTTGATACTGAGTGCATTTTCAATTCCAGCCGCATTGTGTATTCCTGCTGTAGGGATTTTATCAGACCGGTATGGGCGTAAAAAGTTAATCATATATTCACTCGTCATGATGATAATAGGTAGTGTCATTGCTGCTAGTAGTGCTTCATTCTCTTCTGGAAACTTTGCTGTGTTGATAGCAGGCAGAGTCATTCAAGGGATTGGAGCTGCAGGTACTACAACGTTGGCAATGGCATTAACTGGAGATGTATTTGCAGGGGAAAAAAGAGCAAAAGTCCTCGGGATTTTAGAAGTGTATAACGGAGTTGGAAAAGTGGTTGCACCGATAATTGGAGCATCGGCAGCACTCGTCGTATGGTATGCCGCGTTTTTTGTCTATCCTTTAGCTGCAGGCGCTGCTTTAGTAGGTATAGTGAGGTATGTGAGAGAAGGGAAAACAGGTTCGGATTCAGTATCTGTTCAAGAATATTTAAAGAGAGCCATTGGGATTGTCTATGATAAAAGAAAATCGCTTTTTCCTTTATTCTTTGTCGGGGGATTGGGGTTGTTTTTATTATTTGGCATTTTATATTATTTATCTTTTCTAATAGAGGAAACGTATCATATAGACGGTTTTTTTAAAGGAACCGCTTTTTTATTTCCTCTTGGTGCGATGACGCTCGTTTCTTATTGGACCGGTCAACGCATCAAAACAGATGTAGAGCTCATGAAAAAATTAATGATAGTAGGGATAATTTTTTTATTCCTGATGTTTGGAGTATTAACGATTATTTATACGCTTCCTGTGCTGATGTTTTGTTTGACAGTCGCCTTTGGCGGCTTAGGATTTGTTCTTCCGTGTATTAATATGATGATTACTTCAGCGGCTTCAGACGAAGAAAGAGGGTTTATTGTATCCATTTATGGAACGGTGAGATTTTTAGGAGTAGCGTTGGGACCTGTTGTTTTTGAAGTGTGGATGCATACTGAAAGGCTGATGTTTGTTTACAGCTTTATTCTGCTCACAGCAGGAGGTTTGTGGGTTTTGTATCAGT
This sequence comes from Priestia sp. YIM B13486, assembly GCF_042787865.1. NCBI lineage: Bacteria > Bacillati > Bacillota > Bacilli > Caryophanales > Bacillaceae > Priestia > Priestia sp. YIM B13486. Next base: position 460,772 of record NZ_JBHZOZ010000001.1, on the reverse strand, counting down.
TGAAAATTCTTTCTTCTGGAATGGGAAGAAGAAAAGTTGTACCGAAATAAAGAGGCTGAGACTTAACTAAATCACTCCAATCACCAGCTAGAAGCAGCCGCATACATGAAACCTGCGTTCACCATATCAATAAAAAAATCCAAAAGAGGTGGATTCTCTATCAAGAATCTAGATTCCTCGTTTGGATTCTCCTTCAACTAAAATACGTTTGTCCCAGCACCTTTATTAGGTTTTACCTTTTTTCTTATAGGAACCCTTGTGACGAGCAACAAGTAAATGAAGAATGTTCCTATCCAGTAAAGAGAGCTATGTAATGCTAGAGACAAAGAAAAAGCTTCAAAAAGCGTATAAAGCAGCGTGAAGGCTACCGTACTATAAGCACTCAGTGCCCATAGCTGCTTGAAAGGAAGCTGCTTTTTAGCAATGATTCCAATCAGCTTTCCAAGATAAGCAAGGCAGGTAATAGAAAGGAAGTTTAGTCCAGATGTTAATACGTACAGTAAAAGCATAGCGATAGGGACAAGTATGTATAAAGAAAATTTTTGTTCGTGCAGCAAGTTTAACAGTTCATTTTTATCTTTATGGTGCCAGTTTAGCAACTCATATGAATACGTTTGTGTTTGTGAATTAGTCGTGATGTAAATTCCATCCTTTAAAAACCCAATGGCATGAGCAGGGGAATGAAATCGTTCAATAGACTGTGAGGGGTTTAAGATAAAAGCGGTACCGTTTACTTTTTTTGTGAAAGGTTGACTTGACGTAAGCTGTGAGTTTGAAATAGAAAAAGAAGAAACAGATTTCGGAAGATCTGTAGTAGCGATATGATAGCCGTTTACAATCGTCAAAGTCATAAAGAAAAATGTAGGCAGCAAAGAAATAAATGTTAAAAACAGCACAAAGCCAATTGTTTTATTCGTATGCTCAAAGCGAAGCGACCTTATTTTTTTGAAGGAAGTAAAACTCCATGCCATCTTTTTCAGCATGCTCATTGTAAAGCCTCCTTATATTAAAAATTCTAACTATCTCTTATTTTATAGCGAGAATTCAAGGTTTACAATAGGTTCTAGAAATCGTTTCCAATTACAATGTAAATATACTGTTAAGTTATTGTAAACATTAAGGGAAAGCCGTTTACAGTACTTTCAAACTTCATTAATAATAGTAGGGACTTATTTATGTCGTTAGAAAAAAATCAAGGAGCTGAGATATTTGGAACTAGATGTTCAAAAAATGATTTTTGAATTTATCGGCGGACTGGGAATCTTTTTATTTGGAATTAAGTTCATGGGAGATGGATTGCAAAAGTCAGCAGGAGATAAATTACGTGATATTTTAGACAGATTTACTACTAATCCGTTTATGGGAGTTCTAGCAGGTATCCTAGTTACTGTTCTTATTCAGAGCAGCTCAGGAACTACTGTTATTACGGTAGGCTTAGTAAGTGCTGGTTTTATGACTTTGCGCCAAGCTATAGGCGTTATTATGGGAGCAAATATCGGTACGACAGTTACAGCTTTTATAATCGGAATTGACATTTCGAGCTACGCTCTTCCTATTCTCGCAGTGGGAGCTATTTTACTCTTTTTCTTTAAAAGTAAGGCAGTTCAAAACTTTGGCCAGATCGCTTTTGGTTTTGGCATGCTCTTCTTTGGTTTAGAGCTTATGGGAAGTGGAATGAAGCCGCTTAGGTCCCTTCAACAATTTCAAGATTTAACTGTAAGCATGAGCGATAATCCTATTTTAGGAGTCGTAATTGGCACTTTATTTACGGTAATTGTTCAAAGTTCTAGCGCTACTATTGGCATTCTACAAGAACTTTTTGGACAGGGCGCTATTGATATACAGGCAGCGCTGCCTGTACTGTTTGGAGATAATATTGGCACAACTATTACTGCCATTTTAGCTTCAATCGGGGCAAGTGTAGCTGCAAGAAGGGCTGCTTTAACGCATGTCATGTTTAACTTAATTGGTACAACAATCTTTTTGATTATCTTGCCTCTATTTACTCGTTTTGTGGAATATTTGAAAGTAGCAATGGATTTGAATCCTGAAATGACGATTGCGTTTGCTCATGGTATTTTTAACACAACCAATACAATTATCCAGTTCCCGTTGATCGGTCTGCTTGCTTTAATTGTGACAAAACTAATTCCTGGAGAAGATGCTGTTATAGACTTTAAGCCTAAGCATCTTGATCCGATTTTTATTGAGCAGTCCTCTTCAATTGCTCTTGGTCAGGCAAAGGCAGAGCTGATTCGTATGGGAGAGTTTGCGACGCTTGGGTTGGAAGAGGCAAACGGCTATTTAAAAACACGTCAGCCTCAACATGCTGATGCTACTATGCAAATTGAAAATGCGATTAATAATCTGGATAAAAAAATTACTGATTATTTAGTGCTGTTATCCCGCTCTTCAATGTCAGAAGCAGAAAGTGAGGAACATTCGGTTCTTCTAGATACAGCACGAGATATTGAGCGTATTGGCGATCATTTTGAGAACATTATTGAGCTTGTTGATTATCAAATTACGAACAAAGTAAAGATGACCAAAGAAGCTAATAACGATTTAGCTGATATGTTCGAATTGACTATTCTAACAGTTAAAGAAGCTGTCTCTTCTTTAGAAAAAGTGGATAGAGAAAAAGCAGTACAAGTCATTCAAAAAGAAGAACAGATTGATGCGATGGAGCGTCTACTTCGTAAGAAGCACATTTTACGCCTGAATGAAAACATTTGTACAGGATCTGCTGCTATTGTTTTTGTGGATATTATTAGCAACTTAGAACGGGTCGGGGATCATGCGGTTAATATTGCGGAAGCGGTACTGGGCGATCGTTATGCAAAGACCTATTCACAGGTAAAATAAAGAAAGACCTTGCTTAAGCAAGGTCTTTCTTTATAGGTGTAGTTATTGTATGATAAATAGTAATACTAAAAAGGATAGGTGCGAACGTGGCTATTTTATGTTGGGCATTAATTATCGTTAGCTTTGTTGTATCGTTTGTTGGGTTAGTTTATCCCATCATCCCAAGCGTGCTATTTGTAGCTCTAGGATTTGTTATATACGGTTTATTTTATGATTTCAGCTCCTATAGCTGGTTATTTTGGGTGATACAAGGATTGTTAGTTGTGGCACTTTTTTTAGCAGACTATATAGCTAATATTATTGGTGTGAAAAAATTCGGAGGCACTAGAGCAGGTGTTTGGGGAAGTACAGTTGGGCTGCTTGTAGGTCCGTTTGTCATTCCGGGATTTGGAATTATTTTAGGGCCGTTTATCGGAGCGATTGTAGGAGAACTGCTTGTTCATCGGACCACAATTAGCAACGCAGTAAAAATTGGAGTAGGTTCGGTTATTGGCTTTTTTAGTGGCGCTATTTCAAAAGGATTTATTCAACTGCTGATGATTGCCTATTTTTTATACGCTGTTTTAAAATAATATATTGACTTTAGGCTAGAAACATGTTAAATTTTTAATGTCGCTAGTAAATGTTATATTGTTCCACAGTAGCTCAGTGGTAGAGCTATCGGCTGTTAACCGATCGGTCGTAGGTTCGAGTCCTACCTGTGGAGCCATGGCGGTGTAGCTCAGCTGGCTAGAGCGTACGGTTCATACCCGTGAGGTCGGGGGTTCGATCCCCTCCGCCGCTATTTTCCAATTTACGTTTGTGGCATACATAATTCATATTGTTCCACAGTAGCTCAGTGGTAGAGCTATCGGCTGTTAACCGATCGGTCGTAGGTTCGAGTCCTACCTGTGGAGCCATGTGGACCCTTAGCTCAGCTGGTTAGAGCAGACGGCTCATAACCGTCCGGTCGCAGGTTCGAGTCCTGCAGGGTCCACCATTTATAGGGTTGGAGGAATACCCAAGTCCGGCTGAAGGGATCGGTCTTGAAAACCGACAGGGGTGTTAAAGCCCGCGGGGGTTCGAATCCCTCTTCCTCCGCCATACTATTGTCTATTCAAAGCTTCTTTTGAGAAAAAGAAGCTTTTTTTATGTTTAAAAGAATAGCGAATGGGAATTAGGTAAATATAAATCATGGATTAGGAACTTTTTATTTGAAACAGTAGGGTAAATTTGCTAATCTAAACGTATATGGTGCTTTTGCGCCAAAATGCTTACATATTTTGAAGGAGGAATTATTCATGGCTTACAAATTACCAGAACTACCTTATGCATACGATGCACTGGAACCACATATCGACAAAGAAACAATGAATATTCACCACACAAAACATCACAACACATATGTTACAAATCTAAACGCTGCTGTTGAAGGCAAAGCGGATTTAGAAAGCAAAAGTATTGAAGAGTTAATTTCAAACTTAGATGCTGTTCCTGAAGATATCCGTACAGCAGTACGCAATAACGGTGGCGGTCATGCGAACCACTCATTATTTTGGACAATCCTTTGCCCTAACGGTGGCGGTGCTCCAACTGGTGAATTAGCAGACGCTATCGCTAGCAAATTCGGCAGCTTTGATCAATTCAAAGAAGAATTTGCAAATGCAGCTAAAACTCGCTTCGGTTCTGGCTGGGCTTGGTTAGTTGTAAACAACGGCGAATTAGAAGTAACAAGCACACCAAACCAAGATAGCCCATTAATGGAAGGCAAAACGCCAATTCTTGGTCTAGACGTTTGGGAGCACGCTTACTACTTAAATTACCAAAACCGCCGTCCAGATTACATTTCAGCATTCTTTAATGTTGTAAAATGGGACGAAGTTGCTAAGCGTTACGACGCTGCAAAATAAGCTAAAGACGTATTTAAGAGCCAGTAAAGTAATTATTACCTTTACTGGCTTTTTTGTTTTCCAATTCTTTTACATATCTCCTTTTCTTTTTCACACACTAGGTGTAGAAGAGAAAAGGAGTTTTTTGATATGCCTTTATTAAAAAAAGTAGTTGGAGATGTAGAAGTTAGTAAAGATTTACTTTTGCTTTTAATTATAGGCGGTCTTTATGCCTTGGCTATTTCAATTTCCAATTCGTTTGTTAACATTTATCTGTGGAAACAATCAGGCGAATTTTCGGATCTCGCTATTTATAATTTAGCGGTAGTGGTGCTTCAGCCGCTTACGTTTATTTTAGCAGGTAAATGGGCCAAACGAATTGACCGGGTTGTGGTTTTAAGGTTAGGTGTATCTTTTTTAGCTGTTTTTTATATCGCTGTATTAGTCAGTGGAGCTAACGCAGCCGAGTATTTAGTATTGCTTGGTGGACTGCTGGGTATAGGATACGGCTTTTATTGGCTAGCTTTTAATGTGCTAACTTTTGAAATTACAGAACCTGATACAAGAGACTTTTTTAACGGATTTTTAGGGATCTTAAACTCTTTTGCAGGGATGATTGGTCCTTTAGGAGCGGGCTTTGTTATTTCCGCTTTGTATGAATCACTTGGGTATAAAATTGTGTTTGGTGTATCGCTGCTATTGTTTATCGGTGCCGTTGTACTTAGTTTTTTTATTACAAGACGCGCAGCGGAAGGAGTATACAAATTTAAAGAAGTATGGGCTGAACGAAAAGTCAATAAAGACTGGAATCGAATATTGCAGGCTCATTTCTTTCAAGGGTTGCGTGAAGGTACGTTCATTTTTGTTGTATCCGTCATGGTATTTATTACGACGGGAAGTGAATTAGCTTTAGGAACATATGGACTGGTGAATTCAGCGGTTGCATTTGTAGGATACTATGTTGCCTCAAGGTTTATTAAGCAAAAAAATCGCCTTCGGTTTATCTTCACAGGGGGCCTCCTTCTCTATGGAGCAGTCTTTTTGCTTATCTTTAACTTATCGTATCCAAAGTTAATTATATATGCTGTTTGTATTGCCGTTGCCTATCCTATTTTATTGGTTCCATTCATTTCTCTAACGTACGATGTGATTGGACGAGCAAAAGACGTTGTTTCAAAAAGAATTGAATACATTGTTGTCAGAGAAGTATTTCTGAATATCGGGCGCGTCGTTTCCATATCTTTATTTTTAATAGCTGTACTGTTTTTTGATGAAGCAAAAAGTATTCCCATTTTATTAGCTATTGTTGGAGCAGGGCATACGATCATTTATTTTTGTGTGAGACATATCTCACAGCCTCTGCACAAAAAAGAAACGACTGTTACTCCTCCGGTATTAAATGAAGGAGACGGAGAGTCTCCAGCTTAGAGTGTTGTCAGCTCCTTCATTTGCACTATGGAAAATGCTTCGCTTTTCTTTTAAAATAAATACGTTGTGTAAATAGGCACCTGCCAGGTGTCTATTTATTTGCTAAATGGCTGATTTTATGGTGTTATGGTATATATGTTTTATAAAGTGTAGGTGTTGGTATGAAAAAGAAAAAAAGAAGAAAAAGTCACGTGCCTTTTCGTGTGAACTTACTTTTCTTGACCGTATTTGCCCTATTTTCCGTATTAATTTTGCGGTTGGGACTTGTTCAAATTGTATACGGTGAGAATTACGAACGAGAAGTGGAAAAAACACAGGACGTTACGGTCAGTACGCCTGTTCCTCGAGGGAAAATGTATGATCGTTATAACCGCGTAATTGTAGATAATACCTCTTTAAATACGATTACATATACTCGTTTTCAAGGAAATACAGCTGAAGAAAGGCTGCGTATCGCTAAAAAGTTAGCCACTATGATCGATGTTCCTTACACCACAAATGTGATTGATATTCCGGAAAATAAAAAGAATAAAGACGCTAAAAATGTGGTAAAAATTACAGAACGCGATATGAAGGATTATTGGATTATGCTTCACCCTAAAGAAGCGGAACAGAAAATTACGCAAGCTGATCGCAAAAAAGTTCAAGATGGTGAAATGACTGATGACGAACTGTATCAACGTCAGTTAGACCGCATCTCTAAAAAAGATTTAGAAAGTCTAAAGAGTGATTTAGAAGTTCTCGCTATTAAGCGCCAAATGGAGGCAGGTTACTCTAACACCCCGCAAATTGTTAAGAGCGGTGTGACAAATGAAGAGTATGCCGTTGTAAGTGAGCACTTAGATGAACTTCCAGGTGTTGATACAACAACGTATTGGGATCGCTCATACCCAGAAAACAGTACTCTTCGTACCTTGCTTGGAAATGTATCATCTGCCAACGAAGGACTGCCTAAAGATAAAGTACAGTATTACTTGTCAAGAGGCTATAGCCGAAATGACCAAGTTGGGACGAGCTATTTAGAGAAGCAATACGAAGCCCAGCTCAGCGGTCAAAAAGAAAAAGTCCAATATGTAACAGATAAAAAAGGAAATCTCCTTGATACAATTCAAGTGTCTAAAGGTGAACGCGGCAGTGATTTGGTTTTAACTATTGATATGGAGCTTCAAAAAGCGGTAGAAAAACAAATTACGGACCAGCTTTTAGCCAAAAAGCAAATGAAAGGAACGCAATTTTTAGACCGTGCTTTTGTTATTATGATGGATCCTCACACAGGAGAAATTTTAACAATGGCAGGTAAAAAATACACCATTGATAAGAAGACTGGAGCGCCTAAAATAGAAGATTTTGCATTGGGGAATATTTCAACATCTTATACAATGGGCTCTGTTGTAAAAGGAGCAACGGTTTTAGCCGGCTTAGATTCAGGAGCTATTAAGCCAAACACAGTGTTCGTTGATGAACCGTTAAAAATTAAAGGAACACCGGTTAAAAAATCAGCTGAGGCTGAAGGGTTAGGACCCTTAACGTATTCATCTGCGTTAAAATATTCATCCAACGTATTTATGTTTAAAACGGTAATGGCTATGGCTGGGTTACAGTATCATAAAAACATGACTTTACCGATTAAACCTGATACATTCAGCGAACTGCGTTCTTACTACAGTCAGTTCGGCTTAGGCGTATCAACAGGTATAGACCTTGATAACGAATCAACAGGTGTCCAAGGTGGAAGCGATGTTCCAGGAACGGCGCTTGATTTAGGCATTGGTCAGTATGATACGTACACGCCGCTGCAGCTTGTTCAATATACTTCTGCAATAGCTAATGGAGGGTATCGCATTAAGCCGCAGCTAGTAAAAGAAATCCGAAAACCAACGATTAAAACCGATGAAATTGGCGGTACGCAGCATTCATTTGAGCCTGATGTGTTAAATCGTATCACGATGAAAGAAGAATACATTAAAGATGTTCAAAGTGGCTTTAAGCGCGTTACGCAAGAACAAGGCGGTACAGGGTATGCAGCTTTCCATACAGCGAACTATAATCCTGCTGGTAAATCAGGAACGGCACAAGCCTATGAGAAAAAACCTAGCGGAGGGGACCCTATTAAAGTTAATAATTCAAACTTTGTGGCCTTTGCTCCGGCAAATAATCCTGAAATTGCAGTAGCTGTGGTGGTACCATCGGCATTTGTGCCAAGTGCACCAAATACCATTACAAAAGAGCTTGCTCGTTCTGCGCTCGATACGTATTTTGATTTAAAGAAAAAAGGTGAACAAGAAGTAAAAGATCAAGAAGAGAACCAACAGGCTGTCATTGCAAACGACGCCAATTAAAGAGGCTGGGACAAAAGCATATTAGTTGAAGTAAGATCCGAACAAAGTTGATTAAGAATCAACTTTGTTCGGATTTTTTATTTATAGGATGAAAGTAGATTTCGTGTATGTAGGTGCTTTTAGCGGTTGATTGGAGGGCAAGGTGAAGACTTCTGCAGGAAAAGCGAAGCGATGAGGAGACTCACCGGCCGCCCGTGAAACGAAAATCAACAGCGGTATCGGAAGTAATTCATACTGGCTTATTAATCCAATCCACCCATCTTTAGATTGAATTAATTTAGTTATGTCTCTACCTCTTCTTTTTTGTTAGAAATCTTTACATATATGGTTTTTTATTGAATTTAAGGGTCGTAAGAACTAGTTTTTTACCTAAAAAACACGCAGATAGACCTTCGTTTACAAAAGCTTTACATTGAGTTAAAACACAATTAATAGTCGGCTATTATTCTGTAAGTGTAAGGGTTAATAGAAATGATCAAAATAAGGGGAAGCGTTTCGGCTTCTCGTATTTATTTACACTGATAGTAAACAATAGATATTAAATAGACATAGAGAGACTTTTATTGTGCTCAAAACGGTTAAAGACGATGAAGGAGGATTATCCAATGGCAATAACAATGGAATTGACTAACAAAGAAAAAGTAGATACTCCGCAAACAAAAGAAATTGTATATAAAACAAAAGGTTTGAATTTATGGTATGGCAACACACATGCCTTAAAAAATATTGATTTAGACATTCATGCTAACGAAGTTACCGCGATTATCGGTCCATCAGGCTGTGGAAAATCAACATATATTAAAACGTTAAATCGTATGGTAGAAATGACTCCAATTGTCCGTACATCAGGTGAGATTGAGTATAGAGGGAAAAATATTTTTGATAAATCGTACCACGTGGAAGAGCTGCGCACGCAAGTAGGAATGGTTTTCCAAAAGCCAAATCCGTTCCCGAAATCTATTTATGATAATATTGCGTACGGTCCAAGAATTCATGGTGTTCGCAACAAGAAAAAACTAGATGAAATTGTTGAAAAAAGTTTACGAGGAGCAGCTATTTGGGACGAAGTTAAAGATCGTTTGAATCAAAATGCAAATGGGTTGTCAGGTGGACAACAGCAGCGTATCTGTATTGCGCGATGCTTGGCAATTGAACCTGACGTTATTTTAATGGATGAGCCTACTTCTGCGCTTGATCCAATTTCAACATTAAAAGTAGAAGAGTTAGTACAAGAATTAAAGAAAGACTTCAGCATTATTATTGTTACCCATAATATGCAGCAAGCGGCACGTATTTCAGATAAAACAGCATTTTTCTTAAATGGAGAAGTGGTAGAGTACGCAGAAACAGATAAAATCTTCTCAATGCCATCTGATAAACGCACAGAAGATTATATTACAGGTCGTTTTGGTTAAGACATACAAGGAGATGGGATGAGTGGTTGTACGCGAAAAGTTTCATGGTGATTTAAAGATATTACGTGAAAAATTATTAGAAATAGGGCGCTTAACGCATGAGGCGCTATCAAAATCAATTGAAGCGCTGCAAACAAGCAACGTTGAGCTGGCCCTAGAAATTATCGACGGCGATTCATACGTGGATGACTTAGAAGAAGAAATTAATGACCTAGCTATCTTACTGATCGCAAAGCAGCAGCCGGTGGCTATCGATTTAAGACGTATCATTGTGGCAATTAAAATTGCTTCGGATGTTGAGCGTATGGCAGATTTTGCGGTTAACGTAGCAAAATCAGCTATACGAATTGGAAACGAAGAATTAATTAAGCCGTTAGAACACGTAAAGAAAATGCACGATATTTCGATTGAAATGTTGAGCCTTTCGTTAAAAGCTTATCACGAGGAAGATCTTGTGCTGGCTAAAAAAGTAGCGGAAATGGACGATCAAGTGGATGAGCTCTACGGAATAACAATCAAAGAACTTTTAAGTCTTGCTAAAGAAAAGCAGGAGGCTATGAACCAAATTACGCAGCTTTTATTTGTAGCCCGCTATTTAGAGCGTATGGCTGATCATACCACTAACGTAGCAGAAAGCGTATTTTACCTTGTAAAAGGCAAACGCTACGACTTAAACGAATAGTAGAAAAACCTCTTCTAATAAGCGAAGAGGTTTTTTTGTTAGTAAATTATAATTACTATGTTAATCTGAATTTTTAACACAAATCGACAAATTGCGTTTATTGTGGCAACTTTTTCTGAATGGTAAGATGTTAATAAGTTTATACGGCATTTATATGTAGAAAAAACATTCTAAGAAACGAAGTGATAAAACAGTGGCTGCTAATCTTATTCAAAACTTAAATGTGTGTATAGCTACTCAGCTTGACTCATCTCGTATTTATGTTCACTGGTCGTTTTCTGAGCATATTCGAGAGATGGTAGAAAGTATGTTTTCGACACGGTGGGAAGAATTGAATCTAGCTATGTGTACGTATGATATAACAGGTCTTCATTTTAACGGCCATGAATCAAACCGCTATTATATGAAGGGTCTTACTCCTAAGCAAGACTTCATGTTTATGAACAGCTTGGAAAGTGAGCGCACGTATGTAATAGATATTGGTATTCAAGATAAAGAAGGAAGTTTTTTTTCCCTTCTTCGTTCGAATCCAGTTTATTTGATGAAAGAAAAATATGAACAAGTGAATGTAACTTCGTTAGGCTGGATGTACGAACCTGTAAAAGTTCACCAGGGTGTTCAAAATGAATTTAGCACATATTCCTTATATTCAAATGACTTGGAGCAGGTGAAGAAGCAATATGAATAGTGATGACTGTATTCTTTTAACTTATATGCATTGTCCGTTGCTACATGTACTTCAAACAGAGAGTGAGTATCTGCTGTTTGAACAAGTAACGAACGAGTGCATCCCTTTTTTAGATCAAATTGAGTCTAAGAAATTGATAGGTGCAACAGCTGTGATGTCTTGTGTGTTTTTGAACGCATTAAACAACGAGGAGTTTAATACTCGTTACGCTCAATATTTACACCAGTTTTCAAGCCGGCAGCATCAGAGAGCACTCACCTTTTTAAAAAAGTGGAACGGGAGCTTGTTCTCAGCCTGCAAATATTTTTTTCAGCATGACATGATGGAGTGTATTCCTACTACCGTAACGAACGCGTTCGTTTCCACCCTTAAAACCGAACAAACATTAAATCTCCAAATTACAGAAGCAATACGTGTTTTTCAACAGTTTTTTGAAAAAAAGCCCGTCGGTTTTTTTATACAGCAAGGAGAGTATACTCATCAAGTAGATATGCTCCTAAAATCTCATGAAATATGCTATACCTTTGTGAAGTCATCAACAGATGAACTAAAAAAGTCGCCTGCTGGCATTATCTTGTTTCCATATCCTAAGCAAGGAAAACAAGTTGAGGAAGGAACAATCAATAAAGCGAGCGTTTTTTTGGATTTGAAGGCTAAGGACACGCTTGGCTTTCAGCGAATGCAAGCAGCAAGCGGTATATTTCAATATCCTTTAGATTACGCGAGGGATATAGAATTTCATCAAAACGAAACTCTTGCACTCTACGGTGCAACAAAAAGCGCTGAATTTGTCAGTGAGAACAATCAATTGTTTATTTCAACCGTACAGAAGTCAGAGGCGATGCTAGATGTTATCGATTCTAAACATCCTAGCGTGGTGAATGCTATCTACCGACAGTGGCTCCTTTTAAGTAGCAGCGATTGGCTTTATAATTTTGAAAAAGTCAAAGGTGAATACGAAAGGCAAGTAAAACTATTTGATTTTCTTTGTCACGAAGAGAACCCAAGGATGGATAGCGAAAACAGTTTTCTTTCAGGAAGTTCTTTTTTATCCCCTGCAAAAGAGATAGAGCCGGCGGCTTTATCAGTAAATCAATATAAAGGCGGTCTCTCCATTTTAATGCTTGCATGGGAATTCCCTCCTCTAGTTATCGGAGGACTTGCACGACATGTATTTGATTTATCCAGAGCGTTAGCAAAGGAGGGCCATCACGTTAGTGTATTAACAACTTATGTAGAGGGGCTGCCGGAATATGAGCGTTTATACGGTGTTCACGTTTACCGAGTTAAAAGCCTGCAGCCTCATCACCCGGATTTTTTGACATGGGTAAACAGTTTGAACGTGGCTATGGCTCTTAGAGGACTGCAGTTAGGCTACAAGCTGTCTTTTGACGTTATTCATGCTCATGACTGGCTTGTTGCCTCCGCTGCAAAATGTTTAGCAGATAAAACGGATAGACCGCTAATTACGACCATTCATGCGACAGAACATGGGCGCAATAATGGTATTCATAATGACATGCAGCAAAAAATTCACTTGCAAGAAGAGGAGCTGATTCGACAATCAAGCTCAATCATTGTCTGCAGCGACTATATGAAGAAGGAATTAATCACTTTATTTCAAGTAGAGCAAGATAAAATTGCTATATTTCCAAATGGAATTGACAAGCAGCTGGTAGTCGACGCAGTAAATGAGCGGTTAAAAGAAAGTTTACAAAAGAAATATAATTTTAGAAAGGCCCCTATTATTTTTTCAATTGGACGAATTGTATATGAAAAAGGCTTTCAGCTATTTATTGAAGCAGCGGAACTATTTAAGAAAAAACAAATAGATGTTCAATTCGTTGTAGCAGGAAAAGGGCCTTTACTTCATGAGTTTCGAACACAAGTAAGTGAAAAGCAACTAGAAAAATACGTGTATTTTATTGGATACATTACCGATAACGAACGAAATCAGCTTCTTCAAGCTTGCAAAATGGTTGTTTTTCCAAGTTTATATGAACCTTTTGGAATTGTGGCTTTAGAGGGGATGGTAGCCAAGAAGCCAACTATCGTTGCCGATACAGGAGGTCTAAGCGATATTGTTTCACATTTCGACACGGGCCTGACGTTTGCCCGAGGAGATACGCTCGAATTAATCAACTGTATTGAATTTTTGTTAAAAAATGAAAAAACGGCTGCAAAAATCAGCGAAAATGGGTATAGAAAAGCAACAACTATGTTTAGCTGGGAAAAAATCGCTATTGATACAAGTAAGCTGTTTCAACATCAGATTTGCCAGGATAAAAAAAGAAGGGAGGCAAAAAATTGAAAGCCATTATACTTGCTGGCGGTAAAGGAACAAGACTGCAGCCCTTGACCTATACGATTCCAAAGCCTATGCTGCCGCTTTACGATAAACCTGTGATGGAATATAGCATTGAACTGCTTAAGAAACATGGAATTACAGAGATTGGGATTACGCTGCAGTATAGGCATGAACAAACTATTGAATACTTCGGGGATGGCTCTCAGTGGGGAGTGACGCTTACTTATTTTATCGAAAAAGAGCCTCTTGGAACAGCGGGCGGAATTAAGCGAGCAGAGGCCTTTATTGAGGAAGACTGTATTATTATTAGTGGAGATGCCTTAACAGAAATTAATCTTCAAGACGTTATTCATTTTCATTATGAACAAAAAAGCGAAATGACCATTGTTACAAAAGAAGTAAACGACGTGCGGGGTTATGGAGTGGTGACGATAGATGAAGGGCATCGAGTCACGGGATTTGTAGAGAAACCGACCTACGAACAGGCCAATAGCCGATTGATTAATACGGGAGTGTATGTGATCAAAAAATCCGTTCTTGATTACGTGAATTCTTATGGTCCTACAGATTTTAGCTTTGACATTATCCCGCTTCTTTTGGAATATAATCATACTGTGTGCAGTTTTGTAACGGAAGATTATTGGATTGATATTGGGCAAATCCACCATTATCGTCAAGCACACTATGATTTGTGGAGGAAGTGGTTTGGCAATAGACAGGAAAGTATTGTCTCAGATGACGCGCTTATAGAAGAAGGGGTGACTATTTACGATCCGGTTTACGTAGGAGAAAATGTGGTGATTAGAAAAGGTGCTTCAATTGGTCCTTACACGATTATCGGAACCAATAGTATCATAGAAGCACATGCTGCAATCGATAAAACAATTTTGCTCCAAAACGTAACGGTGGGGGCAGAATCGTTTTTATACAACGCTACGATAGGTCCCTATGTAAATGTTCAAGCAATGACTACGTATGTCCAAGATACAGTAGCTGAAAATCAAGTACTACCTCAACTTTCTGTAAAACCAGATGTTTCTATCTTCAAAAACGGTCGCCTGTATGTACATTCATCTGTTGATCGAGCAAGACTGTACAATGCGTTATTGCTTGTATGCAAACACCAAGGGTCGTTCTGTCTAGCAAGCGATGATGAAGGAGAAGCCATTCAACTTCGCAAAGAATGCTTTTCTTTTTTACGGAGTAATCATTCAGCTGTGTATGATATTAAAAAAGAAGCTCTTCCGGTATTTCGATATTGCATGATGACTTCACAAGCGAGCATTGGTATTTATATTGGTGTGGATAGCAAAAACAGCGGCCTCTTTTTAGAAATATATGACAAGAAAGGGCAATTAGTTAATCAGCTTATTGAAAAAAAGATTGAGCGGATGTACCTTCAAGCTAAACAAGCAAACATAACAACTTCTGTTTCACTTAGAGAAACAAGCATAGGAAATATCAGGGAAGAATATTGTGATGCTTTAGTAAAATCAATTAATCAGCATGTTTTATTGGAAGACAGTACGCGGATTGGCGTGATTTGTTCGCCGTTTATACAGGAAGTTATCGAACTATTATGTAAGCGTCTTCGTGTCCGTGTTTTATTTTTAAACAAATGGGAGAAAACAGAAGAAATCAAACGAATAATTAAACGAAATAAGCTGTCTTTTTGTATTCAGATTAAAGAAGATGGAGAAACATTTGCTCTATATGATGAAAAAGGCTGCAGCGTAAATGACTCAGAAATTATGTCGCTTTATATTTATAGCGTATACATGACAAAAAAAGTAGCATTCGTTCCTATTCCTATACACTATTCATCCACACTAGAAACATTTGCTCAATCTCTCAATCAATCATTTATGAGGACAAAAGCAAAAAAACGTGATTTACTTAGTCTTTTGGGGCCCGTTCAATTTCAGTTAGATGCCATGTACGCTTTATGTCAGCTGATCGAATTAATTATGGTGCAACAGCGGAAAATTTCTGAAATGATTCAATATGTCCCCCACGCTTATATGAACTGGCGGTATATTTCATGTCCGCTAGAAATTCAAGAACAAGTGATGAAGAAACTATTAGAAGAAGCAATCGGTAAACAAGTGTATGTCATTGATGGCTTAAAGATTTACCATGATCCCCATGAATGGACGCTTATTTTGCCCGATGGTCACTTGCCTGTATTAAATATTTATTCAGAGGCGTTAAACACTCAGACTGCCAAGAAGCTGTCGGCATATTTTGTAGAAAAAATACAAGAGTATCAAAGAGTGTAAATAATGGCTTTTATTTAAAAGAAAGGAAGTACGCCTCTCATAAAAAGAGTTCCGCTTATTTCAAGAAACTTCATCTATATGTAAGGCGTAGCAGAGAAGGAGCTCAGGGATCTAAGAGGAAAGAAAAAGTGAAGAAATGAAATTAAATGACTTTCTTCAAAAAAACAGACTGGCATTTCCTTTCGAAAAATGATATTATATTAAAGTCTGATTTATGTTTATAATGTTTGGAGGGAAAATAGATGCGCGTAAACGTTACATTAGCTTGCACTGAAACTGGTGACCGTAATTACATTACAACTAAAAACAAGCGTAATAACCCAGATCGTCTTGAGTTAAAAAAATACAGCCCAAGACTTAAAAAAGTTACACTTCATCGTGAAACAAAGTAAGCAGTAGGAGTACAATCCTGCTGTTTTTTTTATAGGGGGAATTAGAATGAAATCTCATCTGCGCAAAGAGATGAAGCGGGTTCTTAATTTAATTTCTGAAGAGCAGCACGAGGCACATTCAACAAGCATAGCAAATGCACTGTATGAAACTTGTTTATGGAAAGAAGCTAGAGTCATTGCAGCTACGGTTTCAAGAAATAAAGAAGTTAATACGAAAGCCATCATTGAACGTGCTTGGAAAGATGGGAAGAAAGTAGCTGTTCCAAAATGCAACCCCACAACATCTCAAATGGTTTTCTACGAGATTACGAATTTTTCACAGCTTGAAACAGTATACTACGGGTTAGCGGAGCCAATTGTTGAAGAAACTGTTCCCGTTTCAAAATCTTCAATTGATTTACTCCTTGTGCCTGGCGTGGTATATAGTAAAAATGGATATCGTATCGGCTATGGAGGCGGCTATTACGATCGTTATCTAACAGATTATAGCGGACAGAAGCTAAGCCTTGCGTTTGATTGTCAAGTCGTTTCAGAGGTTCCATATGAATCTCATGATATTCCCGTGGAATATATTTTGACAGAGAAGGAGCTTATTTGCTGTGAATCTGTTTGATGCTGTCATGATAATTGTAATATTACTCATGGCAGGAGCAGGCTACATAGCAAAAGCACTGACAGTATCGGGAGCCTGCATGTCTTTTATCGTAGGAGCGAGCGTTTATATCGGTTTTTCGCTTCAAGGTTTTTTACTCTTACTCTTATTTTTTAGCACTTCTACGTTGTGTAGTAAGTACAAAAAAGAAAAAAAACGTGCATTAGAAGAAAAGCTAGAGAAGCACGACAGGCGAGATTATATTCAAGTCCTTGCTAATGGAGGTGTAGCTGCTGCTTGCGGTTTGTTATATGCTGTAACAGCTTTTCCTGTTTACATGTGGATGTTTATGATCAGTATCTCAGCTGCTAATGCGGATACGTGGGCATCTGAAATAGGGTCTCTTAGTAAGAAGCCGCCGTTTTACCTTTGGACGTTAAAGAGAGTAGAAGCGGGTACCTCAGGAGCCGTTTCACTTTTAGGCACAGCAGCCGGAGCAGCCGGAGCTTTTCTTATTGCTGCCGCTTGTTATTTTGCTTTTCCATCCGTATCGCTAAGTAGTATATTGCTAGTCGGGTGCTTTGGTTTTATTGGAAACGCTATAGACACTCTTCTTGGAGCAAGTGTGCAAGTTCGCTTTCGCTGTCAAAGCTGCGGTATTGAAACGGAACGGAAAGATCATTGCCGTAAGCCAACGATAAAAGAGAAAGGAATAACTTTCTTTAACAATGATGTTGTAAATCTTGCCGCTATTTTGCTTGCTGCTTTTACAGGCGGAATCCTTATCCTGCTTTTACCTATATAAGAGCATAAAATGTTCGTCATAGGAGCAAAGTAAACGTAAGGAGGCTTGAAAATGAGACATATTGTATTAGTACTTACGCTTTTAGTTGTTGGAACGCTGGGCTATCAAATGAGATACCGTGTTTTAAATTCGCTGTTTGGAAATTCATTTATCCGTAGTCTAGCTGTTCGTTCATTTTTTAATTTGCCGTTTGTTCGGGATCGTTTAATGAAGCAGGTCTTCCGCTAAGAGCGAAAGATACATAAAAAAACACCTTACAGACCTGTAAGGTGTTTTTTTGTAGAAAAAGAAAAAGGGAAAATCGTTGCTTTTTTCCTGGCTTTCTGCCATCTTTACATATAGAGAGTATGAGGAGGTGACTATTTGTCTAGGCAAGATTTTTATTATTGGCAGCTGGCACAGCAATTGCTTGGCCATTCTTCATATGAGTTGATTTCGATGAAAGCTGATGCTTCAGAGCTATGGTTTCAATCTTCGCATCGCAAAGATAAGTCAATTGTCCGCATAGTCCGCCGGAATTTTAAATCAGCCGTTGAGCAGCAAAAAGATGTATTGTACGCATTACAAAGAGCTGAGAATGTGCGAAAGCAAAGAGGTAAATCAACGCTTACTCTTAACACGATTTACTTTGCTGATTTTGATCCTTTTTATACAGAGCAGTCCTTAGAAAGTGCGCCAAGTCCCTCTAAATTGAATAGTTACGTTGAACAATTAACGGCAGAGAAAGCAAGCGCTTATGAACCTCTATTCGAACGGCTGGGTCTTACATTAGAAAGCGCAGACAATTTCTCTTCCGAAGAAGAAGCACAGCGAATAGAGCAGTGGAAACATAAAATTGTGCTTTTTGTACAGAAAAAACAAAGCGAAGAACAGCAAATAGCGGGATACGGGAAGCCTATTTTTACATATATATTTTTAGCGCTGCAAATCTTAATGTTTCTATTTCTGGAGTGGAAGAGCAGTACACAAAATACGCTCACTCTGATTCAATACGGAGCTAAATACAACCCCTTAATTATGGAAGGCGAATGGTGGCGTTTTTTTACACCTATAATTTTGCATATAGGACTTCTGCATTTGCTTATGAATAGTGTAGCCCTGTATTATTTAGGAACGCTTGTAGAGAGGATATATGGCAGCGGGCGTTTTGTCTTTATTTATATATTTGCCGGGTTTGCAGGATCTCTAGGAAGTTTTATATGGAATACGTCCATTTCCGCAGGAGCCTCAGGGGCCATTTTCGGTTGCTTTGGAGCTTTACTGTTTTTAGCAAGAACAAATCCACGCTTCTTTTTTCGAACAATGGGATCGAGTTTCATTGTCATCATTGTGATTAACTTGATTTTTGGATTTGTTGCGCCGAACGTCGATAATGCAGGACATATTGGCGGTTTGGTTGGCGGATTTTTAGCTGCGAGCATCGTCAGTTTACCGAAACAAAAAAAGCTGTATATTCAGATTCCGGCTTTCATTTGCACGCTTTTATTAGTAGGAAGTCTGCTTTTTTATGGATATCATGAGCGTTCTGTTTATCAAGATGAGCCCTATGCACTCAGCGTAGCGGCTACGTATCTTCAGCAGAAGCAGTATGAAGAAGCAAAAGAGGCCATTAAGCTTTTTGTTGAAAAAGGAACAGGAAATAGTAACGTGTATTTCGTCAGTGCTAGCGCAGAATTTTATCTTGAAAATTATAAAGAAGCTAAACAGCAATTGAATCAGGCTGTAAAGTATGATTCAACTTTTCATGAGGCGTATTACAATTTAGCTCTGGTGAATATGAAATTGAATGATATTACAGCGGCCACACAAAATATCGATAAAGCAATTGCTCTTGAACCGCAAAATGAAAAATACGAAAAGCTGAAGCAAGAGATAGGAAATTAAAACTGTTGAATGACGAATTTAATATTTTATACTTTACTATTGTGAGAACGTTTACTAGAATATTAATATGTAGACCTAGCAGTGGGCGTTAAATACGGCCGCTGTTTATGACTGAATGACTGTTGAGTTATCTCAAAATAAATGAATCATATCACCTAGAAAATAGGATAAAGGTGACAGAATGAATACGTTATATGATGTACAACAATTATTAAAGTCCTTCGGCATTTTTATATACGTGGGCGATCGTATTGCTGATTTAGAGCTGATGGAAGCGGAAGTAAAAGAGTTATATCAGTCTAACTTGATTGATGTACGTGATTACCAAATGGCAATTCTTTTGCTTCGTCGAGAGTTAAAACAACAAAAAGAGAAAAAGGATGAATGAACATGGATGACAAATGGTTAGTTGGAGTTGATTTAGGCGGTACAACAATAAAAATGGCCTTTATTAATCATTATGGAGAAATCATTCACAAGTGGGAAATTAATACGGATGTGAGCGAGCAAGGCCGTAAAATTCCAACGGATATTGCAAAAGCAATTGATAAAAAGTTAAACGATCTTGGAGAAGTAAAATCAAGGTTAGTAGGAATTGGTATTGGTGCACCGGGGCCTGTTAACTTTGCAAACGGTTCGATTGAAGTAGCTGTCAATTTAGGTTGGGAAAAATTCCCTATCAAAGATATCTTGGAAGTAGAAACTTCTCTTCCTGTTGTAGTAGACAATGATGCAAACATTGCAGCGATTGGAGAAATGTGGAAGGGTGCTGGAGACGGAGCAAAAGATTTACTTTGCGTTACGCTTGGCACAGGCGTTGGCGGTGGCGTCATTGCAAACGGTGAAATTGTACAAGGCGTAAATGGAGCCGCTGGTGAGATCGGGCACATTACTTCTATTCCTGAAGGCGGGGCACCGTGTAACTGCGGCAAAACCGGCTGTTTAGAAACCATTGCTTCAGCAACTGGAATTGTACGTTTAACAATGGAAGAATTAACGGAAACGGACAAACCAAGTGAGCTTCGCACGTTGTTAGAACAAAATGGACAAGTTACATCTAAAGATGTATTTGATGCAGCTCGTTCAAAAGACGAGTTAGCTATGCATGTTGTAGATAAAGTTGCTTTTCATTTAGGTCTGGCACTAGCAAACTCTGCTAATGCATTAAACCCTGAGAAGATCGTTCTAGGCGGCGGTGTGTCTCGTGCAGGCGAGGTATTACTTGCACCGGTAAGAGATTATTTCAAACGTTTTGCATTTCCTCGTGTAGCGCAAGGTGCTGAACTAGCAATCGCTACTTTAGGAAACGATGCGGGAATTATTGGAGGAGCTTGGTTAGTTAAATCTTATTTTGAATAATAAGCAAGAATCTAACTGAGATAAAAAAGCGCTTTGACATTTAGTCAAAGCGCTTTTTTATCATGCATCTTTTCAATCTTTACATATACATAGTGTAAAGGAGTGAAGATTATGCAAATTGTAGATATCCAAAAGCCCTACGATTACATGCGAACAATACAAGATATCCAAACACTTTTGACGTACTATCCCTATGGTTCTCTTGAATGGATAGGGTGCAGCGTGCTTGGAAAGCCGATTCCTCATATTTTAATTGGAAACGGAGAAAGAAAGGTTCATATTAATGCGTCTTTTCATGCCAATGAATGGATTACGACAAATGTTCTTCTACAGTTTGTTGAAGATTATTTAGCTGCTCTTCATTACGACAAGGCGTTGAACGGGCAGGAAGCAAGAGCTCTTTTTAATCAAATTACGCTTTCTGCGGTTCCGATTGTTAATCCAGACGGAGTAGATTTGGTCTTAAAAGGTCCTGCTGTAAGTGAACCTTATGCGTCTTTTCTTTCTAAAATAGGCAGAGATTTTCCTGATTTTCAAAGCTGGAAAGCAAATATCCGAGGGGTAGACCTAAACAATCAGTTTCCGGCTTATTGGGAAATTGAAAAAAAGCGCAAAGAACCTAAAGCTCCGCATTATCGGGACTTTCCAGGTTATCAATCTCTGTCTGAACCTGAAGCGCAGGCAATGGTAAAACTCGTTGAGCGTCATGATTTTGATTGTGTGATCGCTTTACATACCCAAGGAGAAGAATTTTACTGGGGGTATATGAATGAAGAGCCGAAGGAAGCGGAGGAAATAGCCAGTTATTTTGAAAGGGTAAGCGGTTATAAAGCAGTCAAAACGATTGATAGTCACGCTGGATTTAAGGATTGGTTTATTTTAGAAAAGAAAAAGCTAGGGTTCACTTTAGAACTGGGGAAAGGAATTAATCCGCTGCCTCTATCTCAAATGTCGCGCGTATATAATCCGACTAAAGCTATTTTAGTTGCGGCAATGGAATATCTATCTATTTGAAAAGCCACGCAAAGCATATGCTTTGCGTGGCTTTTTTAATGATGTACCGCCGGATAACCGTGATGTATAATGGTCATCACGGTAAACCATCCGAACACACCGAATGTTAGTACCGAAAAACCAATGCCTAATATGTTTTTATTTCTAAAAGATGAAATAGCTGCAAATACGCCTAGCAATGTTGTTAGTGCAAAAATAATCATAAGACCCACTCGAAGAAACCTCCTTTAGGCAACTTAAAATTAAAGCGCTATCATTAGCTTATCCCTTTAATTGTAAAACTTTTCTAACCGTTTGTCGAGATGAAAACCAATCTTTCTTTCGCCTTATTAGCTTAGAAAGGTCCTTACTTTCATTTATAAGATGATGTGTGTATGATAATGCATATAACGGAAATAAATTTTACAAGGAGGATACATTATGAACTATCATCGTATACCGCTAGGACCTATTCAAACGAATTGTTATGTCGTTGCTAACGAAAAAAAAGAGTGTTTAGTTTTTGACCCGGGAGCTCAGGGGAAACAGCTCGTTGAATTTCTAGAAAAACAAACGTATAAACCGTTGGCTATTTTGCTGACACACGCTCATTTTGATCACATTGGAGGAGTAGATGAAGTGATGAATCACTACTCTATCCCGCTTTATGTACATAAAAATGAAAAAGAATGGCTTCATAATAGTGATTTAAACGGTTCGAAATTTTTTGATTTAGGAGAAATTACGGCTCCAGATGCAACTGATATTATTTCAATCGAAGGCACTTTAACAATTGGCTCATTCCAATTTGAGGTGTACGAAACGCCTGGCCATTCTCCTGGCAGCGTTTCATATTATTTTAAACCGGGTAACTTTGTAGTATCTGGTGACGCGCTTTTTGCAGGCGGCATTGGACGCACAGATTTACCTGGAGGCAATCAAGCTCAGCTGTTAGAAAGCATCGAATCGAAATTGCTGTCCCTTCCAGAAGATACGCTTGTACTAAGCGGTCACGGACCTGAAACAACTGTGGGGCACGAAATGGATCAAAATCCTTTCCTAAATGGTTTTTAAGAATACAAAAAGCGATGGAAGCCCATCGCTTTTCTCTTTACTGTCCTGCTGTCATCATAAAAGTTGACCAGTACGTGAACCCCACAAAAAAGACGGTCAAATATGCTCCGAAAACGTAAATGTACATTCTTTCAGACAGCTTTAAATAACTAAGAATTACAAAAAAGCCTGTTTGAGCTAAAAAGAGTAAAGAAGTCTTATGCATGTGACCGAGGTAAAACATTACAGTGAAAATTGCTGTCCAGAACCCCATTACACGGTACATTCGTTCCACGTCCATTTCCTCCTTTATCAAACTTAGTTAGTGTCATGATGAATGTCATCGCTGTGTAAGCACTAGAAAGCACTTATGAAACTATATCGATACTTTTCCATTATAATACATCCTTTCTTTCCTGAAAACGCTATCTTTTCCTTGAAATACGACAGAAGAAAAAAAGTTATACAAAACATGTGCAAAATACTATACAAAGGTTATACAAAACGTGTACAATGTATATAAACAATCTATAACTAAAAAAACGGGAGGGTTTCATATGGAAGAAATTAAATTTTATACGTACCCGAGCTGTACATCTTGTCGTAAAACGAAAAAGTGGCTAGTGAAGGAAGATGTAAATTTTAAAGAGCGTCATTTATTTAGAGAAACACCTACTCATAAAGAAATGCTTGAACTTCTTTCTATGACAACAGAAGGGATGGATGAACTTCTTGCTAAAAGAAGTCAAGAATATAAAAAGTTAAATGTTGATGTGGATAGCATGACACTATCAGAAGTGGTCAATTTATTAATTGAACATCCTCGTTTGCTTCGCCGACCAATTTTAACAGATGGTAAAAAACTTGTAGTAGGCTATAATGAATCTGCTCTTAAAAATTTAGTCAAGAAAAAAACAAGTCTTGCTTCTCTAGTTGTGTAAGCGTACATGATGAAGAAGCTCAATTCAGTAAATAATGAATAAAACGACAGCGTAGAGTTTTACATCACGTTGTCTTTTTTTATGTAGTCGTTTAGAGGTGTACAGAAGTTGTACATCGTGTACAAGGACTGAAGGGAAGAAAAGAAGCGTATACTAAAAAATTATAAAAAATGAAAAAAGAAGGAGGAAAATCTCGAAAAAGGTCGAAATTACTTTTTCTAGATGTTTTACCAATCATCTTGATTACAAATAAAGGAGTGATGATCGTTTGACCGAAATTGAACAGTTTGCTACTTACGTTATACGAGATGCATATGAGTGCCGAAGTTCTGATGTGCATATTGTGCCCCGAAAGAAAGATGCTGTGATTCAGCTGCGAATTGACCAGGAGCTTATTTTAAAGAGGGTTATTTCAAAGGAAATGTCTGAACGGCTCATTTCGCATTTTAAATTTTTAGGGGGAATGGATATTGGTGAGCGCAGAAAACCTCAAAATGGTGCATTGACCACTTCCATTGATCACTATCAAGTAAATTTGCGTTTATCAACTCTTCCTACTTCTCATGATGAAAGTCTTGTTATTCGGCTTTTGCCTCATCAACAATCTACATCTCTCAAACATTTATCTCTTTTTCCTGAACATACTAAAAAGCTTATTTCTCTCTTGAAATTCTCTCATGGATTAATTATTTTTACCGGTCCTACAGGATCAGGTAAAACCACTACTCTATATACTCTTTTACACGAAGTAAAGCACCTTTTTAATCGAAATGTTATTACACTAGAAGATCCTATTGAAAAACCGAGTGAAACTGTGCTTCAAGTACAGGTAAATGAACGGGCGGGAATTACGTACACGACTGGTTTAAAAGCTATATTGCGCCATGACCCAGACATTATCATGGTGGGAGAAATAAGAGATAGTGAGACTGCCAAAATTGCTGTGAGAGCAGCGCTTACCGGACACTTGGTTTTGACAACGATGCATACTAAAGATACAAAAGGATCTTTGTACAGGCTGCTTGAGTTTGGCGTTAGCTTTCAAGAAATGGAACAGACTCTTGTAGCAGTAGCTGCACAGCGCCTTGTAGAAATTCGCTGTCCGCTGTGTTCCGGAAAATGCCACCCCGCTTGTAAAAAAATGAGGAAGCATCGTCAGTCCAGCATATACGAATTGCTTTATGGAAAGGAGCTTAGCGCAGTGATGAGAGAAGTGAAAGGAGAAAATGCGGATTATGATTATAAGACGCTCCGAGATGTGATTCTAAAAGGAATCGCGCTAGGCTATTTATATCCGCATTCGCTAGACGGATGGGGATAAAGACAAATAGACAAAAAAGGTGGTCTCTTGCTCAGCAAGCGACAATTCTTAAGCAGGTCTCTAAGCTCTTGGAAAAAGGCTATACTCTTTCTCAAGCTCTTTCGTTTTTGACGTTTCAAGTATCTAACAAAGAAAAAACGGATATTGAAAAATGTCTTGAGCAGTTAAAACGAGGAGAATCTTTGCACGATGCTTTTGTTAAACTTCAGTTTCACCGTGATATTTTAAGCTATTTATATTTTGCGGAACAGCATGGAAACCTTCAATTTGCTTTAAAAGAAAGCAGCTCAATGATTGAAGAAAAAGTAAGGCATCGTAAAAAATTTCAAAAGCTTGTTCAATATCCCGTATTGCTACTGCTGTTTATTCTTTCCATTTTATTTGTTTTAAGTACGGTTTTACTTCCACAGTTTGAAGCTCTGTACTTATCCTTTGGAAACAAGCAGTCTTCGTTTATCCTCTTATTTATGCAGGCGATGTCGTTCTTTCCTTTTGTATTGCCTGCAGTCATCAGTATGCCAATCATCCTGTATTTGTTTTATGTGATGTACATTAAAAAATTGCCTCCAGTAGTTCAAATGCAGCTCTTTATGAAAGTTCCCGTTATCCGAACGTTCACACGGCTATTTAACTCGTACTTTTTTTCTGTTCATATGAGCAATTTACTAAATGGTGGTTTATCTATTTATGAATGCTTTGCTCTTTTTCAAAAGCAAGAGCATCATCCGTTTTTTCAAGTGGAAGCTTTTGCTTTTACAGATCAACTTTCCTCAGGAATGCGATTAGATCATATCGTTTCAGGTAAATCTCATTATGAAAAAGACTTGGCACACGTTATTGTGCATGGCCAGCAGAACGGTGAGCTTTCTCAAGAACTGTATGATTACAGTCTATTTATGATGGAAAGAATGGAACAGTTTATTTTTCGTATTTTAAAATATGTACAGCCACTTACATTCTTATTCATCGGAATTGTCATTCTGCTTATGTATATGTCCGTTATGCTTCCGATGTTAGAAGTGATGTCGAGCTTGTAGAAAGGGGAAAGAATATGATTCTAAAAGGTGATAAAGGATTTACCCTTATTGAAATGCTCATTGTTATGCTCGTTATTACCGTGCTTTTGCTCATTATGATTCCAAATGTATTAAAGCATAATACGGTTATTAACAACAAAGGCTGCTCAGCTCTTGTCAAAACCGTAGAGGCTGAGGTACAAGTATACGAACTTGAAAATGGCGAAAAACCAAGTCTAGAAGAGCTTGAAGCAGGAGGCTACTTAAAAGAAGGCACCGTGTGTCCAAATGGTCAAGCCATTCAAATTGACGGTACCGGAAAGGTTACAGCTAGTGGTTCTTCTTAAGCAAAAAGGATTTACCCTCATTGAGATGCTGATGGTTTTATTTATTGTGCAAGTGATGATGTTTTCCATTATTGTAGCCATTCGTCCGCTTGTGGAATATTACAACATCACATTATTTTTGCGACAGCTGCAAAGCGACACGTTTTATGTGCAGCAGACAGCCATGAACCGAGAATCTCCAATTAAAATTAACTTCGCACCGAAGGGAACAGAATATATTGTTTCTGATTCTCGTGCCGTTCTTTATAAGCGCGCCTATGACTCCACCATTCATATCACGTTTGGAAGCGGAAATTCCACGATACAATACAACAAAAACGGCAATATTTCTCAAGCGAAGACCATTTTTATCAGCAATCAAAAATTTAAATATAAAGTTATTTTTCAAATAGGCAGAGGGCGTTTTTATGTGGACAAGATCTAAGGGTCAGCAGGGCTACACTTTGTTAGAAATGCTTGTTTCATTTAGTATGCTTTTACTCCTAACCGGTACAATTATTCCTTTGTATGTTCAGATGAAGGAAGCAGAAAAGAAGCAATATGTTTCGTATCAAGCCGATGCTATCTTGCACGAAGAGCTATTGAAATATAAATATGAAGCAGGATATAAACGGCGAGAAAAAATCGTAAAAGAAAACGTTGCGTTTTATCTGAAGTGGGACGGAGAAAGTGCTCAAAAGCTTTGTGTAGAATGGACAGATTCCGCTGAGAAAATGAAAAAGAAGTGTGATGTGGTGTTGAAGTGAAAAGGGAAAAAGGTTTTACGCTTGTAGAGATGTTAGTCAGTTTTACTCTTTTTTTGATCATTGTTTCATTTTTCCCCATTATCATTCCGCTAGCGAAGCAAACATATAATCCGGACTTTAGTATGAATGAAATGGAGTGGGAAATCTTTGTAAATCAACTTGCTATGGAATATCGAGAAGCAAAAGAAGTAGGAATTCATGCGACTACGCTTACGTTGAAAATGGAAAATAATCAGATCATCACTTATGAACGCTATGAAGACAAGATAAGAAGACGAGTGGATGAAAGCGGTCATGAAGTTGTGCTGCAGCACATTAAGAATATTATGTATGAACAGCAAAAAGAAAGGCTGTTAATTCGTTCAACAGACGGTGTTAACAAAGTTAGAGAAGAAACCATTACGACGTTTTTGATGCTTGCTCATGAAACATAATGAGCAAGGATTTATTCTCCCCGTTGTTTTGGCATTTTGTGCGCTTTTTCTTCTGTTAGTAGCTCAGCAAACCACTTATTTTGTGACGAAAAGTTCATTTTATCAAGAAGTAGAGCAGAAAAATCGCCTGCAGCATCTTTTAGAAAACGCGGTTGTACATCTAAAAAAAGAAATAAAAGAACATAATAAATCTCCATTTGCATCTTTAGTATTAGAAACTGGTACGGTTTCATACGAAGTAGTAAGTGAAGATGAACAGATGATTATCCTAAAAATAAAATGTCAAACATTGCAAGGAAGAGCATTGACGGAAACGGCATATATTCAAAAAAAGGATCAGCACATTGTGAAGTGGACGGATTAAGTCTCTTTCTCTCCGGATATAATAGTGCTGAGGAGTTGATTATATGAAAACGAATGATTATGTAAAATATATGACTCAGCAATTTGTACAATATATGGATCAGCCAAAAGAAGAGAGGAAAACGAAAAAAATTCAAAAAAAAGAAGAGCGAGCACCTTTTGCAAACAGATGGTTTGGAATGATTCCGCTGTCGTTTATGCTGTGGTATCGAAAGAAAAAAGAAAGATGAGCATATTATATGCTCATCTTTTTTTTAACCGGCTTGTGTTTTGTTAAATTGACGAGACATCGTTTCAGGCGATATGTAAAATAAGCCACCGTTTATAAACTTAAACAAGATAGTCGGCTCGTACAGTTCTTGAAGCGCTGTTTTTTCGGTCATATATATTTCTGGCAGCTCTTCTGCTGTTTCGTAAAAATGATCTAGAAGCGCTAAGTCTTCATACCATCTCTCCTGAGCTTTTTCAGCCCATTCAGTTGGCTGAGCTTTAACATAGTCAGTCACATATGATGTGAGTCGTGCGATGGCACTTTTAGGTTTAATAAAAGGTGAGAGAGTAAAGCAATAGTCTGAGATTTTAGATGACAAATTTTGATTAATGATTAATTCATGAAATGATTCAATAATCTGTCCATTGATTAAATTAATGCCAAGCGACAAGAGCTCATCTTTTTTACGATCGCATTTGTATGAGACTTTAATATTTAATGCAAGCCAAGGGTGTAAAGGCTGATTTGTTGGCTGAGCTGAGGCAACTTGTTCATACAAGTGAATAAACCCGCCTAGTTTTTGAGTAGAAGCGAAAATTTGGTGCAGCCTAGGTGAACCGAAATGAATTCGTTCTCCTTGAACGGAATCGTCTTCAAATGCTGGGTCTGTAATGAAAGTGAGCGAAGCAGGAGTTGCTTCTCCTCCCGTCTTTTCAATATAGTGCCAATAAAATGGACGATTCATCAATTCTTTATCGAGTTCAATCGTTAATTGAACCGTCAGGTAAGAAGATGTTTCTGTGACAATAGAACAATTATTAGCTAGAAAATAACGCTTTAAAAATTGGTGAATATCAGTTTGCTGCATGCTGATCCTCCTCGCTGTCTTCGTATTGAATAATAGACGTCAAGTTCTCCATTTTGATTTTTATTTCTCCTTCACTCCGTGAATGAAATAAAATATCCTGAATATGCTCTTCGATATTTTTTAAATCAAGCTTTGTTAAAATATCATCTAGCTCTCCAACAACTCGTTCAAAAAGGTTTATTTTTTCGTATAACAATTTTAAAATATGTTCTTCGACCGTATGTTGAATGGCTAAATTGTAAATGTGAACATCATGTTTTTGACCTAAACGATGGACCCTTCCAATTCGCTGTTCTAGACGCATTGGATTCCACGGCAGATCATAGTTAATGATATGATGACAAAACTGAAGATTGATTCCTTCTCCGCCTGCTTCAGTGGCAATAAATACTTGCGCGTGGCTTTCAAAAAGCTGCTTCATCCAGTCTTTTTTACCTCGCTTAAATCCGCCTCTAAAAGGTACAGAGGTAATTCCATGCTGTTTTAAATACCACTGTAAATACAGTTGAGTTGCTCTGTACTCAGTAAAAATAATGACTTTATCATCAATTTTCTGAACGAGTTCTAGCACTTTTTCTGCTTTTGCATTTTGCGGAACTTGCTGAAGTAGTTCCATTAACGGAGTAATCATATGTTCCGTTAATGCGCTGTTTGGATCTTCCTGACGTTCCATCATGTTTTTTAATGTCATATACACCGCTTCACGGCTGCTGCAGGCCTCTCGCTGCAGGGTTAAAATTGAAAAAGCGCTTGAAGGGTGGAGTCCGTTTCCTTTAAAAGATGTAATCGCATCGTATAGCTCCCGTTCTTTCGGCGAGAATTCAACAGGAATGGTTTGAACAATTCGCTTCGTCCATTCGATACCCGTATCGTGGCGGCGATTTCGAATCATAACTTTGTTAACAAGCTCTTTTAAGTGTTCATCGTTTTGCAAAGAGCGTTTTTTAGCGGAAAATAATTCTTCGAAATAGTCTTTATTGCCGAGATGACCAGGCTTTAAAAGAGAGACTAAGTTAAAAATTTCTTCAATTCGATTTTGAATCGGTGTTGCGGTTAGCAACAGACAAAATTTCTTTTTTAGACTTTGCACAAATTCATAGTTTTTTGTTTTGTTGTTTTTAAGTTTATGAGCTTCATCAATGATGATGAGGTCGTAGTCTTGTTCTAGCACAATTTCTCGATGAGGAGAACGTTTTGCTGTATCAATTGAAGACACAACGATGTCACACTGATCCCACACATATGATTTTCTTTGAGGGACTGCGGGAATATAAAATTTTTGGTTCAATTCCATAGCCCACTGTGAAACAAGCGAAGCTGGAACTAAAATGAGAACTTTTTTAACAAGTCCGCGAATCATATATTCCTTCAAAATTAACCCTGCTTCAATCGTTTTGCCCAGTCCTACTTCATCTGCTAAAATGGCTTTCCCATTCATTGTTTCAACTACTTGTTTGGCTACTTCGAGCTGATGAGGAAGCGGCGTTAAATCGGCTAGATGTTTTGGGCTTTGTAGTCCTTCAAATTCTGAGATAAGCGTTTGGTCTTCTATTTCATAGGCAAGTTTATACAAATCCCATGCAGACCAAGGGCCGTCTTGCTCCAATTTAGTTGAGAAGGCTGCTTCCCATGTTTCATCGATGTTTAATTTCACTTTCATGATAAAAATGCTCCTTTGTGAAAAATTTTTATTGAACAAATGATAAGAATCAGGTAGGATAAAAATATATTTAGAAAATTTGAAAAAGAAAATAGATTAGCACTTTACAAATGATTGTGTGAATAAAGATAGATACATCTTTCAGTAGTATGCCCAACTTTACCAACTTTATAGAAGCGAATGACGACACGGGGAGAGACTACTTGAATGTAGCGCCGAAGGAGCAAGCAATAAAATTGTGAATCTCTCAGGCAAAAAGACTCTTGTTTGACGCAGCTCTGGAGAGCGTCTATGCGTTTATAGACCACCCACGAGGCAAACCTATTCATTTATAGGTAAACTTTCAGGTGAAAAGGACAGAGACTTCCTACTAAATACAGTAGGGGGTTTTCTGTCCTTTTTTGTTTGGATAAATAGTGATCCCCACACTATTTGAAAACTCCCCGTTATGAAAAGTTTCACGTGAAAAAGAGGAGGACATAAATATGACAACAGAATTACACAAAACGCCGCTTTATGATACCTATCAAAAATATGGTGCCAAAACAATTGATTTTGGAGGATGGGCTCTTCCCGTTCAATTTTCTTCTATTAAAGAAGAGCATGAAGCTGTACGTACAAAGGCAGGCCTTTTTGATGTCTCTCATATGGGAGAAATTCTTGTAACAGGAGCTGATAGCTTAGCTTTTCTTCAGCACACGATGACAAATGACGTTTCTACCCTCGTAGATGGAAAAGCGCAGTATACGGCTATGTGTTATGAAGACGGAGGCACGGTAGATGATTTGCTGATTTATAAAAAAGCAGATCAAGAGTATTTGCTAGTCGTAAACGCTGCTAATATTCAAAAAGACTATGAGTGGCTGGTGTCTCACAAACAAGGAGATGTAACGCTCGTTAATCAGTCTGATGAAACTGCGCAGCTAGCTTTGCAAGGTCCTGTAGCAGAAAAAGTTTTACAAACGTTAACGAACGAAAATTTAGCTTTGTTAAAGCCATTTACATTTGCTGATGATGTAGAAGTAGCGAATGTAAAAGCTCTCGTTTCACGTACTGGGTACACCGGGGAAGATGGCTTTGAAATTTATTGTTCTTCAGCTGACGCAGCTCACTTGTGGACGGCTATTTTAGAAGCAGGCAGTGATGAAGGTGTGCTGCCTTGCGGATTAGGAGCTCGCGATACGCTTCGTTTTGAAGCTACTTTGGCTTTATATGGCCAAGAGCTTTCAAAAGATATTACGCCCATTGAAGCTCGAATTGGATTTGCAGTAAAGACGAACAAAGACAGCTTTATTGGAAAAGAAGTGTTAAAAGAACAGCGTGAAAGCGGGGCACCTCGTAAGCTGGTAGGAATTGAAATGATTGATAAAGGTATACCAAGACACGGTTACGAAGTACTTGCAGATGAAGAACAAATTGGATTTGTGACAACAGGTACACAGTCACCGACATTAAAGAAAAACATCGGTCTAGCACTATTGTCAGCAGAGTATACAGAGCTTGGTCAAGAAGTGGAAGTGCAGGTTCGGAAAAAGCGCTTAAAAGCAAAAGTGGTTTCAACACCTTTTTATAAACGTTCAAAGTAAGCTTTGGGGAGGAATTTAACATGTTACATCGCTATTTACCAATGACAGAACAAGATCAGCAGCAAATGTTAGCAGCAATTGGTGTTTCATCTGTTGATGATTTATTTTCAGATATTCCGCAGCGCGTTCGTTTTCAAGGAGAATACAATATTAAAAAAGCGGCTTCAGAGCCTCAGCTGTTAAAAGAATTAAATAGTATGGCTGCTAAAAATGCTCATTTAAAAGACTATGCTTCTTTTTTAGGAGCAGGAGTTTACGATCATTACATGCCGGTTATTGTTGATCATGTTATTTCTCGTTCGGAATTTTATACGGCCTATACTCCGTATCAACCGGAAATTTCTCAAGGAGAACTTCAGGCCATCTTTGAATTTCAAACAATGATTTGTGAGTTAACGGGGATGGACGTGGCTAATTCTTCTATGTATGACGGAGGAACTGCTTTAGCAGAAGCCGCTATGCTCAGTGCGGGTCAAACAAAAAAGAAAAAAGTACTTGTCTCTGCGGCTGTTCACCCTGAGTCAAAAGATGTGTTAAAAACGTATGCGAAGGGTCAATACATTGAAGTGGTAGAAATCCCTTCAGCAGACGGCGTAACAGATATGATTGCATTAGAAAAAGAGATGGGGAGTGACGTGGCAGCTGTTATTGTCCAGTATCCAAATTTCTACGGACAAATCGAGCCGTTAAAAGAAATTGAAGAAATTACCCATCAAGAAAAATGCATGTTTGTGGTTTCAAGCAATCCTTTATCATTAGGTTTACTTACGCCTCCTGGAGAATTCGGAGCTGATATTGTCATTGGAGATGCACAGCCATTTGGTATTCCAAGTCAATTTGGAGGCCCGCACTGCGGATACTTTGCAACTACGTCTAAGCTTATGCGAAAAATCCCAGGACGATTAGTAGGGCAAACGGTCGATGAAAACGGTAAGCGAGGGTTTGTTTTAACCCTTCAAGCGCGTGAACAGCATATACGCCGCGATAAAGCGACGTCTAACATTTGTTCAAATCAAGCGTTAAATGCTTTAGCAGCATCAGTTGCAATGACAGCTTTAGGCAAGCAAGGTGTAAAAGAAATGGCGCTGCAAAACTTATCAAAAACGCATTATGCATATGAAGCGTTAAAGGCAAAAGGGGTAAATGTAGCATTTGAAGGACCGTTTTTTAACGAATTAGTCGTGAAGCTTCCGGTTTCGGTAACAGAAGCAAACAATCATTTATTAGCATCAAAAATAATTGGCGGTTATGATCTTAGCCGTGATAACCAAGCGCTTGAAAATCACATGCTGCTTGCTTTTACAGAGCTCCGTACAAAAGAGGAAATTGACCAACTTGTAAATGAATTGGGGGATCTTCATGCTTAATCAAAATCAATCACTTATTTTTGAAAGCAGTAAAGAAGGGCGAATCGGCTATTCATTGCCAGAGTTAGATGTGCCGCAAGTAAATGCTGAAGAACTGCTTGGGAAAGCGTATGTGCGTGCCAAAGCTCCTGAGCTTCCTGAAGTATCAGAACTCGATATTATGCGTCATTACACCGCGCTTTCAAAACGAAATCACGGGGTAGACTCAGGGTTTTATCCACTTGGTTCATGTACGATGAAATATAATCCAAAAGTGAATGAACAAGCAGCACGCATTGCTGGGTTTGCGCATATTCATCCGCTTCAAGATGAGCAAACGGTTCAAGGTGCTCTCGAACTTTTATATGATTTACAAGAGCATTTAACAGAAATTACAGGAATGGATGAAGTAACACTTCAGCCAGCAGCAGGTGCTCACGGCGAGTGGACCGGGCTTATGATGATTCGTGCCTATCATGAAGCAAATGGTGAGACGCAGCGAACAAAAGTCATTGTTCCAGACTCAGCTCACGGAACGAACCCGGCTTCGGCAACAGTTGCGGGATTTGAAACGGTAACGGTAAAATCAAACGAACATGGTTTAGTGGACTTAGAGGATTTACGCCGCGTAGTAGGAGAAGATACAGCCGCTTTAATGTTAACAAACCCAAATACGCTGGGATTATTTGAAGAAGATATTTTAGAAATGGCTGAAATTGTTCACGCAGCAGGTGGAAAGCTTTATTATGATGGTGCAAATTTAAACGCAGTATTAAGTAAAGCCCGTCCTGGAGATATGGGGTTTGACGTTGTTCATTTAAACCTTCATAAAACGTTTACAGGCCCTCATGGAGGAGGCGGTCCTGGCTCTGGTCCGGTAGGGGTAAAAGCAGATTTAATTCCGTATTTGCCTAAACCAGTGCTTGTGAAAACAGAAGAAGGCTATCACTTTGACTATAACCGTCCTCAGTCAATTGGACGTGTAAAGCCGTTTTACGGCAACTTCGGTATCAACGTTCGCGCTTATACGTATATTCGTTCAATGGGTCCAGACGGCTTAAAAGCGGTGACGGAAAACGCTGTGCTAAATGCCAACTATATGATGCGTCGTTTAGCAGAACACTATGAGCTGCCGTTTGACCGTCACTGTAAGCACGAATTTGTTTTATCTGGAAAACGTCAGAAAAAGCTTGGCGTGCGCACATTGGATATTGCGAAACGACTGCTTGATTTTGGCTATCATCCGCCGACTATCTACTTCCCGCTTATCGTAGAAGAGTGCATGATGATCGAACCAACGGAAACGGAGTCGAAAGAAACGCTAGATGCGTTTATCGATGCGATGATTCAAATTGCAAAAGAAGCAGAAGAAACGCCTGAAGTCGTACAGGAAGCTCCGCATACAACGGTTGTGAAACGCCTTGATGAAACGCTGGCAGCGAGAAAGCCAGTTCTTCGCTATCAGAAAGAACAGGCTGTTCAAAACGTCTAACAAAAAACCTCGCCCAAAGGCGAGGTTTTTCTATATACATACCATTATTTTTTCTTTTTCACTTTACCGTTCCACATTTTGAAGCCGCCTTTTAAATCATAGATTTCTTGAACACCGTGGCGACGAAGCATTTGTGCTGCGCGTCCTGTGCGCATTCCGCTTTGACAATAGATGTAGACAGGTTGATCTGGACGAAATTCTTTAATGCGCATACGGAACTGTGAAAGAGGAATATTTCGTGCGCCTAAAATATGTCCGTTTTCGAATTCATTCGGTTCACGAATATCAACTAGCTGTGCCTTGCGGTAGCCGCTGCGGAATTCTTCTTCAGTTAACGTTTTCATAATGCGACGTTGGACAAAGAACATAACGACAGAGTATATGATGATTACTCCAAGTAAAATGAGTACTGCTGTAATTGCTGACATGCTGATTCTTCCTTTCTTCGACAAAATCCATACTCTTATTATATAAGTGAATGAAATTAGAAGTAAAGCGATTTTGCCTTGAATCTAGCGGATTTCTTCCCGAAAATGAAAAAACTACCACATTTGAATTCACAGTTTTATGTTGCTCTTTGCTTTTCCTTAGCTCAATCTTTTGGTAGACTAAAAAACGGATTTATTTTTTATATTACATATAGCTGAGGATGAGGTAGATGAAAGCAAAGTGGAGATTTATTGATTCCAACAACCGTTCGCCTTATTACAATATGGCGTTAGATGAAGCGTTATTAGAATGGCATAGTAAAGGAGAAATTCCACCTACGATTCGTTTTTACGGATGGAACCCTCCAACGCTGTCAATCGGTTATTTTCAAAAAGCTGAAAAAGAAATTAACTTTGATAAAGTAAAAGAATTAGGGCTAGGCTTTGTAAGACGTCCAACGGGCGGCAGGGGCGTGCTTCACGATGAAGAGCTTACTTACAGCGTAATTGTATCTGAAGAGTATCCTAACATGCCCAAGACAGTTACAGAGGCATATCGCGTAATCTCTGAAGGTTTACTGGAAGGGTTTCGTTCGTTAGGGCTCGAGGCTTATTTTGCTATTCCTCGTTCAGAAGAAGAAAAAAATAGCTTAAAAAACCCTCGTTCGTCCGTGTGCTTTGATGCTCCTTCTTGGTATGAACTAGTTGTAGAGGGCCGCAAGATTGCTGGAAGTGCCCAAACTAGACAAAAAGGAGTTATTCTACAGCACGGCTCTATTCTGTTAGAGATTGATGAAGATAAATTATTCAGCGTGTTTAATTATCCAAATGATCGCGTGAAAGAAAGAATGCAGCGCGCATTTCGTTCTAAAGCGGTAGCCATTAATGCAATTGCGGGCCGCAAAATCTCTATTGAAGAAGCAAAAGAAGCGTTTTATAAAGGATTTGCTTCTGCTCTTGATATCGATTTAGAACCGTATACACTGTCTGAAGAAGAGGAAGCATATGTAGAAGAACTAGCGCGCACAAAGTACGGATCGGATGAATGGAACTTTAAGCGCTAAACGGATGCCCATGGGAAATAGATAAAAGTGCAACTTCTTATAAGTTGCACTTTTTAGTGGGATTTTTAGAAACAATGCTTGGCTAATAGAATACATAGGGAAGAAAAGTCAAACACTTTTTTTACGAAAAAAAAAATATTTCACTTGACACCCTTCTATATGTAGATGTTTGGAGAAGTGTCAAATACTATATATTGAATTCGTCCAAGCCGTGTGGTAAGTTATTGATAGTTGATTGAAAAACTTTATTTCCTTTAAAAGGAAATAAAGTTAATAAATTTATAGATGTTCGATAGGTAAGGAGTTGTGAGAATGACTGTTTTGTTAAATCAAAAAGTGAATATGAATGTTGAAAAGCTCAATTCAGATATTGAACGCTTTCCGCAAGTACATCCGATTACACCGGATATGAAGTTGACTCATAAAGGTGTTTCAAGATTGGTAATGTTAGACCGCTATGCGTTTAAAGATACGGAAAAATTAACGTTATCAGAAGGAGATTTTGTTGTTCTAACCGTAAAGGAAGATCCAAAATTTCCAGCACGAGGACTTGGCTATGTGGAAAGCATTAATTTTGAGCAAAAAACCGCTGTTGTCAAGGTAGAAGATGAGTTTAGAGGAGCTTTATCGCCTGAAGAAGCAGAAAACGGATTAATTACTCGTTCTTTAGATGTCATTGAAAAACCTCTAGAAGTCTTCTATGAGCAAATTGCAAAACGTAATGCAACAGGCTTAGCTTCTGTGGAAAAAACAGAAGAAAAGCGTAAAGAGTGGTTTGAAAAGTTCTATCAAGAGCTTGTTCAGCTAAACTTTGTACCAGCTGGCCGCGTTCTTTACGGTGCAGGTGCTGATACGGACGTAACGTACTTCAACTGTTATGTAATGCCTTATGTAAAAGATTCACGTGAAGGTATTTCAGAACACCGCAAACAAGTAATGGAAATCATGAGCCGTGGAGGCGGTGTTGGAACGAATGGTTCAACTCTTCGCCCGCGCAACACGCTGGCTCGCGGTGTAAACGGTAAATCATCTGGTTCGGTTTCATGGTTAGATGATATTGCTAAACTGACGCATCTTGTTGAGCAAGGTGGGTCACGTCGTGGGGCCCAAATGATCATGCTTGCCGACTGGCATCCTGACATTGTAGAATTTATTATTTCTAAAATGCAAAACCCTCGCATTTTACGTTTCTTAATTGAAAACACAAATGACGAAATGATTAAAAAACATGCGCAAGATAAATTGAAGTTCACGCCGCTAACAGAGTCTGAAGAAGCGATGTACCAAGGAATCATTAACTATAAACAAATTCCTGGTCTTGGTGGGTTCAGTGAAAAAATCATCAAAGATGCAGAAGAAAAGCTGCAAACAGGCGGAACGTACAGCGTTCATAACTCAGAGTTTTTAACAGGAGCAAACATTTCTGTATGCTTAACAAAAGATTTTATGGATGCTGTTGAAAACGACGGAGAATACGAACTTCGCTTCCCAGACGTAGAAAGCTATTCAAAAGAAGAAATGGCTAACTACAATGAAAACTGGCACGAAGTAGGCGACGTGCGCGAATGGGCAAAACAAGGAAACAAAGTTCGTACGTATCGTACTATCCGTGCAAAAGAGCTATGGAACTTAATTAATATTTGTGCAACGTACTCAGCTGAACCAGGCATTTTCTTCTTTGACAATGCTAATGATATGACAAATGCTCAAGCATATGGTCAGCACGTTGTTGCAACAAATCCATGTGGTGAACAACCACTTGCACCATTCTCTGTCTGCAACTTAGCTGCTGTTAACCTAGCGCAAATGGCAGATAAAGAAACGAGAACTGTTAACTTTCAAAAGTTACGTCAAACGGTTGAAACAGGCGTTAGAATGCAAGATAACGTTATTGATGCAACTCCTTATTTCTTAGAAGAAAACCAAAAGCAAGCGCTTGGCGAACGCCGCGTTGGCCTTGGTGTAATGGGTCTTCACGATCTTCTTATTTATTGTGAAACAGAGTACGGCTCTGACAAAGGCAATGAGTTAGTAGATAAAGTGTTTGAAACAATTGCAACGACGGCTTACCGCGCGTCTGTAGAGCTTGGAAAAGAAAAAGGAAGCTTCCCGTTCTTAGTAGGCGAAACAGATGCTGAAACGGCTTCTTTACGTGAAGCATTCACAAATACAGGCTTCATGAAAAAAATGCCTGAAGATATTCGTGAAAACATTAAAGAGAACGGTATCCGAAACTCTCATTTATTAACAGTAGCGCCAACAGGCAGTACTGGAACAATGGTTGGAGTATCAACGGGTCTTGAACCTTATTTCTCATTCTCATACTTCCGAAGCGGCCGTTTAGGTAAATTTATTGAAGTAAAAGCTGATATCGTTCAAGAGTATTTAGATCAGCATCCAGAAGCAGATCCAAACAACCTTCCTGAATGGTTCATTTCAGCTATGGAACTTGCACCACAAGCTCACGCGGATGTGCAATGTGTGATTCAGCGCTGGATTGACAGTTCAATTAGTAAAACAGTAAACGCTCCTCGCGGTTACACGGTAGAGCAAGTTCAAAAAGTGTACGAGCGTCTGTATAAAGGCGGAGCAAAAGGCGGTACGGTGTACGTAGACGGCAGCCGTGATGCACAAGTCTTAACGCTAAAAGCAGAAGAAAATACGTTTGATGAAGAAATTGAAGCGCCAAAAGAAGAAACGAAACCGCACGTTGTGTTAGTTGATACAATTAATGAAATTCGTTCAACTGATGTAACAATCGGTTCTGAAGTAGGTAATACGTGTCCGGTTTGCCGTCAAGGAACGGTAGAAGAAATGGGCGGATGCAACACATGTACAAACTGTGGTGCACAGCTGAAATGCGGCCTTTAATTTTGAATATGATTGACTAGTAAAAGCTGACTCAAACGAGTCAGCTTTTATTATGTATAAAAATGGGGCATA
The DNA here is from genome assembly GCF_042787865.1 of Priestia sp. YIM B13486. Lineage (NCBI taxonomy): Bacteria > Bacillati > Bacillota > Bacilli > Caryophanales > Bacillaceae > Priestia > Priestia sp. YIM B13486. The sequence continues at coordinate 421,056 of NZ_JBHZOZ010000001.1, read as the reverse complement.
AATAAGAAGCGAGATCGAACAGTTCTTGTATTTGAATAAGCATTGTAGTATGATTTTAATTGAATGTCTTTTATCCAGTTTTATCTTATGACATCGCTTTATTTACACGTTTTTTTCACATAGATTATCAAACATGAACACGATATCACTATAAGAAACAGACATTTATGACTTATTATTAGCAATACATAATATTAATTGGGGGAGATTTCATGCCTACACCGAGTATGGAAGATTATATTGAACAAATATATATGCTAATTGAAGATAAAGGATACGCTCGAGTGTCTGATATTGCTGATGCATTGGCGGTTCACCCCTCATCTGTAACGAAGATGGTTCAAAAGCTAGACAAAGATGAGTACTTAATTTATGAAAAATATCGAGGCCTTGTTTTAACAGCTAAGGGGCAGAAGATTGGAAAACGTCTTGTTTATCGCCACGAGCTTTTAGAGCAGCTGCTGCGCATCATTGGCGTAGATGAGAAAAATATTTATGATGACGTAGAAGGAATTGAACATCATTTAAGCTGGAATTCCATTGATCGAATTGGAGATTTGGTTCAATACTTTGAAGAAAATCATAACCGTATTCAAGATCTTCGCAATGTACAAAAACGAAATGAAGAAGAACAAAAATTATAAGAAAAAAGCAGCGGCCAATAGCGTCACTGCTTTTTTTCTTTTTATCATAACTTGTTGCTGAGTCGACTACAAATGTAGAGTAGGTAGTTTGGAGGAGAGGCTGTGTACGTCGACGGAGTGTTTTCAGGTGGCGGTATTAAAGGGCTTGCACTGATTGGCGCGTTACAAGCTCTAGAAGAAAAAGGCTTGATCTTTCGGCGGTTAGCCGGAACGAGTGCGGGTTCCATTATTTGTGCATTTGTAGCAGCCGGTTATACAAGTGAAGAAATTGTTGAAATGATGAATGAAATTGAGTTATCGTCTTTTTTAGATCAAAGAATGTCTTTTTTACCATCAAGCTTGACAAAGTGGCTGTTTTTATATTGGAAAATGGGATTATATAAAGGAGAAAGGCTTGAAAAGTGGATTGCTGAAAAATTGCGGAGCAGAGGAATTCGTACATTTGCTGATTTGCCTGATCAGTCGCTGCGTATTATTGCTTCAGATTTGACCAACAGTACGATGCTTGTTCTTCCAGATGATTTGCCTAAATATCAAATCGACCCGAATCGCTTTTCTGTAGCAAGAGCCGTTCGAATGAGCTGCAGCATTCCATATTTTTTTGAGCCGGTTAAATTAAAATCTACCCCAAGCAGTTTAATAGTCGACGGGGGCGTGTTAAGCAACTTTCCAATTTTTCTGTTTGATGATGATAAAAGTCTTAAGAAACGACCGGTAATTGGGGTGAAGCTGAGCCCGAAGGACGAAGAAAGGGAACGGAATAAAATTAAGAATGCCGTTGGTTTATTCAGTGCGCTTTTTGAGACGATGAAAGATGCGCACGATGCAAGACATATTTCAAAACGTCACGAAAAAAATATTATCTTTTTACCTGTTAATCAAGTTTTTGCGACAGAATTTACCCTCACAGAAGAACGGAAGGAAGAGCTGATTGCGTTTGGCAAAAAGCGTACAAGGGCATTTTTGAAAAAATGGTGCTATTAAAAAAACAAGGAGGTTTTTCTCCTTGTTTTTTTAAAAGAATGCTCTATTTTTCTTTTTTCCTTTTTTACCTTCGATGACGGTCAAGTGTGAGTTGTTTTTCTTTTTCTTTAGCGGTTTCGTTGATTTGGATACCGGGCGCTTATTTGAGCTTCGGTACGTATGCATATCAACTTTGTTGCTTCCTCGCTCTTTTTCTTTTTGACGCAGTTTTGATTGTTTTACTGCGCGCACATAGCCTCTATCTTGACCTTTTGTCTGAGAAGGGCGGAGAATAAACCGATAAACTAAGTAAAACAAAATGATAAACAGAAAAATATAACCTGCTTGACGTAATAAAACAGCTGGATCTGTAATCAACGTAAATGCAAAGCCAATGACTCCTAACCCGATTAGACCATATACAAGTGGTTTCACGAATGGACGTCTCATTTTGTTCACCTCCTAAAATAGTAAAAAAAGAAAGCAAAACGGTGTGGATTAGACAACTTGTTCGTCAGTGGTAGAAGAAAGTTCATTTTCAACGCGTAAAAGTTCTTTAAATGAAGCAATCGCAACTTCAACTTGATCATCTTTTGGTTCTTTGGTTGTTAAAAGCTGAAGCCATAAACCGGGATAACCTAAAAAGCGAAGAAGAGGGACATGACGAACTTTATTGGTTAACTGTAACACTTCAAATGATAAACCAAGGACAACTGGGATTAATGCAAGGCGATCCACAATTCGTAACCAAAGAGGATCCGTTGGAACGAGTAGGTAGACAAACATTCCTACAACTACGGTAAAGAGGATAAAGCTACTTCCGCAGCGATAATGAAGTCGAGATTGTGCTTGCACGGCTTCTACCGTAAGTTCAGCATTGTTTTCATATGCATTAATGACCTTGTGTTCTGCTCCATGATATTGAAACACCCGTTTAATAAGTGGCGTTTGTGAAATCACATAAATATAGCCAAGGAGCAATAATAGTTTAAATACTCCTTCAATAAAAACCTGAGCTACACTTGAAGTGAAAACAGGACGTGTCAATTGTGCTAAAAACACAGGAATCAATGTAAATAGTACTTTCCCGAAAAGAAAGGATATTACACCAATAGTTGCAACGCCAAATATTAAAGATAGTTTTGATTCTTTTTTCTCTTTTTGTTGTTCTTCTGCTACTTGAGCATCATCTTCTGGGTTCACGTCATAGCGTTCAGAGGAAAAGTTCAAGTGCTGCGTACCGTTTGCACTGGCTTCAACAATAGCAGCAATTCCTCGTAAAAAAGGAATTTTTTTTAAAGCAGTGAGTACGGAATTTGATTTTCTTTTTGAATGAAAATAATCAATAGATTGATCTTTGCGACGAATAGCCGTCACCATCATACGTTTGCCACCGAACATGACGCCTTCTATAACGGCTTGACCACCATACGCAGGTTTTTGCAATTTAGACATTTCAGGCACCAACCTAACTTAACTAGACTAGACTTCTTAGTATTTTATATTCTACAGCAAAATCAAATAAACCTCTAGGCGGATGCATGTTATCTAGTTTAGCCAATATTTTTCATCTCCACACCCTTGTTATGAATTTTTTTCCTTTCACTTATAAAATTTGTTTATGAAACTCTGTGCGAAGTAGTTTAAAAATGTCTCTTTGATATCAGGCTCCCTTCTTGCGTATAGGAAGAGTAATAAACGTAAAAACTTAGAAATGAGTCAGTAGGAAATGAGAAAAAAGTTCATACTACATCAAGAGGTGATTAATATGTCAGAACCTAAAGAACAGCATGAAAAAAAACAGGATAACCACCCTACGCATAAACAGGAAATGTCTTTTTTATTTAAAGCCATCTTTATTTCCTTTTTTGGAGGAATTTTCTGGAGCTTTATTGGCTATTTAAATTATCTGTTCAGCTTTAGTGTTATCAATCCAAATATGCTTTTAGATCCATGGGCATTAGGTGATTGGAAGGATAAAGGAATAGGTGTTATCGTCAGTATTTTTCTTATAGGGGTATTATCTATTGTTGTCGGGTTGTTATACTACGTCCTATTAAAGAAGTTTAAAACAATTTGGATAGGTTTTGCTTACGGCTTATTATGGTGGGCAATTGTATTCGTTGTTTTGAATCCGCTCTTTCCCAACTTAAAAACAATTGGAGAGCTTCCAGCTAACACGATTATTTCATCCCTCTGTATTTATATTTTATATGGTGTATTCATCGGATATTCCATTTCTTTTGAAGCTGCAGAGCTTCAAACAAAAGATGAATCTACAGATTTTCAAACGGCGAATAAGTAGTGTGAATGTTCCAACGTATGCTAATATATTCTATATAATGATTTAAAAAGAAAAATAAAGTGCAAATTCACATGAGTGAGCTGCATAAAGGGTTCGTAGTAGGGGAGAGTGTTGAATTAAGATGAATAAGATTTTAGTAATAAACGGTCCTAATTTAAATCGTTTAGGCGTACGCGAACCAGCGGTATATGGGACAGATAATCTTCAAAATCTTGAAGAGAAACTTCAGCGAGCAGGCAGAGACCATGGGATAGAAGTTGAGTGCGTACAGTCTAATCACGAAGGTGTAATTATCGACTGGATTCATGAAGCGGATGAGAAATTTGATGGGATTATGATTAATCCTGGTGCTTTTACTCACTACAGTTATGCCATTCGAGATGCGATTGCTAGTATATCTGTTCCTGTTATTGAAGTGCATATTTCGAACGTACATAAGCGTGAAGAGTTTCGCCACCATTCGGTGACGGCACCTGTTACACATGGTCAAATTGTCGGGTTAGGTTTATATGGATATGAGCTTGCCCTGCAGGCACTTTTACAATTAAGGGGGAAATAAAATGAAAATCGAAAAACTACGCGAACAGTTTTCAAAGTTGAATGTGGACGGTGTTGTAATTACAAGTGAATATAACAGGCGCTATATGACCAATTTCACAGGATCTGCTGGTGTCGTTATTATTTCTGAAGACAAAGCGGCATTTGTAACAGATTTTCGTTATGTTGAACAAGCAACTAGTCAAACAGAAGGTTTTGATATCGTTCAGCACAAGGGTCCTATTGTAGAAGAAGTAGCGAATGTAGTGAAACAATTTGGAATTAAAAAGCTTGGTTTTGAACAGAATTATGTTACATATGGACAGCATCAATTATTTGATAAGCATATCGGCGCGGAACTTGTTCCAATCTCGCACGCAATCGAAAACTTACGCTTGATAAAGAGTGACTCAGAGATTAAGATATTAAAGGAAGCTGCAAAAATAGCAGATGCAGCATATGAACATATTTTAACCTTTGTTCGTCCTGGTTTAACAGAGCTTCAAGTATCTAATGAACTGGAGTTCTTTATGAGAAAACAAGGCGCAACATCTTCATCTTTTGATACAATTGTTGCTTCAGGGCATCGCGGGGCTTTACCCCATGGTGTTGCTTCTGACAAAGTCATTGAAAAAGGCGAACTTGTAACGCTTGATTTTGGCGCATACTATAATGGTTACTGTTCAGATATCACACGAACATTTGCCGTCGGTGAAGTAAGTGATAAGCTAAAAGAAATTTATAATGTCGTACTGCAAGCGCAGCTTAACGGAATGAGCGGCATCAAAGCAGGTATGACGGGTAAAGAAGCAGATGCGCTAACGCGTGATTATATTACAGAACACGGATACGGCCAGTATTTTGGACATTCGACCGGTCACGGCGTAGGGTTAGAAGTACATGAAGGCCCATCACTTTCTGTGAAATCTACAGATGTACTGCAGCCAGGTATGATTGTAACCGTTGAACCAGGTATTTACATACCAGACTTAGGGGGCGTTCGTATTGAAGATGATACGATCGTCACAGCAGAAGGTAATGAGGCATTATCGCACTCATCAAAAGAGTTCATTATTTTATAAAATGTAGGAGGATTTCTTCATGATTTCAGTAAATGATTTTCGTACAGGTTTGACAGTAGAAGTAGACGGAGGTATTTGGCGTGTAATGGATTTCCAACACGTAAAGCCTGGTAAAGGCGCTGCATTCGTTCGCTCAAAACTACGTAACCTTCGTACAGGAGCTGTGCAAGAAAAAACGTTCCGTGCAGGTGAAAAAGTAGGGAAAGCCCAAATTGATAACCGTAAAATGCAATATCTATATGCAAGCGGCGATCAGCACGTATTCATGGACAACCAGTCTTATGAGCAATTAGAGCTTCCGGCAAGTGCAATTGAATATGAGCTAAAATTCTTAAAAGAGAATATGGAAGTAGCAATTATGATGTACCAAGGTGAGACATTAGGTGTTGAACTTCCAAACACAGTTGAGCTTAAAGTAACAGAAACTGAACCTGGTATTAAAGGTGACACAGCTTCTGGCGGTACAAAACCGGCAACTGTAGAAACTGGCTTAACAGTAAACGTTCCGTTCTTCGTAAACGAAGGCGACGTATTAATTATCAACACAACAGACAGCAGCTACGTATCACGCGCGTAATTGGATCGTGTAAGCAAGCTGCAAACATACAAAAAAGGCAGAGAATCATTCTCTGCCTTTTTTGTATGTTTTTTTTGTGCTAACTCTTCCTTATTTTGCATAGGTTGTACTAAACAACGCAGAGGTATAGGAGGGGCTTATGAAGCAGTGGTTGGATCATTTAAACGGTACGGTATTAACGATGGCGTGCCTTCGATTTATTTCTTCATTTATTGAGTTTATTGCCGCTATTTTAATTGTCACAAACAATGATGTGAAAAAGGCGTTAATGATTAATGGAATGTTAGCGCTTGTTGGTCCGATTGTAATGGTGAGTTCTTTTACCATAGGTTTAGTGTCCGTAGCCGATCAATTATCTTTTGGGAAATTAATCATGATTGTAGTAGGAGTGCTCTTCATTTTAATCGGTGTTTTTAAATAAAAGGTAGGCATAAAATGGTCAAGCTTATAATACATTGAAGTGAGTTCAAATATGAGGGGATGAATATGTTAAACGAAATACTTGCAATCTTTCCGCCTAATTTAAAAAAGACTGTGGAATTTTATGTCACAAACCATTCTCATGTACTAGAAGAAATTCGAGTGCGCATAGGAAGACCTGTCGAATTTACAATCAACAATCAGCCATATTTCGAATCGTATCTTCCAAGTGCAGAAGATGCTTTATTTATCTTAAATAAATTAAGCCAGTTTTCGATTTATATGATTGAAGAAGAATTGAAAAAAGGATATGTCACCATTGAAGGCGGGCACCGGGTTGGGCTAGCGGGAAAAGTTGTAACAGAAAATGGACAGGTTCGTGTGATTCGAGATGTATCATCCTTTAATATCCGGATTGCTAAACAAAAGATTGGTATTTCGAATCAGCTTATTCCTTTTTTATACAATCGCTATTGGCAAAGTACGGTCATTATAGGACCTCCTCAAACAGGAAAAACAACCATGATTCGCGATTTAGCCAGAGTAATAAGTACTGGCATAGAGCGCTCTAAGATTCCTCCGTTTAAAGTGGGAATTGTAGATGAACGATCAGAAATTGCTGGGGCTGTTAAAGGGGTTCCTCAGCATACATTCGGATTTAGAATGGATTTATTAGATAGCTGTCCGAAAGCTGAAGGCATGATGATGATGATTCGCTCCATGAGCCCCGATGTGCTGATCGTGGATGAAGTGGGAAGTGAAGAAGATTGTAAGGCCGTACTTGAAGCGGTTAATGCTGGCGTTCGTGTCATTATGACTGTTCATGGCTATGACATTGACGATTTAATGAAGCGTCCCACTTTGCAAGCTTTAATGAAACTTCATGTATTCAAAAGGTATGTTGTGCTATCGAACAGCCGAGGTCCTGGAACACTTCAGGCTATCTACGATGAGCACTATAATTTCATGAAAACGTCCGCTGAAAAGTCGCTTATTGAAAATAGTAAAGGGTGATGGTGTATGAAACTGTTTGGTGCCATCTTTATCTTATTTGCTTCCACTTACACAGGATTTGAGTTTGCAAAGCAGCTTAGTGCAAGACCTAGGCAGCTCAGGCAATTAAAAACGGCTCTGAGGTCGTTAGAAGCAGAAATTATGTACAGCAATCGGCCTCTTCAAGAAGTTGCTCATTTGTTATCTCTACAGCTTCCTAATCCTTTGGCTTCTTTATTTAATGAGTTTTCAATGAAATTAAAAGAAGGTACTGAAAGTGTCAAGGAAGCTTGGGAAAAGACGTTGGACCAATTTTGGAAACAAACCGCACTTAAAACGGGAGAACTAGAAATCTTAAAACAATTTGGTGAAACGCTTGGTCAACATGATCGTTATTCGCAGCAAAAGCATATCTTACTGACGCTGAATCATCTTGAACGCGAAGAACAAGATGCAGTTGATAAGCAGAATCGCTATGAAAAAATGGTTAAAAGTTTAGGCTTTCTATCTGGATTGCTACTGGTCATTCTATTGATGTAGCGATAGAGGAGGATTGAATTTGGGAATTGATATGAACACCATTTTTCAGATTGCTGGGATTGGTATCGTCGTAGCTTTTTTAGTCACCGTACTCGAACAGATGGGAAAAAAAGATTACGCGAACTGGGTTACCCTCATCGGTTTTATTTATATTTTATTTATGGTTGCTTCGATTGTAGAGGACTTATTTCAAAAAATCAAATCGGTTTTTTTATTTCAAGGGTAGAGGGGTGAGTTGCCATTGAAATGCTTCAAATTGTGGGCTTAGGGTTAGTAGCTACGTTTTTGGCTCTTATTTTAAAAGAACATAAATCACCTATTGCTTTTTTACTTGTTGTATTCGTGGGATCCGTGATCTTTCTTTTTTTAATTGATCAAATCTACGAAATTATTAAGATGGTCGAGCGGCTGTCGATTAATGCCCACGTTAACATGATTTATGTGGAAACCATTTTGAAAATTATTGGTATCGCCTATATCGCCGAATTTGGTGCTCAAATTACGAAAGATGCAGGGCAAGGTGCCATTGCTTCTAAAATTGAATTAGGTGGAAAAGTGCTGATTCTCTCCATGGCAATTCCTATTTTAACGGTCATTATTGAAACGATTATTTCAATGCTGCCCAATTAATTTTACTTAATATGAGGTGACGAAATGAAGCGGTGGACGTTTAAAGTGAATATACTCGCTCTTCTTTTGTTCCTCTTTTTTTTCTTTCCAGAAAATGTACAAGCTTCCGAACCCCCGAAGCAGCAAGAACTTGTCAATGAACAAATTGATAAGCTCGGTATCGATGAAGTCAAACAGTTTTGGGACGATATTATTACCCAATACGGCGGCTTTTTACCGGAGAGTCAGAAGGGAAGTTTAGTCGATTTTTTAAAAGGAGAAAAAGAGTTCTCTCTTAAAGAATGGCTAGGAGGTCTTGTAAAGTTTTTATTTCATGAAGTATTAGCGAATGGAAAACTCCTCGGTACACTCATTATGCTAACGGTTTTTAGCGTGTTTTTACAAACACTCCAAAGTGCGTTTAATCAGCAAACCGTAAGTAAAGTAGCGTATGCGCTTGTATATATGGTTTTGATTATCATTGCTCTTAATAGTTTTCAAATTGCTATCTCTTATGCAACGGGAGCGATTGAGACCATGACCAAATTCATTTTAGCTCTGGTGCCGCTGCTGCTTGCCTTAATGGCATCATCAGGAGGAGTTGTATCGGCAGCCTTTTTTCATCCGATGATTTTGTTTTTAATGAACACAAGCGGTTTGCTTATTCAATACGTAGTGATGCCGCTGCTTTTTCTTTCAGCACTGCTTAGCATTGTGAGTACGATTTCAGATGAACATAAGGTTACACAGCTTGCTCAGCTGTTGAGAAATATAAGCATTGGCGTGCTCGGAATATTCCTAACTGTTTTTTTAGGAGTGCTGTCCGTTCAAGGGGCTACCTCAGCTGTTGCCGACGGTATTACAATTCGAACGGCAAAGTTTGTCACAGGGAACTTTATACCTGTTGTAGGGCGTGTGTTCACAGATGCGGCTGATACAGTCATCAGTGCCTCGCTTCTATTAAAGAATTCAGTAGGGATTGCTGGAGTAGCAGTCTTACTGTTAATCGTCGCGTTTCCGGCTATTAAAGTGTTAACGCTTGCTTTTATCTATAAGCTAGCAGCAGCTCTTCTTCAACCCATTGGAGGAGGACCGGTTATTTCCTGCTTGAGCATTATCAGTAAAAGCGTCATCTATATTTTTGCGGCGCTTGCGGTTGTCTCGCTTATGTTTTTCTTATGTATAACGGTCATCATTACAGCGAGCAACGTCACAATGATGGTGAGGTGAAGAAATTGCAGGCCTTAACGACGTGGATTACTAATATCGTTCTTTTTATCTTATTAGCTACCATTATTAATTTACTATTGCCCAATTCTAGTTTTCAAAAATATACAAAGCTGGTGGTTGGACTTCTTTTAATGCTGATTATTATTACACCCGTTTTTCAAATTTTCAAAGTGGATGTTAATCAAATGCTGAAATCACTTAGCTTATCATCTATTCGATCCGATCAGCAGGTAGAAAATTCAATAGAAAATCAGAAAAAAGAAATACAAGCTTCACAACGTGCATATATTTTAGAACAAATGGCTGTCCAAATGGAGGCAGATGTAAAAGAGGAGTTGATGGATCAGTATGGTGTAGCAATTGATCGAATTCACATTGAAACAAAAAAGCCGAACGACGAACCTACCGCTGATAATATTAAATCCATTTCAGTTGCCGTAAGTAAAAAAGCATCGGATGATTCCGAGGTTGTTTCAGCTGTGAAAGTTATTTCTATTGATACCTCCACACCGATCGAAACAAACAAACCAACAGAATCCAAGAAATTATCCAACTATTTAGCAGCAAAATGGGATGTAAAACAAGGCCAAGTTGTTGTGAATATGGAGGAGGGAGACACGAAATGAGTCAAAAGCCAGAAAAAGGTGACCCATCATTTTTTCAGCGGTTCTTTTCACTTAAACAGTCATCAACTACGAAGAAACCTTCAAAGTTAATGTATATAGGCATTTTACTAGCTGCAGGCGTTATCTTTATGGTATTTAGCAACTTACTCACAACATCTATGAATTCAGGCGGATTACTAAAGAGTGCAAGCAAAGAAACCAGCGCACCACCGGTATCACAGGATGTTCCCGCTTTTAGCTCTAAAAAGACAACAACAATGACAGGCTATGAAGAGCGGTATGAGGAAGAATTGAAAGATATTTTGGATCAAGTTAGAGGCGTAAGTAAGGTAAAAGTAATTGTGAACCTAGATGCAACAGAATCCAAAATATATGAAAAAAACAGCGTCACAAAATCGCAAACGACCAACGAAACAGACCGTGAAGGAGGGACTCGTAAAGTTGAAGATTCCTCAACAGACGAACAGCTGGTCATTGTAAGAAGTGGAGAACAAGAAAAGCCTGTTGTAGTTAAAACCGAAAAGCCAAAAGTAAGAGGCGTGTTAGTTGTCGCTAAAGGAGCTGATAATATCGAGGTAAAGAAATCTATTATTGAAGCCGTGACAAGAGCGCTCGATATACCAAGTCATAGAGTAGCAGTATTAGCGAAAAAAGGATGAGGGGGAAATGAATATGTTATTAAAAAAGCAAACGGTTTGGTTATTAACAATGTTAAGTTTAGTTGTTGTGTTATCGGTGTATTATATGACAACGCCAGAAAATCCTCAGAGTAATGTTGCGCTAGTAGACAATGAAAAACAGAGCGAAAAGCAGGCTGATGACAAGGCTCCTGCAGAAGATACAAAACAACAGACAGATGAGAAATCAGGAACAAAAGAAGATTCAAAAACTGAAGGTTCAGCAGGAAATGTAAAGAAGGAAACGGCTAAAAATGCAAAAGAATCAGCGGTTGTATCAAGCACAGATAGCGACGAGCTATTTACGGCTCTTCGTTTGGAATTAAATGATGAAAGAAGTCAATTAAAAGAAGAGTATCAAGAAGTAGCTGCATCAAAAAATGTGACGCCTGCGGAAGTAAGCAAGGCGATGGATAAAATTGATGAATTATCAAAGCTTGGGGAAAAAGAAGCCACGCTGGAAACATTAATTAAAGCAAAAGGATACAGTGACGCGCTAGTAAGAGCAGACGGAAAGCAAGTACAAATTACGGTTAAGACAGAAAAACACTCAAAAACAAAAGCAAATCAAATCATTCAGCTTGTCAAAAAAGAAATGGGTCCAAAAGAAGTAGCGGTAGAGTTTCAACCAACTAAATAAAGGGAATAAAAGAAGTGTGAAACAGCCGTAAATTGGGGTTGTTTACACTTCTTTTTTTATGAAATGACTAAAATCTAAGCGAGACGGTAAAAATTTTAACATGGCTTTCTTTTTTTACTTCGGTTATAATAGGTTTCATAATCTTATATTAGTACTAGGTGACAAACGTTTTCATAAGTGTTGTCATCTGTAAAGCTATGTTTCCATTTATAAAACGATAACGCTAAAAAGTTATTATAGAGTAAGTGGAACTTCTTTTTAATGTTTGCCAAACGAATTGAATGGCTGTAGCCATCTGTCGTATTATTAACATTGTAGAGAATTCTATTTTCATGAGGTAGGAGTGTTCAATATGTTAAAAATTCAAGAGATCCGTGAGATCATTAAACTAGTTGATCAATCATCAATCGAGGAGTTCACCTATGAGCACGAAGGCTCCAAAATCAAGATGAAGAAAAAAGACGCAATTGTTTCCAAACAAGCACAGCAAGTAGTGGTTTCGGCACCTGAACAAGCGGCAGTACCTGCACCGCAGGCAGCAGCGGCTCCAGCGCCAGCCCCAGCAGCACAGTCTGCTCAACCAAAAGAAGAACAAGCGGCCCCAGCGGTTGATGAAAGCTTACATAAAATTACATCTCCGATGGTAGGGACTTTCTATGCGTCATCATCGCCAGAATCAGATGTATACGTGACTCCTGGAGATAAAGTACAAAAAGATTCGGTTGTATGTATCGTAGAAGCAATGAAATTATTTAATGAAATCGAAGCAGAAGTTAAAGGTGAAATCGTTGACGTATTAGTTGAAAGTGGACAACTTGTAGAATACGGTCAACCTCTTTTCTTAGTAAAGCCTGAATAAGGAGCGGTAAATATGATTAAAAAGCTATTAATTGCGAATCGAGGAGAAATTGCGGTTCGAATTATTCGAGCGTGTAAAGAGTTAGGTGTAGAATCAGTAGCTGTTCATTCTCAAGCTGATCGCGATTCTTTGCATGTACAATTAGCAGACGAAGCGTATTGTATTGGACCAACGTCATCTAAAGACAGCTATTTAAACTTTACAAACATTATGAGTGTTGCGATGCTAACGGGCTGTGACGCTATTCACCCTGGATACGGCTTTTTAGCTGAAAACGCTGATTTTGCAGAGCTATGCAGAGAGTGTAACGTTACGTTTGTAGGACCAAGTCCTGAAGCCATTAACAAAATGGGAACAAAAGACGTAGCGAGAGAAACGATGCGTGAAGCGGGTGTTCCAATTGTTCCTGGTTCAACTGGAATTGTAGAGTCAGTGGAAGACGGTATGTCAATCGCTAATGATATTGGCTATCCTGTTATTATTAAAGCAACGGCAGGAGGCGGAGGAAAAGGAATCCGCGTTGCGAAAAATGAACAAGAGCTTATTAAAGGTATTACAATTACACAGCAAGAAGCTGCTACAGCTTTCGGTAACCCTGGTGTGTACATTGAAAAGTTCATTGAGGATTTCCGTCACGTTGAGATCCAAGTGTTGGCTGATTCTCATGGGAATACTGTACATTTAGGAGAGCGTGATTGCTCGATTCAACGCCGTCTTCAAAAATTAATTGAAGAAACGCCTTCTCCAGCGTTAGACGAAAAAACGCGTGAATTAATGGGCGACGCTGCTGTTAAAGCTGCTCAAGCCGTTAATTACACAGGAGCCGGAACAGTGGAATTCATTTATGATTACCGTGAAAACAAATTTTACTTCATGGAAATGAATACGCGTATCCAAGTAGAACACCCTGTTACAGAGATGGTGACAGGAGTTGACTTAATTAAAGAACAAATCAAAGTGGCAAATGGTGAAACTTTACCGTTTACGCAAGAAGAAGTGACATTTAACGGATGGGCAATTGAGTGCCGAATCAACGCGGAAAACCCAGAGAAAAACTTTATGCCATCACCAGGTACGATTCAAATGTACTTGCCGCCAGGTGGCTACGGAGTGCGCGTAGACTCTGCTGCATACCCGGGCTATGCAATCCCGCCTTACTATGATTCAATGGTGGCTAAATTGATTGTTCATGCGCCAACTCGTGAGGAAGCTATTGAACGAATGAAGCGGGCGTTAGATGAATTTGTTATCGACGGCGTTGCAACCACTATTCCTTTTCACCAAAAACTATTAAATCATGAAAAATTTGTTAGCGGTGAATTCAACACGAAGTTTCTTGAGCTATATGACGTAATGAATTCTTAGTATAATATAAACTATAGGAGGTGCTGTACATGAATGAAAATCATGTATTAGAAATGGAAGAACACCCAAATTCTCTTGGCAAAGTAGAAATTGCTCCTGAGGTTATTGAAGTCATTGCGGGTATTGCTGCTTCTGAAGTAGAAGGCGTTTCTGCAATGAGAGGAAATTTTGCAGCTGGCGTTGTGGAGAAACTAGGAAAGAAAAACCACGGTAAAGGTGTAAAAGTGGACTTAACAGAAAACGGGATAAAAGTAGACGTATTTTGTATGATGAAGTTTGGAGTGTCTATTCCAAACGTAGCGCAACAAGTACAAGATAACATTCGTCAAGCCCTTAAAAATATGACAGCTATTGATCTCGATGAAGTAAACATTCATATCGTAGGGATTCAGTTTGATACGCAAAAAACTGATATTGAAGAAGTTGAATAAAACAAACGTTGACCTAACGGCTGTTGCTAAAATGGAATAACGTATGATTACTTGTTCCTTTTCAACACAAGCTATGGTAAAGTGAAAAAGACTGTCTCGTCATAAAGACGGTCTTTTTCGTGTTCTACAAACTTCGTCTAAGAACAATGAAGTATCGTATCATAAACTATGCTATTATCTAGGTATACTAGTTGAAGAAGATAAATAAAGGAGCAAAAATAATGAAAAGACATACAGCACGCCAAAAAGCATTACAAGCACTATTTCAGCATGATTTAGGGCAGACCGAGCCAATGGAGGCAATCGGAAATGTTGTACAAAATGAAAAGTCTGATCAATTTTTAGAAAGTCTCGTGCTAGGTGTGGTTGAACATCAGCAAGAAATTGATGAACTTTTACGCAATCATTTAGAAAAATGGACGTTAGATCGTGTAGCTACTGTAGACCGCGTTATCCTACGTATTGCCGTATACGAAATGAAGTATGAAGAAGAAATTCCTACGAGCGTTACGTTAAATGAAGCGATTGAATTAGCGAAAACGTTTGGCGATGATCAATCAAGCAAGTTTATCAATGGCGTATTGTCTAAAGTGTTAACAACTTTATCTAAATAAAGGTTCATCTTGCCAAATCAAGTGACCAAAATGCTTCTCTCCTTTATACAAAGGGGGAGAGGGTGACTGCAAAGGAGGCAAAACGATGAGTGAAGTGCGTTATCTAACCGTTACGGCTCTTACACGATACATTAAGCGCAAGTTTGATGTAGACCCTCACATGCAAGATGTATGGATTAAAGGAGAAATTTCTAACTTTAAACGTCATAGTCGGGGACATATGTATTTCACCTTGAAAGATCAAAATGCTCGTATCGCAGCCGTTATGTTTGCTGGGCATAACCGGCAGCTTAATTTTCAGCCTGAAGAAGGAATGAATGTACTCATTCGAGCTGAAATTTCGGTTTATGAACCAAGCGGAAATTATCAAATGTACGTAAAAGAAATGCAGCCTGATGGCGTTGGAAACTTATACTTGGCCTACGAACAGCTGAAAAAAAAGCTGGAAAAAGAAGGCTTATTTGATCCTGCTAGGAAACGAAAACTGCCGAAGTATCCAACAACAATAGGTGTTATTACATCTCCAACTGGAGCAGCCGTACGTGATATTATTACGACATTAAAGCGCAGATATAACGCGAACATTATTGTTATGCCCGCTCTTGTTCAAGGAGTGAATGCGGCACCGTCTATCATTAAGGCAATTGAAGAAGCAAACCGTCGTAAAGAAGCAGACGTATTGATTGTTGGCCGCGGTGGTGGGTCAATTGAAGAGCTTTGGGCTTTTAACGAAGAAAGCGTTGCTCGTGCAATTTTCACTTCTACTATTCCTGTTATTTCAGCGGTTGGACATGAAACCGATTTTACAATTGCAGATTTTGTAGCAGATCTTCGCGCTCCTACTCCAACGGGTGCTGCGGAATTGGCTGTGCCTCATATCAGTGAAATTACAGAAAGATTGACTCAGCGAAATATCCGTCTTCTTCGTTCGATGAAAGAAATGCTTCAGTCTAGTAGCCGCAGGCTTGAACGATCCCAGAAATCATATGCTTTTCGTTATCCTCAAAAGTTGGTCGAGCAAAAAGAGCAGCAGTTAGATCAGTTGATGGAGCGTTTTTATCGTGAAGGCAGAAGGTACATTGAAGATAAACGGACGAACTACGAGCAGCTAACAGCCGCTTTGTTGCGCAATCACCCCGAGCATCAGTTAATGAAAGCAGCGGAGCGTCAACAGCAGCTGACGAAAATGCTGACAAAAGAGATGCAGCAGCTGCTAAAGCAAAAACAGCTTTTATTTGCAACGGCAACGTCAAAATTACATACGCTTAGTCCATTAAAAACAATGGAAAGAGGCTACAGCTTAGTATACGATAAAGAAAAAGAGTTAATTAAATCAACCAAACAAGTATCCAAAGGCGATATGGTAAACGTTCGTTTGACCGATGGACAGTTGCAGTGTGAAGTTTCGAAAATAGAGGAGCGATGAAAAATGGCGACAAATAAAGAGTATACGTTTGAAGAGGCGATGGAGCAGTTAGAAACCATCGTAAACAAGCTAGAAGAAGGCGACGTGCCTTTAGAAGAAGCAATTCAACAATTCCAAGAAGGAATGACTCTTTCAAAATTCTGTCACGATCGTCTTCAGCATATTGAAAAGCAAATGGAAACTATTTTACGTGAAGACGGAACGCTTGAGCCATTCTCGGTGCAGGAGGAAGAGTAATGGTGAATGAAATGAATTTAAAAGAGTATATTTCTTTTACAAAAGATCGAGTAGAAACACGCTTGCCTGAAGTGGTAAAAGCATTACATGCTCCGGTTAACTTAAAGGAATCCATGCTTTACTCGCTTACGGCAGGAGGAAAGCGACTTCGCCCAGTGCTGTTGTTTGCCACGCTACATGCGTTTGGAAAAGACGAGAGCATGGGATTAGAAACAGCATGTGCAGTGGAAATGATTCATACATATTCTCTCATTCACGATGATTTACCTAGCATGGATGATGACGACTTAAGAAGAGGTAAACCAACGAATCACAAGGTGTACGGCGAAGCAACCGCTATATTAGCTGGAGATGCTCTTTTAACAAATAGCTTTCAGCTCATTTCTGAAGCGGCACATCCTGAGATTACATCACATATGAAGCTTCAGCTCATTACAGAACTGGTAAAAGCAAGCGGAACAGAAGGTATGATCAGCGGACAGGTTGCGGATATGGAAGGCGAAAAAAAGCAGCTCATGCTAGATGAGCTTGAATATATTCACCTTCACAAAACGGGGAAGCTGCTAGGGTTTTGTGTAAAAGCAGGAGCTATTCTTGCAAAAGCTACGCCTTTACAGCAAGAATTATTAGAAGAATTCAGTAAGCATGTAGGGTTAGCGTTTCAAATTCAAGATGATATCTTGGATGTGGAAGGGTCTGAAGAAAAATTAGGAAAGCCAATTGGTAGTGATACAGAAAATGAAAAAACGACATATCCTTCTTTATTAGGTATGGAAGCGGCCAAAGAAAAGTTACAGTATCATGTTGAACAAGCACTTCTCTCGTTACGTCAAGCTCAAATTAAGCACGGATTACTAGAAGAAATTTGTTTATATATAGCAAAACGTGATAGTTAATGACGATCTCTGTCAGGTTTTTTGAGTGATACAGTAAAATAAGATTGAGTCCCAATAGGGGCTATGCTATAATGATTTTACTACTGTATAAAAGCGTAGTGCATAGGTTTGAAAGACATATACAATATCTTGGTGGCCGTTATCACATTTGTGTTAGCGGCTATTTTTTCACTGTTTTCCTTTGAATATCGCTGGTTTACTGATAGAATATCAAAGGTATTGTAAGTAATAAGGAAATACTAAAAATTGACTATACGTATAAAACAATAGACAATGTATTAAGGTAACTTTATAACAAGTACGAAAGTGAGTGATCCACCTTGGATCTTACAACGATAAAAAATCCTGAGTTTTTAAAGAAAATGTCAGTAACACAATTAGAAGAACTAAGTGAAGAGATTCGTCGTTTTTTAATTACAAAGCTTTCTGCAACTGGCGGTCATATAGGGCCGAATTTGGGGGTTGTTGAGTTAACGCTTGCACTCCATAAAGTATTTGACAGCCCAAAAGATAAATTTTTATGGGACGTGGGGCATCAGTCGTATGTCCATAAAATTTTAACAGGACGAGCGAGAGAGTTTGATACAATCCGTCAATATAAAGGATTATGCGGTTTTCCAAAGCGTGACGAAAGTGAACATGATGTATGGGAAACGGGACATAGTTCTACATCTCTTTCAGCCGCAATGGGAATGGCTGCTGCAAGAGATTTGCAAAAAACAAAAGCTCATATTGTTCCCATCATTGGTGACGGAGCTTTAACAGGTGGTATGGCTCTTGAAGCGCTTAACCACATCGGGCACGAGCAAACGGATATGACCGTTATTTTAAATGACAATGAAATGTCTATCGCTCCTAACGTGGGAGCTGTACACAGTATTCTAGGACGTTTGCGCACGGCAGGCAAATACAACTGGGTAAAAGATGAGCTTGAAGTCTTGCTGAAAAAAGTGCCTGCAGTAGGCGGTAAGCTTGCGGCAACGGCAGAACGTGTAAAAGATGGTCTAAAGTATATGGTCGTGTCAGGCATGTTCTTTGAAGATCTTGGCTTTACGTATTTAGGCCCAGTTGATGGCCATAGCTATGATGATTTATTGGAAACGTTACAATATGCAAAGAAAACAAAAGGTCCCGTGCTGATTCACGTTATTACGAAAAAAGGGAAAGGCTACTTGCCGGCGGAAAGCGATAAAAGCGGAGCATGGCATGGTACAGGCCCTTACAAAATTGAATCCGGTGACTTTATTAAAGACAAAAATGTTCCGATTGCTTGGAGTAAACTAGTAAGTGATACGGTATTGAAGATGGCTAGGGAAGATGATCGCATTGTAGCCGTAACACCAGCAATGCCTGTGGGTTCAAAACTCGAAGCATTTCAAAAAGAGTTTCCGCATCGCATGTTTGATGTTGGGATTGCAGAGCAGCATGCAACAACAATGGCAGCAGGTCTTGCAACTCAAAATATGAAGCCCTTTTTAGCTATTTATTCTACGTTTTTACAGCGTGCATACGATCAAGTGGTTCATGATATTTGCCGTCAGAAGCTAAATGTATTTATTGGGATTGATCGCGCTGGGCTAGTAGGTGCTGATGGTGAAACGCATCAAGGCGTGTTTGATATTGCATTCTTACGTCATTTGCCTAACCTTGTTATTATGATGCCAAAAGATGAGAATGAAGGCCAGCACATGGTTCACACTGCTTTGACTTATGAAGAAGGTCCTATTGCTATGCGCTATGCTAGAGGAAACGGATTAGGTGTTGAACTAGATTCAGAATTGAAAAACATTCCGATCGGTACATGGGACGTATTAAAAGAAGGTTCAGATACAACCATTTTAACGTTTGGTACAACGGTTTCAATGGCGATGGATGCAGCAGCAGAACTTGAGAAGCAAGGAATCAGCGTCAAAGTGGTAAATGCTCGTTTTATTAAACCGTTGGATGAAAAAATGCTTCATGAGATTTTCCAAACTAGTAAGCCTGTGATTACGGTAGAAGAAGCGGTACTTCAAGGCGGTTTTGGAAGCGCGGTGTTAGAGTTTGCATCAGAGCACGGCTATTATGATACGCGCGTTGAACGTATGGGGATTCCAGATCGCTTTATCGAGCACGGCAGCGTAACAAAACTTTTAGAAGAAATTGGCTTAACCAAAGAAGAGATTATAAATCGAGTTAAAAAACTCGTAACACCAACACAAAAGAGGCTTGAAGTTAAGTGACAAAAAAAGAACGAGTAGATGTATTATTAGTAGAACGAGGTTTGATTGAAACAAGAGAAAAAGCAAAGCGTACAGTGATGGCAGGACTCGTTTATGCGAATGAAGTCCGTTTGGATAAGCCGGGAGAGAAAATTGAACGCGATACGCCGCTGACAATTAAAGGTGCAGTGATGCCTTACGTCAGCAGAGGCGGCTTTAAGCTTGAAAAAGCGATTAAAGAATTTAATGTCCATGTAGCGGATAAAATCATGATTGATATTGGTTCTTCTACTGGAGGCTTTACCGATTGTGCGCTTCAAAATGGAGCGAAGATGTCCTATGCGCTAGACGTAGGCTATAATCAGCTAGCTTGGAAGCTTCGTCAAGATGAACGAGTAGAAGTAATGGAACGAACCAATTTCCGTTATGTGACGCCAGCTGATTTATCAAGAGGCTTGCCTGAATTCGCTTCTATTGATGTATCATTTATTTCCTTAAGACTCATTCTTCCTGTGTTAAAAACACTTCTTGTTCCACACAGCGATGTTGTTGCGCTCGTTAAGCCACAGTTTGAGGCTGGAAGAGAGCAAGTTGGGAAAAAAGGAATCGTGCGTGATTCAAAAGTGCATGAAGAAGTTCTTCAAGGCATGGTGGATTTCTCCCTTCGTCAAGGATACGATGTATATAACATGTCGTATTCACCGATAACGGGAGGAGATGGAAATATCGAATTTCTTCTCCACCTGCGCTGGAAAGGCGAGCGTGAACTTGGTGAAAATCAAGCTCCGCTTACTGTGAGCGAAGTAGTCGAAGAAGCACATAAGACGTTAAAAGAGAAAAAGTAATAATGGCCAATGTTAAGCAAAGACTTAGCATTGGCGATTTGATTATGACTCTTTATACAAAAGGTGCATAATCAAGTTGAACACATTATGATACTTAATTAGTGAAAGACTTATAAACAACAAAACAAAAAGAAGATTACATATTAATGTGAGGTGCCAACATGAATAAAGGGCAAAGACATATTAAAATTCGTGATATTATCACGAATAATGATATTGAAACACAGGATGAATTGGTAGATATTTTAAAAAACCAAGGTTTTAATGTAACACAGGCAACAATCTCTCGTGATATTAAAGAACTGCACTTAGTCAAAGTGCCTTTGATGGACGGTCGATACAAATACAGCTTGCCTGCAGATCAGCGTTTTAATCCCTTACAAAAGTTAAAGCGCTCTCTTATGGACGCATTTGTAAAAATTGATTCAGCGGGGCATATGTTGGTGATGAAAACATTACCGGGAAATGCAAATGCGATTGGCGCATTAATTGATCATTTGGATTGGGATGAAATATTAGGAACAATTTGTGGAGACGATACATGTTTGATTATTTGCCGTACTCCTGAAGATACGCAAATTATATCAGACCGATTCTTAGAAATGTTATAAAGGTGAGTGAAGCAGGTTGTTAGCTGAATTATCCATTAAAAACTTTGCGATTATTGATGAACTTTCTGTTTCATTTGAAAAAGGCTTAACGGTATTAACAGGCGAAACAGGAGCGGGGAAATCGATTATTATTGATGCCATTTCATTGTTAGTAGGTGGAAGAGGCTCTTCGGAGTTTGTACGCCACGGAACAGACAGAGCCGAAATTGAAGGACTTTTCTTATTTGATGAAGAACAGCATCCGAGTCACGAAAAAGCCAAACAAGTCGGTTTGGAAGTGGAAGATGGAATGATTGTGCTTCGCCGAGATATCACTACAAATGGGAAAAGTATTTGCCGCATCAACGGTAAGCTCGTAACGTTAGCTATCCTACGTGAAGTTGGACAGACGTTAATTGATATACATGGACAGCACGAGCACCAAGATTTAATGAATCAAGATCGTCACTTAACTCTTCTTGATCAATATGGAGGAGAAAAAGTAGAAGAGGCTTTGACGGAGTATCGAGAGGTATTTTCTAGGTATACATCGCTAAAAAAGCAGCTTGATCAATTAACTGAAAATGAACAGCAGATGGCACATCGCCTCGATCTTATTCAATTTCAATTAGATGAAATCAAAGCGGCAAATTTGCAGCTGAACGAAGACGAGGAACTAAATGAAGAGCGTTTGAAGATTTCTAACTTTGAAAAGATCTATACGTCGCTAAACGATGCGTACAATGCCCTGCACGGTGAACACCAAGGTTTAGATTGGGTCGGTGTAGCAATGAATCATACGGAGGATATTTCGTCACTGGAAAAAAACTATGCCGAAATTTCTGAGATCATTTCATCGAGCTTCTATCAGCTAGAAGACGCATCTTATAAAATTCGTCAGCAGCTTGATTTATTAGAATTTGATCCCAAACGCTTAGACTTTATTGAAGCGCGTTTAAATGAAATTAATCACTTAAAGCGTAAATACGGTCAAAGTGTAGATGAAATTCTAGAATATGCAGCGCAAATTGAAGATGAAATTGATCGTATTGAAAATCGAGATACGCATGTGAGCAAGATCAAAGAAGAGTTAAACAGTGTAGCACAGGATTTATTAGTAGAAGCTAATAACGTTTCAGCTATTCGAAAAAAACTTGCTCAGGAGTTAACGGACAGTATCCATCATGAGCTTCAAGAACTGTATATGGCTAAGACCGTATTTCAAATTAAATTCTCTGTTGTAAATGCAGGTAAAAATGACGTTGAAGTAAATGGAGAAAGAATAAAATTCACCAAAGACGGTATTGACAACGTAGAATTTTATATTTCTACCAATCCTGGTGAACCTTTAAAGCCTCTTGCAAAAGTAGCATCAGGAGGAGAACTGTCAAGAATTATGCTGGCGTTAAAAAGCATCTTCTCTAAGCATCAAGGCGTGACGTCCATTATCTTTGACGAAGTTGATACAGGCGTAAGTGGAAGAGTAGCTCAATCGATCGGTGAAAAAATACATGCTATTTCTGTTGATTCACAAGTTCTCTGTATATCTCATCTGCCTCAGGTAGCAGCGATGGCAGATACTCATCTCTTTATTGCTAAAGAGATAAAAGGTGATCGTACAACGACGTCTGTTCTTCCGTTAACTGTTGATGAAAAAGTAAAAGAAATTGGTCGAATGATTGCAGGAGCTGAAATTACAAGCTTAACGAAGGAACATGCCAAAGAGCTTTTAGATTTAGCGGATAAGATGAAGCACACCATTTAAAAAAACACCTTTTAACACGTAACAGTATGTGTTAAAGGTGTTTTTTTATACAAAATGGAGGAACTGAAAATGTTTCCTTGCACTTCTTTTCATTTTTCTCTGAACTTCTGTTATAAATGCGCTCTAAGAAGGCTAAATTAAATGTGTAGCCATTTAGGCGAGGAAGCGAGGAGAGTGAAAACATGCAAAATCGATACAGACATATAATTGGTGCGATTCTCCTTGTTTCGTTCATTTTTGTAGGATTTATTCCAGTTGTGCAACAATATATACACATTCCAAAACAAATCGTCTTATTTGAACAGCAAAAAGAAAAAATTAATACGACATTACCGCTTAGCGTAGAAGCTTCATCACCTGTTTACGATGTAACAAGTAACAAGGCGAAGCTGACCGTAGCAGGCAAACAAGTAGGCAAAGAAGAGTTGATGCTTCATTTGGCCGGTATTCCTGTAAAGCGTGTAGACGTGCAGGTATTATCTGATTTTAAAGTCATTCCAGGTGGACAATCAATCGGTGTGAAATTAAATTCAAAAGGTGTTCTTGTTGTAGGCTATCATCAAGTAGATACAGCAAAAGGTAAAAGATCTCCTGGCGAAATTGCGGGTATTCAAGTTGGAGATATGATTACGAAGATTAATGGTAAAACCATTGAAAAAATGAGTGATATTACACCGTTTATTCAGCAGGCAGGAAAAACGGGTGAACCATTAAATCTGCATATTTTAAGAGAAAAAAAGCAGTTTGACACTAAGCTATATCCGTTAAAAGATAAGCAAGATTATGCTTACAGAATCGGTTTATATATCCGTGATTCAGCTGCAGGAATTGGCACAATGACTTTTTATGATCCAAAATCTAAAAAATACGGCGCTTTAGGTCATGTTATTTCGGATATGGATACAAAAAAGCCAATCGTAGTAGAAGATGGACAAATTGTCCGTTCGACCGTTACATCAATTGAAAAAGGTTCTAACGGCGTTCCCGGCGAAAAGCTAGCAAGGTTTTCTGAAGATAGACAAATCATTGGAAATATTACACGAAATAGTCCTTTTGGTATTTTTGGAAAATTGTCTTCAACGATGGAAAATGGAATAATGGATAAAGCAATGCCAATTGCCCTATCTCATCAAGTAAAAGAAGGACCGGCTAAAATTCTAACGGTAGTAGATGATGATCAAGTAGAAGAATTTGATATTGAAATTATGAGTACTATACCTCAAAAGTTTCCGGCTACTAAAGGAATGGTTATTAAAATTACAGATCCTAAATTGCTAAAGAAAACAGGTGGAATTGTTCAAGGAATGAGCGGGAGCCCGATTATTCAAAACGGTAAAGTCGTTGGAGCGGTTACCCATGTTTTTGTAAATGATCCTACCTCGGGTTACGGTGTCCATATTGAATGGATGCTTAACGAAGCAGGAATCGATATTTATAAAAATAATCGAAAAAAAGCGAGCTAATGTTGTCATTAGTTCGCTTTTTTTGATAAAAATTATTGTCGTAAATGTAAGAGAAAAACGTCGAAAAACAAAGAAAATAAGAGAAAATCGAATAAATTCCATTTAAAAGACTTTTTTCTAAAAAAATAAAGGAAATAATGTTGCATTGTCGAATTTGTCCTTTAGAATAAAGAATAGAGACACGTAGGAAACGACGTATAACATAAAGGACTGAGGAGGAAGCTGCATTGAAAAAAATTAAAGTATGCTTGGTTGATGATAATCGGGAACTAATTGGTTTGCTTGAAGATTATATTTCAGAGCAAGAAGACATGGAAGTAATCGGAGTAGCTTACAATGGACAAGAGTGTTTATCCATTTTAAAAGATAAAAATCCGGATGTTCTTGTATTAGACATTATTATGCCGCATCTAGATGGATTAGCAGTTTTAGGTCAGTTAAAAGAAATGAAAAAAGAAAATTATCCAAATGTCATTATGCTAACAGCATTTGGGCAAGAAGACGTAACGAAAAAAGCGGTTGATTTAGGAGCTGCTTATTTTATTCTAAAGCCGTTTGATATGGAAAACTTAGTGAATCATATTCGTCAAGTTAGCGGACAAACATCTTCATTTATGCAACGTTCATCTTCTTCCATGCGTTCACATCGCGACAGCAAACCAGCAAATTTAGATGCAAGCATTACGAGCATCATTCACGAAATTGGTGTACCTGCTCATATCAAAGGCTATTTGTATTTGAGAGAAGCCATTTCAATGGTATATAAGGATATTGAGCTGCTTGGGTCGATTACAAAAGTACTGTATCCTGATATTGCAAAAAAATATAATACAACGGCAAGCCGCGTTGAGCGCGCCATTCGTCATGCCATTGAAGTAGCATGGAGCCGAGGAAACATTGATTCCATTTCTTCATTATTCGGGTATACTGTCAGCATGTCAAAAGCGAAGCCGACAAACAGTGAATTTATCGCCATGGTTGCGGATAAATTACGCCTTGAACATAAAGCGAGTTGAAAGGGATAGGACTGCTGGAATTACGGGGTTTTGAGTGAGCTGATACCTTTTGTAATACAGAGTACATGCCGATAAATCTTTGGAATTTACACTAGATAGTAAACTAAAAACCAATAAACTTTTTACTGCAGGGCCGATGAATTTTACTCATTCATTGGTCTTTTTATTTTGTTTTAAGAGGTGAAAATATTGAGGTTAATGGAACGTGCATCTTGTTTTTCTTCATATCCATAGTGGAGTATTTTATTGAAATAATTTATTTAATTGTTATGAGGGTTTTGTGTTTGAAAGAAGATTTAGAAGATGTATTGAAAAATTCATGTCCATATTTTAAATGGGGTATAGATAAGTAAATTATAAAAAAGCAGCCTTCAGAAAAGGCTGCTTTTTTTAATCCATTAATTTAGCAATCGGTTTTGAAAGGAACAGAACAATAATTCCAAGTACAATTGTTACAGCTCCGATTAAGCTGAAGATATCGAAATAACCTAAAGACTGTGTATAAGATGCAAGAACACCCGCTAGCTTATTAGCGACAGCAGAGCTTGCCATCCATACGCCCATTAAAAGAGAAGCAAGCTTTAATGGAGCCAGTCTACTTACCATAGACAGCCCTACTGGCGAAATCATAAGCTCAGCTAGCGTGTGCAGGAAGTAAGTGAAAATCATGAACAGGATATTTACTTTTAAAGCTGGGTCATTACCAGTATACATAACGGCTGGAATTAAAATTAAGAATCCTAATCCCACTGTCACAAGTCCCATACCCATTTTTGTTGGCGTTTTGAAATCACCGCGTTTTGAATTTCCGAGCTTGTACCAAACTAGTGACATAATTGGTGCTAAAATCATGATAAACAGCGGATTCAATGATTGGAACCACTCTGTTGGAACCGTGAAACTACCTATTTGACGATTAATTTGATCTTGAGCATATAGCGTTAAAGAACTTCCGGCCTGTTCAAAAGCTGTCCAGAAAGCAATAACAACGAAGGCTAGAATAACGATAGCAACCGTTCTTTTCTTTTCTCGTGCTGACAGCGGAGCAGTTGATGTTTGAGATGCCGCTGCGTGAACTTTTCCTGTAGGCTCTTTCCCAATATCACCTAAGTAGCGATTAGCCAGTAGGTTAAATAAAATTTGTCCAACAACCATTCCGATAGCTGCTGTTAAAAATCCGTATTTGTAACTCATTAATCCAACAACTAACGGTGCGAAAAATGCACCAAAGTTAATACCCATATAAAAAATGGTAAAAGCACCGTCACGGCGAGGATCATTTTCTTCATAGAGATCTCCGACCAATGTGGAGATATTTGGTTTGAAAAATCCGTTTCCGATAATTAATAAAGCAAGTCCGATATACAAAGCGGCTACACTTTGATGAATGAAGATGGAAAAATTCCCGAGTGCCATAATCACACCACCGATAGTGATGGCTAGCCTTCTTCCGAGGAAGCGGTCTGTTAAATATCCGCCAATCATCGGCGTAATGTAAACAGCACTAGTGAATGTTCCATATAAGCTCAGTGCAGTTGCTTTATCTACCCCTAGTCCACCTTGAGCAGCGGTAGCAGTTAAATAAAGAACCAGAATGGCTCTCATTCCATAATAACTAAATCTTTCCCATGCCTCAGTAGCGAATAATAAGTACAGTCCAGGAGGGTGTTTTTTCCTAGACCCATTTGGTTGCTGATTTTCGTGTTGTACAGCTGCTTGCATAATGAAGTCCCCCTAAATTTTTCTCATACTATTTAATTCTTTTGTTTGAATTAATCAAAAAATCAGAATATAAGTACTGGAATAAATATAATGTCTTTTTATTTTAGTAGAAAAATAATAATTTCGTCAATGAAATTATATGGAAAAATCAAAAAATAATTAAATATACACAAAAAAGTATTAAATTACTTATTTAAAAGCATTTTTAAAAATACATTTATATTATTAAATATTCTAATATATGTTATGGGGAATGAAATGAGAAGGTAATACTATTTTTGGAAATGAAAATTCAAAAGAAAAAAGGATCTGTTATTCAGATCCTTTTTTATCTTCGCTCGCATTTAATTCAGCAAGTTTCTGCAGCAAAATATGCTGAGGCATATGCATTAATTGCTCGAGGGGGATATTTAATTGTTCCGCTAATTTTACGGCTGTATCCGGTGAAATTTGCAGTGGTCTCATACACAACAACCTCCTTTTGCATATAAAGTAATGAAAGTAAAAAAGTATAAACAGTAAATTCGTGCTTTCACTATTAAGTAATGCTAAAGTTAATAATAAGTGATAATAGAGGAGTTGAGCAAGTATGTTTGTAATAGGTCATCGCGGCGCAGCTGGAACGTTTCCTGAAAATACGATGATTTCCTTCAAAGAAGCAGCGAGAGTTGGAGCACACGGAATTGAACTTGATGTGCATATGACAAAGGATGGAGAACTTGCTGTAATTCATGATGAAAAAGTAGATCGAACGACGAATGGAAAAGGGTATGTAAAAGATTTTACGTATCAAGATTTAAAAAAATTAGATGCGAGCTATAAGTTCAAAAAAAAGTATGGAGTATGTAAAATCCCCACGTTAAATGAAGTAATGGAGTGGGCTTCAAGTGAAGGAATTAGCGTGAATATTGAGTTGAAAAACAATATATTTGACTATCCATACTTGGAAATGAAAGTCTTGGATTTAATTTATTTATACAAGATGAAGGATCGAACGATGATTTCATCTTTTAATCATAACAGCTTAGCCCGAATTGGTTCTCTGGATTCTACGATTGAAACAGCTATTTTATATTCTTATCCGATGTATGAGCCTTGGGTATATGCGCAGCATCTTGGCGCAAAAGCTCTTCACCCTAATCAGCGTACCGTTAATGAAGTAAATGTAGCGGCTTCAAAAGATTGTCAAATTCCAGTGCGACCTTACACAGTAAATGATGTAAAAGTAGCTGAGCAGCTTCGAAAATATGGATGTGAATCCGTTATTACCGATTATCCAGAAAAAATGGTGAAGCAATTTGGAGGACGCTTTTCGTAAAAAAACATCGCATTAATGCGATGTTTTTTTATCTTTTTGAAATCTGTTTTGAACTTTGTTTCGCTTGCGGTCTCTGTGCAGAATAAAGCCAGCAACAAATCCAAGGCCGATTAAAAATAATAGAAGGCCGACTGAAAATTGCAAAAATAAAGAAGGGAACGGGGATTGCAGGATGCCAAAAATCATATCTCTCATAAGTTTAATGCCATAGCCAGCGAGTATACCGGGAATAAGTAAGATTAGCAGTGCGATAATTCGAACCATAACTGCTCCTTTCGCTTCTCTTTTTTAAAATGAATGCGTTTACATTGTGAAACCGTTATACTTGAATCATAAAAGAACTAAATAAATTGTCAAGAGCGTTTCTTTTTTTATATGATAGGTATATGCAATATTTTGCACGGGATATGTACATATTAAGTAGAAAAGGTGAAAAAATATGCAAAATGTGTTGATCGTTGGAGGAGGAAAAGGCGGATTAGTTATTCTGAAAATCTTGTTGGAAACAGAATTTATGAAAGTGATTGGTGTAGTAGACGTACGAGCTAACGCGCCGGCTGTTTTGCATGCGCAAGAACAAGATATTTCAACCGGAATGAATTGGGAGCCTTATATGACAAAGCAGCTCGATGTCATTGTTGAAACAACAGGTAAACAAGGCGTCTTTCAACAATTGCAAAGAAGCAAACCCGCTGATGCACTGGTAGTGCCGGGATTGGTTGCTGAAATTATGGCAAATCTGATGGAGGAAAAAGAAGAGTTAATTCAGAGGTTAAAGCAAGAATCGTATAAATATGATCTTATTTTTAACGCAGCTCATGATGCGATGGTCGTGATTGATAGGAATGGATATATTACGCTATTTAATCAAAGTGCCGAGCGTTTGACGAACTTTTCACACAGAGATGTAATTGGTAAGCATCTTCATGAAGTCATTCCAAATAGTAAACTTGTTGATGTTCTTCATACAAAAACGATTGATCAAAATAGTGAATTTGTGTTAGATAGCGGACGGAAGGTAATTACGACTAGAATACCAATACTCGACGAGAATGGAGAGCTGTTTGGGGCCTTTTCGATTTTTAAAGATATTACGGACGTTGTCGGATTGGCAGAAGAAGTTACGAACTTAAAAGAAGTACAAACTATGCTTCAAGCTATTATTCAATCTTCTGAAGAAGCTATTTCGGTTGTCGATGAAGAAGGAAGAGGAATTTTAATTAATCCTGCTTATACAAGAATTACGGGTTTAAAAAAGACGGATATTATTGGTCAGCCCGCGACTGCCGATATCTCTGAAGGAGACAGTATGCACATGAAGGTACTGCAAACAAGGCGTCCTGTCCGAGGTGTAAGAATGAGGCTCGGTCCGAGTAAAAGAGACGTGGTTGTCAATGTTGCCCCCGTTATTGTTGATGGAAAATTAAAAGGCAGCGTTGGTGTTATTCATGATATGTCTGAAATTCAAGAGCTTACAAATGAACTCAAAAGAGCGCGTCAAATTATCAGAACGCTTGAAGCGAAATATTCATTTGCTGATATCATTGGTCAATCTGAAGAGTTTCAGTTAGCAATTGAGCAGGCTAGACTTGCTGCTAAAACACCAGCTACTGTTTTGCTTAGAGGTGAATCTGGGACGGGTAAAGAGCTGTTTGCACATGCGATTCATAATGCGAGCAGCCGAAAGTTTAACAAATTTGTCCGGATTAACTGTGCTGCGCTTTCTGAGTCCTTGCTTGAAAGTGAACTTTTTGGGTACGAAGAAGGAGCTTTTTCCGGGGCAAAAAGAGGGGGGAAACGCGGCGTTTTTGAAGAAGCCAATAACGGTAGCATCTTTTTAGATGAAATCGGGGAGCTCTCAGCTCATATGCAGGCTAAGCTGCTTCGGGTGCTTCAAGAAAAAGAGCTTATTCGCGTTGGAGGAACGACTCCTATTCCGGTGAATGTTCGCGTTATTGCAGCTACGAATGTGAATTTAGAAAAAGGAATGGCTGATGGAAGCATCAGACAGGACTTGTATTATCGGCTAAACAAAATTCCGATTCACATACCTCCTCTTCGGAAGAGAAAAGAGGATATTGGTGCGCTTGTTACACACTTAATTACAAAAATTAATCAAGATTACGGCCGGCATGTTGAAGGAGTAACAGAGCGGGCTTTACAGTCATTAAGATCATACGACTGGCCAGGAAACGTCAGAGAGCTTGAAAACATATTAGGCAGAGCGATTATTTATATGCACTATACAGAAACAATGATTGATTCTGTTCATCTCCCTTCACTTGAAGGCAAGGGCAAAAAAGAAAAAAATCAGGTGAATGAAGAGGTAATGTTCGAAGGGAAGACTTTGGCGCACATGATGGAAAATTACGAAGCGGAACTTATTCAAAAAGTGCTGCTTGCAAACGAGTATAACCGAACGAAAACAGCAAAACAGCTCAATATTTCCCTGCGTTCTTTGTATTATAAGTTGGAAAAATACAATCTTGCAAATAACAGCATGCAATAAAATGCATGGTGTGCAATTTATTGCATATAAATAGAGAGGTATTCTTTTTTTCTATTTGGTGTTAGAATCAATAAAAAAATTTTTTTGTGCGTAAGAACGGATATAAGCAGCTATATTATGTAATATATGCAGTGGATGGCACAAATCTTGCATGTATTTTAGGTGACTGCATAAACGCGCAGTATGCTCTTTAAAACGGAGCAAAAGAAAGAATGAAAAAGGAGAGGTCGAACATTCCATGACTCTTGCTACCATCTTATCTCGGGTTGCTAAGCAGTCTTCTTTGACTGTTGCTGTTGCTGCAGCTGAAGACTTAGAAACAATTGAGGCAGTGTATGAAGCTGTGTCAAGGGAAGTTTCTGAATTTATTTTGTTTGGCAACGAAACGACAATTAATGAATTATTCAGGCAGTACCGCCCATCCTTACTCACTCATAAGGCTGTGACGGTCGTACATACGGAGTCCGTTTTAGAAGCGGCTCAATTGGCTGTGCGTTCAGTTCAGCAAGGTCAAGCTCATATCGTAATGAAAGGGAATTTATCCACATCGCTTATCTTAAAAGCTGTGTTAAATAAAGAGCATGGTTTGCGTACGGGGAATGTTTTATCACATGTAGCTGTGTTTGACGTTCCTCACTATGACCGTCCGATTCTTGTAACAGATGCAGCTATGAATATTACGCCATCTCTGGAAGAGAAAGTTCAAATCATTCAAAATGCGGTGAACGTTGCCCACTCGATTGGGATCGAGATGCCAAAGGTAGCTCCTATTGCAGCGGTTGAAGTTGTGAACTCTTTGATGCCTGCAACAGTAGAGGCTGCCCTTCTTACACAGATGAACCGCAGAGGACAAATTAAAGGCTGCGTGATTGATGGACCTTTAGCACTCGACAATGCCATTAACATAGAAGCAGCCAAGCAAAAAGGCATTCAAAGTGAAGTTGCCGGTCAAGCAGATATATTACTCGTTCCAGCAATTGAAACAGGGAACGTCTTATATAAATCCCTTATTTATTTTGCTAAAGCAAAAGTTGGAGCTATTCTAGCAGGAGCAAAAGCTCCGGTCGTCTTAACATCCAGAGCAGATTCATCAGAAAGTAAATTATACTCACTGGCGCTTGCTATTAGCGTCGCTCAACAGAATTCTTAGGAGGCACTAACAATGAAAATTTTTGATTATATGGAAACATACGATTACGAGCAGTTATTATTTTGCCAAGATAAAGATTCAGGCTTAAAAGCCATTATTGCCATTCACGATACAACAATTGGACCAGCTCTAGGCGGTACAAGAATGTGGACATATGAATCAGAAGAGGCTGCAATTGAAGATGCGCTTCGTCTATCACGCGGAATGACTTATAAAAATGCAGCAGCAGGCTTGAATTTAGGAGGAGGGAAAACGGTTATTATCGGAGATCCTCGCAAAGATAAAAATGAAGCAATGTTCCGTGCATTTGGTCGCTTTATTCAAGGGTTAAATGGTCGATATATCACAGCAGAAGATGTGGGCACAACGGTAGAGGATATGGATATTGTATATGAGGAAACGGATTATGTAACGGGTGTATCTCCTGCTTTTGGTTCATCAGGCAATCCATCACCAGTCACAGCCTACGGCGTATACCGAGGGATTAAAGCAGCAGCAAAAGAAGCATTTGGAACAGATATGCTTGAAGGAAAAGTAGTAGCTGTCCAAGGTGTAGGAAACGTAGCGTATAATTTATGCCGCCACCTTCACGAAGAAGGAGCAAAACTTATTGTAACGGATATTAATAAAGAAGCTGTTCAGCGTGCGGTAGAAGAATTTGGTGCGCAAGCAGTAGACCCGAATGATATTTATGGTGTAGAATGTGATATCTACGCTCCTTGTGCACTTGGAGCAACGATTAACGATGAAACGATCCCTCAAATAAAAGCAAAAGTTATTGCAGGGGCAGCTAATAATCAATTGAAAGAAACGCGTCATGGTGATTTAATTCATGAATTAGGCATTGTATATGCACCCGACTATGTTATTAACGCAGGAGGCGTTATTAACGTAGCTGATGAGCTAGTTGGATATAACCGTGAGCGTGCCCTGAAAAAAGTTGAAGGTATTTATGATAATATTGAAAAGGTAGTTGAAATCTCAAAGCGAGATGGCATTCCAACCTATCTAGCAGCAGATCGCTTAGCTGAAGAAAGAATTGAAAAGCTGCGTCGTTCACGCAGTCAATTTTTACAAAATGGACAGCATATTTTAAGTAGACGTCATACGCGCTAATGTTTGAGCTGAAGGCTAGGCAAAAGGAATAAATGAAATCCTTTCGACCTAGCCTTCGTTTATGAGAATGATAAGGTAGGAGGACATGTGTTGGATATGCACGAATATCGAATGCTGATAATAAATCCGGGTTCAACGTCTACAAAAATTGGCGTATTTCACAACGATAAACCAATTTTTGATCGAACAATCCGCTACGATTCACAGCAAATGAATCAGTTTGAGACGATATATGCACAGTATGGGTTCCGTAAAAACTCGATTTTAGAGGCACTTGATGAAGAAGGGATTAATTTATCTAAATTAAGTGCAGTATGTGGAAGAGGAGGGCTTTTACGCCCGATTGAAGGCGGCACATACGAAGTAAATCAAGCCATGCTCAAAGATTTAAAAGACGGTTATGCCGGCCATCATGCTTCAAATTTAGGCGGGATTTTAGCGTTTGAGATTGCATCTGGATTAAATATACCAGCGTACATTGTTGATCCAGTGGTGGTAGATGAGCTAAGCGACATCGCTCGTATCTCAGGAACTCCTTTTATGGAAAGGAAAAGCATCTTTCACGCGCTGAATCAAAAATC
Source organism: Priestia sp. YIM B13486 (assembly GCF_042787865.1). Lineage (NCBI taxonomy): Bacteria > Bacillati > Bacillota > Bacilli > Caryophanales > Bacillaceae > Priestia > Priestia sp. YIM B13486. The sequence goes on along the minus strand of NZ_JBHZOZ010000001.1, from coordinate 387,109 downwards.
GGTTGCCCGAAAAGTGGCTAAAGAAATGAATAGCACATATGAACAAATGAACGTTATTGTTACCCATATGGGTGGAGGCATTACAGTCGGAGTTCACCAACGCGGAAAAGTAATTGATGTGAACAATGGCCTGCACGGTGACGGTCCTTTTAGTCCAGAGCGCGCTGGCGGTGTACCGGTTGGTGAATTAGTTCGTCTTTGCTTTTCAGGTCAGTATTACCGCGAGGAGATTATGAAAATGCTTGTAGGGAAAGGCGGGCTTGTCGGTTATTTGGGCACATCTGACGTGCAGAAAGTCGAAGCGCTAGTGAAAAATGGAAACGAAAAAGCTAAGCTTATCTACGAAGCAATGGCTTATCAAATTTCGAAGGAAATTGGAGCTGCCAGTACGGTATTGCATGGAAAAGTAGATGCCATTATTTTAACGGGAGGCATTGCTTATTCAAAAGCGTTTGTTGAGCTGATTATTAATCATGTAAAGTGGATTGCAGATGTCATTGTTTATCCTGGAGAAAATGAGCTTCAAGCGCTAGCTGAAGGGGCTCTCCGAGTGCTTACAGGTGAAGAAGAAGTGAAGGAATATAAAGGCGCTTAATAGCGTTTGCAGAAAGGTATGAAGCAGTGTGGCAAAAGAATATGATTTGGTCATTCTCGGCGGTGGAACCGGAGGGTACGTAGCAGCTATTCGTGCCTCTCAGTTAGGTCTATCGGTAGCGGTTGTAGAAAAAAATAAGTTAGGCGGCACATGCCTGCACGCAGGGTGTATCCCAAGTAAAGCTTTACTAAGAAGTGCAGAAGTCTACCAAACGGCTAAGAAAAGCAGTGAATTTGGCGTAGAAACGTCCAATGTGCTATTGAACTATGCACGTGTACAAGAACGAAAGTCAGAAATTGTTTCACAGTTACATAATGGTGTTAAACAGCTAATGAAAAAAGGTAAAATTGACGTATATGAAGGAATTGGACGTATTTTAGGACCTTCTATTTTTTCTCCTATGCCAGGAACTATCTCCGTCGAATTAAAAAGCGGTGAAGAAAACGAAATGCTTATTCCAAAGAATGTAATTGTCGCAACCGGGTCTCGTCCTAGAACATTACCTGGTCTAACGATTGACGGAGAGAAAGTAATCACTTCAGATGAAGCATTAAAGATGGAAACACTTCCTGCTTCTATTATTATTGTGGGAGGCGGCGTTATCGGAATTGAATGGGCGTCAATGCTCACAGATTTTGATGTTGATGTAACGGTTGTGGAATACAGCGATCGAATTTTACCAACAGAAGATCAAGATATCTCCCGTGAAATGACGAAGCTTTTAAAAGCAAAAGGAGTTAACATTATTACTTCTGCTAAAGTAATGGCTGATACACTGTCTATTGATGGTCAGGTGAAAATTTCCGCTCAAGTAGGAGACGATATGCAAGAATATGAAGCAGAAAAGCTGCTTGTATCTGTAGGGCGTCAAGCGAATGTCGAAGGAATTGGTCTCGAGAATACCGATATTGTAGTAGAAAACGGTGTGATTGCCACAAATGATTTTTATCAAACGAAAGAATCTCATATCTACGCAATTGGAGATGTGATTGGCGGACTGCAGCTTGCACATGTAGCTTCTCACGAAGGAATTGTAGCTGTGGAGCATTTACATGGTGAAAAGCCTTTGAAGATTGATTATACAACAATCTCTAAATGCGTATACAGCAGCCCGGAGGCAGCGAGTGTAGGATTAACAGAACAAGAAGCAAAACAGCAAGGGTTTCAGCTGAAGGTTGGAAAGTTTCCGTTTAAGGCCGTTGGAAAAGCTCTTGTATATGGAGAGGCAGAGGGGTTTGTTAAAATTATTGCTGATGCCGACACAAATGATGTCCTTGGTGTGCATATGATTGGACCTCACGTGACGGATATGATCTCTGAAGCAGGTCTTGCAAAGGTATTGGATGCTACACCATGGGAAATTGCTCATACCATTCATCCTCACCCTAGCCTTTCAGAAGCGATGGGAGAAGCTTCATTAGCTGTAGATGGAAAAGCGATTCATTTTTGATGATTAAAGGAGGTTTAAACATGACAAAAAACTGTCATGAATCATTAGGATTAACTGATGAACAAGTACTTGAAATGTACCGCACTATGCTGCTTGCACGAAAAATTGATGAGCGTATGTGGCTATTAAATCGTGCAGGGAAGGTGCCTTTTGTTATTTCATGTCAAGGTCAGGAAGCCGCTCAAGTTGGCGCAGCTTTTGCCTTAAATAGAGAGAATGATTACATATTACCTTATTACCGCGATCTGGGTGTTGTGCTAGCATTTGGAATGACTGCGCGCGATTTAATGCTTTCTGGGTTTGCTAAAGCAGAAGATCCAAACTCAGGAGGTCGTCAAATGCCAGGTCACTTTGGCCATAAGGAAAAGCGAATTGTAACAGGATCTTCTCCAGTTACAACACAGGTGCCTCATGCAGTAGGAATCGCTTTAGCAGGACGACTGGAGAAAAAAGACTTAGTAACGTTTGTGACGTTTGGAGAAGGATCTTCTAACCAAGGAGATTTCCATGAAGGCGCGAACTTTGCAGGTGTTCATAAGCTTCCTGTTATCTTTATGTGTGAAAATAACAAGTATGCGATTTCTGTTCCGGTTGAAAAGCAGCTAGGATGCGCAAAAGTATCTGATCGTGCAATTGGATATGGCATGCCAGGCTACACAATTGATGGAAACGACGTCCTTGAAGTATACCGAGTGGTAAAAGAAGCAAGAGATCGTGCATCCAGAGGAGAAGGGCCTACTCTTATTGAAACTGTTTCAGAGCGTTTGACTGCCCATTCAAGTGATGACGATGATCGTGCATATCGCGGCGCAGAAGAATTGTCTGAAGCTAAAAAGAGCGATCCGCTTGCGTACTTTGCGACTTATTTAAAAGAGGTTAACGTGTTAACCGATGAACGAGAAAAACAAATGCTTGATGATATTATGAACATCGTTAATGATGCAACAGATTATGCTGAAAACGCTCCTTATGCAGAAGCGGAATCGGCTTTAAAATACGTGTACGGTGAGTAAGGAGGAGAACATATGCCGGTTATTTCATATATTGATGCAGTAACAATGGCCATTCGTGAAGAAATGGAAAGAGATTCCCGCGTGTTTGTATTAGGAGAAGACGTAGGGAAAAAAGGCGGCGTATTTAAAGCAACCAACGGACTGTACGAACAGTTCGGGGAAGAAAGAGTCATTGACACACCTCTTGCAGAGTCTGCTATTGCAGGGGTAGGAATCGGAGCGGCAATGTACGGCATGCGTCCGATTGCTGAAATGCAATTTGCTGATTTTATTATGCCTGCAGTCAATCAAATTGTGTCAGAAGCAGCGAAAATTCGCTATCGTTCTAATAATGATTGGAGTTGTCCAATTACAATTCGAGCTCCTTACGGCGGCGGAGTTCACGGTGCTCTTTATCATTCTCAATCTGTTGAAGCACTATTTGCCAATACGCCAGGGTTAAAGATTGTGATGCCTTCTACGCCTTATGACGTAAAAGGATTATTAAAAGCAGCTATTCGTGATGATGATCCAGTTCTTTTCTTTGAGCATAAGCGTGCGTACCGTTTGATTAAAGGAGAAGTCCCTGAAGATGATTATGTACTTCCGATTGGCAAAGCAGATATAAAGAGAGAAGGAGACGACATCACGGTTATTACATATGGTCTTTGTGTACACTTTGCTCTTCAAGCTGCTGAAAAACTGGAAGCAGACGGTATTTCAGCACACATCTTAGATTTAAGAACGGTCTATCCGCTTGATAAAGAAGCTATTATTGAAGCGGCATCTAAAACAGGTAAGGTCCTGCTTTTAACGGAAGACAACAAAGAAGGCAGCATCATGAGCGAAGTAGCAGCTATTATTGCTGAACACTGCTTATTCGATTTAGATGCGCCAATTCAGCGCCTTGCTGGCCCTGATGTTCCAGCTATGCCGTATGCACCAACAATGGAAAAATATTTTATGGTGAATCCAGATAAAGTAGAAAAAGCAATGAGAGAATTAGCTCAATTTTAAAAGGAGTTGTATCAATTGGCTATTGAAAAAATTACGATGCCGCAGCTCGGTGAAAGTGTAACAGAAGGTACAATTAGCAAATGGCTCGTTTCTGTTGGAGATCACGTAAATAAGTACGACCCGTTAGCTGAAGTCATGACGGATAAAGTAAATGCTGAAGTGCCTTCTTCTTTTAGTGGAACAATTAAAGAGTTAATTGCAGGTGAAGATGATACTTTGCCTGTAGGAGAAGTGATTTGTTTAATTGAAGTAGAAGGAACTGTACCTCAAAAAGAACAGAAAACGTCTGATAAGACTGTAGAAGAATCAGCGTCAAAAACAGCGGACAGTCAATCCAATAAAAGTCGGTACTCTCCAGCTGTTATGCGTCTGTCACAAGAACATAATATTAATTTAGATACCGTGACAGGAACAGGGGCGGGCGGCCGCATTACGAGAAAAGATATTTTAGCTGTTATCGAAAAAGGCGGAGCTGCTGAAGTGAAAGAAACACCTGCATCAACAGTTCAGCCAGAAGCACCTGTAGCGGCAGCTGCTCCAAAAACGCAGCAGCCCGCGCCGGTTGTGTCTGCAGCAGGAGATCAAGAAATCCCTGTTACAGGCGTGCGTAAAGCTATTGCAGCAAATATGCTTCGCAGCAAGCACGAAATTCCGCATGCATGGACAATGGTTGAAGTTGATGTAACGAACTTAGTTTCTTATCGTGATGCATTAAAGACGGAGTTCAAACAAAAAGAGGGTTTTAACTTAACGTATTTTGCGTTCTTCGTAAAAGCAGTGGCTCAAGCTTTAAAAGAATTCCCTCAAATGAATTCAATGTGGGCAGGAGACCGTATTGTTCAGAAAAAAGACATTAATGTGTCCATTGCTGTTGCAACAGACGATGCTTTGTTTGTGCCGGTTATTAAACAAGCCGATGAAAAGACAATCAAAGGCATTGCGCGTGAAATTACAGAGCTCGCGCAAAAAGTTCGTACGGGTTCATTGAAGTCTGAAGACATGCAGGGCGGAACGTTTACTGTTAACAACACAGGCTCATTTGGTTCCGTGCAATCAATGGGGATTATTAATTACCCGCAAGCGGCTATTTTACAAGTAGAATCTATTGTAAAACGTCCGGTTATTATTGATAACATGATTGCTGTTCGAGATATGGTTAACTTATGTTTATCACTTGATCACCGCGTGTTAGACGGCTTGGTGTGCGGCAGATTCTTGGCAAGAGTTAAAGAGATTTTAGAATCTACTTCTAAAGAGAATACGTCTGTCTATTAAAACAGAGGCTGGCACAAAATATTTTAGCTGAAGGAAGATCCGAACGATGAATTGAGATTCTTGATAGAGAATCCAACTCGTTCGGATTTTTTTATGGTGATGGTAAACGTAGGTTAATTATGTCTCGGCCTCTTTTTATTTTGAAGCAATGATTGAACAATTTGTAAAAGATGTATTAAAATAAAAGAAGAATCATCAAACTTCAAAGTGTAATCATCTCGGTTTAGCAGGCAGCTATTAACTGTAAAGGGGCATGGAAATGAAAACAAATACATTATCATTTCATGAATTTACACGTACACCTAAAGAAGATTGGGCACAGGAAGTTAGCAAAAATACCGCGATCTCTTCAAAAGAAACGTTAGAAAACATCTTTTTGAAACCGCTTTATTTCGAAAGTGATACGGCACATTTAGACTACTTACAGCAGAGTCCGGCGGGAATAGATTGTTTAAGAGGAGCCGGTAAAGAATCATACATACTAGGGGAATGGGAAATCACCCAAAAAATCGACTTACCTTCTATTAAAGAAAGCAATAAACTTCTTTTACACAGTTTGAGAAATGGACAAAATACGGCCGCTTTTACATGCAGTGAAGCAATGAGGCAAGGGAAAGACGTTGATGAAGCAACTGAAGCTGAAGTAGCCTCAGGCGCTACAATTTCTACTTTAGAGGATGTTGCTCATTTGTTTCAGCATGTAGCTCTTGAAGCGGTGCCTTTATTTTTAAATACGGGATGTACATCCGTTCCACTTCTTTCGTTTCTAAAAGCATACTGTGTTGATCATAACTTTAATATGAGACAGCTAAAAGGAACGGTGGGAATGGATCCGCTCGGCACCCTTGCTGAATATGGAAGAGTTCCACTTTCTACTCGAGATTTATACGATCATTTAGCATACGCAACGCGTTTGGCTCACAGTAATGTTCCAGAGCTCAAAACGATCATTGTATCAAGCATTCCTTACCATAACAGCGGTGCAAACGCTGTTCAAGAACTAGCTTATATGCTTGCTACAGGGGTGCAGTATATTGATGAATGCATAAAACGCGGTTTGTCCTTACATCAAGTTTTACCTCACATGACCTTTTCTTTTTCAGTTAGCTCACATTTATTTATGGAAATATCAAAACTTCGTGCTTTTCGCATGCTTTGGGCAAATGTGGTTCGTGCTTTTGATGACACGGCCGTTTCAGTGCCGTTTATCCATACGGAAACGTCACATCTTACACAGTCTAAAGAAGACATGCATACAAATGCATTAAGGAGCACGGTTCAAGCATTTGCTTCTATTGTAGGAGGAGCGGATAGTCTGCATATTGAACCATATGATTCCGTCACATCTTCATCTTCTCAGTTCGCTCATCGCCTTGCCCGTAACACTCACTTAATTTTGCAGCACGAAACACATATATCAAAAGTAATGGATCCTGCCGGAGGCTCTTGGTACGTTGAAGCCTACACACATGAATTAATGACAAAAGCTTGGGAGTTATTTGGCAACATTGAAGACCACGGCGGAATGGAAGAAGCTTTAAAACAAGGGCGAATTCAAGATGAAGTTGAACAAATGAAAGTAAAAAGACAAGAGGATATAGAGTGCCGAATTGAGCGCTTGATCGGAGTCACACACTATGCTCCTAAGCAACAGGATGCATCTCAAGAGATAAAAAGCACGCCGTTTAAAAAAGAAGAAATAAAAATGGATAAATCCAGTGATCAGAACGCTTCGGAATTTTCATCCAATCTTTCGCTAGAGGACTATACAAAGCTAGCATCTAAAGGGGTAACAGCAGGGTGGATGCTAAAACAAATGGCGAAGCAGACACAGCCTGACAGTGTTGTGCCGCTCACTAAGTGGAGAGCAGCAGAGAAGTTTGAAAAAATACGGGTTTATACAAAGGGAATGAGCATTGGCATTATGGAGCTCACCGATCCTAGCAGCCGTAAAAAAGCTGAGATTGCCCGGTCTTTATTTGAAAGTGCAGGCTTTGCGTGTGAAACAATTAAAAACATAGATTCCTATGTGGAGATAGCAGATTGGATGAATGAACAAAAGCACGAAGCATATGTGATCTGTGGAAATGATGAACTCGTGGAAAAGCTCTTAACAAAAGCGATGACTTATTTTGAGGAAGATTCTGTTTATGTGTACGTAGTAGGGGAAGAACATGTATCACGCAAAACGCAGTGGCAGCAAAAAGGTGTAATGAGCGTCATACATCCTAAGACGAATGTTATTCAATGCGTTAAGAAGTTATTATGTGCTTTGGAGGTAGAAGTTCATGTATAAAAAGCCTTCTTTTTCTAATATTCCATTATCATTTTCAAAGCAGCAAAGAGAAGATGACGTGACTCAAAGTTCATACACTGCTTTTCAAACAAATGAACAAATTGAATTAAAATCAGTGTATACAAAAAAAGACAGAGATAACCTCGACTTTATTCACTTTGCACCTGGTATCCCACCGTTTGTGAGAGGACCGTATGCAACGATGTATGTGAATCGGCCTTGGACTATTAGACAGTATGCAGGATACTCAACGGCGGAGGAAAGCAATGCCTTTTACCGCCGAAACCTAGCTGCTGGACAGAAAGGGCTGTCTGTTGCTTTTGACCTCGCTACCCACCGCGGCTATGACTCTGATCATCCAAGAGTTGTTGGAGACGTAGGGAAAGCAGGTGTTGCAATTGATTCAATGATGGATATGAAGCAGCTGTTTGAAGGGATTCCGCTTGATCAAATGTCCGTGTCGATGACGATGAACGGGGCGGTGCTTCCTATTTTAGCTTTCTACATCGTAACAGCTGAAGAACAAGGCGTAAAAAAAGAAAAGCTGGCTGGAACGATTCAAAACGATATTTTAAAAGAATATATGGTGCGCAATACATATATTTATCCTCCTGAGATGTCAATGCGAATCATTGCGGATATTTTTAAATATACAGCGGAGTACATGCCGAAATTTAACAGTATCAGTATATCAGGCTATCATATGCAAGAAGCAGGTGCTCCAGCAGACTTAGAGCTTGCTTATACGCTTGCAGATGGACTTGAATATGTACGAACCGGCTTGAAAGCGGGAATTACAATTGACGCATTTGCTCCGAGGCTATCCTTTTTCTGGGCAATTGGAATGAACTATTTTATGGAAGTAGCGAAAATGAGAGCAGGGAGGCTGCTCTGGGCAAAACTAATGAAGCAGTTTGAGCCGGATAATCCTAAATCTCTAGCTCTTAGAACGCATTCTCAAACGTCCGGATGGAGCTTAACGGAGCAGGATCCATTTAATAATGTTATTAGAACATGCGTCGAAGCTCTGGCTGCAGTATCAGGACATACGCAGTCGCTTCATACAAACGCACTGGATGAAGCGATTGCTCTTCCAACTGATTTTTCAGCTAGAATTGCCCGAAATACGCAGCTTTATTTACAAAATGAAACGGAGATTTGTTCCGTTATTGATCCTTGGGGAGGCTCTTATTATGTGGAATCATTAACGAATGAATTAATGATAAAAGCGTGGAAGCACCTTGAAGAAATAGAGCAGCTCGGCGGAATGACAAAAGCAATAGAAGCAGGCGTACCTAAAATGAAGATAGAAGAAGCCGCTGCGCGCAGACAAGCAAGAATAGACTCGCAGGCAGAAATTATTGTAGGTGTGAATCAGTTTCAGCCGGAGCAAGAAGAACCGCTTGATATTCTTGATATTGATAACACAGCAGTTCGAATGAAGCAGCTGGAAAAGTTAAAGAAAATACGCAGTGAACGTAACGAACAAGCGGTAATCGAAGCGCTTAATCGACTGACCAATTGTGCCAAAACAGGTGAAGGGAATCTCCTTGCTTTTGCGGTTGAAGCTGCGAGAGCTAGAGCTACACTAGGTGAAATTTCAGAAGCTATTGAGAAAGTGGCTGGAAGACATCAGGCTACTTCTAAGTCAGTCAGCGGGGTATACAGTGCAGAGTTTGTGCATCGAGATCAAATCGAAGAAGTTCGAAAGCTCACGGCTGAATTTTTAGAGGAAGAAGGAAGACGCCCAAGAATTTTAGTCGCAAAAATGGGGCAAGACGGTCATGACAGAGGATCGAAAGTTATTTCAACAGCCTTTGCTGACCTTGGCTTTGATGTTGATATTGGTCCTTTATTTCAAACGCCTCAAGAAACAGCAAGGCAAGCTGTAGAAAACGACGTACATGTAATTGGCATAAGCTCTTTGGCAGCCGGGCATAAAACGTTACTGCCGCAGCTTGTTGATGAGTTAAAGAAATTAGAGCGCGACGATATCGTTGTTATTGTCGGAGGCGTTATTCCTAAACAAGACTATTCATTTCTTTTAGAACACGGCGCTTCTGCAATCTTTGGACCTGGAACAGTAATCCCAAAAGCGGCCGTTTCCGTCTTACATGAAATAAAGAAACGGTTAGAAGAATAGTTGGTGAAGACAATTGGTGAAATTAAAAACGGTACAAGATTATACACAAGGGCTGCTTGAAGGGAAAAGAACAGCGTTAGCTCAAGCCATTACTTTAATTGAAAGTAAAGCGCCGAAGCATAAAGTAATAGCACAACAGCTGATTAAAGAAATCTATCCTCATACGGGGCATTCAGTGCGCATTGGTTTTACAGGCGTACCCGGAGCAGGAAAAAGTACGCTGATTGACAAATTTGGGTCGTACCTATGCAAAAATGGCCATTCCGTTGCAGTTTTGGCAGTCGATCCAAGCAGTACCTTGTCTGGAGGAAGTATTTTAGGAGATAAAACGAGAATGGAGCTGCTTACCAAACAAGAGAACGCTTTTGTCCGTCCTTCACCTTCTCAAGGAACGCTTGGAGGTGTTCATCTTAAAACGAGAGAAGCCATTTTTCTTTGTGAAGCGGCTGGGTATAACATCATATTTGTCGAAACGATGGGTGTTGGCCAAGGTGAAATGATTGTAAAAGAGATGGTAGACTTCTTTGTTCTACTTGCTTTGACCGGAGCAGGAGATGATTTGCAAGGAATTAAAAAAGGGCTGCTTGAATGGGTTAATTTGATTTGTGTAAACAAAGCAGACGGGGATAACCGGCTAAAAGCAGAAGTGACTGCAAAAGAATACGAAAGCGTCATCGGTTTCCTTCACGGTCATTCTGGAGGGTGGAACCCACAGGTCATCACAACTTCTGCTTATGAAGAAGCATCGTTTCAAGACTTGTGGAAGATAATTTGTGACTATAAGGAATGGATGAATAAAAATGATCTGTTTTATACAGTAAGGCGAAAGCAAATGAAGGCATGGTTACAAGCAAGTGTTAATGAATATTTACAAGAATCATTTTATGAACATCCTTTAGTTAAGCAAACGTTAGGGGATGTTGAAAAACAAATGATGACGGGAGATGTCACAATGGCTGAAGCTCTCGAACGCTTGATTAAAACCTACCAGCAGGCGATGAAGGAAATATAAAAAAGGATCCTGCATTTTATGCGGATCCTTCTACACTAGGGAGTTAAGAGTATGGTTTTCTAGCTGTAAAAATAGTATCACCATTTCTTTTCTTGTTTAATCTTGATTACCAAGAAAAAATGAGTCAAAGCAATCGCCTTTTTAGTTTTCGTTTGCTATGATAAAGAATAGATAGCAAAAGGGAGGTATGAAAATGAATATCGATTTTAACTTGTTTATGAACGACGTTGTTCGTCAAGCCCGTAAAGAAATTACAGCTGCTGGTTATACAGAATTAACGACGGCTGAAGCGGTAGATGAAACGTTTAAAAAGCCTGGTACAACGCTTGTAATGGTGAATTCAGTCTGCGGTTGTGCAGGAGGTATTGCAAGACCTGCTGCAGCGCACGCTGTACATTATGATAAACGTCCAACAAACTTGGTTACAGTATTTGCTGGGCAAGATAAAGAAGCAACTGCGCGTGCACGCGAATACTTTGAAGGTTATCCGCCTTCGTCTCCATCTTTCGCCTTATTAAAAGACGGAAAAATTATCACAATGGTAGAACGTCACGAAATTGAAGGCCACGAGCCAATGTCAGTTGTGATGAAGCTGCAAGAAGCATTCGAACAGCATTGTGAAGAAGTGTAAGAGAGAAGCCGTTTTAAACGGCTTCTTTTTTTATGCGTTTTTTTACCTATCTGTATGCAGGCTTTCTAGAGAGTGGAAAATGTTGAGAAAAGGTATTTTCAAATAGTGAAACTTATATTTAAAAAAGATATTGCATATTTATAACGTTGTGTTAAAATACATTTATATGAATATATATTTAAATTTCGACATTTACTTGCAATAGTAAAAAACTTATTTCATAATATTATTAATTTTTAAAAAATAATGTAAGGAATAAACTAGGGGGAACGAAGATGAAATTGAAGAAGTGGTTATCGGTAACGGCAATTGGTCTTTTAACAGCAGGCGTTTTAGCTGCATGCGGAGCAGGAGAAGGAACGTCTAATGGCGGAGCAAGCAGCGACGACAAAGATAAAAAAGTACTAGTAATGGGAACATCAGCAGATTACCCACCATTTGAATATATTGATACGGCAAAAGGTGATAGTGAAGCAATCGGATTTGACGTAGATTTAGCAAAAGCAATCGGTAAAAAGTTAGGTTATGACGTACAGGTGAAGGATATGGAATTTGGCGGATTAATTCCAGCTTTACAATCTAATAAAGTCGATTTAGTTTTAGCTGGTATGACGCCAACTGAAAAGCGTAAAAAGAACGTGGACTTCTCAGACGTATATTATGAAGCAAAAAACATGATTGTATCGAAGAAAGATGCGCCAATTAAAAATGCAGAAGAACTAAAAGGGAAAACAGTCGGTGTACAAACTTCTTCTATCCAAGCAGACGAAGCAAAAGAAATTGCAAAAGAAGTTAACGGAGTAAATGTAACAACGCGTGACCGTATTCCAGAACTAATTCAAGAAATGAAATCAAATCGTATCGATGCAGCGATTATTGAAGATACAGTAGCTAAAGGGTATGTGAACAAAGACAAAAGCTTGCAAATGTCTGATACAGGACGTCCAGATTCAAGTAAAGGATCAGCAATCGCATTTCCTAAAGACAGCAAGCTAACGAATGACTTTAACCGTGAATTAAAGAAAATGAAAGAAAACGGTGAATTAGATAAATTAATCGTTAAGTGGTTTGACGACCAAAAATAAGAATGATAGTTAGAGAGGAATGGAACTAGGCATGAATTTGGATTTTTCGCAAATCGTGCCTTCTATGCCTTATATTTTAAAAGGGATAGGGGTAACGATACAGATAGTCCTAGCTTCAGCAATTTTAGGGTTTGTGCTGGGAGTTATTTTATCTTTATGTAAAATCAGCCGCAATAAACCTCTTCAATGGTTTGCGGATGCATATACGTCCGTGTTTCGCGGAACACCGCTAGTATTGCAATTATTATTAATATACTTTGGATTACCTCAGCTGCTCGGGTTTGATATTGCCCCGTTTCCAGCGGCCGTTGCTGCGTTCGGGCTAAACTCTGCAGCATATATATCTGAAATTATTCGCGCTGGTATTTTAGCTGTTGATAAAGGACAGCGTGAAGCGGCATTAGCGTTAGGAATTCCTTATCGCCGCATGATGGGACAAATTATTTTGCCACAGGCACTTAAAAATATTTTACCTGCTTTAATGAATGAGTTCATTACATTAACAAAGGAATCAGCTATCGTTACAGTTATCGGAGCACTCGACATTATGCGCCGTGCTTACATTGTAGGTGGAGAAAAATTCGCCTACCTTGAACCGTTAATTTTTGCAGGGTTGATTTATTATGTAATGGTAATGGGCTTAACGCTCCTTGGTAAAGCAGTCGAGAGGAGAATGAGAAAAGGTGATTAACGTTGAAAATTTACACAAATCATTTGGTAAAAATGAAGTTTTAAAAGGTATTTCAACTACGATTAAAGAAAAAGAAGTCGTAGCTGTTATTGGCCCTTCTGGTTCTGGTAAATCTACTTTTTTACGCTGTATGAACCTGCTTGAAGAACCGACGAGCGGAGTCGTTTCAATTAACGGTCAAGTGATTACAGATAAAAAAACAAACATTATGCGTGTGCGTGAAAACGTAGGAATGGTATTTCAGCATTTTCACTTGTTTCCACATATGACAGTGCTTGAAAATTTGACGTATGCTCCGATGACGGTAAAAGGCGTGTCAAGAGAAACGGCTGTTGCTAAAGGCAAAGAATTACTCCAAAAAGTGGGACTTGCTCAAAAAGCCAACGAGTTTCCAAATCGCTTATCGGGCGGTCAAAAGCAGCGTGTAGCTATTGCCAGAGCACTGGCAATGGAGCCGAAAGTGATGCTGTTTGACGAACCAACCTCAGCATTAGATCCAGAGATGGTAAAAGAAGTACTAGATGTAATGAAGTCGCTAACAGAAACAGGAATGACGATGGTCATTGTAACGCATGAAATGGGATTTGCACGAGAAGTAGCGGATCGTGTGCTGTTTTTAGACGGCGGTGTTCTTGTTGAAGATGCGCCTCCGGCTGAATTTTTCTCAGCGCCTAAAAGCAAGCGTGCTAAAGATTTCTTAGAAAAGATTTTATAATAAAAAAGTGCAGGAAGAGTACGATCTTTTCTGCACTTTTTTTATTGGAATTTATACGGTACAGCAAGATTTAAGGTTGTGTTATTTTTCTATTCGTGTTAATAAAGAATAGAGTATTTTATCACACTAAAAAGAAACCAACATGTAGGAGTCTAGAAAATGAAATTTAAAATTGGGTACCGGACAATTAAAACAGCCGTCGGTACATCACTGGCTATTATTATAGCTCAGTTCTTTCACCTCGAGTTTTTTGTATCAGCTGGAATTATCACCATTTTGTGCATTCAAAATTCAAAGAAAAAATCGTTGCGAAGTGCAAGCGATCGTTTTATTGCTTGTTCTTTATCCATTCTGTTTTCGTTTATATTCTTTGAAGGGATTGCTTATCATCCACTTGTTATAGGACTGATGCTGCTTTTGTTTATCCCGGTTACGGTTATATTCAAAGTTAATGCAGGCATTGTTACAAGCTCCGTTATTTTGCTTCATATTTACTCCAAAGGAAATATGACATGGGGAATCGTCTTTAATGAACTTGGCTTAATTGTAATTGGGATAGGTGTTGCCCTGCTTGTGAATTTATACATGCCAAGTTTAGATCAAGAGCTTCGCACGTATCAGCAAGAAATTGAAGAAAATTTCCGGTCGATGTTAAAAGAAATTGCCCTGTATCTCAGAACCAATGACAGCAGTTGGGACGGTAAGGAAATTGCAGATACGGTAAAAATTTTAGAAAAAGCAAAAAGCCTTGCGTTTCGTGATGTAGAAAATCATTTTGTGCGTGGGGAAAATTATTATTACCGCTATTTTAAAATTCGTGAAAAACAGCTTGAAATTATTGAGCGTACGCTTCCTCTCATTACCGCTATTGATTTGGTGGTAGAACAGCGCTACATGATTGCCGATTTCATTGAAGAATTAAGTCTATCCATCCACCCCGGTAATACAGCAAAATTATTTTTAGCCAAACTTCAGCATTTACGAGAAGCATTTGCAGAGATGCCGCTTCCCAAAACGCGGGAAGAGTTTGAAGCGCGTGCCGATTTACTGCACGTAGTCAAAGAAATTGAACAATATTTGGTTATTAAACAAACCTTAAAAATAAGCTAAACAGCATGCATGTTGTTTAGCTTGCTTACGAACACTAAATAAGACAAGAGATATCTCTCTTGTCTTTTACTTAGGACTAACGTAAGGTGGTGGATTACATGCATGTGTTTGCTTTTATCCTTTTACTACTATCTCCGGTTTGGCCATTAGGAGAAAATCCGTTGCCAAATGATCCTTATATTATTATTAATAAACAGAGCAATGAGCTTGCTTATATTCAAAATAAAGAAATTAAACAAATTATTAAAGTAGCAACGGGGAAAACAGTTAATCTGACGCCCGAAGGGGAGTTCACGGTAACAGTAAAAGCTGTTAATCCTTATTATCGGAGAAATAATATTGAAGGAGGCGCTCCTCAAAATCCTCTAGGTGTAAGGTGGATTGGGTTTGATGCAAGAGAGACTGACGGACGTATTTATGGCATTCACGGTACAAATCAGCCGGATTCCATCGGTAAATATGTATCGAATGGCTGTATTCGCGTAGAAAATCGTGAAGTAAGCCATTTATATGATCAAGTCCCGTTAGGTACAAAAGTCTGGATTGTATCTACAGATCAATCTTTTGAAGAGTTAGCCGCTCAAAAAGGCATTGTGAATATACAGCAAAAGACTGGTGACTAGTCACCAGTCTTTTTTATATGTTTGCATTGCACAAAGAAGCAGTGCATCTATGTTTTTAGTCATCAGTCTCGATTAAAACCACATGGCAAGTCCCGCTAAAAGCGTAGATATTAACATGACAAGAAGCATTAAAAACACAATGGTTTTTTGGATTTTCTTATTAGACATACAACCAAAGTCCTCCTACACGTTTTTTTCTTATTTTACATGTCTTCCGCTGCTTAGACAAGCAACTTTCTGTAGATACGCCAGCAGGAGATTTCTTTTGTTTTCAAGAATATGTGTAAATGAAAACGCTTTTTTAAAAGAGGTGAGAAAGTGATAAAAGGAATTGATCACATAGGAATAGCTGTAAAATCAATTGAAGGCAGCCTCCCTTTTTATGAAAAGGTATTAGGACTGTCTCTATTAAAAGTAGAAGAAGTAGAAGAACAAGGCGTAAAAGTTGCTTTTATTCAGTGCGGCAACGTAAAAATTGAATTATTAGAGCCGCTCTTTGAAGACAGTGCAGTCGGCGCGTTCATCCAAAAGAGAGGTGAAGGTCTTCATCATGTGGCTTTAGGTGTGCGCACGATTGAAGAACGGATTAACGAGTTAAAGGAAAAGGGTGTACAAATGATTGACGATGTTCCGAGAAAAGGCGCAGGGGAAGCATCCATTGCTTTTTTGCATCCAAAGTCAGCAAACGGTGTTCTTTATGAGCTCTGTGAAAAAACACTAGAGGAGGAGAAGAAACATGGTTGACATTTATGATAAATTAAATGAATTGTACGATAAGCGCCGGAAGATCGAGTTAGGCGGTGGGGACGAAAAAATTGAAAAACAGCACCATAAAGGGAAACTAACGGCACGTGAACGAATTGAAATTCTTTTGGATGAACATACATTTGTCGAATTAAATCCATTTATTGAACATCGGTGTGCGGATTTCAGTATGAATAATCAAGTAGGACCAGGAGACGGGGTAGTAACAGGTTACGGCAAGATAAACGGTCGCTCAGTCTATTTGTTTTCGCAAGATTTTACGGTATTCGGAGGCGCGTTAGGTGAAATGCATGCTAAAAAAATTGCGCACGTAATGGACTTAGCTGCTAAAACAGGCGTGCCGTTTATTGGGTTAAATGATTCAGGCGGGGCTCGTATTCAAGAGGGCGTCATGTCTCTTGATGGATACGGTCATATTTTTTATCGAAATGCCATTTATTCGGGTGTCATGCCTCAAATATCTGTTATTATGGGGCCTTGTGCAGGCGGAGCCGTGTACTCACCGGCGATTACGGACTTTGTTTTTATGGTAGAAGAAACAAGTCAAATGTTCATTACAGGACCAAAAGTAATTGAAACGGTAACGGGAGAAAGCATTTCCTCAGAAAATCTTGGAGGAGCAGCTGTTCATAACGAAATTAGCGGTAATGCCCATTTTAGAGGTGCAACAGAACAAGAGGTGCTAGAACAAGTACGAATGCTCTTAAGCTATCTTCCTCAGTCTAGCCAAGAGCAGCCTCCTTTAGCCTCAAAGGCAGAGTGTGATCATTATCGTCCGGATTTATTAGACGTTGTCCCGTTTGATGCCGTGCGCCCTTACGATGTGCGTCAAGTCATTCACCAAGTAGTGGACGAGCACTCATTTTTTGAAGTGCAAAAAGACTTTGCAAGAAATATTGTCATTGGTTTTGCCCGCATAGATGGAAAAGTTGTCGGACTTGTGTGTAACCAGCCTAAAGTAATGGCAGGCAGTTTAGATATTAACTCCTCAGATAAAGCAGCAAGGTTTATTCGATTTTGCGATTCATTTAATATCCCACTTATTACATTTGAAGATGTTACAGGTTTTTTCCCAGGTATCAAGCAGGAACATGGCGGAATTATACGTCATGGTGCTAAAATTTTATATGCATACTCTGAAGCTACCGTTCCGAAAATCACGGTGATTTTGCGGAAGGCGTACGGCGGTGCATACGTAGCTTTAAATAGTAAATCGATTGGAGCGGACCTTGTGTATTCGTGGCCGAATGCCGAAATCGCTGTTATGGGTCCTCAAGGTGCTGCAAATATTATCTTTGCAAACGACATTCGAGGTAGCGAAAACCCAGATGAAACAAGACACGAAAAAATTGAACAGTATCGCGAGAAATTTGCTAATCCTTACGTAGCGGCAAGCGCTGGAATGGTGGATGATGTTATTGATCCTAGGGAAACGCGAATAAAATTAATACAAGCGCTTGAAATGTTGCACAATAAAAAGGAAGAGCGTCCAGCAAAGAAACATGGTAACATACCATTGTAGGTTATTTTTGGAGGGATTACATATTATGATTAATGAACAACGAATCGTTGATTTATTTATTGAATTAGTACAAGTAGACTCAGAAACAAAGCATGAAGAAAAAATTGCTGTTGTACTAAAAGAAAAATTTACCGCATTAGGCGTCGAAGTAGTAGAAGATGATGCCAAAGAAAAAACGGGCCACGGAGCCAACAACTTAATCTGCACACTGCCAGCTACAAAAGAAGGCGTAGACACAATCTACTTTACTTCTCATATGGATACAGTCGTACCTGGAAACGGTATTAAACCATCTATTGAAGATGGCTATATTAAAAGTGACGGCACGACAATTCTTGGAGCGGATGATAAAGCAGGCTTAGCAGCAATGCTAGAAGCCATCACCGTATTAAAAGAAGAAAACATCGCGCACGGCAAAATTGAATTTATTATTACAGTAGGAGAAGAATCTGGCTTAGTGGGCGCTAAAGCTCTTGATTCTAGTCTCGTAACGGCAAAATTCGGCTATGCTTTAGATAGCGATGGCAAAGTGGGAGACATTATCGTTGCTGCGCCGACGCAAGCAAAAGTAAATGCAACAATTTATGGAAAAACAGCTCATGCAGGTGTAGCTCCTGAACGAGGCGTTTCTGCTATTACGATTGCTTCAAGAGCCATTTCTAAAATGCCGCTTGGACGTATTGATGAAGAGACTACAGCGAATATTGGACGCTTTGAAGGTGGAACGCAAACGAATATCGTGTGTGACCGCGTTGATATTTTAGCAGAAGCTCGTTCATTAATTCCAGAAAAAATGGAAGCACAAGTAGCGAAAATGAAAGAAGCGTTTGAAACAGCTGCACAAGAAATGGGCGGACGTGCAGAAGTTGATATTAAAGTGATGTATCCAGGCTTTAAATTTGGCGATGGAGATCATGTTGTCGAAGTTGCTAAAAAAGCCGTGGCTAATATCGATCGTCCTTCACGCCTGCTTCAAAGCGGAGGCGGAAGCGATGCAAATGTAATCGCAGGCTTTGATATCCCAACAGTAAATTTAGCAGTTGGTTATGAAGACATTCATACAACAAATGAAAAAATTCCGGTAGAAGAACTGGTGAAGACATCTGAACTAGTAGTGTCGATTATTAAAGAAGTAGCAAAATAATAGTTGCAGCCTTGCTTTTATATAAAAGCAAGGCTTTTTACATAGTGAATAGTAAATAGTCTGAATTTTTTAACATAATGTATAATGAAGAAAAGACGGTCGTTTTGTACAATAAAGTTAGTAATACATTTTACCAAAGTAGAAGTTGAGAATAACGTATATAAAAAATATGTAAGCGCTTTCAATTTTAGTTTTATCAACAGATATCCTTGGGAGGTTGATGCAATGCGATCACAGGAAAGTTTGCAGTCCATCATTCAAAACTTTAATGAAGTAGAAAAAGGGTTGTCAAATAGAGAAGCGGTCGAAGAATCTAATCGATGTTTGTACTGTTATGATGCACCCTGTATTCAGGCATGCCCTACAGGAATTGACATCCCGACGTTTATTAAAAAAATTGCATCGGGCAATTTAAAGGGGTCTGCCGAAACGATTATGTCTTCTAATCCCGTAGGAGCAAGCTGTTCGAGAGTTTGTCCAACCGATGAACTATGTGAAGGAGCGTGTGTGCTTAACCACTCAACCAAACCAATTATGATTGGAGATTTGCAGCGCTACGCAACGGATTGGGCTATTCAAAATGAACAGGTGCTGTTTGAGAAAGGAAGAGCAAATGGCAAAAAGGTAGCAATTGTTGGGGGAGGTCCGGCTGGTCTCTCTGCAGCAAGAGAACTGGCCCGATTTGGGTATGACGTAACCATTTTTGAAGCGGAAAAACAAGCAGGAGGGTTAAATACATATGGAATCGTGTCGTTTCGTCTTCCTCAAGCGATTTCATTCTGGGAAGTTGAACAAGTGAAAAATTTAGATGTAAAAATTAAAACAAACGTAAGAATTGGAGAAGATATTCTTCCAAGCGAATTGCTGCAGTCGTATGACGCGGTTGTATTAGCTATTGGTATGAGCAAGGTGCCTTCTCTATATGTTGAAGGTGAAGAGCTAGACGGTGTGTATGATGCGATTGATTTTGTGAAAAAAACGAAGTCAGAAGCGTTATCAACAGAATTTGTGGGTAAGCGTGTTGCCGTCATTGGTGCGGGAAATACTGCGATTGATGGTGCTACGTGTTCCGTGCGCTTGGGGGCTGAAAATGTTCAAATTTTATACCGTCGTACACGAGAAGAAATGACGGCTTATGATTTTGAATTTGAATTTGCGAAACAAGATGGTGTTGAATTCCGCTGGTTAACGGCTCCTATACGAATTATTGGAGATGAAAATGGTAAGGTGAGCGGGATTGAATGTGTAAAAATGACGTTAACAGATCCAGATGCAGACGGCCGAAGAAAGCCTGTTCCTGTTGAAGGTTCAACGTTTACCATTCCAGTCGATGCTGTTGTTAAAGCAATTGGTCAAGAACGGTATCTGTCTTTGATTCAACAATTTCAGCTGCATCATGAAGACGGAGTTGTCTTAATTAATCAAGAGACGTTTCAAACATCAAATCCAAAAGTATTTGCTTGCGGAGACGTTATTTTTGGTAAAGGGCAAGGAGAAGCAATGGTTGTGACCGCTGCTCAGCAAGGAAAACAAACGGCGTTAAATATTCATATGCAGTTAACAAAAGAAACAATGGAAACAGCTTAAAATCAGGAGGAGGAGAAATCTATGGCAGATTTAACAACAAATTTAGCAGGTATTCAATCACCAAATCCGTTTTGGCTGGCATCCGCACCGCCAACCAATTCAGGTTATCAAGTGCAGCGTGCATTTGAAGCAGGATGGGGAGGCGCAGTTTGGAAAACGCTTGGTGATCCGATTTTAAATGTTTCCTCTCGATTTGCTGCCGTTGGCTTCAATGGTCAGCGCGTAGCCGGCTTTAATAATATTGAGTTAATCACCGATCGTCCCCTTGAAGTTAATTTGAAGGAAATCTATGAAACGAAAAAGAAGTTTCCTAACCACGCAATTATTGCCTCTCTTATGGTAGAGCCTCAGCAAGAAAAATGGCATGAAATTGTCAAAAAAGTAGAAGACGTAGGAGTGGATGGATTAGAGCTGAACTTTGGGTGTCCGCATGGGATGGCAGAACGAGGGATGGGTGCTGCCTCTGGGCAAGTCCCTGATTTGGTTGAAAAACAAACGCATTGGGCTAAAGAAGTTGCCCAAACGCCGGTCATTGTTAAATTAACCCCAAATATCACAGATATCACCGTTACAGCAGAAGCAGCGGTTCGAGGCGGTGCTGACGCTGTGAGCATGATTAACACTATTAATAGTTTAGCAGGAGTAGACATTCATTCATGGAATACGATTCCACACGTAGCAGGAAAAGGCGCTCACGGAGGTTATTGCGGCCCGGCTGTTAAGCCGATTGCATTAAACATGGTTGCTGAATGTGCGAGAAGTCCGTTTATTAACGTTCCAATATCAGGTATGGGAGGCGTTTCGAACTGGCAAGAAGCCGTCGAATTTATGCTCATGGGTGCTACAGGTGTGCAAGTATGTACAGCTGCTATGCATCACGGGTTCCGCATTGTAGAGGATATGATTCAAGGTCTCAATTATTATTTGGATGAAAGAGGAATCGAAAAAGTAAGTGATATTGTAGGGAAAGCCGTTTCAAAATATTCCGACTGGGGCAACTTAGATCTCAATTATAAAGTAGTGGCTCGCATCGATCCGGAGACGTGTATTAACTGCAATAAATGTCATATTTCTTGTGAAGATACTTCTCACCAATGTATTGATATGCTGAAAGACCCTTCAGGGAAATCTTATTTAAAAGTAAGAGAAGAAGATTGTGTAGGCTGTAATTTATGTTCGATTGTATGTCCGGTGGACGGGGCTATATCCATGGTTGAATTACCGAATGAACAGCCTCCAATGACGTGGAATGAACGCCAAGCTGCTTTACAAGCGACGGCTGCACAGCGATTAGACGTATAAAGACAAAGGGGATGAAGAAATGAAGAAAATCGTTAAAAATGGTGTGGTAGTCACAGCAACAGATACGTATAAAGCCGATATTTTAATTGAAAATGGAGTTATTTCGGCAATTGGCTCGGCATTTGAAGAGCAGGGCTGTGAAGTGATTGATGCAAAAGGCAACTATATATTTCCAGGAGGCATCGATCCTCATACTCATTTAGATATGCCGTTTGGAGGCACCGTTACAAAAGATGACTTTGAAACAGGTACAAGAGCAGCAGCTTTTGGAGGCACGACAACTGTTATTGATTTTTGCTTAACCAATAAAGGCGAACCGCTGCAAAAAGCGATCGGCACATGGCATGAAAAATCGACAGGAAAAGCGGCTATCGATTATAGCTTTCATCTAATGATTGGAGAAATCACGGAAGATGTATTAAATGAGCTTCCTACGATTATTGAAAAAGAGGGAATTACTTCTTTTAAAGTGTTCATGGCCTATAAAAATGTTTTTCAAGCAGACGATGCTACCCTTTATCAAACGCTAGTGCAAGCTAAAAAACTAGGGGCGCTTGTGATGGTACATGCTGAAAATGGAGATGTTATTGAGTATTTAACGGCACAAGCACTAGAACAAGGACAAACCGATCCTATCTATCATGCACTGACTCGTCCTCCAGAAATAGAAGGAGAAGCTACGGGAAGAGCTGCGGTGCTAACGGAGCTGGCTGACTCACAGCTCTATGTTGTTCACGTTTCGTGCGCTGAAGCGGTTAAAAAGATTGCTGAAGCAAGGGAAAAAGGCGTAAATATCTGGGGCGAAACGTGTCCGCAATATTTGACGCTTGACCAAACCTATTTAGAAAAACCGAATTTTGAAGGAGCAAAGTACGTATGGTCGCCGCCTTTACGTGAAAAATGGAACCAAGATGTTTTGTGGAATGCTCTGCGTAATGGCGACTTGCAAACGATTGGATCAGATCAGTGTTCGTTTGATTTTAACGGTCAAAAAGATCTCGGAAAAGGAGATTTTACGAAAATTCCAAACGGAGGCCCTATTATCGAGGATCGCATGAGTATTTTATTTTCAGAAGGAGTAGTGAAGAAACGAATTAATATCAATCAGTTTGTAGATATAACATCAACAAAAATTGCTAAGCTGTTCGGACTGTACCCGAAAAAAGGAACAATAGCGGTTGGCGCAGACGCGGATCTGCTTATATTTGACCCTTCTGTCGAACGTACGATTTCAGCAAACACACATCATATGGCAGTCGATTATAGCGCATTTGAGGGAATGAAAGTCACGGGTGAGCCGGTTTCAGTACTTTGCCGCGGGGAATTTGTCGTAAAAGATAAGCAGTTTGTCGGTCAAAAAGGCTACGGACAATTTACAAAACGAGCAAAGTTTAATGAGTTAAACACGGCTAACGAAGCTGAAAAATTAATGTTATAAAAACAGATGAAGAAATAGATCGGGGGCAGGGAAATGTCAAGTTATCATGAATATATGGCAGAGCGAGAAAAGATTGATTTTTTGCTGCAAAAAGGATTTAAAATAACAGCCGTAACGGAGAATCTAAGCGGGGCATTTGTGACGTTTGAACGCACCGAAAATAACCAAACCGAACAAGAAACCCTTCATATATTGACGGCGGATGCTAGAAAATATTTTTCATCCGTACTGATTCAACAAGTATAAAAATGGAGGCCGGGACAAAATTATTTTAGCTGAAGGAAGATCCGAACGATGAATCGTTCGGATTTTTTTATTGCTAGGGTGAACGCAGGTTTCATGTGCGTAGGTGCTTCTAGCTGTTGATTGGAATTTTAATTATGTTTCAATCTCTTTATTTGTTTACTAATCCCTGTAAGTTTTTTA
Organism: Priestia sp. YIM B13486; assembly: GCF_042787865.1. NCBI lineage: Bacteria > Bacillati > Bacillota > Bacilli > Caryophanales > Bacillaceae > Priestia > Priestia sp. YIM B13486. Next base: position 363,290 of record NZ_JBHZOZ010000001.1, on the reverse strand, counting down.
CTATATTGGTTGACAAAAGTGATCCGTTTTTGTGTTTTTTTCGTTTTGGATGTGAAACAAAATAACTAGATATTATCCATTGACTGTATTACAGTTGTTACATTTCGTTTACATCGAAAGAGAAAAGGTTTAGTTATCTAGTAAATTGTAGTAAATATTATAGTAGAACGTTTTCAAACTAAATCTATTAAATACGAAAAGGGTGTGACACGGATGGATCAAGCTATGCAGTGTATGACACAGGAAGAAACAAAAATTATTGATAAATTAAAAATGGAAATGTTAAATGCAGTGTCACTACAAGATTTGCGTTTTTATAAAAAAGAAATTCATCGAATTAAAGAACAAGCGGTTAAACGCCAAGGTTTTTTTAATAAATTACAGCAAACAGCTCAGAAGCTGTAACGATCCATTATCGTTACAGCTTTTTTCGTTTCTTTCATTAAATATTTTATTTCTTCTAAATATTTAATATAATGTAAGAAGATATAGCTTTTGTTCTACACATATGCGAAATACGCGTTAATGATCCAGGAGACATGATGTGAAATTCGCTAGGGGCGGTGTTGACTTGAAATCATATTTAACAGTAACAGAGATTTTAACAAGGAAACATTTTGTAAACTGTGAAGTAATAGCTGGAGAGAAAGGGCTTACTAATTCTGTTAAGTGGGTGCACGTGATGGAAGTGACGCGCATTAATGAGCTGCTAAAAGGAAACGAGCTCATTTTATCAACAGGGGTAGGCTGGGGAGAAGATTCTCAATCTTGTTTATCATTTCTTCAGCAATTAATTTCTTGCAAGGCATCAGGACTGTGTATTGAACTTGGCACTTATACTTCTAAGATTCCGCAAATTGTAATTGATAAAGCGAACGAATGTGATTTTCCGATTATTTTATTTCACGAGGAAGTTCCGTTCGTTGAAATTACGCAAGATGTTCACTCGCTTTTAATTAATCAGCACTATCAAATGATTTCCGATTTAGAACAGTATTCTCATAGGCTAAATCAGCTGCTGTTAACAGTTAATGATCCGGCCCTCATCTTACAGTGTTTATATGAATCTACGGGGCTTCTTGTCGGCCTTAAAGTTTCAAATGAATTGTTTACCTTTGCTCCTGAGATGGACTTGCTCAAACAGCAGCTTCTACTTCATTATATAAGCAGGGAAAATGAAAGTCCGCATTTTACTGAGCAGCCTATTCATTTATTAGGACAAGATTATGCTCAGCTATATGTTGCTTCTATAAATGAAGCGTTAACAGAACTTGAAGTTCTCACCGTTGACCGAACGGCGACTGCACTTGCTCAGCATTTTTTGAAGGACCTGTATGTTGAAGAGAAAAAAAGAGTAGATGAAACCGAATGGATGACGAAATGGATGAACGGAGAGTTAACTCTTGAACAAATAAAAGACTCTATGCACGAAGTGTGTTCAGATTCGCCTATCCGCGGAGGTGTCGTTGTTTGCTGTAAGTGGCAAAAGCGGGAGAAGTTTGATCGAACATATTTTAAGCTGATCTTGCGAAGCATTTTTGAACAAGAAGGCTTTCACTTATTAGTCTCCGAGCGAAATCGCGAAGTATTATTTATTCTTTTGAACAAACGAATGGTTAGCACGTGGAGAGAGAGACTAGAAAACAGCCTTCATCGCTGGATGAATCAATATGAATCGGATGAAAATTCAAAGAGGAACGCCATTAGCTTTATCGGAATTGGCCAATACTGTGAACAGCTTGACTGCATGCATAAAAGCTATGAAACGGCTAAAGAAACGATTTCGATTCAAGAAATGCTGCAAAAACAAACCATTATTCATTTTTATGATGATTTGCATATGTACCGGATTATTTCGCTTTTACATCAGCATGAAGACCTACAGGAAGTGGTGTTTGAATATCTGCAGCCCGTTATTACATATGATGAAACGTATAATGCAAAACTCATGGAAACATTAAAAATTTATTTAGCATGCAACGGATCTAAACAAGAGACGGCTAAGCGTTTATACATTGTCCGGCAAACGCTGTATCACCGTATCGAAAAACTAGAAAAGCTGCTGGGTGAAGACTTTATGGAGCCGGAAAAACGACTGGCAATTGAGTTTATGATTATGGCATATGAATATTTGTTTATGATGAAAAAGTCGCGCGCGGAATTTATAAACGGATAAGTAAGCAGCTGGAAACAGCTGTTTTTTTATGTTGAGGATGATTTTACTATATGTTCATTTTAGTTCATGCTTTCTCCTAGTTCACTGCGCAAAATGTGAAACGAGAATCTAGAGTTGTTTCACATTTTGTCTAATGCAACCACCATTTATTTATTCAATAATAAAGGTAGATTTGTCATTTCTTATTTTTTGAGGAGGCCAAGCGATATGTCAGTTGTGAATAATGATACGCAAGTTTTAAAAAATTACGTGGGCGGAAAATGGGTTGATACGGCAGGGGGAAAATTTGGAGAGGTAATTAATCCATCGACGGGCGAAGTCATTGCAAAAGTACCGCTTTCTACAAAAGAAGACGTAGCCAATGCGGTGGAAACAGCTCAAAAAACATTTGAAACATGGCGTAACGTTCCTGCTCCAAAACGAGCAAGATTAATGTTTGCGTTTCAGCATTTACTAGTTAAGCATCATGAAGAGTTAGCTAAATTAGTGGTACAAGAAAACGGCAAGGCTTTTAAAGAAGCTTACGGTGAAGTACAGCGCGGTATTGAATGCGTGGAGTTTGCCGCGGGTGCTCCTACTTTATTAATGGGGGAATCATTAAATAACATAGCGGAAGAAATTGATTCTGAGATGTTCCGTTTTCCACTGGGTGTCGTTGGCGGCATCACACCTTTTAACTTTCCGATGATGGTACCGCTTTGGATGTTCCCTCTTGCCATTGTATGTGGAAATGCGTTTGTATTAAAACCGTCTGAGCGAACGCCGCTTTTAGCAACGCGACTTGCTGAACTTTTTACAGAAGCAGGAGCACCGGATGGATTATTAAATATTGTGCACGGGGCACACGACGTTGTGAACGGATTAATAGAGCATGAAAAAGTTAAAGCGATTTCATTCGTCGGATCGCAGCCGGTAGCAAAATATGTTTATGAACAAGCTGCATCTCAAGGGAAACGAGTTCAGGCTTTATCTGGAGCTAAAAATCATCATGTTGTGATGCCAGACTGCGATATGGATAAAGCGGTATCACATATTATCAGCTCCGCTTATGGAAGTGCCGGCCAGCGATGCATGGCGTGCAGCGCAGTGGTCGTGGTTGGTGAAAAAGGCGATGAATTCGTCGCAAAATTAAAGCAAAAAGCAGATGAATTAATTATGGGAAGCGGCTTTGATGATGAAGTGCTTCTAACGCCTGTGATTCGAAAAGAGCACCGTGATAAGGTGCTGGATTATATTGAACTTGGCATGAAAGAAGGAGCGGAACTCATTCGTGACGGACGTAAAGAAATGGATGAACATACGGAAGGCAATTTCTTAGGAGCAACAATTTTTGACCGCGTAACTCCTGATATGACCATTGCTAAAGAAGAGATTTTTGCACCTGTACTAAGCTTGCTTCGTGCTGACACATTAGATGAAGCACTTCGCTATATGGAAAAATCCCGTTTTGGAAATGGAGCAACGATTTATACCAAAGATGCAAAAGCGGTGCGTCAATTTAGAGAAGAAGCAGATGCTGGTATGCTCGGTATTAACGTAGGAGTACCTGCTACAATGGCCTTCTTCCCATTCTCCGGTTGGAAAGACTCTTTTTACGGAGATTTGCATGTCAACGGCAAAGACGGTTTGAACTTCTTTACACGTAAAAAGATGGTTACATCACGCTTTGACTTTTAACATATAGATGAATATAGCAAGTGGCTTCGGCATTTTGTCGAAGTCTTTTCATACAGAAAAAAATACCGCGCTAGCGATTTGGGAGTGGATAAGATGGTACAGGTCAGTCAAAATGAAAAAGATCTGCGTGCAAAAGATGAGCAGTATGTATGGCATGGAATGAAACCATACAGTCCGGATGCAACGATGGTAGCTACAAAAGCAAAAGGTGCTTGGATTACAGATGAGCAAGGAAATCGCTATTTAGATGCAATGGCAGGGCTTTGGTGTGTAAATACCGGGTATGGACGGGATGAGTTAGCGCTCGCAGCCTATGAGCAGCTAAAAGAACTGGCTTATTTTCCCCTCACTCAATCTCACGTACCTGCTATCAAACTGGCAGAGAAGCTAAATGAAATGCTAGGTGATGACTATGTTATCTTCTTTTCAAACAGCGGATCTGAAGCAAATGAAACGGCTTTTAAAATTGTGCGTCAGTACCATCAGCAAAAAGGAGAGCATTCTCGCTACAAATTTATTTCGCGTTACCGAGGGTATCATGGGAATTCAATGGGCGCACTAGCAGCAACGGGCCAAGCTCAGCGTAAATATAAATATGAACCGCTTGCCCCTGGCTTTATTCACGTTGCCCCGCCTGATTCGTACCGAGGGCAAGATGACTACGATGCACCGAAAGAACAGCTTCAATCTGTAAAAGATATTGACAATGTTATGACGTGGGAGCTAAGTGAAACGATTGCCGCTGTTATTATGGAGCCAATTATTACAGGAGGAGGAATTCTTTTACCGCCTCAAAATTATATGAAAGGCGTAAAAGAAACGTGTGAAAAACACGGTGCACTTTTAATTGCAGATGAAGTTATTTGCGGCTTTGGACGTACAGGAGAAGCCTTTGGTTTTATGAATTACGATGTAAAACCAGATATCATTACCATGGCAAAAGGAATTACAAGCGCATATCTTCCGCTCTCTGCAACTGCTGTTAAAAAAGAAATTTATGAAGCGTTCAAAGATAGCGATCAGTACGAGTATTTTCGCCATGTTAATACATTTGGAGGAAGTCCAGCTGCGTGTGCACTGGCATTAAAGAATTTAGAAATTATGGAGAGAGAAAATCTTTTTGACCGTTCTAAACAGCTTGGAGCTTACGTATTAAGTGAGCTAAAGCCGCTTATCGATAGCCACCCATACGTTGGAGACGTAAGAGGTAAAGGGCTTTTAATTGGAATTGAACTTGTAGCTGATAAACAAACGAAGGCACCGTTAGACGTTAATCTTGTAAATGAAGTGATTGCTAAATGCAAAAGCAAAGGAGTCATTATTGGAAAAAATGGAGCAACGGTGGCCGGCTATAATAATGTTCTCACCCTCTCGCCGCCTCTCAACATTGAGGAAAGTGATATTGAGCTGTTATTAGCTACTATTACGTATGCACTTGACAGCATCAAATAGGTAAGTTTGCAAAAAGCCTGTATAATATACTTACAGGCTTTTTGTGCGTGTGAAGGAGGAAGTAGAAAATGGAATTGTTATTTTTAGGAACGGGTGCAGGAGTACCGGCGAAACAGCGGAATGTTTCATCTCTTGCGCTCGAACTTTTGCAAGAAAGAGGGGCGGTGTGGCTTTTTGATTGTGGAGAAGCAACTCAGCATCAAATTTTACATACAACCGTTAAACCGAGGCGAATTGAGAAAATTTTTATTACGCACCTTCACGGTGATCATATTTACGGATTGCCTGGACTCCTTGGAAGCCGTTCGTTTCAAGGCGGAGAATCGCTGCTTACTGTATACGGGCCAAAAGGAATTAAAGAATTTATTGAAGTCACGCTGGCTGTAAGTCAAACTCATCTGCAATATCCTCTAGAGATTGTTGAAATAGAAGAGGAAAGTGAAAGTGGAACGATTTTTGAAGATGAAACTTTTTCAGTGGAGTTTGGCAAACTTGAACATGGCATTTTATCTTATGGATATCGAGTTGTCGAAAAAGATTTGCCAGGATCACTGGACGTTCAGCGTTTAAAAGAGATGAATATTCCCCCGGGGCCTCATTATCAGCAGTTAAAGGAAGGGAAAGAAGTAGTATTAAAAGATGGGCGTATAATCAATGGTCAAGAATTTGTAGGAGAGCCTAAAAAAGGGAAGGTCATCACGGTTTTAGGAGATACAAGAAAGTGCATGCAAAGTGTTCAGCTTGCTATGCATGCAAATGTTTTAGTCCATGAAGCTACTTTTTCAGCGGGAGACGAGGAGCTTGCTTACAACTATTTTCATTCTACTGCAAAAGAAGCCGCTGAAATCGCTAAAACAGCATCGGCCGAGCGTCTTATTTTATCTCATATTAGTTCGCGTTACCAAGGAGACGCAGTCAGCCGGCTAGCAGAAGGAGCAAAAGAAATTTTTCCAAATACCGACATAGCAGAAGATTTGAAACGGTTTACGATTTCATAAAAAAAGACGAGGATATCCTCGTCTTTTTTTTTACCATCCGCGTTCGTACTGAACGGGTGCTGAAATTGTTTCATTTAGTTCTTTTGCCGCCGTGCGCGGGAAGTACGGATCGCGCAGAAGTTCGCGCGCAACAAAAATTAAATCAGCGCGTTCGCTTTGCAGAATCTCTTCTGCTTGTCGTCCTGTTGTAATTAATCCAACTGCGCCTGTATCAATATTTGCCTGCTGCTTAATTTTATCTGCAAACGGCACTTGATAGCCAGGGTATACGTTGATTGGAGCGTGTACAAGAGCACCGGAACTAACATCGATTAAGTTGACGCCTTGTTCTTTCATCCATTTTGCAAATGCAACGTGATCATCGACTGTTAATCCGCCTTCTGTATAGTCAGAAGCAGAAACACGGACAAATAAAGGGCCGTCCCACTCTGTTTTCACAGCTTCAATAATTTCCTTTAAGAAACGATAGCGATTTTCTGCGCTGCCGCCATATTCGTCGCTGCGTTTATTGCTTAGCGGCGATAGAAATTGATGTACTAAATAACCGTGTGCAGCGTGAAGTTCGATAATATCAAATCCAGCTTCTTTTGAGCGTCGAGCGCTTTCTTTAAAGGCAGAAATCGTTTCATGAATTTGTTCTGTGGTCATTTCCACAGGTTTTTTACTTTTATCATCAAAAGCAATAGCGGAAGGAGCATAAATATCGCCTTCAACAGTTGCTTTACGTCCTGCGTGTGCAAGTTGAATAGCTGTTTTTGCACCGTTTTCTTTTAGCTGTGTCACAAGTTTCGTTAATCCATCTTTTTGTTCATCATTCCAAATTCCCAAGTCTTGAGCTGAAATACGACCCTGTGGCACGACAGCTGAGGCTTCAACCATAATGAGACCTACTTGTCCAACCGCACGAGTTGTGTAGTGAACCATATGAAAGTCGGTTATTACGCCGTCTTCCTTTTCGCATGAATACATACACATTGGTGACATTACAATTCGGTTTTTTAATGTTACATCTTTCACTGTATAAGGTGAAAATAGTTTTGTTGTCATTCGGTTTAACCTCCAATTATTTCGATACTCTAAACAAAAGTTATTATATCACCGCATTGAATTTTCTTTCACATAATCTGCTTATCCATTTTTAATCATAAAAAAACCTCTTTCTTTTTTTAGAAAGAGGTGAACCTTTACGAACGTTTACTTGAGATTTTTTCGTCAATCGTATCTCCTAAATATTTGGAGCGAATTGTAGCTTGTTCAATACACTGCATCATGGCTTCTTGGAAGTTATGAGAAATAAGCTGTTCGATTCCTGCTTCCGTTGTGCCGCCCGGACTCATCACTTCTTTTCGAAGTACGGCTGGCGTTTTAGGTGACTGTTTCAGCATTTCTGCAGCACCGATAAGAGTTTGAAGAATTAGTTCATTTGACACTGACGTATCCAAGCCTTGTTTTTCAGCTGCTTTTTCCATTGCTTCTACTAGATAGTAGACATACGCTGGGCCGCTTCCAGATAGTCCTGTTACAGCGTGAAGCTGCTCTTCCTCTACAGTTGTAACCGTACCAATCGTTTCAAATAAAGCAGTAGTAACGTTCATATGCTCTGCTGTAGCAAACTTGCCGGGTGCAATGGCTGTAGCCGATAATCCAATAGAGGCCGATGTATTTGGCATAGCTCTTACAACCGCTACTTCTTGGTCAAACAAGTTTACAATTGTGGCAGTCGATACACCTGCTAAAACAGAGAGAACGAGGTGGTGCGGACGAATATAAGACTTAATCGTATCGATGCTTTCCGCTACGTCTTTTGGTTTAATAGCAAGCACGACGATATCGCTTTTTTCGATTAACAAGGCATGATTACGCGTAATGTTAATTTCATATGCGTTTCGAAGTTCGTGAAGTCTTTTATCGTTGCTATGATTTGTTACGGTGATTTGATTGGGGCGAAGCTTTTTATCTGACAGCAGCCCTGAGATCATAGCTTCAGCCATTGATCCAGCTCCAATAAAGGCGATGTTTAAATCCGTTTTCATTAAAAGTTCCTCCAGTCATTTGCTATCCAATGAAAACAGATACTGAGATTTCAGTATCTGTTAAAGGTTTGTGTTTGTGTATCTCTTCTTTATAAAATGCATAGTTATCTAAAGATATGAATAAAACTTCACTATATTTCTGTCATTATGCAATGAAAAAGAGAAGGATGTCAATGTAATTTTCAGAAAACGAATGCAATTGTATAAATAATAGGAAAAATCGTGTAAACTTAAAAGAAAATGCGATGGTAAAGGAGCAAAAATACAGATGAATGAGCAATTATATAAAATTGTGCTGCCTACTCCTTTTGCGGTAGGAGATGTGAATGTTTTTGTTATAAAAGGTCAGACCGTTACGCTAATTGATGCTGGTATTAAAACGGAGGCGGCGTGGTCTGTATTTAAAGAAAAGCTTAATGAAATAGGATTAAAACCAGATGATATTAAGCAAGTTGTCCTAACTCATCACCATCCTGATCACGTAGGAATGCTTGATTTTTTTGATAAAGATATCGCCATAGTCGGTCATGCGAAAAATCAGCCTTGGATCTCCCAAAATCCAGATTTTTTTGAGTGGTACGATGCGTTTTTTGAAGACCACTTTATGAAAGCCGGCGTAGATGAAAGGTTTCGCCCTTATTTAAAACGTTTAAAAGCATCAATGAAGTATTCATGTCATCGTTCTCTTACAACTTCTGTGCAGGAAGGAGATTACATTCCGGGCCTAGAGAGTTGGAAAGTACTTGAAGTACCAGGTCATGCTCAAAGCCATATTGCATTATACAATGAAAGAACAGCGGTTATGATTGGAGGAGATTTACTGTTAAAGCATATTTCATCTAATCCGCTCATTGAACCTCCTATGAAACCAAGCGGCGAGCGACCTAAAACGCTTCTTCAATATAATTATTCATTAAGACGTCTGCTTGATTTAGAGATAAACTGTATCTATACAGGTCATGGAGATGAAGTGTTACATGTTCGCGAACTTGTACAAGAGCGGTTACAAAAGCAGAGCGACCGAGCGGATAAAGTGCTTAGCATGATAAAAGAACGTCCTCAAACAGCATTTGATATTTGCAAACAGCTATTTCCTACTATTTATGAAAAAGAACTAGGGCTAACTCTTTCTGAAACAATTGGTCAGCTCGATTTTTTAGAAGATGCAAATAAAATCAGTACACATGAAAAAGAAAGTACGCTTATTTATTCTGTGTGCTCTTAACTTATAAAAAAGGTGTGTTATATTTGAAATCCTCGTTAAAGAACCAACATGTCGTGATTACAGGCGCTTCGGGAGGTCTTGGAGAGCATTTAGCTTATGAAGTGGCCAAAAGAGGGGGCGTCCCCGTTTTACTTGCACGTACAGAAGAAAAGCTGCACCGAGTAGCCGAGCAAATTAGTCAAAAATATGGGATTACCTCTTACATATACAAAGCTGACGTAGCGAACGTAGAGGAAGTCAAAAGAGTCGTTCAGAAAATGATGAGTGAAATTAAGCGTGTTGATGTCCTGATTAATAATGCAGGCTTTGGTGTATTTGAAGAAGTGAAAGAAGCATCGATTAAGACAATTGCCTCAATGTTTCAAGTCAATGTTATTGGATTAATTGCATGTACACAAGAAATTTTAGCTTATATGCTAAAAGAAAACAAAGGACATATTATTAACATTGCTTCTCAAGCAGGCAAACTTGCGACGCCTAAATCCAGTGGCTATTCAGCTTCTAAACATGCCGTGCTAGGGTTTACCAACAGCCTGCGAATGGAATTAGAGAAAACAGATATCTATGTAACGGCAGTGAATCCAGGTCCTATTCAAACCAACTTCTTTTCAATAGCAGACCAATCAGGAAACTATGAAAAAAGTGTAGAAAAGTTTATGTTAACCCCTCAATACGTAGCTGAAAAAACGGTCAATATTATTGGGAAACCAAAACGAGAAGTCAACTTGCCTAAGTGGATGAATATAGGCTCGAAGATGTATCAGCTTGCCCCGGGGCTCGTAGAAAAATTGGCAGGGGATGCGTTTAATAGAAAATAACCTGTGCTTTAACCACAGGTTATCAATGTTTTTCGTTAATGGTTTCGTTCAGTAAGGCTGTATTTCTATGAATCTACTGCTCGTCTAAAATTTTTGCAGCGCGCACACAAGAGTCAAATTTTCCTTTATGATTTCCGTCGCAAAAGGGCATCTTTTGCGACTGGCCACATCGGCATAGTGAAAATGTCGGCTTTGTTTCAAATTTGTTGCCGTCTGCATCAATTAATTCAACGTCTCCAGTGACACGGAAAGAGCCGTTATCCATTACTTTAATTTGTACTTTTGACATAAAAAAACCTCCTTTTTGTACACATCTATATGAAGCGCCAGAGTTTAATGAAAGCGAGATGTGTATTATACTCATTATATAAGCAATTTTCGTTTGTTTATACAATTAGTTTAAAAGGAGTTAAAGGAAAATGAATATTACCTTTACTGATAAAGCGATAGCAAAAGTACAAGAAAAGTACGGGAAAGATTCTTCACTATATTTAAAATTAAAATACGATACGGATGGATGCGGCTGTGTTGTGAGCGGTGTAACGACGCTATGGATTGTTGATGAAAAAGAGAGCGATGATGTAACCATTGAGACGAATTTTGTTCCTGTTCTTGTCGAAAAAACAAAGCAAGTATTTTTAGATGATAATATGACGATTGACTACAATGAAAGTGCCTATGCGTTTATGCTAAAATGTCCTTCTCAAATTTTAAATCCGCGCATGTCATTTATCGATAAAATAAAAGAAGCGCTTTAAAGCGCTTCTTTTTGTATTTTTTCTAAAAATGATTCAATAACTTGTTCATATTCCTCTGGATTATCAGCATACGAGCGGGCATGAGTGCCTACAGGTGCTAAATACATCCGTTTTGCTCCCATTTTTTTGGCATGCAGCTGCTCCGTCATTTTAGGAAGAATATAGTCATCTTCTTTACTATGGATAAACAGAACAGGATGTTTGATTTGATCTACGACTGAAATAGGTGATACGTCTTTAAATGAGTAACCTTCTCGCCATTTTAAAATAATATTAGCTGCTGGCATGACAAGCTGTTTGGGCAGGTGGAAATCTTGTTTTAAGCGATAGGCAAGAAGTTCTTCCAAGTCAGAAAAAGGGCAGTCGACAATATAAAAATCAGCTCCGTCTTCCATTCCAGCATACAAAAGAGTGGTCGCAGCTCCCATAGACTCCCCGTGAATCCCAAGGGAAATAGTTGAACCGAATTGTTCTTTTACCCAATGAACAACGGATTGAAGGTCCAGTTTTTCATAATAGCCGTAGCTCGTTGTTTTCCCTTCAGACTTGCCGTGTCGGCGATGATCATAAAGAACGACGTTCCATCCAAGCTTTAGAAAAAGCCGAGCATATTTCATAGAGTTCAGTGAATGAACTGTAACTCCGTGCGAAAGAATCATAAATCGGTTGTGTTCGTGTTGTTTAATAACGGTCCCAGCTATGTTATAGCCTAAAGAAGAAGGAAGCACAAATGCTTCTTTAGGAAGAGTGCTATAGACTTTCTCATCATAAAAGCCATCTTCCGTATCGCGGTCAATAATAACTTTGTCGGTCTTTTTACGGATGTACATCATTTGATTTGTAAAAAAGATGCCAAGAGCGGCAAATGCTCCAAAAACACTTCCTATTAATAATAGCCATTTTTTCATGATTAGCGGCTCCTTTTGTTAATATAGCTATTATTTATTATAGCATCGCTCTCATAAAAACCTAATTTTTAACGCTGTGCAAATAAAGAGTATTGCTTGCTTTCAATCGGTCTTGAAATGTGAGGAGCGATAAAGGCGACCGCTTCGAGCAGCTTTTCTTCATTAATAGAAGTGGAAATACCCATTTCATGAAGCATAAAGACGAGATCTTCCGTAGCTACGTTTCCCGTTGCTCCCTTAGCGAATGGACAACCACCTAACCCCCCAGCGGATGAATCGAACCTGTTAATACCGGCTTGCAGAGCTGCATAGATATTTGCAATGGCTAATCCTCTCGTATCGTGAAAGTGCGCAGCAAGTAGCGTGTGGGGAAAGTTTTGTTTTAATTTCGAGAAAAGTGAAAATACATCTTTAGGGTTTGCCATACCAATTGTATCAGCAACGCTTAGCTCATTCACTCCAGCTTCCACAAAGCTTTCGCAAAGGGCCAGCACGTCGCGTTCGTGTATTTTTCCTTCATACGGGCAATAAAAGGCGGTGGAAATGCAAGTTCGAATAAAACATTCTTGCTGCTTGAGCTGCTGAATGAGAGGAAGCAGCGTTTGTACAGCTTCTTTGGTGTTTTTGTTAATATTTTTTTGATTAAAGGTATTGCTTACGCCAATAAACAGCGCAACGGAGCGGCAATTAGCTTGCAGTGCTTTTTCCAAGCCTTTTTGGTTCGGCACAAGCACAATGTTTCGGCATGTATCAGGCTGAAATGTATCTGCAACAGTAGAAGCATCTTTCATTTGAGGAACCCATTTTGGAGAAACAAAGGATGTAATTTCGATTTCGGATAGTCCAGCTTCTTTTAATTTTTTGATAAAATTAATTTTTTTTTCAGTTGGAACAAAATTTTTTTCATTTTGAAGGCCATCTCGTGGACCAACTTCTATAATTGTTACTTTTTCAGGAAATCCCATAAACCGCTCTCCTCCTACATTGTAAACGCTTACTAATATTTATTTTAATTCTAAAAAATTAAAATTCAATAAAAATTATAAATTTTTACAAAAAAAGAGGAATTTCGCAAGCGATGTCGAAATTAATACAGGTGACAGTTAATCACAGTAATCAAACAGTAAGGAGAGGTTTTCGACATGGGTCAAACAGAAGTAGTCATTGTAAGCGCTGTACGTACAGCAATCGGCAGCTTTGGGGGAAGCTTACAAAATGTATCCGCAACAACTTTAGGTGGTACTGTAATTAAAGAAGCTTTAAACAAAGTAGGGGTATCAGCAAACGAAGTAGATGAAGTTATTATGGGAAATGTCCTACAAGCAGGTTTAGGACAAAATCCAGCACGACAAGCAACTTTAGCAGCAGGTTTACCTGAAACTGTTTCAGCATTAACCATCAATAAAGTATGCGGATCAGGACTAAAAGCAGTACATCTCGCTACACAAGCGATTCTTGCTGGGGATGCTGATGTGATTGTTGCTGGTGGAATGGAAAACATGAGCCAAGCACCATACTTATTAAAAAATGCACGCAACGGGTTTAAAATGGGCGACCAAAAAGTAGTTGACAGCATGATTCAAGATGGATTATGGTGTGCATTTAACGACTACCATATGGGCGTTACAGCTGAAAATCTGTGTGATAAATATGAAATTACTCGTGACGAACAAGATGCGTTTGCAGCTTCAAGTCAGCAAAAAGCAGAAGCAGCTATTCAATCTGGTCGTTTCAAAGATGAAATCGTGCCAGTAGAAGTGCCTGGAAGAAAAGGTCAAGTAACTATTTTTGAACAAGATGAGTTCCCACGTGCAGGCACAACGGCTGAAAGCTTAGGGAAACTACGTCCAGCCTTCAAAAAAGACGGTTCTGTAACAGCTGGTAATGCATCTGGTATCAATGACGGTGCAGCGGCAGTAGTGGTAATGAGCCGTAAAAAAGCAGACGAGTTAGGCCTAACACCATTAGTGTCAATTAAAGGTAATGCAACTGCGGGAGTAGACCCAAGCATTATGGGAATCGGTCCTGTAAGCGCAGTGAAAAAGGCGCTGGAAAAAGCTGCTGTTTCATTAGAAGATGTTCAATTAGTAGAAGCAAACGAAGCATTCGCTGCACAGTCAATCGCTGTGGATCGTGAACTTCAATTTAATCATGATATTTTAAATGTAAACGGTGGAGCAATTGCGCTTGGACATCCTATTGGTGCAAGTGGTGCACGTGTCCTAGTTTCACTTATTCATGAAATGCAAAAACGCGACGCAAAACTTGGGTTAGCAACGTTATGTATTGGCGGAGGCCAAGGCGTTGCAACAATCGTTGAACGTCCTTAATTTGATATAGTTTTAACAAACATTAAAGCTATATCACAACGCCACAGATTCCAAACATACAGCTTTGGAACTCGTGGCGTTTTTGTTTTTCCTTTAATTTGTCTAGTAATATAACTTTTTTGACAAAAAAATGATTAAATTATAATTTTCAGTTATATATATATTTAAAAAGAAATAAAAATCTTTTATAATAGATTAGAAAGCGTTTTCAAAAATAACGAAGGGGTGGTTATGTATGAAACAAGTACATACGTCGTTTAAAGAAGCGGTGAAAGGTATTCACGACGGTGCTACGATTATGGTCGGTGGTTTTGGTTTATGTGGAATTCCGGAGAATTTGATTTTAGCGTTAGTTGAAACAGGGGTAAAAGATTTAACCGTAATTTCAAATAACTGCGGCGTAGACGACTGGGGACTTGGACTGCTTCTGAAAAACAAACAAATTAAAAAGATGATTGGTTCTTACGTGGGAGAAAATAAAGAGTTTGAAAGACAAGTATTGTCAGGAGAAATTGAAGTAGAATTGCTACCTCAAGGCACGCTAGCTGAAAAGATTCGCGCCGGCGGAGCGGGCATACCTGCATTTTATACACCAGCGGGAGTGGGAACACCCATTGCTGAAGGAAAAGAAGTTCGCGTGTTTGAAGGAAAAGAATATTTACTAGAAGAGGCGTTAAAAGCTGATTTTAGTTTGGTTAGAGCTTGGAAAGCCGATCATATGGGTAACTTAGTGTATAACAAGACAGCGCGCAATTTCAGCCCAATGATTGCAGCAGCAGGAAAAGTGACGATAGCAGAAGTGGAGGAACTTCATCCAACAGGCTCACTTGATCCAAATATTATTCACACACCTAGTGTATATGTTCAATCGTTAATTATTGGTGAACAAGAAAAACGTATTGAGCGTTTAACCGTTCAAAAATAACAAAAGGGGAGAGATTTTTCATGATTGAAAACGGCGTGAACGTGAGAGAGCGAATTGCAAAACGTGCTGAAAAAGAAATTTTGGACGGATTTTATGTAAACCTTGGAATTGGTATTCCAACGCTTGTGGCTAATCATATCTCAGATAATAAAACGGTGGTGCTTCAGTCCGAAAACGGTCTGTTAGGCATTGGACCATATCCGAAAGAAGGAGAAGTAGATCCTGATTTAATTAATGCAGGTAAAGAAACCGTCACGGCGACAACAGGCGCTTCTTATTTCGATAGTGCTGAATCGTTTGGAATGATTCGCGGAGGGCACATTAATATTGCGATTTTAGGAGGAATGGAAGTCTCAAAAACTGGTGACTTGGCAAACTGGATGATTCCTGGAAAAATGATTAAAGGAATGGGCGGTGCAATGGATTTAGTTCACGGAGCACAGCGCATCATTGTTATTATGGAACACGTGACGAGAAAAGATGAGCCTAAAATCTTAAATGAGTGTAGCCTCCCTCTGACAGGAAAAGAGGTAGTGGATCGCATTATTACAGATCGAGCGGTCATTGATATTACGGCAGAAGGTCTAAAGCTTGTTGAAGTAGCGAAAGGCTATACGATAGAAGATATTCAACAATCTACAGAGCCAACTTTAATTATTGATGAACATGTAAAACTAGATGCATTTTGATTTTTGGTAACAAAAGCAAGAATATGATACAATATCTCTCAATTAAAGTAGCGGGGGAATTGTGATGGCTAAAAAAAAGCAAAAACAATCAGCACAAAAACAAAATGATCAGCTCAGTATCAAAGATCAGCTAAATGATAGCTTATTAAAACAGCTTCAAGCTAAAAAACAGGCGCTTTCTTTAAAAGAAGAAGAGCAGAAAGAAACAGAGCGTAAAGAAGCTGCTCGAATTCGAAAAGAAAAAGAAAAAAATAAGTCGTTTGAAGAACTGTTAAATGAAAGTGATTTGAACTGGTCTGAATTTAAAAAATAAAAGCGCCGGTAAAGGCGCTTTTATTTTTTAACGGTGAGCTTCGTATTGATTTGCTTTAAAGATTGATTGCAGCTTGCTAATTTCAGTAGGCTGAAGCGGGGAAGCCTCGACAGCTTTGACGTTTTCACGAAGCTGTGAAGAAGAGCTTGCTCCTGCTACAACCGAGGCTACCGTAGGATTAGCTAAACAGTATTGAAGTGCCGTTGAGTTTAGAGAGTGAGTTGGTCGTACGTGACGAAATTCTTCTATCGTTTTTGCTAATTCCGTACCGCTATAATCTAAGTAGCCCTTGCCCTCGAATGCAGCAAGTTTTTGCTCTCCTTTTTCGGTTAGCAGCCCTTTGGCTACTGGACCTCTCGCTACAACGCTAATGCCGTTGTCATGTAAAAGAGGAAGTGCACTTTCTTCAGGGCGTCTGTCTAACAAGCTGTATTGCATCATGACGCTAACAATAGAAGAATTTTGCACATACTCTCGAATCACATTTGGGCGGATAGATGAAATGCCATAGTAGCGAATGACGCCTTCTTGTTTTAATTCTTCAAATGCTTCAATCGTTTCCTCAATATTGTCTTCAATGGTTCCTCCGTGCAGTTGATATAAATCGATGTGATTTGTTTGAAGACGGCGCAGGCTTTCTTTTACTTCTTCTTTTATGTAAGCTTTAGACGGATCCCATGTCCAGCTGTCTTTTGCATCATTCCAGCGATTCCCCACTTTTGTGGCTAAAATAATATCATTTCTGCGTTTTTTTAGGGCTTGTCCCACAAACTCCTCGTTTAAGCCAAAATCATATAAATCTGCTGTATCGAAATAATTAATGCCATATTCGAGAGCTTCATCAATCATATTGACAGCGTGTTTTTGTTCCGTTCCAAGAGACATGCATCCTAAACCTAATGTACTGACAAGCAAGTCTGAAGTACCTAAGCGTCTTTTTTCCATATATGTCACTCCTTATTTTTTACTTGTTTCTATCTATTGTAGCGCTATGATAGAGGGAAACTCAAATAAGAAGATTAGAAAACTGCAGCACAATTAGTGTCTGCAGTCTGCTTGTTTGTAAGAATTAAAATTTTGAGAGATAGCGTTCGTCCATTCATCTACATACTGAAATTGTTCGCCGTATTCTTTTAACTTTTGCTTGATTTCCCATGCTTTACCGACCAAAATGATTTGCTTCTCGTGAACATAAACTTTCATTTTTTCTACCTCCCAAGGTTCGTATGATAGAATATATGTAAGAGTCAAAAAAATAGAACGAGGTGTAGAAAATGGATCATTTAACAGAAAAAATGCTGTCTTCTGAAAAGCTATTTGGAGGCAGAGTGATTGATTTGTACTTAGAAGAAGTAGAGCTTCCAAACGGAAAAACGAGTACAAGAGAAGTAGTTAAGCACCCTGGAGCCGTAGCTGTCATTGCGTTAACAAGCGACCACAAAATGGTTATGGTCAAACAGTATCGCAGGCCGATGGATCGTATTTTAGTCGAAATTCCAGCCGGCAAGCTAGAAAAAGGAGAAGAGCCGATTGTGACGGCAAAACGTGAGTTAGAAGAAGAAACGGGCTATACGACAGATTCGCTTAGCCATATTATTTCTTTTTATACATCACCAGGTTTTGCGGATGAGTTGGTGCACCTTTATTTAGCGGAAGATTTAAAAGTGATGACCACCAAAGCGGAATTAGACGAAGATGAATTTGTTGAAGTGATGGAAGTTACGGTAGATGAGGCCCTTACTCTTATTCAAAACAAGGAAATTTATGATGCAAAAACAGCCTATGCTGTGCAGTACTTACAGTTAAAAAGCGGGTTAGGAGAGTAAGAGAGTTTTTTCTTTTACATACGAACGGCAATCTAGCAATTAGAGGTTTACATTGAAACGTCATTTGGTGTGAGAAAAAACAGGCATGCGTGTATCTCTAACTAAAAAAATGTGTGACAACCATATTTTAGTTAAAGGAACATCCGAACGATGAATAGAGATTCTTGATAGGGAATCAAATTCGTTCGGATTTTTTTAAGGTGATGGTGAATGTAGATTTCATTATGTTTCATCCTCTTTTTTATTTGATAGATTCAAAAGATTCTTGGCATAGTTTTTGTACTCTATCATACACTCTATTAAGCGATTAATAGGAGGAAGACGATGAGAAAAAAACAATTGCCATTATCGTATGCAAGACATTTTCAAGAAAACAGTTCTATTTATTTGTTTGTGACCGTGCTGTTTTTAATGGGAATCATTTTTGGGGCTATTGTTGTAAATAGTTTAACGCTTGATCAAAAAGAAGACCTGTACTTCTATTTAAACCGGTTTTTCGGACAGGTAAAGAGCGGAGAAGTAGCAAGCAGCGTTGAAATGTTTCAGCAAAGTTTTTTTCATAATGTTAAATACTTGGGGCTCATTTGGATATTAGGAATCGCCATTATTGGTTTGCCTGTAGTGTTAATTTTGCTGTTTTTAAAAGGAATGGTGATTGGTTTTACCGTAGGCTTTTTAGTCAATCAAATGGGACTCTCTGGGTTTGCGCTATCTTTTGTATCTGTTATGCCGCAAAATATCTTTCTCATACCGGCATTTCTGATCTTGTCTGCAGCTTCAGTTGCCTTTTCTTTGAAGCTTGTGCGGCAGCAGTTTTTTAAAAAAGCAGCGGAGCCTATTTCCGCCTCATTTTTACGCTACAGCGGAACCATGATTGCTATGATATGTTTGGTTGCCTGTGCAGCTACAATTGAAGCTTACGTATCACCTACTTTAATGAAAAGTGTAATGGCTCTATTAAATAAATAAGAATAAGTATTAAGTAAAAAGAATTCTTTTTTCTTATTAATAATAACTTTATTTTGACACCCTCGACACATCTGATATAATGGATTAGTGAATGGCGAGGGAGGGAATAATTATGGAAAGTCGAATTGAGCGAATTAAGCAGCAGTTGCACTCAGCTAGCTATAAATTGACACCTCAACGTGAGGCGACTGTAAGAGTACTTCTTGAACATGAAGAGGATCATTTAAGTGCCGAAGATGTATATCTCCTCGTCAAGGAAAAGTCTCCGGAAATTGGATTGGCAACTGTTTATCGTACGTTAGAATTGTTAACTGAACTTAAAATTGTTGATAAAATAAACTTTGGCGATGGCGTTTCTCGCTACGATTTAAGACAAGAAGGAGCCGCACACTTTCATCATCACCTTGTGTGTATGGAATGTGGATCTGTGGACGAAATTCAAGAAGATTTGCTTGAAGACGTTGAAGAAATTGTGGAAAAGCAATGGAATTTTAAAATTAAAGATCACCGCTTGACATTTCATGGCATTTGCCATCGCTGTCAGGATAAAGAAGGCAAGCAGTAAAAGCCTTTTCCCTAATGGAGAAGGTTTTTTGTTGTACATAAATAAAAAAATAACGAGTTTATAAGCTACATGGTTTTATAGAAAGAAAGGAAATGAGCAGGAGAGAACTCAGTGTATAAAGGCAAGAAACATGTATAAAACCTGTCCCAATTGGCATATCTTCTAATAGAATCAAAAATTGGAGGAATTGTTTCATGAAATCATGGGCTGAAATGGTATATAATACATGTAAAGTATTTATCTTATTTACCGGGTTTACTCTTTTGTTTTATTTTGGAATGATATGGGTATCTCAAGAGTATCAAAATTATAAACGTTATGATGAGCCGTCGGGTTCAGCAGTTAAGGTCATGCAAGCAAGTGTGAACAAAGATCAGACGTGGCTAGAGCGTTTATTTATGTTTTATCAAAACGGGGAGTAGAGGCTATTGAATGATCAAATTCAAGATTTTATTCATTATTTAGTAGTAGAGCGGGGACTAGCGAAAAATACAATTGATTCGTATGAACGAGATTTAAAAAAGTATGCTCAATATTTAGAGCATGTAGAGCAGCTCAAATCATTTAATGAAGTAACAAGACTCCACATCGTTAATTTTCTGAAATATTTAAGTGATCAGCAAAAGTCATCTAAAACGATTGCGAGACATGTGGCTTCAACTAGATCTTTTCATCAATTCTTACTAAGAGAAAAAGCAGCGGATACAGATCCATCTGTTCATATTGATACCCCGCAGCTTGAGCGCAAGCTTCCAAAAGTGCTAAATGCAGAAGAAGTAGAGGCGCTGTTAAATGTGTTTGATACTTCGACGCCTTTTGGCATACGAGACAAAGCGATGCTTGAGTTGCTTTATGCTACTGGAATTCGTGTGTCTGAACTCGTTAACTTAAATATTGATGATGCACATTTGACGATGGGATTTATTCGTTGTATCGGAAAAGGAAATAAAGAAAGAATTGTCCCCATCGGAAGGTTGGCAACGGAGGCTATCGAAGAGTATTTACAGCATAGCCGGAGTGTTTTAACAAAGCAAAAGGAACAGGACAAAGCACTCTTTGTTAATCATCACGGAAGGCGTTTAACAAGGCAGGGGTTTTGGAAAATATTAAAAAAGTTAGCTTCTGAAGCAAAAATTGAAAAAGAATTAACTCCACATACGTTACGGCATTCGTTTGCTACTCATTTGTTAGAGAACGGCGCGGACTTGAGAGCCGTTCAAGAAATGCTGGGGCATGCGGATATTTCGACCACTCAAATTTATACACATGTTACAAAAGCACGTTTAAAAGATGTATACAATCAGTTTCATCCGCGAGCGTAGGAAGATTCCAATGTCCAATGAGTTCATAGACATTGGTTTTTTTGATTGAAAACACTTTCATTCATGTGTACAAAAAAATAAAAAGCGTCTATACTAATAGAGAGGTCAGACTTCTGACCAATAAGAGAAGATGGTTAAATTATTTCCAAACGGGAATTTTATAGAGAATAAATAAATTGATATTTGGAGGGAATAAAATGGCGCATACATATAAACGCGTATTTTTAATTGTCATGGATTCAGTGGGTATCGGTGAATCACCGGATGCTGAAAAATACAATGATAAAGGTGCGGATACGTTTGGTCATATTGCAGAGCACTGCAACGGTCTTCGTATGCCTAATATGGCTAAGCTTGGCCTAAGCAATATCCGTGAAATTAAAGGAATCGATAAAGCCGAAAAACCGTTGGCTTACTATACAAAAATGCAGGAAGCTTCTGCAGGAAAAGATACAATGACAGGTCATTGGGAAATTATGGGTCTTAATATTGATACGCCTTTTAATGTATTTCCAGATGGATTTCCAGAAGAACTGATTTCACAATTAGAAGAAAAAACAGGTCGAAAAATCATTGGGAACAAACCAGCGTCTGGTACAGAAATTTTGGATGAGCTAGGAAAACAGCATATGGAAACAGGTGACTTAATCGTCTATACATCAGCAGATTCTGTTTTGCAAATTGCTGCTCATGAAGAAATTGTTCCAATTGATGAATTGTACAAAATTTGTGAGATTGCTCGTGAATTAACGCTTGATGATCCATATATGATTGGACGTGTTATCGCTCGCCCGTTTTTAGGTGAACCAGGTAACTTTACACGTACATCCAATCGTCATGACTATGCATTAAAGCCTTTTGGACGTACAGTAATGAATGAATTAAAAGACAATGACATCGATGTTATTGCTATCGGTAAAATTTCTGATATTTACGACGGAGAAGGGGTAACAAAATCTCTTCGTACCAAATCGAATATGGACGGCATGGATAAGCTAGTTGATACATTAAACATGGACTTCACAGGCTTAAGCTTCTTAAATTTAGTTGATTTTGATGCTCTCTATGGTCATCGCCGCGATCCACAAGGATATGGGCAAGCACTTGAAGAATATGATGCACGCTTAGAAGAAGTATTTGATTTATTAAAAGAAGATGATTTATTGATTATTACAGCGGATCATGGAAATGACCCTGTTCATCATGGGACAGACCATACGCGTGAATACGTGCCGCTTCTTGTGTACAATAAAGGCATGCAAGAAGGAAAAGAACTTTCTATTCGTCAAACGTTTGCGGATATTGGCGCAACGGTAGCAGAAAATTTTGGCGTAGCAATGCCTAAGCATGGAAAAAGTTTTTTAAAAGAGTTGAATTAAGCAGGGGGAATGGAGTATGAAAAAAGAATATATTGAAAAAGCAGCAGCATATATTAAAAATCAATCAGCTGTTACACCAACAATTGGGCTTATTTTAGGCTCTGGACTAGGGGTATTAGCTGACGAAATTGAAGGCGCGGTAAAAATTCCGTATAACGACATTCCTGAGTTCCCGGTTTCAACAGTTGAAGGTCATGCAGGTCAATTAGTAATAGGTACTATTTATGACGTACCGGTTGTAGCTATGCAAGGACGTTTTCACTTTTATGAAGGGTACGCTCTTGATAAAGTAACATTTCCAGTGCGCGTAATGAAAGAAATCGGTGTAGAAACGTTGATTGTAACGAATGCAGCGGGCGGAGTAAACGAATCCTTTAATCCAGGAGACTTAATGATTATTTCTGATCATATTAATAATTTTGGAACCAATCCTTTGATTGGACCTAATGACTCTGATTTCGGAGTAAGATTCCCGGATATGTCAACTGCTTACTGCAAGGATCTTCGTCAATTAGCGAAGAAGGTAGGAGCTGATTTAAATATCGCCTTACAAGAAGGTGTATATGTAGGAAATACAGGTCCAACATATGAAACGCCTGCTGAAGTGCGTATGCTTCGCATTATCGGGGGAGACGCGGTCGGTATGTCTACAGTGCCAGAAGTTATTGTGGCACGCCATGCAGGTATGAAAGTGCTAGGTATTTCTTGTATTTCTAATATGGCAGCTGGTATTTTAGATCAGCCGTTAAATCATGAAGAAGTAATTGAAACGACTGAAAAAGTAAAACAGCAGTTTTTATCGCTTGTAAAAGAAGTAGTAAAGCAGCTTCCAGCTTATCAAAAATAAGAAGAAAATATGACTTCAAGCATCGAGAATTTCTCGATGCTTTTTTTATTTCCCTTAGTATAAATCGATTATACCTTGGAAAAAATAGGTTGTATAAAGAATGGAGGTTTGTGGAGATGAAGCGAACTATTGTAAAGTTACTCGTTGTCATATTTTTATTTCCACTTATGACGCAACCTGTTTTAGCCGCAGAAAAAAAGAATTCCGAGCTTGCTGACAGTGCTAGGTCAGCTATTTTAATTGAACGGGATACAGGAAAAATTCTATACGAAAAAAATAGTAATCAAGAACTTCCCCCTGCCAGTATGACTAAAATTATGACAATGATTTTAATTATGGAGGCTTTGGATAAAGGGAAAATTACCTTAAAAGATAAAGTGCGGGCAAGTGAATATGCCGCTTCAATGGGAGGCTCACAAATCTTTTTAGAGCCCGGAGAAGAAATGACGGTAAATGATTTGCTAAAAGGGATTGCGATAGGTTCCGGTAACGATGCTTCTATGGCAATGGCTGAATATTTAGCTGGATCAGAAGAAAAATTTGTAGCAAAGATGAACCAAAAAGCCAAAGAGCTTGGTTTGACTCATACAAAATTTCAAAATCCGACAGGCCTGCCTGTAGAAAATCACTATAGTACAGCTCATGATATGGCCATGATGGGCAGAGAGCTGCTAAAGTATGAAAAAATTATTAACTATACAAGTAAATACGAAGCTTATTTGCGCACGGATACAGATAAGAAGTTTTGGTTAGTAAATACAAATCGCTTAGTAAAGTTTTATCCCGGCGTTGATGGACTCAAAACCGGATTTACAGGTCAAGCTAAGTATTGCCTAACAGCTACCGCTAAAAAGGGAAATATGCGCGTGTTAGCGGTTGTATTCGGTGCAAGCACGCCAAAAGATCGCAATAATCAAGTAACCAAAATGTTAGACTACGCATTCAGTCAATATACAACGAAGCCTTTATACAAAAAAGGAGACGTTATTACCAAGATAGATGTAAACAAGGGGAGCGAAGATCAGGTAACAGCTGTTACGTCCGAGCCTATTTCTGTTTTATTGAAAAAAGGAAATGCAGCCAAAGACGTTAAAACAGAAGTGAAAATGAACGAGAAGCTAAATGCGCCTATTCAAAAAGGCGACAAAATTGGAACGTTGACCATTAAGAAGGATAACAAAGTAGTTAGTTCTTCACCGCTTCTTGCAAAAGAAGATATCGATGCTGCTTCTTGGTGGAAGATATTCAAACGTACATTCTCTATTTTCTCTCAAACATCTTAAACAGCTAAATGTGACGAAATAGAACTAGTTTTGTCGGTGAGAAGGATTCTATTCTGTCGGCAGCGAAAGACTGACTATAAGATTTCCGAGGAGGTTTGTATAGTGAGTCTTTCGATTGAATTGGAATTCAAACAAGATGTCTTGTTGGTTCGATTAACAGGAGAATTAGATCATCATACGGCAGAAGAGCTAAGAAGCAAAATCACCGAAGCGATAGAGAAGGAATCTATCAGCCATTTGATTTTAAATTTACAGCATTTAACCTTTATGGACAGCTCTGGCTTGGGGGTTATTTTAGGGAGATACAAACAGGTTCATAATAACGGCGGGGAAATGGTTGTATGCGCTATTTCTCCTGCCATAGAACGTTTGTTTAATATGTCAGGCTTATTTAAAATTATTCGTTTTGAACCTAATGAAGAAAACGCGCTTCAAAAATTGGGGGTGGCATAATGAAAAATCAAATGAACCTCCAATTTTCCGCGCTTAGTCAAAATGAATCGTTTGCTCGCGTCACGGTAGCATCATTTATTACGCAGTTAGATCCAACAATGGATGAGTTAACAGAAATTAAAACAGTCGTATCTGAAGCAGTAACAAATGCTATTATTCACGGCTACGAAAGCAATCCGGATGGTGTGGTATATATTTCTGTGACGCTTCATGAAGACGGTGTAGTCGAGCTGATGATTCGTGATGAAGGAATTGGTATCGATAACGTGGATGAAGCCAAGCAGCCTTTATACACAACGAAACCAGATCTAGAACGTTCTGGAATGGGTTTCACCATAATGGAAAACTTTATGGACGAAATTCGAGTGGAGTCTACTGTATTAGAAGGTACGACCTTATATTTAAAAAAGCACTTAACAAATAGTAAAGCGCTATGTAATTAAGGAGACTTGCCAATGGATGTGGAGGTCAAAAAAAATAAAAACGAACCGTATTTAAAGGATCATGAAGTTAAAGACCTCATCAAGCGCAGTCAGCAAGGTGATCAAATTGCACGAGATACAATCGTCCAAAAAAATATGCGGCTCGTTTGGTCGGTTGTTCAACGTTTTATTAACCGTGGTTATGAGCCCGATGATTTATTTCAAATTGGATGCATAGGGCTATTAAAGTCCGTTGATAAATTTGACTTATCGTATGATGTTAAATTTTCAACATATGCTGTTCCAATGATTATTGGTGAAATTCAGCGATTTATTCGTGATGATGGCACGGTAAAGGTTAGTCGTTCTCTGAAAGAAATGAGCAATAAAATACGTAAGGCAAAAGACGAGCTTTCCAAATTACTTGGACGCGTCCCTACAGTCGCTGAGGTTGCAGAACATTTGGATCTCACTCCTGAAGAAGTAGTGCTAGCTCAAGAAGCTAATCGTGCTCCTTCATCTATTCACGAGACCGTCTATGAAAATGATGGAGATCCAATTACCCTTCTTGACCAAATTGCTGATCATACGGAAGCGAAGTGGTTTGATAAAATTGCCTTAAAAGAAGCAATTGAAGAACTTGATGAGCGTGAAAAGCTCATTGTCTATTTGAGGTATTACAAAGATCAAACTCAGTCCGAAGTGGCCGCAAGGCTGGGAATTTCTCAAGTTCAGGTATCGAGGCTTGAGAAGAAAATCTTAAAACAAATGAAGCTGCATATGAATGATACGTAATACTTAAGAAGCAATCCGTTTTGCTATTCAAACAAGAATAGTGAAACGGATTGCTTTTTTCATTTGGTAATTAATGGTCTGTTCAGAAACGTGAATTAGAAAATTTAAGAAAATCCATACTACACGTACAGGGAGATAATGAATCGTAAGGTGTGATATGAATGGAAAACGTTCTTTATCTTAAAATGAGGCATCGTATTCAAGTAAAACCTGATCAGGCTGTAAATATTGGACAATTAGCAATGGTTATAGCAGGAGATTCTGTTCAAAAGCAAATTGAAAAGCTAGTTGTATATCAAGTCAGTATGAGTGATCGAAATATTATCATTGTTGATTTAATGAAGGTAATTCAAAAAGTTGCCTCTCAGTATCCGCATTTAGACATTCAGACGATTGGACCCGCTCAAACGATTGTAGAGGTCGTGTATAAAAAGAAACAATATTCCTTTTTGTTTTTTCTAGCTGTTTGGTTTCTTCTCTTCATCGGAGCTGCTTTAGCAATTATGAACTTTCACGAAGATGTGAGTATGAGACAAGTACATCAAAAATTGTTCTATATGCTGACCGGTCTGAGAGATAAGCAGCCTTTGCTGATTCAAGTGCCTTACTCTATCGGTTTAGGCCTGGGAATGATTCTGTTTTTTAACCATGTCTTTAGAAAACGAATTAATGAAGAGCCTAGTCCTCTCGAAGTCGAAATGTTTAATTACCAGCAAGACTTAGATCAATACGTCATTATGCACGAGAATAAAGAAAGTATGAAAAAAATTGATGATCATTAACATTGTGATGACCATTGTAATTGGACTTGCGGGAGGACTGGCTGCAGGTGCTGGGTTTGTAGCATTTTTAACGGTGCTGGGCATTATTCCGCGTTTGATGCAGCTGACCAAAACCATGAAATATATTCAAGCATATGAATGGGGAGTGGTGGGTGGTGCTGTTACAGGCGGGTGGTGCAGTCTTCATCAATACACGTGGCAGTTTCCTGCGGTGCTTATTATGATCATAGGTCTAACGAGCGGTATTTTTATTGGGATGCTGGCAGCAGCGTTAACAGAAGTGCTTAATGTATTGCCGACGTTAACGAAACGGATAGGAATGGAAGGCAAGCTTATTTTATTGTTAATGGCCATTGTACTAGGCAAAGTATGCGGATCATTATTTCATTGGATTTATTTTGTTAATCAATAAGAAAAGGATGTATGTAACATGGCAAATAATCAAAAATTAAAAGATAACTATCAAGAAAGCATTAAACCATTTCAGCCTAAACCTTCATATGTGGCAAATTGCCTAAAAGCCTTTTTGGTAGGGGGAATCATTTGTACATTAGGACAGGTAATTCAAAATTTCTATATTGCATTTTTTGACTTTAATGAAAAAAATGCAGGTAATCCTACCGTTGCAACCCTTATTTTAATATCTGCTCTCTTAACTGGGTTTGGGATATATGATCGTATTGGTCAATTCGCAGGTGCAGGTTCAGCCGTCCCTGTTACGGGTTTTGCCAATTCCATGACGAGTGCAGCGCTCGAACATCGAAGTGAAGGGATTGTTCTCGGGGTTGCGACGAATATGTTCAAGCTAGCTGGAAACGTAATCGTATTTGGAACGGTTTCCGCTTATATTGTAGGAATCATTCGATACCTTTTTAAAACTTATTTGCTATGAAAAGAGGGGGATTATGAGAAAAACTGGAAAGCAAACGTGGGTTTATGAAAATCCTATTTACATTAATGCTACAGGAACAGCAGTAGGACCAAAAGAAGCAGATGGACCGTTAGGAGAAACATTTGATATTACACATAAAGATTTGCACTGTGAAGAAGACAACTGGGAGTTAGCTGAAAGAAGGCTGATGACGGAATCTATTGATTCCTGTTTGCAAAAAGTAAATTTATCATATGAAGACGTTGATTTGTTTTTGGCTGGAGATTTATTAAATCAAAACGTAACGGCTAATTTTGTAGCCCGACATAACCAAATTCCATTTCTATGCATGTTTGGCGCTTGCTCCACATCAATGGAAACGCTCGCAACGGGAGCAGCTCTTGTAGATGCAGGGTTTGCTAATCGTGTTATTGCATCAGCGAGCAGTCATAACGCAACGGCTGAGCGCCAATTTCGAAATCCTACCGAGTACGGAGGACAAAAACCAGATACAGCAACGGCAACCATTACGGGAGCAGGGGCAGCGCTGGTCTCGAAAGAAAAAGGTATTGTCCGTCTCACGTCTGCAACGATTGGTCGGGTAATGGATTACGGGATTAAAAATGCAAACGACATGGGTTCTGCTATGGCACCAGCTGCTGCAGATACCATTCAAAGACATTTGGAAGACTTAAACGTTGCTCCAAGCGAGTATGATCTTATTTTAACAGGAGATTTATCTGGTGTAGGAAGTCCAATCTTAAAACAGCTGCTCAAGGACGAAGGCTACGATATATCAACCAATCATAATGATTGCGGATTAATGGTATATCGCCCTGATCAAAATGTATTTGCAGGAGGAAGCGGCTGCGGCTGCTCGGCTATTGTCACGTATGGGCATATTTTAAATGAATTAAAATCAGGAAACTTAAAGAAAGTGTTTATGGTGGCAACAGGAGCTCTTTTAAGTCCAACGATGATTCAGCAAAAAGAGTCAATTCCAACAATTGCTCATGGCGTCGTCTTAGAACATATTGGGGAGGGGGATGATCAATGGAGTATGTAATAGCTTTTGCTGTAGGAGGAATCATTTGCGTTATTGGGCAGCTGCTGCTTGATTTTGCTAAGCTTACTCCAGCGCATGTTATGAGTTCGTTTGTAGTTGCAGGAGCGATTTTAGATGGATTTGGTCTTTATGATAAGTTAATTGAATTTGCTGGCGCCGGAGCGACGGTTCCAATTACAAGCTTTGGTCATTCTTTGCTGCACGGAGCGATGAAGCAAGCGGATGACCATGGATTTATCGGGATTGGGATTGGGATTTTTGAACTTACCTCGGCTGGAATTTCAGCAGCTATTTTATTTGCTTTTATTATCGCGTTAATCTTTAAACCGAAAGGATAAAAGATTATGAAAAAAAGAAGGATCATTATTGTAACGGATGGCGATGAATATGCTCGCAAAGCAATTGAGCATGTAGCTAAATCGGTTGGTGGCAGATGCATTTCGAGGTCATATGGAAACCCTACTACGTTAACAGGCAGTCAAACGGTAGAGCTAATCCTTCAAGCACCATATGATCCCGTCTTTGTGATGTTCGACGATAGCGGTTTCTTAGAGGAAGGACCGGGAGAGATCGCTTTGCTGCACGTAGCAAAGCATCCTCAAGTAGAAGTTCTTGGAGTGATTGCCGTGGCATCACGTACTCATCAAAGCGAATGGACAAGAGTGGATGTAACCATCGATCGTTTTGGAGAAATATCGCATTACGGCGTGGATAAAAGCGGAATTCAAGAGTTAGAAGTCGGACGAATTAATGGAGATACAGTTTACTGCTTGGATCAGCTCGATATTCCCTTAGTTGTAGGAATAGGGGATATCGGCAAAATGGCTAGGATGGATGATGTTAAACTGGGATGTCCTATTACAGAAAAAGCGGCACGACTTATTTTAGAAAGGAGCGGTTCGTTTGGGTAAGCCAGCAGAGCAGAAAACAGCTATTTTTTCAAAAGTGCAAAAAAACGATCAGTGGTTCAAAGAAAACGCTAGTATGAATACAAGCTTTGATGTGGGCGTGCGTAAACTACTTATTCTGGATCGAGAAGTTCATGTTTACTATGTAACAGGACTGTGCGATAGTTCATTTATTATTGAAATTACAAAAGTGCTCGTTCAAATTAATGATAATGAAGTTGAACGAGCGAAGCTAAAGGATATTGTTGAAAACCGTCTTATTCATCAGCAAGTAAAGCCTTTAAAAACGCTGGATGATGGAATGGTTTCTGTTTTATCAGGACTGTTATTCGTTTTAATTGACGGTGAAGAAGTTGGCTTTGAAGTCGATGTGCGTACGTATCCCGGCAGATCGCCTGAAGAAGCGGATACAGAGAAAGTGATTCGCGGAGCAAGAGATGGATACACTGAAAACATCATTATCAATACAGCGTTAACGAGAAGACGAATCCGTGACGGAAGATTTCGTTTTGAAATTATGAAGGTAGGCGAACGTTCGAAACTGGACGTAGCGATTGGGTACATAAAGGGGGTAGCTGATCCAGGACTGGTTAAACTGATAAAAGATGAACTGGAAGCTATCGATGTAGATGGTTTGCCTATGGCTGACAAATCCATTGAAGAGTTTTTAGTCAAACAAGGAATTAATCCTTTTCCAATGGTACGCTATACAGAACGTCCGGACACAGCAGCAGCTCATGTACTAGAGGGGCATGTCATTATTATTACCGATACATCACCAAGCGTTATTATTACACCAACTACGCTGTTTCATCACGTGCAGCATGCAGAAGAATACAGGCAGTCTCCTTCTGTAGGTACCTTTATACGCTGGATACGGTTTTTAGGAATTCTTGCGTCTCTTTTCTTATTACCGCTATGGCTGTTATTTGTACTTGAGCCAGATCTGCTGCCGGCAAAATTGCAATTTATTGGGCCAAACGAAGCAACAAATATTCCGACAGTTATCCAGATTTTCTTAGCCGATCTAGGGGTTGAGTTCCTGAGGATGGCCGCCATTCATACGCCGACACCGCTTGCTACTGCTATGGGTTTAATTGCTGCAGCACTCATTGGACAGATTGCCATTGATGTAGGATTGTTTGTTCCGGAAGTTATTCTTTATGTAGCTATTGCGTCCATTGGTTCTTTTTCAACGCCAAGCTATGAGTTAGCAGTAGCAAATAAAATGCTGCGATTGTTTCTGTTAATTTTTGTGGCGGCCTTTCATACTCCAGGGTTTCTTATTGCAACAACGTGTATCATTCTCTATATGGCGCGATTAAAATCATTGAATACGCCTTATTTGTGGCCGTTTCTTCCATTCAACCCGCAGGCTTTATGGCAGATTATTATTCGTACACCGGTTCCTGGAGCAAATCCGCGACCTAGTATTGTGCATCCGCAGGATAAAGACCGCCAGCCTGCAAAACCTTAAACAAAATAGGTGGTTGAAACCTGTATGAAGATGTGATAGATTTGTTTTAAATATGGAAAATAATAAATATTTAGACAGTTAGCAGCGAATTGCCGTTAACTGTCTTTTTTACACTATACACAGGAACGGGGTCTAAACATGTTTTTACACGGAACAAGTCGCATAAATAAACAGGGCCATCTTGAAATTGGTGGAGTTGATACGCTTGAATTAGCATCAAATTTTGGGACACCCCTTTACGTATATGACGTGGCTTTAATTCGGCAGCGTGCTAGAGGATTTAAAGAAACATTTGAAAAGCATGGGGTAAAAGCACAGGTCGCTTATGCAAGCAAAGCTTTTTCTACAATTGCCATGGTCCAAGTCGTTCATGAAGAAGGTCTTTCGTTAGACGTTGTTTCGGGAGGAGAACTGTATACGGCTTTAGCAGCTGACTTTCCGAAAGAACGGATTCATTTTCATGGAAACAATAAAAGCCGAGCAGAACTAGAAATGGCCATCAAAGAAGATGTAGGATGCATTGTAGTTGATAATTTTTATGAAATTGCATTGCTTCAGGAAATAACGGAACAGTATCCAAAAAAGATGCCTGTTCTTCTCAGATTAACACCCGGAATTGAAGCTCATACACATGATTATATCTTGACAGGGCAGGAAGACTCGAAGTTTGGGTTTGATCTTCAAAACGGTCAAGCAGACGAAGCTGTGCGTCTTGTGCAAGATAGCAAGGGGCTAGAACTTTTAGGTATTCACTGTCATATAGGATCTCAAATTTTTGAAACAACCGGATTTATTATGGCGACTCAAAAGCTTTTTGCAAAAATGAAAGAGTGGAAACAACGTATAGAATTTGTTCCGCAAGTATTAAATTTAGGCGGCGGCTTTGGCATTCGTTATACGGAAGAAGATCAGCCTATTCCTGTTTCGCAGTATGTGGAAGTTATTATAGAAGAGGTCAAAAAGCAGTCTAAACAGTTAGAGGTAGAAATCCCTGAAATTTGGATTGAGCCCGGCCGCTCTCTTGTAGGAGATGCTGGAACGACTCTGTATTCAATTGGTTCTCGTAAGCATGTACCTAATGTACGTGAATATGTAGCCATTGACGGAGGAATGAACGACAATATCCGTCCTGCGCTGTATCAAGCGAAATATGAAGCGGTCATTGCCAATCGAATGAATGATGAGAGTGATGAGCTTGTATCTATTGCGGGTAAGTGCTGCGAATCGGGGGATATGCTGATGTGGGATGTACACCTTCCAAAAGCAAACCCAGATGATTTATTAGCGATGTTTTGTACAGGCGCATACGGTTATTCTATGGCAAGTCACTATAACCGTTTGCCAAAGCCAGCTGTCGTGTTCGTGGAAGATGGAGAAGCACAGCTAGTCGTAAAACGCGAAACGTATGAAGACATTGTAAAAAATGACGTGAAATACAAGGTGACGGTAAAAAAGTAACGAGTGATTAACGTAAAAAAAAGAGCCTCTTGTTCAAGAGGCTCTTTTTTTTATGAGAATAACGATTTAATAGCATTAATAATATCAACAAAGAATTGCTTTAATTTATCAAGAAATGATTGGCCTTCTTCTGACTGAAGAAATGTTGTTACTTTTTCCTTTGTCGCAGAAAGTTGGTCTTTTACTTGATTCCAATCGATGTTCATATCTTTTAAACGATTGAAAAAATCAACAAGTGTATTAAGCTCTGAATCTGTTAATTTAATACCTAAATCATCAGCCACTCGCTGAATTAACGTGCGTAAATCGTCCTTTGTTTGAGGATTTTCTTTGGCAATTTCTTCTTTAATCGTTGCCATAAACTGCGCTGCTTTTTCTTTACCGATTTTTTCACCAAGCTCAGATGTCTGGACCATCTCTTCATTGGCTGCTTTTTTTACTTCTTCTGGGATTTTTTGATCTGTTTGAACTTCATATGCTTTCATAATACCTGTTAAAGCAGCTGTACCAGATACTTCAAATGGAGCGGTAATCTGGATTTTTGCATCTTTAACGCCGGCGGTCATCAAAGCATTAATATACATGTCGTCTGTAATACCATTAATATTTTGAGTTGATACGCTTAAACCTGAATCTTTTGAACCAAGGGTAATACTAGAAGATGAAATAGCACGAGATCCAATAGTAGCCTTTGGAATAAAGTCACCTAAATATTCATGCTCTTCTTGGTTTGTCACGGTTACTGTTTGAGCATTGCTTGGCGCATCAAGGTCATTTAATACCTGTTGCTTCTGAGAGCTGGTTAAGTCCTGACCTAATGTAATAATAACATCGCCCGGAGCAGCATCTGCAAAACTTTTTAAGGGTGCGGTTAGGAATAGAAGAAGACCTAATGTCACCATCATTGCTTTTATCGTTAATTTCAAACCTTTTTCCTCCTTTAATCCCATACTTGCCCTATTATAATACGGGCAGGTCTGAAGTAACAGAGTCAATTCATCATTTTCCCATAAATCAGTCTAGAGGCGTAGATTTCTATATGAAATGAAATCTATGTATCTCCATCACTGTATTAGACGGATGATACTATAAAAAGTTTCATCTCACAACTACTATTTTTTATTTAGAGCCCTACGAGAAGAAAGTGAAAAAGTGCATTCATTGAATTCATGAGCTTGTTTGTAGTAGAATAGAGTGAGTTTATAAATGTAAGTGTTCTACTCTAGGTGGCACTTACAATTTTTACGTTTTGCCGCTTTGATAGGGAAAACAGAGCCTATAGCGGTACTAATACATATATTGGAGGTCATTTATATGAAAAAAGCAAGTATTCTAATGGAAAATGGCGAAAAAATTCTAATCGATTTATTTCCGAACGAAGCACCAGGAACAGTAGAAAACTTTGAAAAGTTAGCTAATGAAGGATTCTACAATGGCGTAACGTTCCACCGCGTTATCCCTGGATTTGTTTCTCAAGGAGGAGACCCAACTGGTACAGGTGCTGGCGGCCCTGGCTACTCAATTAAATGTGAAACAGAAGGAAACCCTCACAAACATGAAGCGGGTTCTCTATCAATGGCACATGCTGGTAAAGACACAGGCGGCAGTCAGTTCTTTCTTGTTCATGAGCCACAGCCTCATTTGAACGGTGTTCACACTGTATTTGGAAAAGTAACAGAAGGACTTGATACAGTGTTAAAAATGAAAAATGGCGACGTAATGAAAGAAGTAAAAGTCTGGGAAGAATAAGAGCATACTGCTATAAATGGATATTAGCTAATAAAACGTCATAACAACCTTTTACAGGGGGTTACGGCGTTTTTTCTTCGCGCAACAGCTCAAAAAGCGTAATAGATTAGGTTTCTCATACACGCATGACATAGGACAAGCTTTTGTGTAATATTGCTATTTACTTATAAATTTTGTATGATAAAAGCAGTAAAAAACGCAGCGCATTAATTTGTAGGAAAGTTTGAGGACGAGGGAGAATCGTATGCTTATTCGCTATAAACGAAACTATGAAAAAATTGCCATGGGTCTTCTATCGTTTGTACCTACGGAAAAAGATTTAAAAAAACTTCAACAAACGATGAAAGAATATGAGCAAAACGAACATTGGCAGCTGTATCTTTGGAAGCAAGAAGAAGATATTATTGGGATTGTTGGCATTTCCATGCTCGATAAAAGTTTGATTGAGGTTCAACACGTCAGTGTAAACCCTTCACACCGCCAACAGGGCATTGGCAAAAAAATGATTAAAGCTCTTAAAGAAATGTATACGACTGCACAAATTAAGCCGAGTGAAATTATCGCTCCGTTTTATGAAAAGTGTCAGGCGGATGAATAAAAAAAGCATGATTAGGTAAGGTGTGAAAGCTTCTTTCACATCTTAGTCATCATAAAACAACAGGTAGCTAGAAGCTACCTGTTGTTTTGTTTTGCCAATAAGTTCGCTTGCCTTTCCGCAATCACATCTGACCGATCTCGCGTGCTGTGACGATGAACAATCGCATCATTTTGCAGATTAGAAGCTGATAACCAGACAAGCTGTTTATCAGTGCTTCTTTGTTTGCAAGCTCGTAATAATGCTGGATCTTCAATGGGCAAGTTAATACTTTTATATGGCTGATAGGTATCGATTAAAGCTAATTGTTTGCGAAGAAGTTTAAGCAGTGAAGGATAATTAAGTCCAAGCTGTGCAATATTTTCTTCTTCCTTCGTTAAAATTGCCAGCGTCTTTTGCATCGTTCTTTTGGCTCCAGCGAAATTTTGGCGTCGATGATGATAGAGTGAAACAGCAATTTGAATAAGGCCAACCCAAATAATATTGCGGTGTCCTCTTTGGTCTTTTTTCCAGTGTTCTTCTAGCAGTTCATGACATTCAAAGTAATCCCGGTCGCCATGAAAATGAACTAAATAATCAATATAGGCTTGTGAATACAATCTTGTTCCCTCCTGGTAAGGCTCTATATGTAGTGTATCACAAAAATTAGCTATTCATCAGCGCGGTGCCTTTAAAGAGACAAACGTGCTCAAGGTATGGCGAACACGTTTGTTTTTATTCAATATGTGTGGTTAGAAGCGTAAGCAAGAACAACCAACAATAATTAATAAAATAAACAGTACAACAATTAAAGCGAAACCGCTACCGTATCCACAAGATTTTTCACCCATGCGAGTTCCTCCTTCAGCCATTTCAAAATCTTATTACCTTGACATCATATGTATGTTTAAACTTTTTGTATGGGCAAATGACCTATTTTTACGTTAATTTGTATTGGACATGTGTCTATAATCCTCTATACTAATGATAGTAACGTTATATAAAGCAGCAGAAATGATAAGCAATTGAAAAGTGTTGGTGAGATAAAAGTGGAGTATAGTGTAAAAGTAGATGCGTTTGAAGGACCTTTAGATCTTCTTCTGCATTTGATTAACCGATTTGAAATTGATATTTACGATATCCCAGTAGCGACAATTACTGAGCAATATATGATGTTTATACATACAATGAATGAGCTTCAGCTAGACGTTGCCAGTGAATATCTAGTCATGGCAGCAACTTTGCTTCAAATTAAAAGTAAAATGCTTCTGCCTACGTATGAAGAAGATATGGATGAAATTGAAATGGTCGATGAAGAAGATCCGCGTGAAGAATTGATGCAGCGCTTAATTGAATATCGAAAGTTTAAAGAAGCGGCTGTAGAGCTTCAAAAGCTGGAAGAAGACCAAAGTCATGTGTATACAAAACCTCCAAGTAATGTGCAAATAAATGCAGAAGAACGTACGCAGCTTCAGGATGAAGGATTGGATATATCACTGTATGATATGCTAAGTGCTTTTCAAAAGTTGATGAAACGAAAGCAAAATAAAAAGCCTATGCAGACGAAAATAGCAAGGCAAGACATTCCAATTGACAAGCGCATGAGTGAAATTGTGAATGAATTAAAAGTCTTTAAAGGGAAAAAAAGTTTTTATCAGCTGTTTCCTTATCAAGAGCGTGATCATATTGTTGTAACGTTTTTAGCTGTGCTGGAATTAATGAAAGAAAATGAAATCGTTGTGGAACAGCAGCACAATCTAGATGAGCTTTATGTATCGTATCGAGAAAGGAATGAAGAGGAATGACAACGAATAATCTACAGGCTATTATTGAGAGCTTACTTTTCGTTTCTGGTGATGAAGGTCTATCCATTAGCCGGTTAGCTGAGATTATAGAAAAGCCTCATGAAGACATTCAAGGTGCTTTGGAGAGCTTAGAGCAAGAGTGTAAGTTCAGAGGAGTTACACTTGTTGAAATAGGAGGGTCCTATCAGCTTGTCACAAAAAAAGACTATGCACCATATATTGAGAAGCTCGTAGAAGCTCCCGCTAATCAATCATTATCACAAGCAGCGCTTGAAACGTTAGCTATTGTAGCGTATAAGCAGCCAATTACAAGAGCTGAAATCGAAGAGATTCGCGGAGTGAAAACGGAAAGACCTCTTCAAACTTTAATTGGAAAAGTTTTATTAAAGGAAGTGGGACGAGCGGAAGGCGCAGGGCGGGCCATCTTATACGGAACGACAAAAGAATTTTTAGGCTATTTTGGCCTTAAAAGTATCGAAGAGCTGCCGCCGCTTCCAGAAGATTTATTACAAGAAGGAACCGATCAAGAAGCAGATTTGTTTTTTCAATCGTTTCAAGAAATGAAGTGAAAATGTAAAAGAACATAGAGTTTTTTCTATGTTCTTTTTTGTATGGACAAATCTTTTCATTCATAACCAAAAAAGACGAGCATAAACTTGTACAAACAGGTAGAGGGACGGGGATGACATGAAAAGAAGCAAAAAAAGTATCATCTATCTATTTATTGTATTGCTATGTCTCAGCGGTTGGCCTTCCATATCATCTGCAGCGGGGAGCGTAAGTGCTCATAGTGCTATTTTGATGGAACAGAAATCAGGGAGAGTGTTATATGCTAAAAATGCAGATCAAGTTAGCCGAATTGCTAGCATTACAAAAATTATGACAGCAATACTGGCGATTGAATCTGGCAAAATAAATAAAACAGTTACCGTGAGCCACAGCGCAGTTGGTGTTGAAGGTTCTTCTGTGTATTTAGTTGAAGGTGAAAAAATAAAATTAAAAGATTTAGTATATGGCTTGATGCTTCGTTCAGGTAATGATGCTGCTGTAGCTATCGCAGAAGCCGTTGGAGGAAGCGAAGATGGATTTGTTTATTTGATGAATAAAAAAGCAGAAGAAATTGGCATGACAAACACAACATTTCAAAATCCGCATGGATTAGACGATCATGAAAATCATCGCTCAACTGCGCACGATATGGCTCTGCTCATGCGCTATGCAATGAATAATAAAATTTTTAAAGAGATTTCAGGAACAAAAGTCTATCGAATGAAGCATCCTGAAGAGAAATGGGATCGAGTGTGGAAAAACAAAAATAAACTGCTGACAACACTATATGCATACTGTACTGGCGGAAAAACAGGGTATACAAAATTAGCAAAACGAACGCTTGTGACAACTGCTACAAAAGATGGAATGGACTTAATTGCCGTAACGATTAATGCTCCAGATGATTGGAACGATCACATTTCCATGTATGAAAATGCATTTGATAAATATGATATGACCAGTTTAGCTGCAAAAGGAGAATTGGTAGATATAAAGGATTCTTTCTATAAAGATCAGTTGTATATTAAACGAAATGTCGTCTATCCGCTCACAAAGAAAGAACAAAGCTCTGTAGAAGTAAAAACAACGTTAATTCAGCCTAAAAAGCAGTGGAAAGAAACAGGGGAAGTTCCAAATGTGGTAGGAAAGCTCGATATTTATAGAAGTGGAGAGACGATTGACAGTGTTCCAATTTATTTCGAAAAGCAGTCCGAGCAGCAAAAAGGTTTTTTTGATAAAGTGAAGCGATTAATGTTTATTCAGTCTGGAGCCAAAACAGATGGTTAATATTATTTGGATGCTGCTGACCATTATCGGAATTGTTTTTGCGATTATAAATGGAAAAATCGGTGATGTAAACAAAGCAATTTTTCAAGGAGCAGGCGAAGCAGTGACCATCAGCATTGGGTTAATCAGCGTCCTTGTCTTTTGGTTAGGGATGATGAATATTGCTCAAAGTGCAGGGCTTCTCGACAAGTTAGCGAAACTGTTTCGACCCATCATTACAAGACTTTTCCCTGATGTTCCAAAAG
Source organism: Priestia sp. YIM B13486 (assembly GCF_042787865.1). Classification (NCBI taxonomy): domain Bacteria; kingdom Bacillati; phylum Bacillota; class Bacilli; order Caryophanales; family Bacillaceae; genus Priestia; species Priestia sp. YIM B13486. The sequence continues at coordinate 324,356 of NZ_JBHZOZ010000001.1, read as the reverse complement.
ATCATCCGGCCTTAGGGTACATATTGTCCAATATGATGGCGAATATGTTTGGGCTCGGGAATGCGGCAACTCCTCTTGGCATTAAAGCGATGGAGCAGCTTAAAAAGCTAAACGGCGATAGAGACGAAGCAAGCCGCTCTATGATCACACTTTTAGCACTTAACACAACCAGTTTAACACTTATACCAACCACAGTTATTGCCATTCGGATTACGTATAACTCGGCTAATCCTACTGAAATTGTCGGTACCACGCTTTTAGCAACTGTTGTAGCTACGATAGGAGCTATCATCATTGATCGCTTCTTTTATTATCGACGTACACGAAAAGGAGGAAAACGAAAATGACTATGCTTAATCAAGTATCATTGATGTTTATTCCTCTTATTGTAGGATGCATTTTACTTTATGGAACCTATAAAAAAATTCCTACGTATGAAAAGTTTGTAGAGGGAGGGAAAGACGGATTACAAATTGCTTTTTCCATCATTCCTTACTTAGTCGGCATGTTAGTGAGCATCTCTATTTTTCGAGCTTCAGGAGCGCTTGATTTTTTCTTATCTGTTTTAAAACCTATGCTGCAAGCAGTCGGCGTTCCGGCTGAAATTGTACCTTTAGCTCTTATCAAACCGATATCTGGAACGGCTGCTCTTGGTATCACGACGGATCTAATTTCTACATACGGACCTGATTCTTTTATCGGTCGTTTGGCATCGACCATGCAGGGAAGTACAGATACCACATTTTATATTTTAACGGTTTATTTCGGAGCGGTTGGCATTAAAAAAATGGGAGATGCGCTGAAGGTTGGTTTACTGGCAGATTTGGTAGGAATTATTGCCTCAGTTGTCATTGTAATCCTTGTGTTTGGCCGGTAAGAAATCGAAAATTCTACCTCTGAGTGGCAAATACACTTGTGTATTACTTCGTAAACAAGTAAGATGTTACAAGAGGTGAAGTGTTAATGGAACGATTACAAAAAGTGATTGCTCACGCAGGTGTAGCATCAAGACGTAAAGCTGAAGAATTAATCGGTCAAGGCCGAGTGAAAGTAAATGGAAAAGTTGTAAGAGAATTGGGCACGAAAGTAGGTCCTAACGATAAAATTGAAGTAGACGAAGTGCCTGTAGAAAGCGAAGCGCCCGTTTATTTTATGTTATACAAACCAAGAGGCGTAATTTCAGCTGCTAACGACGACAAGGGAAGAAAAACAGTCGTTGACTTCTTTCCACATGTAGAAGAAAGAATTTATCCAATTGGACGTCTAGACTATGATACGTCGGGTTTACTTCTTTTAACAAACGACGGTGAATTTGCTAATCAGCTAATGCACCCTAAATTTGAAGTGGACAAAGTGTATGTAGCTAAAATTAAAGGAATTCCAAGTCGTGAAAAAATCAGACAGCTGCAGCGCGGTGTGATGCTAGAGGACGGAAAAACAGCACCAGCTCGTGCAAAAGTTCTTTCTATTGATAAAAGTAAGCAGACGGCGATTGTGGAATTGACGATTCATGAAGGGAAAAATCGTCAAGTACGTCGCATGTTCGATGCAATTGGGCATTCTGTCTTAAAATTAAAACGTGAACGCTACGGACCTTTAGATTTACGCGGATTAAATGCAGGAGAAGCTCGTGAGCTTACAGCGCATGAAGTCAAACAATTATATTCAATGTCTCAAACAGGTAAGTAATTTTCACTTACCTGTTTTTTTTTATGAAAAATGTCGTGAATTAGAAAAACAAGCAAGGTTTTTCGAAAAAATGTCGAACTTGTAGAATGAGAGGAAGACTTCACAGAAACGTCGAAATATTATTGGAAAGCCACTACCACAAAAATGATATAATGGTAGAAAAAAGTGTATTGAAAGCGGTTAAAAGGAGTTCGTGCCATGAAAAAAAAGCGCTTGATTATTCGAACAGTTATATTGGCAGTTTTGCTGTGCGCGGTTGGATATACCCTTTATGCTCAATTTTTTGCTGATAAACAAAAGGTATCAGTAGGAGATAAGGCACCTGACTTTATATTAAGAGATGTTAATGGAGAAACTCATCAGCTATCAGATTACAAAGGCAAAGGAGTTTTTTTGAATTTTTGGGGAACATGGTGCAAGCCCTGTAAACAAGAGATGCCGGCTATGGAAAAGCAGTATGCATCATATAAAAAGCAAGGTGTCGAAATTCTAGCTGTTAACGTTGCAGAAACGAATATAGCAGTAGAGCAATTTGCTAAACAGTATGAGCTATCTTTTCCGATTTTGATGGATAAAGATTCACAAGTGTTGGGTGCATACGGAATAGATCCTCTGCCGACTACATTTTTAATTGATAAAAACGGAAAGATTGTAGACAGTTTTATTGGGGGATTGGAAGAATCTAAAATAAAAGAATATATGGAAGAAATTAAACCATAGGGAGTGTTGACAATGAAACACGTAAAATGTGAATGTGGACACGTTAACCCGCATGGTACGATTTTGTGTGAAGCCTGTGGTAAGCCGATTGCAGAAGAAACAACTGATAAATTAGTAGATATGCGTTATGAAGGAAGCGCAAGGCGATCGCAAACGTACAATAAAACAGTTATCGATAAAATATGGAACTTTTTCTCTTCTGTAAAAGTAGGTATTTGGATCATTATTGTGACGCTTGTTGCGTCTGCAGTCGGAACCATTTATCCTCAAGAAGCTTACATACCTCCTAATGTGACAGCAGATGAGTATTACCAAAAGGAATATGGATGGACAGGAGAGCTTTATTATAAGTTAGGTTTTCATCATCTCTACGAATCGTGGTGGTACTTGCTTTTAATTGCTGCTTTAGGAATGTCGTTAGTCATTTGCAGTTTAGATCGAGTAGTGCCTTTGTACCGTGCTCTAAAAAGGCAGAGTGTAACAAAACATCCAAACTTCTTAAAAAGACAGCGTTTATATAGCACTTCATCATCGTGGACGGATCAAGATTATGAACATGTAAAAAGTATGCTTAAAAAAAGAAGATACTCTATTCGTGAAGAAAACGGCAATCTGCTGGCTGAAAAAGGACGCTTCTCAAGATGGGGTCCATACGTTAATCATATCGGTCTCATTATCTTTTTACTAGGTGCTATGCTTAGGTTTGTACCAGGTATGTATATAGATGAAGTTCTTTGGATCCGTGAAGGTGAAACAAAAGTTATTCCCGGGACGAACGGAGAGTATTTTTTGAAAAACCATCGTTTTACTGTTGAAATGTATGATAAAGATAGCGAAAGCGCCGTGTTTCAAGAAGCAATTGATCGTGCAGGGAATAATAAAGTGGCCAAAAAATATGAAGCGGATGTTAGTTTGTATAAGCGCGAAGGAAAGCTTATACCGGGAGCAGATCCAAAATTAAAGAAAATAAAAGATTCAGAGATTCGTGTGAATCAGCCGCTTAAGTTTGAAGGATATGCCATGTACCAAGTGGACTTCAAGTTAAATGAGTTTAGCTCTATGTCTTTCCATTTAACAGATAAAAATGCAAATAGAAACGTTGGTTCACTTACAGTAGATTTACATAATCCAAAAGAAACATATGATCTAAAAAACGGATATAAAGTCAAGCTCATGAGTTACTTTCCAGACTTTTTCTTTGATGATGAAGGAAATCCAAATACAAAGACCAGAGTGCCTAACAATCCCGCTTTTGTATTTAAAATGATTACCCCTCAGCATAAAAAAGGGGAAGTTGCTTTTGTTGGAATTAGAGAGAACTTGGAGCCGCTAGGAAATAACGATTATAAAATGACCTTTGCTGGTGTGGAAACGAAAAATGTAACGGGATTAACCGTTCGCAGAGACTATACGCTTTGGTTTTTAGGAATTGGCGGAGCCATCTTTATGATTGGTGTAATTCAAGGGATGTATTGGAATCATCGCCGCATGTGGATTCAAAAAGTCAATAATGAGATATGGTTGGCCGCACATACAAATAAAAACTGGTATGGGCTAAAAAAAGAACTAAATGGTTTATTAGAATCAACATCCCTTACACAGCTAAAGGACCAAAATGATAAAGAAACAAAATAGGAGGAAAAAGCATGGATTACGCGAGTATAAGTAGTAATTTACTGTATGTGGCGTTTATTGCTTATTTAGTTGCAACCTTTTTTTTCGGAGGAGCTATTCGAGATAAGCGAGCAGCTCAAAAGAAAACAAAGTGGGCAACGTTTGGAATTGCGGTTACCATCATCGGCTTTATTGCACAGATTGGCTACTTTATTACAAGGTGGATTGCATCAGGCCACGCTCCTGTTAGTAATTTATTTGAATTTACGACGTTTTTTGGCATGATGCTTGTTGGCGCATTTATTGTTATTTACTTTATTTATCGTCTTAGCATGCTTGGATTGTTTGCATTGCCGGTGGCTCTTTTGATCATTGCTTATGCAAGCATGTTTCCAACTGAAATTACGCCGCTGATACCGGCTCTTCAAACGAATTGGCTGCATATTCACGTTACAACCGCAGCTACGGGTGAAGCCGTGCTTTCCATTAGCTTTGTTGCAGGATTGATTTATTTAATCAAAACGATTGACCAATCCAAGCGAAATAAAAAAGCATTTTGGCTGGAATTCATCCTGTATACGCTTATTAGTACGCTTGGGTTTGTAGCGGTGACGCTGGCTTTTAATGCGGCTCACTACGAGTCATCATTTAATTGGATTAATAAAAGTGGAGAACAAGAGCAAGTCGTATATCATATGGTTCCGCTAGTGGGGCCGCATCAAAGTGAGTGGACAGCCGGGAACGATATACAGCCGCTTATTGATATGCCCGCTATTATCAATGCTAAAAAATTAAATACGGTTATTTGGTCGTTAGGCGGCGGCTTTGTCTTATATTGGCTGATTCGTTTCATTTTACGGAAGCGAATTGGAGCCGCGCTGCAGCCGCTTGTGAAGCAGGTAAACAGCGACTTGCTTGATGAAGTAAGCTACAGAGCAGTGGCAATTGGGTTTCCTATTTTTACACTAGGAGCACTTATTTTTGCTATGATTTGGGCTCAGATGGCCTGGACGCGCTTTTGGGGGTGGGACCCTAAAGAGGTGTGGGCGCTGATCACATTTTTATTTTACGCTGCTTTTCTTCATCTTCGGCTGTCTAAAGGGTGGCACGGTGAAAAATCAGCTTGGCTTGCAGTTGGCGGATTTGCCATCATTATGTTCAACTTAGTGGCTGTGAACCTAATTATTGCAGGTTTACATTCATATGCGTAACCTTTAAAAATAGAATAGAGGCTGAAACAAAGATATTTTAGTTGAAGGAAGATCCGAACGAATGAGATTCTTGATGGAGAATCTCATTCGTTCGGATTTTTTCATTGAGATGGTGAACGCAAGTTTCGTGTATGTAGGTGCTTATAGCCGTGGAACAAGCGATCCCTACTAGCTTCTTTATTTTATTTATTCAGCTGTAGATTGCATGGATTTCGTTGCGTCTCAGCCTCTTTTTGGTAAAAAAAGCTGTTTTTCGTAAAGGTGTTCACGAATTGTCACATTGTTTGGGTATCATAAGTAGAACTCGCCGGTTTTTTTTTGTACACTAAGACTAGGAGGTTGAAAATACATGCAAAACGAACAAAGGTTACTGCTAGTAGACGATGAAGATCGCATTAGACGATTGTTAAAAATGTACTTAGAAAAAGAAGGATACATCATTGAAGAAGCAGCCGATGGGCATGAAGCAATCGAAAAAGCGTTACACATAGATTATGATTTGATTGTATTAGATTTAATGATGCCCGGCATAGATGGTATTGAGGTTTGTAAACAAATTCGGGAGAAAAAAGCAACTCCTATTATCATGCTTACAGCTAAAGGGGAAGAAGTAAACAGAGTCCAAGGGTTTGAAGTAGGCACAGATGATTATATCGTTAAGCCGTTTAGCCCAAGAGAAGTGGTTCTTCGCGTAAAAGCACTGCTTCGACGTTCTTCTCAAGCAACGTTTATTCAACCAGAAACGAGCGTGAAAAATCTTATTGTCTTTGATCACTTAACGATTGATAATGATGCACATCGCGTTACAGCAGACGGAAAAGAAGTTAACTTAACTCCAAAAGAATATGAATTATTATGCTATCTCGCAAAAACGCCAGATAAAGTATATGACAGAGAGCAGCTGCTGCGTGAAGTATGGCATTATGATTTCTTTGGAGATCTTCGTACGGTAGATACGCACGTCAAGCGTTTGCGTGAAAAGTTAAATCGTGTATCGTCCCAAGCGGCGAAAATGATTGTAACCGTATGGGGAGTAGGGTATAAATTTGAGGTTGAAAATAACTGATGTTTTGGAGAAGTGTAGTTGGTAAACTATGGTTTACTATCCTATTGCTCGTCACGCTTGTTTTATTTATTTTGACTATTTTATTGCTTCAGTTTTTTGAAAATTATCATGTTGTAGATGCAGAAAACCGTTTAACTAAAACGGCTGCTAAAATCTCTACCATTGTGCAGGAAACGGACGATGAAAAACTAGGACTATCCATTGCTCGTGAACTTGCAGACCAAGCAAGTGTAGTTATTGTTCAAGACAAAGATTTTTATTGGCATTCCACACATCCTGATAAAGAAAATAAGAAAGCTATTTCGGCCATTGTTAAACAAAACGATCAGCTAAATCAAGTGGTTGAAAAAGGTAAAGTAATACGGGAAAAAATGTACATGACCACAAAGAAAGACACGAGTGATGAACCTTTAATGTTTGTTGTCGGTGTACCTTTAATGAAAGATAACAAACCGACAGGCGGCGTTTATTTGTATCAATCTCTTTCTGAAATTGAAGAACCCGCTCAATATACGACTAAGTTCATTTTATTGGCTGCAGGTATTGCTATTATTTTAACTACTATCTTTGCTTTTTTCTTATCCACTCGAATTACAGCGCCTCTTAGAAAAATGAGGCAGGCGGCATTTGAAGTAACAAAAGGCAACTTTGATACAAAAGTACCTATTTTAACTCACGATGAAATTGGAGAGTTAGCGATTGCTTTTAATCAAATGGGCAGGCAGTTAAAGTTTAACCTCAATGCGCTTAATCAGGAAAAAGAGCAGCTTTCAAGTATTTTAAGCAGTATGGCAGACGGTGTTATTACGTTTAGTAGAGACGGGTCGATTTTAATTACCAATCCCCCAGCGGAGCATTTTCTTCAGACTTGGTATTACGAGCAGGATGTCAACAATCAGCAGGTGCCTGAGCTTCCAGCAAACGTTGTCCATTTGTTTCAAACGGTAGTAGAGACTGAAACGGAGCGAAGTGCAGAATTGAAAATCCAAGGGAAAACGTGGGTCATTTTAATGTCACCGCTCTATAATCAAACGAAAATTCGCGGTGCTGTAGCCGTACTACGGGATATGTCTGAAGAGCGTAAACTTGATAAATCGAGAAAAGATTTTATTGCAAACGTGTCTCATGAATTGCGTACACCTATTTCTATGCTTCAAGGTTATAGTGAAGCTATTATTGACGATATTGCAAGTACGGATGAAGAAAAGAAAGAAATTGCACAGGTGATTTATGATGAATCACTCCGTATGGGCCGGCTTGTAAATGAACTTTTAGATTTGGCGCGAATGGAAGCGGGACATGTGCAGCTTCACTTAGAATCTGTAGCAATGGTTGAATTTACAGAACGTGTTTTGCGTAAGTTTCAAGGGTTAGCTAAAGAAAAACATATTAAACTGTCTCTTAATGGAAAAGTAGAAGATGAATTTGAAGCGATGATTGATTCAGACCGTATGGAACAAGTGCTGACAAACTTAATTGATAATGCTATTCGTCATACGGATGACTACGGAGAAGTAAAGCTGCATCTTGATAAAAGTCAATCCGAAATCCATCTTTCTGTTCAAGATACAGGAGCAGGCATTCCGAAAGAAGATCTTCCATTTGTATTTGAACGATTTTATAAAGCGGATAAAGCCAGAACGAGAGGGAAGTCAGGAACTGGTCTTGGGCTTGCAATCGCCAAAAATATCGTGGAGGCACATCAAGGGATCATTGCGGTTGAAAGTGAATTAAATGAAGGAACAACTTTCTTCATCAAACTGCCAAAGTAAACATATGCTAAATAACAGTTTGTTCGGCTGAAATAATAAGAATAACAAAGAGATGTGATTCAGTGGAGAATCACATCTCTTTATTTTTTCTATAAACAAGTCTAAAAGAGAAAGAATTGGCATATAGTATGTTTTGTGTGCAATGATCTACATAGGAGGTTCTTTCTTCATGATTGACGTGTTAAGAAGAATATTGGTTGTATTAGTAATGGGATTGTGTATAGGTCTTTTATTTTTGGGCGGGCAAATGGTAAAAGCAGAAGAGAAGCAGTGGGAGTGGCCGGTTGAAGGAGTCTTAACTGATATATTTGGTTCACGTCACGCCAAACACTTTGGAATTGATATAGCAGCACCTGTTGGTAAACAGGTGTATGCTGTCGCAAAAGGAGTGGTGAGCCGCTCTTATTATTCAAATACATATGGACAGGTTGTTTTTATCAAACAAACAAATGGATATGAAACGGTTTATGCTCATCTAGAGGAACGTTTTGTTGCAGAAGGAAATCGTGTAGCCGCTGGTCAAAACATTGGACGAGTTGGCAATACAGGGCGCTCTTCAGGTGCACATTTGCATTTTGAAGTTCATCAAGGAAGTTGGAATCCGGATAAAACCAATGCAGTAAACCCACTTGCCAAATTGGACAAGCAAAAACTATCGGCATACGTAAAAAGCGATTTAGCTGCCACGGTTTTTCAGCAGTTACATCAGACTTCTGATAACTGTATTCTTATCCATCAAGGAGATACATTATCTGAGCTCGCAGTCAAATATGAAGTAGATATGGATCAGCTAAGAAAGTGGAATCATTTAGAAAATACGATGTTAAATACAGGACAAGTGTTAAAAATAAGTCCATAAAAAAAGAGCCGCTCAGGCTCTTTTTTTCAATGTCACAATTCAATACGCTGTATGGTCACAATTTCGTTTGTTTGTTTTAACGAAGAGATGACAGAATCATCTAAAAGCTTATCAAACGTAAGCATCATAATGGCTTCTCCGCCTTTTTGCTTACGGCCCACTTGCATGGTAGCAATGTTAATACGTAAATCTCCAAGTACTTTCCCTACATTTCCAATAACTCCGGGCTGATCACTGTGACGGATATAAAGAAGGTGTCCTTCCGGATAAAAATCAATATCAAACGAATCAATATTAACAATTCGAGGTCCATACCCTGCTATATAGGTGCCCGTAATGGTAAATGTACGCTGTTCGCCTGTTACGGTAACGTCAATCATATTGGAATATCCTTGCGTATCTTCCGATGTTTTTTCACCAAATGTAATTCCCCGTTCTTTGGCAATCATAGAAGCATTGACTTCGTTAACAGGTGAGTCGATACGATGAGTCAAAAAGCCTGATAATAAGCTCCGTGTAATATAAGTGGTTTCCAAATCCGTCACTGTACCTCCGTAGGAGATAGAGATATGCTGAACAGGTTCTCGCATGCATTGAGATAAAATAGCTCCTATTTGTTTAGTAAGGCTCGTAAACGGCTGAATTTTTTCAAAAACTTCTTTAGAAAGCGTCGGTAAATTAATGGATGAGCTTACAGGATTACCTTCTAGAAAACGCAAAACGTCATGTGCCACGTCTTCAGCAACGTTAAGCTGGGCTTCTTTTGTAGAAGCTCCTAAATGGGGAGTTGTAATAACTTGATCAAAATGTAACAAAGGGTTATCAATCGGCGGCTCAACTTCAAATACGTCAATAGCTGCACCTTGAACATGGCCAATTTCTAAATAATGAACTAAGGCTTTTTCATCAATGATCCCGCCGCGTGCGCAGTTTAATAAAAACACGCCCTTCTTTGTTTTGGCTAACGTGTCATGATTGAGCAATCCCTTTGTTTCTTTGGTAAGCGGAGTGTGCACGGTAATAACATCCGCTGCTGCTAGTAATTCATCCAGGGATAATAGTTCTACGCCTAGCTTTTCAGCTCGGGAAGAGGTTAAAAAAGGATCGTAAACGTGAACGCTCATATTGAAGGCTTTTGCGCGTTTGGCAAGCTCTGAGCCAATTCGTCCAAATCCGATAATGCCCAGGTGTTTGCGATTAAGCTCTGTTCCAACAAATGCTGAGCGGTTCCATTCGCGCGCTTTGACTGAAGCATTTCCTTGGGGAATATGCCGAAACAAGCTAGCCATCATAGCAAATGTATGTTCCGCCGTTGAAATGGTATTTCCGTTCGGCGCGTTAATAACGACAACCCCTCGTTTGGTTGAGGCTTCAATATCAATATTATCGACACCTACTCCAGCGCGAGCAACAATTTTTAAATTCGGCATTTTTGCCAGCAAATCCTCTGTAACCGTCGTAGCACTCCGTACTAAAAGCGCATCGTACGTATGCAAATCATTCTCAACTTCTTCAACTTTTTTTCGCGTAAGATTCACATGAGGAGCTTCAAGTAGTGGAGCAAGACCTTCATTGCTAATTGAATCAGCTACTAATACATTATACATGACGTGAACATCTCCCTTGGATTTTACTATCATCAAATATTTGATAATTTACCATGTTAAAAAAATTCTGTCAATTGTATTTTTCAAACTTTACGATTAGTTATCAAATACACAATTATAAACGTAAAATTGAAACTATAAATATGTCATAATGCTGTTGGTTATGCACTTATTTCCTTATTTTACATATAAAACAGTAATGAAGTTTATAAAATACATCAATTTAATAGGAATTAAAAAACTTCTTTATTTACTTTTAATTCGAGATAACATATAATAAATTCATAATTAAATATTGGTCTATCTTCGGGGCAGGGTGAAATTCCCGACCGGCGGTAAAAAACAAATTGTTTTGAGCCCGCGAGCTTATATGTAATACATACGAGCAGATTTGGTGAAATTCCAAAGCCGACAGTACAGTCTGGATGGGAGAAGGTGGAGGTTCAGCGTTCAAAACTTAATGTGATGAACGTTTATTAAATATGCCTGCCATGTCTCCTCTCAACGAATCATTTGTTGGGAGGTTTTTGCGTGGGGATATAAAGTTGAACCTTTCTTCTTTGAAGAGTGGATCACAAAGAAGGAGAGAGGCAAGATGCAACAAAGTAAGAAAACTCAAAAGCTGGTCATACTAGGAATGTTAAGTAGTATTGCTTATATTTTAATGATGATTAATTTTCCAATTCCTGGATTACCTCCGTTTTTAACAATTGATTTTAGCGAAATTCCTGCACTCGTAGCAGCACTTGTATTTGGACCGATGGCTGCTGTTATAGTAGAAGGAATAAAAAATTTATTGAATTATTTAATTCAAGGAAGTGCTACAGGGGTTCCAGTTGGTCAAGTGGCTAACTTTGTGGCTGGTTTACTGTTCGTTCTTCCTGTATCATACATGTTCAACCGATTTAAAACGGCTAAAGGCGTAACGATAGGTTTGGTTACGGGTACGGTGGTAATGACGGTACTCATGGCTGTCTTAAATTATTATGTCTTCTTACCAGCGTATACAATCTTCTTGCAATCGCCAGAAATGTCTAGTGAACAAGCACGTCAATATATCGTTGCAGGTATTTTGCCGTTTAACTTAATAAAAGGAGCAGCAACAGGGGTTATCTTTGTCTTATTGTTTTCAAAAATGAAGCAGTGGATCACGCGTCGCATTGCTGTTTAATTCAATCGCTCTCCCGGGGAGAGCGATTTTTATATATAAAAAAACCTGCAGCATGTACACTACAGGTTTGCTCAATACTTATTCGAATTTATTAGCATCGCCTTCGAATTTTTCATCCGCTACGCGAATTGAATCCGTAGGGCAGCCTTCCATTGCATCCATCATATCATCTTCTAGATCTTCTGGAATTTCTACTACACCTTGGTTATCATCTAGTGTTACGAATGCAATACCTTCATCATCATAATCATAAATGTCTGGTGCTGCTGCTCCGCAAGCGCCGCATGCGATGCAAGTATCTTTATCAACAATTGTATATTTTGGCATAACAAGACCTCCTGTAAAGTGTTCGAAAATTTCTCATTATATAATCTCTTCGCGAATCAAGAGTGAAATTTCTCCTTATTCATTGTAAAATGATTTATAAAACTTTTCAATAGAAAAGTCACTGAGAATGCTTATCAAATCAAGGTTTCTTCACTTACCCAAACGTTTTAATACATAAAGGAAAGAGCTAAAAAGCCTTTATCTCACATGCTATTGGTCACTTTTGGTACAATGAATGAGAAAGGAAGTTGACACCTTTGAATTATATTCAAGTTAGCATTTTATTTTGTATAAAACAGTTAAAAGGTGAGCGAACCGCCTATGGTATTTATCATTTATTAACAGGTAAAAAGTCAGCTCAAACGATTCAAGACGGAAAAATTTTTGGAATTTCGTTTCTTTTTCAGTCATTTGTTTACTTAGATAAACGGTCTTTTGAAACCTGCGTTGCATATTTAAAAGAACAGCAGTATATTGAAGAAACTGAAAATCAAAAGTATGTGATGACAGATAAGGGACAAGCACGCCTTGAAGATGAACTGACGGCTCGACCCTTTCATCCAGCTTTAGACGGATGGAAATTCGCAAGCAGTACTCAATTATTTTTAGCAAGAATCACTTTGTTCATTCAGACCTTATCAAACCTACAGTATTTTCAAAAAGGGTTTTTACCCATTTCCAAAAATGCTGAGGTCATTCAATGGGTCAAAACGTATATTATGTCTCAAAAGCAAACGCGTCAAGAGTTAGCCGCCGAGCTATTCGAAGAGCTCCGAACGTGCTTGAAAGGCTGCACGGAACGGGACGCGTCTCTTTTTGTTTTGCAGCTGACTGGATACCAAAGAGTAGGCTTTACAAAAAATCAGTTAGCATATCAATATGAACTCGATGAGCATTATGTTCATATTCAACTTTTAGGCGTTATTCACCATATCATTGAAAAAGTAAGTAAAAATAATGAAAGCTTTCATGTACTGTCTTCTTTTTTACGTGATCTATATTTAGAATTGCCTTTGACAAGCTCGACGTTAAAAACGTATAGCTGGCTTCAAAAAGGCAAGACGCTTGAAGAAATTGCTTATATAAGGCGTTTAAAAGAAAGTACAATTGAAGACCATATTGCAGAATTAGCTCTGTTTGTTCCATCTTTTTCAATCGATGCATACGTATCGCCTAAGCAGCAGGAAAAAATTATCTCAGCCTTTGAAGGTTTGCGTACAAATAAATTAAAGATGATAAAAGAAGAAGTAAAAGACGACGTTACCTATTTTCAGATTCGTCTCGTATTAGCAAAACATTTTACCTGATAATAAAAAAAGTGGTGTTTGATGTGAAGATAGAACAACTTCTACAGAAACAATTTGGCTATAGCCAATTTCGACTAGGACAAAAAGAGATTATTCAAGATATTTTAACCGGTCATAATGTGTTAGCGGTTCTTCCTACAGGAACAGGAAAATCATTGTGCTATCAGCTCCCAGCTTATTTGTTGAACCGACCGGTGCTGATTGTATCTCCTTTAATTTCACTGATGGAAGATCAAGTTCAACAACTAAAGGCAAGCGGAGAAAAGCGAGTTATTGCCTTAAATAGTTTCCTACAACAAGAAGAAAAACAACGAGCGCTAAAAAATTTAGCTTTTTATCGTTTTATTTATGCATCTCCTGAAATTTTGCAAAATGCTGTTGTAGTAGAAGCATTAAAGCAGGCAAAGGTAGGCCTTTTTGTTGTGGACGAGGCGCATTGTATTTCTCAGTGGGGACATGATTTTCGTTTAGATTATCTACAGCTAGGAGATATATGGAAGGAACTTGGCAGTCCACTATGTCTAGCACTAACGGGAACTGCGACTAGGGAAGTAGTGGAAGATATTAAGCGCTACTTATCGCTTCCTGCTGTCAACGAGCACATCTATTCCATGAATCGAAGTAATATTGCGATGAAAGTTGATTTTGTTGCAAGTATTGAAGAAAAAAAAGAGAAATTACTGATGTACGTTAGTGAACTGCAAGGTCCGGGAATTATCTATTGTTCCAGCCGATCTTGGACAGAAGCGTTAACACAGCTTCTAAAGGAAAATGGGATACAGCGAGTGCAGTATTACCATGGGGGAATGGAACCGAATGAAAGAATGCTTGTTCAACAGCAATTTTTAGAAAATCAGCTTGATATCATTTGCTGCACAAGTGCATTTGGAATGGGGGTTAACAAATCGAATGTTCGCTTTGTTATTCATTTTCATACACCTACGCAGCTAGAAGCATATGTACAGGAAATTGGAAGAAGTGGACGCGATCAGCGAAACAGTATTGCGATCTTGCTTTATGCTGAAGGAGACGATGATTTTGCTCATTCTTTACTTGAAATTGAGCTTCCTTCTTCAGATACTATCTTATACTGCTTGTCGTATTTACGAAACCATGATCAGGCCATTCCTTTAAAACAAGTAGAGTCTCACTTTCTCTATACAGTAGGTGTTCAAGAAACACATTGGCGATTTATTCGTTATTATTTGTACAGAGAAAATGTAGTGAAAAATGAACATGTTGAACCCTGGAAAATTCCTGCATCGCTGCATGAAACGATTGTTGCAGCTGTAAATAAACGTCTTCGAAACAAACATGACAAGTATCGTGCGATGAAGGGGTTTATTAAGACAAAAGAATGCCGTCGTCACGTGCTGCTTGGCTATTTCGATGAAACGGGAAAATCAGAGCTTGAGAATTGTTGCGATTGCTGCGGCTTGGATTTAGAAAACTATAAAAAAACAAATGGTGAGCAGGAGCAATGGACATTTCAAGGCTGGGAATTAGAATTAGCTCGTTTGCTTCGTCAAGGAGAGATATAATGGCAAAATCACAGCAAGAGCTTATTTCATCCATGACAGATGCAGAGCTAGTTAAAAATTTATATGTAACACAGCTGCTCATCTGCTTCATTGCTTTAGGCATCGGTTTTTTTACATTCGATTCGTGGAATTCCTTTTTGCAGTTTTTTCAGCTGGATTGGTCTTCTATTTTATTGTACGGGGGAGGAACAGCTCTCTTGGTAGTAGGAGGAGATATACTTCTAATGAAATGCGTACCTGAGCATTTATACGATGACGGAGGGATCAATGAACGTTTATTTGCTAATCGTTCTGTTCCTCATCTGATCCTTATTTGCCTAATTGTTGCATGTTCAGAAGAAATATTATTTCGAGGGGTTATACAAGTTCAGTTTGGCCTCTTTTGGGCGAGTATTGTATTTGCACTGGTTCACATTCGATATTTAAAAAAGTGGTTTCTTTTTATTTCGGTTGTGTTTTTAAGCTTTTTAATAGGGTTGCTTTTTTGGTGGACTGAAAATTTGTATGTCACGATTTTTACTCATTTTCTCATTGATTTTTTATTGGGCCTGCAGATACGAAAATCAAAAGGGGAATCTGCACAGCCAGAAGAATTAATGCAGTAAAGGTTAAGGAAACAGCCATTATTTTCAATACTACCCACATAATCTTTTATGTTCCCTCATATGTTGTACTAGCATACGAGGGGGGGGGTGGAATAATGGAAAACAAAGTGATAGACTTTGAAAACGATGAAACACTTCAATATATATTAGCTAGCGTTATTAAAAGAAAAGAGACAGTCAATAAGCTGAAAGCTAAAGAGAAAAAATGGAAGCTTTTGTTTTTAGCCAGTGTAACGGCTGTTATTAGCTACTTTTTTTTCATATTTCAAAGCGGTTTTTTTACGACGTTTAGCGAATTTTTTTCATTTTTGTTAGGCAACATGGGACATTTGATGTTTCTATTGCTTACAGTCTCACTTTACTTTTATACTGTACAGCTGCAGAAAAAAAGCGAGAAAGCAGAAAAGACTTTTCAAGATTTGCGCTGTGAGATTATTAAAAGAAGCAAAGAGCTATGGGCGACGCCTGAAACATGGGAGCACCGAAAAGAAACGTTCCGCTGGATGCAGTCAACCTATGGAATTAATTTATATCATGAAAACAAATAGAATCGCATGAAAAAGCCTCTTTTTACATAGAAGTTTAGTGAAGGGGGTTTTTTTGTGAGGGATTGGTTTAACTTGCTGGCTGCGTGGTTATGCAGTTATTATATCAGCAGTTTAACGGCTGTAGGCTCAAAAGCTTCGTTAACCTATTTACTTATTCAAATGATTTTACATCCGTTAGATGTGTTTAGTGTTATAATCTTGTTTTTTACGGCTCTTTTTTGTCTGTCGGCGGCAGTTCGTAAAGTGTTTCTGCAAAGTCGGTTGCTTCTAAAAGGCTATAAGGTAAAATGGCATGAATACCTTGTTTCATGTCTATGTGTGATAGGAATTTTATCGTTAAGTGCAATTGCACTTTATCAAGTAGTAGGTTTGTTAACAATTGCGATAATTTATGCCCTTTCTTCTTTAAAGGAAACACATCGGGTATAAAATGAAAAGAAGGAGAATATATGGTTATTCTTTTAATTGTTTTAGCGTTAGGCATAGGCTTGCTGATTTTTATGTTTTCAGAAGCCCATCGTACATATGTCGAAAAAAGAACGATTCATTTATCAAGATTTCTTGAAAATCAGCAGCCTTTGCGCCTGTTTTTTATATCGGATATACATAAGCGAACAGTTTCGTCGAAGCTGTTGGAAAAAATACCGGGCGAAGTAGATTTTGTGATCATAGGCGGTGATTTACTAGAAGGAGGAGTCCCTTTAGTGCGGGCTCGTCAAAATATTCAACAGCTTAAAACGCTAGGACCCGTCTATTTTGTGTGGGGAAATAATGATTACGAAGTAAGTCAGATGCAATTGAAGCAGATGCTTAAAGATGAAGGAGTTATTGCCCTTAAAAATGAGCATGCCTTTGCGGTTTCTAAATATGGTACTACCTGCCACTTTGCGGGGGTAGATGATTTATCAGAAGGTCAGATGAATCTAAAGCGAGCCGTTTCTTCCATTGAACCTGAACAGCTTACCATTCTTCTAAGCCATAATCCTGATGTTATCTATTATGTAGATGAAGAATCAAAAGTAGATTTAATTTTGAGCGGGCATACACACGGGGGACAGATACGCTTATTTAATTTGGGTATGTATGAATTAGGAGGGCTGAAAGAAAAAAGAAAGATTCCTCTTTTTGTCAGTAACGGATATGGTACAACCTCTTTGCCTCTCCGTTTACAAGCTAGAGCCCAAACGCATTATATTACTTTAAAAAGGAAAGAATAGCCTTGAACAAACTCTTTACATAGCATATACAAATTTTACACACAGGATAACTTATCCTATAATTCAATTAATAGATACAGTTCACGAAGAGTAGTTGGAGGTTACGTATGGCTCACGAAGGGAAGTATAATATTAAAGCCATCTCAAATATGGTCGGAATCCAGCCGGGAACTTTGCGTGCATGGGAACGACGTTATCAAATTTTAAATCCTGTCCGCAACGATTCGGGGCATCGGTTATATACAGAGGAAGATTTGCGGAAATTAAAATGGCTCACGGAAAAAGTGAGCGGAGGTTTTACCATCAGTCAAGCGGTTTCGTTATTAGAAACGGAAAGCAGTACAGTAGGAACGTTTGAAGAAGAAGGAGAAGTAGATTCCCCTCAAAAAATTAGGGATGAGCTGTTAACGATGCTTTTATCTTTTGAAGAAGGAAAAGCACAGGATTTAATTAATCATGCTTTTAGCCTGTATTCGGTAGAAAAAGTGGTTATTGATATTTTGGGTTCTCTACTCGTGACGGTTGGAGATATGTGGGAAAAAGGGCAAATTACAAGTGCTCATGAGCATTATACGACTCAAGTATTAAAAACGCGTATCAGCATGATTTTTTATTCGCTGCCTTCAAATGGCTTATTGCCTAAAGCGATTGCTGTATGCGGACCTAATGAGACACATGAAGTGGGACTCCTAGTCTTTACGCTATTTTTACGCCGTAAAGGGTTTGAGGTTATTTATTTAGGAAGCAGCATTGAAGATAAAGATGTCGAGTTAATTGTTAAAGAAGTAGACCCAACGTTTTTATTTATGTCATGCACAATGATGGAAAATGCCGAGAAAACACTAAACTTGACGAACCAAATGATAAAGAAATTCCCGCATCTCAAAGTAGGGTTAGGCGGTTATGTGTTTGATGGTTTAGATAGCAAAAGAAAAGGCGAGGCCCAGCCGTTTATTTTAGGAAATACAAAAGAAGAGTGGAACAGCTGGCTAACAAAAAAATTAGCAGAAATTGATTGAGAATAGCTTGTCTTTCCTATCATAAACCTGTAAACTCGTAAGTAAACATCACGAACCGTTTTCCAAAAAATACATATACTGCATTATCGAACCATGTGGTTATGAGTGCAAGCGGGGAGGGACGCTAATGAGGCTTGAACGATTAAACTATAATAAGCTAAAAGTTTTTTTGACCTACGATGATTTACAAGAAAGAGGGTTAACAAAAGAAGATCTATGGACAGATACATTCAAAGTAAAACAGCTTTTTCGTGAGATGATAGAGCAAGCTTCTCAAGAACTGAACTTTGAACCTACAAATTCTCTTTCGGTAGAAGTTTTTTCACTTCAAGCACAGGGAATGGTTGTATTTGTGACGAAGCAGTATGAAGAAGAAACCAGCTACGGTGAGTTCGATGAAGACGAGTTCGAGGACTTCATTGAAATGCAGGTCATGCTAGATGAAAGCGAAGACATGTTTTTTGAGTTTGATTCATTTGAAGATGTCATTCAGCTGACCAAGCGCATGTCAAACTTTTACGATACGGATAGCGTGCTCTATTCATTTGAAAAACGTTTTTACGTGCTGTTGGATTATCACATGCTGTCACCGGCTGAAGTTGGGAATATGATTGCGGTTTTGGCGGAGTATGGAAATCCCTCTACAATTACAAAGCACCGCGTAAATGAATATGGAAAAATGTTAGTAGAAAAGAGAGCTTTGGAGTATATTAATTCTGTCTTTTCTTAATTGTTTAATTGAAATAATTACACCCGTGAAGGATAAAGCACTTTTATTAAAATAAGAGTGGCTGCACTTTCAGCTTGTACAAAGTTGTTGAAAGTGCTCTTTATCACCGGGTGTTTTTTATTTTTTTTAGACGATTAAAGCATACTAGAAAAGAGGCAGACTTAAAACATTGTAGCATACCTTGTAAAGTTATTGGAAGCGTTTTCTTAGAAGAACACAAAAAATACTAAAAGTTCGATATTTTCCTTTGCAATGTAAAACTAAGGGTGTATACTATGTCATGAAAGAAGCACCATTCAATTAAAAACGAATAATTTTCGATACATTTTAGGAGGTTTACAGATGGTAGCCGACAAGATGCAAGACAGTAAAAATAGTCAAGAAGAGAAGCATGATGTTTTAAAATCTACACAAACAGTGATACATAAAGCGTTAGAAAAACTAGGCTATCCTGATGAAGTGTATGAACTATTAAAAGAGCCATTACGAATGATGACAGTAAAAATTCCTGTTCGTATGGATGACGGATCAGTTAAGATTTTTACAGGTCACCGAGCGCAGCATAACGATGCAGTTGGTCCTACGAAAGGCGGAATTCGTTTTCACCCAAACGTAACTGAAAAAGAAGTAAAAGCTCTATCTATATGGATGAGTTTAAAATGTGGAATCGTTGACCTTCCTTACGGTGGAGGAAAAGGTGGAATTGTTTGTGATCCTCGAAATATGTCTTTTGGAGAATTAGAGCGTTTAAGCCGCGGATATGTTCGTGCGATTAGCCAAATTGTTGGACCAACAAAGGATATTCCAGCGCCGGATGTGTTTACAAATTCACAAATTATGGCTTGGATGATGGATGAATACAGCCGGATTGATGAATTTAACTCACCGGGCTTTATTACTGGAAAGCCCCTTGTCTTAGGTGGTTCGCACGGCCGTGAAACAGCGACTGCAAAAGGAGTAACTATTTGTATTCGTGAAGCAGCGAAAAAACGAGGCATTGAATTACAAGGTGCACGGGTAGTAGTACAAGGGTTTGGAAATGCAGGGAGCTTTTTAGCTAAGTTCATGCACGACGCTGGCGCTAAAATTGTAGGGATATCCGATGCGTACGGAGCGCTGCATGACCCTAACGGTTTAGACATTGATTATTTATTAGATCGACGCGATAGCTTTGGTACAGTAACAAAATTATTCAATAATACAATCAGCAACAAAGAGCTGCTTGAACTTGACTGTGACATCCTAGTTCCAGCTGCGATTGAAAATCAAATTACAGAAGAAAACGCCCATAACATTCAAGCGAGTATTGTAGTAGAAGCAGCAAATGGACCAACAACTCTTGAAGCAACGCGCATTTTGTCAGAGAGAGGAATTTTATTAGTTCCAGACGTTTTGGCAAGTGCCGGCGGTGTAACAGTCTCTTATTTTGAATGGGTGCAAAATAACCAAGGTTATTATTGGACGGAAGAAGAAGTAGAAGAAAAGCTTGAAAAAGTAATGGTTAAATCATTTAATAACATCTACGAAACCTCTACAACTCGAAAAGTCGACATGCGTCTAGCTGCTTATATGATAGGCGTAAGAAAAATGGCAGAAGGCTCTCGTTTCAGAGGCTGGATTTAAAAACAGAACAGCAGAACAATTGCGTAAATAGAAAAAATCTCCTATCATTAATGAGGAGATTTTTTTGTTTTACACTGCGTTAAAATAAAAAAAAGGTGCGTTTACAACTGAAGGAGTGACAGGCATGAAGAAAGAAAAAGTAATTATTGTTGGCGGAGGACCATGCGGCCTTTCAGCAGCTATCGAGCTTCAACATACAGGTATTGATGCCCTTGTAATTGAAAAAGGGAACATTGTGAATGCCATTTATAACTATCCGACCCACCAAACGTTTTTTAGTTCGAGTGAAAAACTAGAAATTGGGGATGTCCCTTTTATTACCGAAAATCGTAAGCCTGTGCGCAACCAAGCTCTTGCTTACTACCGAGAAGTGGTGAAGCGCAGGCAAGTTCGAATTCAGCCGTTTGAACGTGTCTTGCAAGTAGACAAACAAGCGGAAAACCAATTTATTGTCACAACATCTAAAGAGACATATGAAGCGGAGAATGTCATTATAGCTACAGGCTATTACGATCATCCTAATTATATGAATGTGCCTGGTGAAGATTTATCAAAGGTATTTCATTATTTTAAAGAAGCGCATCCGTACTTTGATAAAGATGTAGTCGTTATAGGCGGAAAAAATTCTAGCGTCGATGCAGCTCTGGAATTGGTGAAGTGTGATGCAAGGGTGACGGTTATTTATCGTGGCTCAGATTACTCACCTAGCGTAAAACCTTGGATATTGCCTGAATTTGAGGCTCTGGTTCGAAATGGGACAATTAGGATGCATTTTAATGCTCATGTAACAAAGATAACGGATGAAACGGTAACATATGAACAGGAAGGGAAAGAATCTACGATTAGTAACGATTTCGTTTTTGCGATGACTGGGTATCACCCTGATCATTCGTTCTTAACAAAAATGGGTGTGGAATTAGATGATGAAACAGGCCGCCCTTCTTTTAACGAAGAGACCATGGAAACAAACGTAGAAGGAATTTATATCGCTGGTGTGATTGCTGCAGGAAACAATGCTAATGAGATTTTTATCGAAAATGGACGTTTTCATGGAAAATCAATTGCTTCTCATATTATCAATAAAAACAACGCATAGGCTTCTATGCGTTGTTTTACTAATGATTAAATAGCTGCTGCAGTTCATCATGATTCGTTGTTACTTGGAGAGCAACTAACAGTTTAATGCGTGCTTTAGGACCATTTAAGCCATTTGAAAAAATAACGCCCATCTCTTTCAACTGCTTGCCGCCGCCTTCATATCCATATACATCTTGAGCAATTCCATTAAAACAGCGGGAAACGAGCACGATGGGTATCTTTCGCTCTAAAAGCAATTGAATGCCTGGAATTGTGAGAGGAGGTAGATTTCCTTGGCCGAGGGCTTCAATTACAAGTCCATCAACATTCATTGAAGCCACTGCTTGAAATAAATGGTCGTCCATTCCTGCATAAGCTTTTAATAAAGTGATTTGTTTATCTATCTGATTGACAGGATAAAATTCGTGTTCTGTAGGCATGTGGTGAAAAGATACGCCGCGTTTTGTGATTAATCCTATTGGCCCGTACTGAGGGCTTTGAAATGTCGCCACGTTGCTTGTGTGGGTCTTGGTCACATTTTCAGCGGTATGAATTTCATCGTTCATCACAACTAAGACACCTTTTCCTTTTGCACCGTCACTAATAGCCACCCGAACCGCAGATATAAAATTATAAGGACCGTCTGAACCAATTTCATTGCTTGATCTCATGGCTCCAGTTAAGACAATTGGAATATCTGTATGCACTGTTAAATCTAAAAAATAAGCGGTTTCTTCCAGCGTGTCCGTACCGTGGGTTAGCACGACTGCATCAATTTTGCCTTCATTAATTTTATCGCGTATTTTTTTTGAAAGTATAAGCATTTCTTTAGGAGTAATGTGAGGAGAAGGCAGATGAAATGCTTCTTCTACGATTACATTGGCCATACCTGAAACAGATGATGTTGAGCGGTGAAGCGGATTTTGAATATCTGGTGTTACTGATCCAGTTGCCATGTCTTCTTTCATAGAGATTGTGCCGCCGGTGTGAAGAATATAAACAGTTTTCATAAAGAGCTCCTTTCAATTTTTCATATAAGTATGATACATTTTTTGGTATACTTGTTTAAGGTCTTTGTTAGGCTTTGTAAATCGACAGCAAGTTATGTGAGCATTTACATATAAAGATAAGGACATTATAGACGGAGATTTTCATCCTAAAGATAACATGTTACTATTAAAAAAAATAGAGGAGATGAGGCGCTATTTATGTTGGCGATTGTATCTGCAGGCATTGCGCCAGGATTGGCATTGTTAAGTTTTTTTTATTTGAAAGATGAATATGAAACTGAGCCTATTTCAATGGTATTAAAAACATTTATTTTTGGAGCAATGCTTGTTTTGCCAATTATGTTTATTCAATATGTATTTGGTGAAGAACACGTTTTTCAATCACCTTTTCTTCAAGCATTTTTTACGACAAGCTTTTTAGAAGAATTTTTCAAATGGTTCATTTTATATTTCACGATTTATCAGCATGTGGAATTTGATGAGCATTATGATGGAATTGTTTACGGGGCAGCTGTTTCATTAGGTTTTGCTACCGTTGAAAATATTTTATATTTATTTGCAAATGGTTTAGAATCAGCGCTAGGAAGAGCCTTTTTACCCGTATCTAGTCATGCTTTATTCGGCGTCATTATGGGGTATTATTTAGGGAAAGCAAAGTTTTCTGAAGGAAAGGAAAAAACGAAGTGGACGCTGTACTCCGTATTTGCGCCGCTCATTTTACATGGAACATATGATTATATTTTAAAAACAATGGATCATTGGGTATTTATTATTATTCCATTTATGATTTATTTATGGTGGCTGGCGTTAAGAAAAGTAAAAAAGGCCAAACAGCCATCGATTGTCTAGGCTCAGCTTGTAAATCTTTTTTTGAGAGATTTACGAGCTGAGTTTTTTTCATTTCGGTAAATTTTGCGCATCTTGTATAAAAAAACAACCTTTACAAAAAATACTCCTATCATCTTATCAGTTACATACGATGTAGGAGGTTTTGTCATGTTATCATTTCGATGTTTTAAAAAGTATGCATGTCTCATATGCATATGTTCATTTATTGCAGCATCCGTTGTGAGTCCAAAGGCCGCTCACGCGTTTTCAAATCAAGTCATTCAACACGGAGCAGTTGGAGATGACGTTATTGAGCTGCAGTCGAGACTTCAGTATTTAGGTTATTATAATGGGAAAATTGACGGTGTATTTGGATGGAGCACATACTGGGCGCTGCGCAATTTTCAATATGAATTTGGCATTAAAAAGATTGACGGTTTAGCAGGCTGGCAAACAAAGATTAAATTAGCCAACGCAACAAAATATCACGAAAACTATGTGAAAAATCAAATTAGAAAAGGGAATAAGTTTACGCACTATGGCGGTCAGCCTCTTGATCAACAGTCTAAAGGAAGCGGTAGCAGTGGGAAAAGCAGGGGGAACAATGGTCAGCAAAAAGCACAAAGCGGATCTTCTCAAGCAAAAAAACCTGCCAGTCAGCCGCAGCGTAATACGTCTAAAGGAAATTCTGAACAACAGAAAGAAAAAGCACAAAAGCCAACAGCGGTGAATGTACCAAGCGGTTTTTCACAAAATGATATTCAGCTCATGGCAAATGCCGTGCATGGTGAAGCACGGGGTGAACCATATAATGGCCAAGTAGCCGTAGCGGCCGTTATTTTGAACCGAGTTAACAGTCCGTCATTTCCAAATACAGTCGCTGGAGTTATTTTTGAACCGCGTGCATTTACTGCCGTAGCAGATGGGCAAATTTGGCTTGAACCCAATCCAACATCTAAAAAAGCGGTTATGGATGCGATTAACGGATGGGATCCTACTGGGAATGCTATTTATTACTTTAATCCGGATACAGCAACAAGCGCATGGATTTGGTCACGTCCTCAAATTAAGCAAATCGGGAAACACATTTTCTGTCGATAAAGAGAGGTGAAGGAAACATGATTCGAACAATTTTAATTGTATTATTAGCTATTGGTGTTGTAGGTGTAGGGTATTGGGGGTATAGCGAACATCAAGAAAAAGATGCTGTGCTGCTTCAAGCGGAGAATACGTATCAACGAGCATTTCATGATTTGTCATATCAGCTAGATTTATTAAATGATAAAATTGGTGGCACGCTCGCCATGAGTTCGAGAGATCAGCTTTCGCCCGCGCTTGCAGAAGTATGGCGTTTAACTTCTGAAGCTCATAACAATGTAGGACAGCTGCCTTTATCGCTTTTACCGTTCAATAAAACAGAAGAGTTTCTTTCAGATGTTGGTGACTTTACGTATAAAGTGGCGGTAAGGGATTTAAGCAAATCCCCCCTAACAGATAAAGAGTATAAAACGTTAAATTCGCTTTATGATCAGTCAGGCGAAATTCAAAATGAAATGCGCCAAGTACAGCATCTAGTCATTGATAATAACTTGCGCTGGATGGATGTTGAGCTAGCCTTAGCCACAAAAGAAAAGCAAGGGGACAATACGATTATTGACGGATTAAAAACCGTTGAAAAAAGTATGGATTCTTTTGCCGAAACAGATTTAGGCGTTATGAATGCAACGAATGAGCAGGAAAAAAACGCTTTTCATCAATTAAAAGGTAGAGAAGTTAGTGAAGATGTGGCAAAACAAGTGGCGCGTTCGTTTTTGAATTTAAAAGGAAATGAACAAATTCATATTGTAAAGAGCGGAAAAGATGCCGATTATGAGGTGTACAGCTTAACCATTACAGATCCAAAGACTAAACAAGAGACGTATATGGATATTACACAAAAAGGTGGATATCCGCTTTGGGTGCTCGAAGATCGAGATATTAAAAAACAAAATATTAGTTTAAACGATGCTATGAACAAAGCGACTAAGTTTTTAAAAGATCATCGTTTTGAAAGCCTAGTGATGGCTGAAAGCGCTCAATATGATAATATGGGAGTCTTTACATTCGTAGAGCAAACGGAAAGTGGAGTTCGGATTTATCCGGATTCAGTTAAAATGAAAATGTCTTTAGAAGATGGATCTGTGATTGGTTTCTCAGCTAAAGACTTCTTATTAAAACATCGTACAAGAGATATTCCAAAACCTAAAATTTCGAAAGAACAGGCAAAAACCAAGCTGAACTCGAATGTAAAAGTGATGGAAGAACGCTTGGCAATTATTACGAATGATTTAAACGAAGAAGTGCTATGCTATGAGTTTTTAGGGACAATAAAAAATGATACGTATCGTATTTTCATCAATGCCGATACGGGTTTTGAAGAAAAAGTCGAAAAACTACAAAACTCAGAACCTTTATATAATGAAGTGTAAAGTTGATAAAAACCAGTGTCTATAGACACTGGTTTTTGTGTTTTGTAATATTTTATTGAGTCTAAATAACTAATTTATATTTACAAAATAAACATATTTGACTATGTTTAAATAAAGGGAAAAAGTGTATATAGTGGAACTGAAGGAGAGAGAAGATGATAAAAGCGGGAATGAGGTTGACGTTAGAGAGCGGGCACAGAGAGTCTACATTACAACAAACATATCGGTGTAAAGTAGTTGAGTTTACGGAAGACGTGATTTATATTAGCTATCCGCTAAATGAAGAAACGCAGCGAAGTGCTTTTTTACTAAAAGGTACAAAATTGCTTGCTGCGTTTATTGGATATGATCAAAATGTATATACCTTTCCAACTGAAGTAACAGGGCGTGAAATAAAAGGCATGCCTGTTGTGAAGCTCTTTTACCCGGGCGATAAAAAGTTAAAATCCAGCCAAAGAAGAAATTTTTTCCGTGTGCCGCTTACAGTGAAGGCGGTGATAGAAAGTGAACAAGAACAGCAGGATGTAATGGAAATCATGACTAAAAACATCAGTGCAGGTGGAATAGCCGGCTCCTTCCATCACTCGCTGCTTTTTAATGAGAAAGATTCGGTTGTTGTACGATTAAGTCTTCCTAATCGTGAGGGAGCTTTGCAGCATCTTGAATTAAAAGGGGAAGTTGTACGAATTACCGCCCCGACTCCTTGTAAAGTAGGTCAGCTATCTATTAAATTTATGAATATGGAAAAACAAACGAAAGAAATGATGATTCGTTATACCTTAAAGCGTCAGCTCGACCTAAGAAGAAAAGGTCTTCTTTAGCGTATAAAAAAAACTTCTCTTTCCTAAACTGTAAGCAAAGGTATTACTTCTTACAAAAGGAGAAAAAAGGTGAATCGAATAGAACGAATTTTAATTAAATTAGTGGTTATTCAATTTGTGTTTTTAATAATTGCCCAATGTATTTTACTATCTAGCAGTCACAGTACATATTTCTCAAAGGTTATTCAGTATGAGGGAGTTAGCAAAAATAATTTTAATAAAATTATTGAAACATTCGACCAGTAGTCGGACGTATGGTAGAATAACTAGGAAAGAAACATGCAGTGAACACCAGGCAGGAGAAGACCCCCTGCTCTTTTTTTCGTTTATAAACGCTTCATATAAAATGGCTCATTGTATAAAAGATGAAAGTGGTTTGTTCCTGTTTTGAAATTAAGGGAGGCACTTATGGAAAAACAAATTTCAATCGCGATTGACGGTCCTGCAGCTGCTGGGAAAAGTACAGTGGCAAAGATTATAGCAGAAACCTTATCATATATTTATGTTGATACAGGAGCGATGTACCGTGCTCTAACGTATCAAGCGCAGAAAAACCAGGTAGATTTGCAAAATGAAGAAGAGCTATTGCATTTGCTTAACGAAACAGTAATCGATTTAAAGCCGTCTGAATCTGGACAGGTAGTCATCTTGAATGGACAGAATGTTACAGGTGAAATTCGTTCGGCAGAAGTAACTAACTCTGTATCCATCGTAGCGAAACATCGTGCAGTTCGTGAAGAGATGGTAGCGAGACAGCAGGGCCTTGCTAAAGATGGAGGCGTTGTAATGGATGGACGTGATATCGGTACACACGTGCTTCCTCACGCAGAAGTTAAAATCTTTTTATTAGCGTCTGTGGATGAAAGAGCACAGCGACGCCACGACGAAAACATAAAAAAAGGTTTTGAATCAAATTTAGAGCGTTTAAAAGAAGAAATTGCCCGCAGAGACAAGCTGGATTCTGAGCGCGAAGTAGCACCTCTTAAAAAAGCTGAAGATGCAATTGAAATCGATACAACTTCTTTATCGATTGAAGGAGTTGTAGAAAAAATACTTTCTATTACAAAAGAAAGGATTGGATGATTTTGAGCTTTTATATGTTTGCACGTGCCATTGTAAAAGGCATTTTAACACCAGTTTATCGTTATGAAGTAATCGGTGCAGAAAATATCCCTTCAGAAGGCGGAGTGTTGCTTTGTTCAAATCATATTGACAACTTAGATCCGCCTACTGTAGGTGTGACATGTCCAAGGCCCATTTCGTTTATGGCAAAAGCAGAGCTGTTTAAAGCACCTTTTCTGAAGACGGTTCTGCCAAAGTTAGAAACATTCCCTGTAAAGCGCGGGATGGCAGATCGTGAAGCTTTGCGCCAGGGGTTAAAGATTTTAAAAGAAGGAAAAGTGCTTGGATTATTTCCCGAAGGAACAAGAAGTAAAGATGGGAAATTAGGAAAAGGGATGGCTGGAGTAGGCTTTTTTGCTTTGCGTTCAAAAGCAGCTGTTGTGCCTTGTGCTGTTATTGGTCCATATAAGCGTTTTGCAAGGTTAAAAGTAGTGTACGGACCGCCAATTCAGATGGATGAGCTTCGCGAACGAAAAGCACCAGCCGACGAAGTGACCGAAGTTATTATGAAAAGCATTGGTGAATTAATTGAAAAATATCAATAGTTTGTAACCTTATGACTTGACAAAAGATTCTATTTATTAGAAGTTAGTAACAAAGAGAGTTTTTTCTATACAGAGCTATATACAATAATGATGAGCTAAAAGAGTGAAGAACTCTTACAAGGGAATACATATTGTAGATGGATATTGGAGGAGGAAAAGACGATGACAGAAGATATGAATCAAGTAGAGGTAACGTCATTAGAAGTAGGAGAAACAGTAAAAGGTACTATTACAAAAGTAGAAGAAAAGCAAGTGTATGTAGATGTACCTAACAGCAAACTAGACGGTATTATTCCAATTAGTGAATTAGCGAGCTTACATATTGAAAAAGCAGGCGATGTAATCCAAGAAGGTGCCGAAGTCGAAGCGAAAGTAATTAAAGTGGAAGACGATTTGCTTGTGCTATCTAAACGGGCTGTAGATGCTGAAAAAGCATGGGATGGTTTAGAAGCAAAACTTTCTTCAGGTGAAGTGTTTGAAGCGGTAGTCAAAGAAATTGTCAAAGGCGGATTAGTAGTAGATATTGGTGTGAGAGGGTTCATTCCAGCTTCTCTTGTTGAAACTCATTTCGTTGATGATTTTGCAGAGTATCAAGATCAAACTCTTACGGTCAAAGTAGTGGAATTAGATAAAGAAAAAAATCGCGTGATCCTTTCGCATCGTGCAGTTGTAGAAGAAGAGCTTGTACAACAAAAAGAAAATGTTCTTGAGTCATTAAAAGAAGGTCAGGTTTTAGAAGGAACCGTTCAGCGCTTAACAGACTTTGGAGCGTTTGTAGATGTAGGCGGAGTAGATGGGTTAGTGCACATTTCTCAGCTTTCACATACGCGTGTAGAAAAACCTTCAGACGTAGTAGCTGAGGGAGATGCTGTGAAAGTCAAAGTATTGTCTGTTGACAAATCAACGGGGCGTGTTTCATTATCTATTAAAGATACGTTAGAAGGTCCATGGTCCAACATTTCTACGAAGCTTCGCCAAGGTGATGTAGTAGATGGAACCGTTAAAAGACTTGTATCTTTTGGAGCTTTTGTGGAAGTTCTACCTGGAGTAGAAGGACTTGTACACATTTCTCAAATTTCCCATAAGCATATCGGGACACCGCATGAAGTGCTTTCTGAAGGCGAAAAAGTGACGGTGAAAGTACTTGATGTGAATGAACAAGAACGACGCGTTTCGTTAAGCATTCGTGATCTTGAGGAAGAAGAACAAGAAGATTACGGTGACTATGAATTACAAGAAGAGTCAAAAGGTTTCCAATTAGGTGATATGATTGGGGATCAATTAAAAAAATTAAGATAAGTAATGGTGATGATTTGTGAGCAGAGCAAAACGTAAAATTGATCACATTCATCATGCGATTCAAACGGGACAGCATCGGCTGCACGGGCTAGATGATATTCGCTTCGTTCATAATAGCTTGCCAAATACTGGCGTGCACGATGTTCATATTGATACAAAAATTGGCGAACTTTTGTTAAGTTCGCCAATTTTTATAAATGCTATGACGGGCGGTGGCGGACAAGAAACGGAACGGATTAACCGTTCGTTTGCTCAAATTGCTCATCATGGTCAATTAGCAATGGCCGTTGGATCGCAGATGGCTGCGATTAAAGATGAAAAGGAAGAACAATCATACAGAGTAGTGCGTCAAGAAAACCCTAACGGAATTATTTTTGCCAACCTAGGCAGTGAAGCTACAGTTGAACAAGCTAAAAAAGCAGTTGATATGCTTGAAGCAAATGGACTTCAAATTCATTTAAATGTTATACAAGAACTGGTCATGCCGGAGGGAGATCGTGATTTCACCGATGCATTACGTCGTATTGAACGCATTGTCCGAGAAGTAACCGTTCCTGTAATTGTCAAAGAAGTAGGTTTTGGGATGAGCGCTCAAGCAGTGCAAAAACTTAAAGATGTTGGTGTTGAAATCGTTGATATTGGTGGGTACGGTGGTACCAATTTTTCGAAAATCGAAAATGAAAGACGAGCAAAACATTTTCACTTCTTTAATGATTGGGGAATTTCTACGGCAGCTTCTTTAGCAGAAGTATCTCAGCACGTAGAAGGTATATCCATTATTGGTTCGGGAGGTATTCAAACCTCTATGGATATTGCTAAGTCTATTGCGTTAGGAGCTTCTGCAACGGGAATGGCAGGATATTTTTTATCCATTTTAATGAAGTCTGGTTTAGAAGCAGTTGTAGAAGAGATAGCCGAGATGCATGAGGAGTTAACGTTCATCATGGCTGCGCTAGGAGCAACTTCTATTGCTAAGCTTCAGCAAATGCCTCTAGTTATTACAGGGGATACCCATAGCTGGCTGACTCAGCGAAATGTATCTATAGAAACATTTAATAACAGATCATAAAAAAGCATGCAGTTGACTGCGTGCTTTTTTATTTCTTTAAAAGATGAATGATCGCGTTTTTATTTTAAAAAACAAAAAATGTTGGCAGAAGAAGTGACAAAAAGCATGAAATCCCAAACGTTAGCCCCTTATAATAAGTAAAATAGACAGAAAAATCAGAAAAAAAGAGGTGGCGTAATGAAAAAGGGACATCCTGTATTTACAATTTTTCTTTTCTTTTTAGGCTGGGTTTTCATGTATGCAGATCGTAATATTTTATCTCCGGTTATGGGAGATATCGGTGCGCAGTGGGATCTTAATAAAGCTGAACTTGGGCTAATGTCTACCGTATTTTTTGCAGCGTATGCAGCTATGCAAATTCCAACGGGTTTTTTGGCAGATCGATTTGGTCGAGTTAAGATCTTAGTAGCTGGATACATCTTGTTTGGAGTTGCCACATTTTTTACAGGACTTACAACTACTTTCGGTATGTTCTTACTTATGCGGGCGCTGACAGGACTTGGAGAAGGAACGTATTATGGTTCACAATACGGAATTTCTTCAAGCATCACATCTGAACGATACCGAGGTTTAGTGTCGGCGCTCATTAATAGTGGAATGGCTTTTGGTATATCACTTGGTTTTATCGGTTCTACATACATTACATATATGTTAGAAAAAGACTGGCAGTTTACTTTTTACTTATTTGCTATTCCAACTATAGTAATAGCTATTTTAATAGCTTTCTTTGTAAAAGATAAGCAAAGGGATCAAGAAAAAAATTCGCTAAATAAAGAAACAAAGCAGTCGCTAAAAGTATTATTTACAAAAAAACATATTTTCGTATACATTTTAATCTTCTGCTCTCTTTACGGATTTTTTGGGATGCTGACTTGGCTTCCTTATTATTTGCAGCACTCGCGAGGCTTAGAAGGGGCTCAAACAGGCATCGTAGCATCTTTAGTACCTTGGGCGTCTATTCCAGGAGCAATCTTCTTTGGGTATATATCTGATCGAATTGCAAATAAAAAAGCATTAATTGTGAGTTTGTCAGTAGCGGGCGCTTTGTGTCAATTTTTTATTCCCTATACAGAGGGTTATTCTTGGCTATTAATCGGCTTAATTGTGTACGGTTTGATAGGTAAATTAGCATTAGATCCGATTTTGATTTCGTATATGGCGGATATTACTCCATCGTCCATGTACTCTAAAGTGTACGGTTTTTTCAACTTCAGCGGCATGCTGTCATCGATCTTTGCACCTTACATTACCGGATATTTTGCAGATAAACTTGGAAGTATGGAATTCGGATTTTATTTGTCAGGAGCACTATTGTTAGTGGGAGGAGTTCTCTTTTTGTTTACAGGAAAGAAAGAACGTTCCTATCCTGTTTCACATCCAGTTTTAAAATAAAAAAATGCGCTGACTTAGTCAGCGCATTTTTTTATTTATGCTCATTTAACTCGCGTGCTTCTTCAGGACTTTGCAAGCTAGTTGCTCCCGGATAGTGAAGTCCTTGATCACGGTCAGATTCAACTCGTTTTGATTCTTTTAATTTTTTCTCTTGACGATCTTTTCCCATTTTAGATTCCCTCCTTTTTTCTGATAGGTTGTCCAAAATAAGGGGTTCTATTCTAAAACCCCGATTAAGTTTTACCAAATTGATACATACTGATGACAGGTAGAGGAGGTGCCATATTCAGTGGACGGAATTTTCTTTTATTGGCTTTCGTGGATGGGATGGATTGTTGCGACTTTTCTTATGCCCAAAACACCTAGACGTTGGAAGGTAGCAGCCGTTATATTAATCAGTATACTCCTAAGCGGAATGAACATGCATATGGCTCAGTTTTCATTTAGCTACACCGCTTTGTTTTTAGTGGGAGTAGCGTGTGTTTATGCTTCAGGCTACAGCAGGTTTCAGCAGTTATATTATGTTATTGTATGCGGCATTATAATAATTGCCTATGCTGGTTTTTGTTTACTTGAGCTCTATGATCCTGTATGGATTTTTATTGATCGTAAGTGGATTTTGACTGGACTTATCTTATATATTTGCTTTATGGTGATTAAAGATGCTGAAAAAAGATTCGCAGCGATCATTTTAGGTGTAGTTGGAGGAGATTTTTTATACGCAGTTGTCATTCGAGATATTGCATCTTATGAAGTAGGGTCTCTTCGGACACTCGACGTTTTAGCAACAGCAGTAGGAGCTATGTTTATTTGGGAGATGCTGGTTTATTTCTCTGCTTATTTAGATTTGTACGTGCTGAAGTCTCACAGGCAAAAGCAAAGTACTTACAAATAGAAGAAGAGATTTCGTAAAATTATATTGTTGTTACCGGTGATTTTTGATAAAATTGTTTGATTGAAAGAGTAATGCTTATTCAGCGGATAGGCAGTTAATCAGCCTGGTGTAAAATAGAGCTGATAAAAAGCCTGCTTTATCGCTTATGATCGATTAGTAGAGGTCATGCCACGCTGCATGGCCTCAATTTTTGAAAAAAGAATGATCTTATTTATTTGTACATGTAGATAAATACCTTTAGTCGATTAAAGACTGGTTGCCGATACATAAAAAAGATCAAGGAAAGGGAAGAATCGTATGCCAAAACCAATTATTGCGATTGTTGGTCGTCCCAACGTAGGAAAATCAACAATTTTCAACCGAATTGTAGGAGAGCGAGTATCTATTGTAGAAGATATTCCGGGTGTAACTCGTGATCGTATCTATAGTTCAGGTGAGTGGCTGAATGTGGACTTTAACATTATTGATACCGGCGGTATTGATATTGGAGATGAGCCATTTTTAGAACAGATCAAACAGCAGGCAGAAATTGCAATTGATGAAGCGGACGTAATCATTTTTCTAGTGAATGGACGCGATGGAATTACTGCAGCTGATGAAGAAGTGGCGAAAATTTTATACAAATCCAAAAAGCCCGTTGTCCTAGCTGTTAATAAAGTAGATAATCCTGAAATGAGAGAATTAATCTATGATTTCTACGCACTAGGATATGGAGAACCGTTCCCAATCTCAGGAACGCATGGTTTAGGTTTAGGTGACCTGCTAGACGAGGCAGCTAAGCACTTTCCAAAAGAAAAAGACGAAGATTACGGAGAAGACGTCATTAAATTTTCATTGATTGGTCGTCCTAACGTAGGGAAATCTTCATTAGTTAATGCTCTTCTAGGTGAAGACCGTGTTATTGTCAGTGATCTTGCCGGCACGACACGCGATGCCATTGATACAAAGTTTACAAAAGAAGATCAAGAATATGTTGTTATTGATACAGCTGGAATGAGAAAGCGTGGAAAAGTGTACGAGAGTACTGAAAAATACAGCGTACTGCGCGCATTAAAGGCAATTGAACGCTCAGATGTTGTCTTAGTTGTATTAAATGCTGAAGAGGGTATTATTGAACAAGATAAGAAAATTGCTGGCTATGCACAAGAAGCTGGAAAAGCTGTTGTCATCGTTGTGAACAAATGGGATACAGTAGAAAAAGATGAAAAAACAATGAAAAAATTTGAAGAGAATATACGTGAGCATTTTCAGTTCTTAACATATGCTCCAATTGTATTCCTTTCAGCTAAAACGAAAAAACGTACGCATACGCTATTGCCGATGATTGATCTTGCAAGCGAAAGCCATGCGGTACGTGTAGAAACAAGCATCTTAAATGATGTGATTATGGATGCAGTAGCAATGAACCCTACGCCTACTCACAACGGCAACCGCTTGAAAATCTATTACACAACTCAAGTAGCAATCAAGCCGCCAACTTTTGTTGTGTTTGTAAATGATCCTGAGCTAATGCATTTTTCATATAAACGTTTCTTAGAAAATAAGCTTCGTGAAGCTTTTGGATTTGAAGGAACTCCAATTAAAATTATTGCAAGACCAAGAAAATAACAGAGGATGTGATCGGCGTGGAAAGAATAGCTGTACTAGGAGCAGGAAGCTGGGGAACTGCATTAGCTTTCGTATTGGCGGAAAATGGACACGATGTTCGCATTTGGGGACATAGACAACAAGTCATTGATCAAATCAACGAGACGCATAAGAATGAAAAATATTTGCCTGGTGTAGAGCTTCCTCATCAGATTAAAGGTTTTACGTCATTAGAAAAGGCAATAGAAGGTGTTGAAACCCTTATTTTAGCTGTTCCAACGAAGGCCATTCGTGAAGTGTTGCAGCAGCTAAAATCCCTTACCGATGAACTATTTACAATTGTTCACGTAAGTAAAGGGATTGAACCGGATTCTCTTTTACGTATATCTCAAATGATTCAACAAGAAATTGATACAAAAGACATCGTTGTCTTATCAGGTCCGAGTCATGCTGAAGAAGTAAGTAGAAGGCAGCCCACAACTGTGACGTCAGCTTCAACAAATATACAAGCAGCAGAAAAAGTGCAGGATTTATTTAATAATCAGCAGTACTTCCGTGTTTATACAAATCCTGATGTGATTGGTGTGGAAATTGGGGGAGCGTTAAAAAATATTATTGCTCTTGCTGCTGGTATTACGGATGGACTTGGATATGGTGACAATGCGAAGGCCGCTCTTATGACTCGTGGCTTGGCTGAAATCGCTCGTTTAGGTACTGTGCTTGGTGCCAATCCTTTGACGTTCTCAGGTTTAACCGGGATTGGAGACTTGATTGTAACGTGTACAAGCGTTCATTCTCGAAATTGGCGCGCTGGTAATCTTCTTGGAAAAGGCAAAAATTTAGACGAAGTATTAGAAAATATGGGAATGGTTGTAGAAGGTGTACGCACGACGAAAGCAGCTTACCAGCTATCTCAAAAATATGACGTAAAAATGCCGATTGCTGATGCTTTATATAATGTACTGTTTAATGATGTGAAGGCAAAGGATGCAGTAGACGCGCTTATGTCTCGTACTAAAACACATGAAATGGAAGATTTAGCGAATGTTTTAGGAGAAAAATTAAATTAAGTGCAAAGAAATATGAAAAAATAGGCAATTAGTGATACCCAAAATCATTTACTTGCATAAAATAACGTGTAAATAAAGATGAGTAGAACTGTTAGTATGGGAATATTTAGTTATGATCGAAGCGAAGAGCCCCCTTCGCTTCGATTTTTTTATGTGAATAAGCAGGAATTTGTCAATTTAATAGGAAAGTAATTACTATAGAGCATGAATCACTGGAAGGTAAATAAATAGTTAATTTAGAAAGTTCTATCAATATCCATCTTAACTATAAGTCCTTATGTTATAATAACGGTGAAAAAAGGAGTGGATGCAGTTTGTCGCCAGGTTTGTTAAAGATGTGGATTTCATTGGGCTCCATTGTATTTATGTTTATTTCGGTATTTTCTATTTACTTTAGTCGTTATAAAATTACGAACCGCATTGGTAAAATTGTACTCGCTTTCATTGCCTATTCGCTTATGATTGTAGCAGGTCTTATTATGGTAATTGTTGTATTCAGCGGGCCGACAGATGCTTAATGTACATATGGTAGGGTGAGGAAAATGAAAAAATTCATGCTAACGTCTATTGTTGGGGTAACCATTTTTGTATTATCCGGTTGTTTGTACCCGGCAGAAAGAATGTCTCAAAATCAAGTTCCTTATAAAGATCAAGTTGCTTTCGTGCAAACGGCGGTTGATCAATTTAAACAAGAAAGCGGAGGCTTATTGCCAATAAAAACGAAAGATATGGACACGCCGATTTATCAAAAATATCCGATTGACTTTACGAAAATTGTTCCTAGATACATGCAAGACGCACCTGGTAATTCGTATGAAAGCGGAGGGATATTTGCGTACGTACTTGTGGATGCAGAAACAAAGCCCAAGGTTAAATTATTAGACTTACGAATGGCGGATACGATTCAAGATGTTAACGTACATTTGAATATATACCGTCAAAATCATAAAGGGTACGTACCGTTTAAAGAGGTCATCGCTCCCGGCGTATTCTCTATTAATTATAAAAAATTGAATATGAAAGAGCCTCCTGTCGTTACTAGCCCATATACAGGGAATAGTCTTTCTTTAATTGTTAATGGACAGGGAGATGTATTTGTAGATTATCGTCCTGATTTGTATGATGCCATTCAAAAGCATAAAAGCTCCTACAAACCTGGTGAAGATATACGAAAGCTCCTTGTGGAAAACAGTGATTTTGTACCTGCTTACTCTCTTCCTTATACAGTCAACGATAAGAATGAACCAATATTTTTAAAAAAATAAGTCATGAACCCCTTCTCCTTGAATAATATTCAGAGAGAAGGGGTTTTCTCTTTCTTGTACACCAATAATGATAATCAGAATGACTAAGTCAGCATGTGCATGAAAAAAATCATAAATTTTTCTATCAAAAGTCATATTTTAATAGGACAACGTCATAACTATATAGTGTCCTAATTTACTCTCGCAATGGATGTCATATTCCATGAACTCATAGATCGGAGGGGATCTTTTGGAAAAGGTGGATGTATTTAAAGATATCGCTGAACGTACAGGAGGCGATATATATTTAGGTGTGGTGGGAGCAGTTCGAACAGGAAAATCTACATTTATTAAAAAATTTATGGAGCTGGTGGTCCTGCCTCACATCGAGAACGAGGCAGAAAGAGCTCGCACACAAGATGAACTACCACAAAGTGCAGCTGGAAAAACGATTATGACAACTGAGCCGAAATTCGTACCGAATCAAGCAGTTAATGTTTTGGTAGATGACGGGCTAGAAGTTAACATACGGTTAGTAGATTGTGTAGGATATACGGTGCCAGGCGCTAAAGGGTACGAAGATGAAAACGGACCTCGAATGATCAATACACCTTGGTATGAAGAACCAATTCCATTTCACGAAGCGGCTGAAATTGGAACGAGAAAGGTAATTCAAGAACACTCAACGATTGGTGTCGTCATTACAACAGATGGCTCAATTGGAGATATACCTCGTCAAGATTACGTGGAAGCAGAAGAGCGCGTCATTAATGAACTAAAAGAAGTAGGGAAACCATTTATCATGGTTATTAATACCGTACAGCCATATCATCCTGATACAGAAAAGCTTCGTGCAAAGCTTAATGAAAAATATGATATTCCAGTATTAGCGATGAGTGTGGAAAGCATGCGCGATACTGATGTGATGAACGTATTAAGAGAAGCACTCTACGAGTTCCCTGTATTAGAAGTCAACGTTAATCTACCAAGCTGGGTAATGGTTTTAAAAGATAAACATTGGCTGCGTGAAAGCTATCAAGAAGCCGTTAAAGAAACGGTAAAAGATATTAAGAGGCTGAGAGACGTTGAACGGGTAGTAGAGCAATTTAGCCAGTTTGAGTTTATCGATCAGGCTCGATTAGCCGGAATTGAGATGGGGCAGGGAATTGCTGAAATTGACTTATATGCTCCAGATGACTTATACGACCAGATCTTGAAAGAAATCGTGGGAGTAGAAATTCGCGGAAGAGATCATTTGCTGCAGTTAATGCAAGATTTTGTGCATGCAAAAACCGAGTATGATCAAGTCTCTGATGCCCTTCGTATGGTTAAACAAACGGGTTATGGTGTAGCTGCACCTTCGCTTTCGGATATGAGCCTTGATGAGCCTGAAATTATTCGCCAAGGATCGCGTTTTGGAGTTCGTTTAAAAGCAGTGGCACCTTCAATACACATGATTAAAGTGGATGTAGAATCAGAATTTGCGCCGATTATCGGAACGGAGAAGCAAAGCGAAGAATTAGTTCGTTATTT
Organism: Priestia sp. YIM B13486; assembly: GCF_042787865.1. Classification (NCBI taxonomy): domain Bacteria; kingdom Bacillati; phylum Bacillota; class Bacilli; order Caryophanales; family Bacillaceae; genus Priestia; species Priestia sp. YIM B13486. Next base: position 285,770 of record NZ_JBHZOZ010000001.1, on the reverse strand, counting down.
GATGCAAGACTTTGAAGATGATCCGCTTTCAATTTGGAATTCAGATATATTTGGCCGCTCTCTAAGTTCAATCGTAAGAGAAGGGATTCAAGGAAAGCTGTCGCTGATGCCTGAAAATGCACGATACAAGTTAAAAGAAACGCTAGAACGGATTATTAACGAAGGATCCGGAGGTTTAATCGCGATTATTCTATAAGCATGTAACGTTAGGCTCCTCATAAAGGAGCCTCTTCTTTTTGGATAGATCATACAAAACTTTACATATATTGTGATAGATCGCGTGGTTATCCTATTCCTGCGTTATTTTCTGCTTGCTATGCCTTGTTCAATATGTTAATCTTTTAACAGAAATCGATCGATCATACTGTTTTCACTACATACATATGGCAGATGAATGAAAAACATTGAATTATTTAGTTCAATCGTTTATGATTAGGCTTGTCGATACATAGGTTATGTATAATATCCATTTGTTTTGTTAAAGAATGAGATATAACGAATTACTAGATTCCTTTTCTAACAAGGTTTTTAGTTATTATATGATCCGATTTTGGGAGGAGGTGAATGGCATGAACAAGACAGAATTAATTAATGCTGTTGCAGAAGCAAGTGAGCTTTCAAAAAAGGATGCTACAAAAGCAGTTGATGCTGTTTTCGATACAATTTTAGAAGCTTTAAAAGCTGAGGACAAAGTTCAACTTATCGGTTTTGGTAACTTCGAAGTACGTGAACGTGCTGCTCGTAAAGGACGCAATCCACAAACTGGCGAAGAAATCGAAATTCCTGCTAGCAAAGTTCCTGCATTCAAACCAGGTAAAGCTCTTAAAGATGCTGTAAAATAATATCTACATAAAATGGCTTTATTCATAGCCGTTGATGAAGAGCTTTGAAAGGTCGCACATTTGCGACCTTTCTTTTTTGCCTTTGGTATATACATATGCTAGAATTTTTTTCATAAAGTCGTAATGCAACGAATTGGAGGGCAACAACATGTCATCTGTAAATAAACCACAGATCGAACAAGCCGTGAGACTAATTTTAGAAGCAATTGGCGAAGATCCAAACCGTGAAGGATTATTAGATACACCAAAGCGAGTAGCTAAAATGTATGAGGAAGTCTTTTCCGGGTTGAATGAAGATCCAAAAGAACATTTTAAAACAGTTTTTGGAGAAGATCATGAAGAGCTAGTGCTTGTAAAAGATATTCCTTTTTACTCTATGTGTGAACATCACTTAGTTCCTTTTTATGGAAAAGCTCATGTTGCGTATATTCCAAAAGGCGGACGAGTGACCGGTTTAAGTAAGCTGGCAAGAGCAGTAGAAGCTGTTGCAAAACGTCCTCAGCTTCAGGAGAGAATTACATCTACAGTGGCGGATTCTATTGTAGAAACATTAGAGCCGCACGGGGTAATGGTAGTAGTGGAAGCAGAGCACATGTGTATGACCATGCGCGGCATTAAAAAGCCTGGAGCTATGACAATCACTTCTGCTGTACGCGGAGTGTTAGAACACGATGCAAGTTCTAGAGCTGAAGTTTTATCACTGATTAAATCATAATGTGGATGATGAAGGAGAAGAGAATATGACACAAAAAGGAACGCCGGAGTATATTGTCATTAAAGCGGTCGAAGATGGAGTTAACGTAATTGGCTTAACGCGAGGAGCAGATACGCGATTTCATCATTCAGAAAAACTAGATAAAGGCGAAGTAATGATTGCGCAGTTTACTGAGCATACATCCGCAATTAAAATTCGTGGCAAAGCCGTCATTCAGACTGTTCACGGAGAAATTGAATCCGATACGAAAAAATAAGCAGGGATTTTCCTGCTTTTATTTATATTTAAAATAAATGAATAAGAACAGGAAAAACATGGTGAAACTAAAAGCAATATCTTAAATTACTGTCTAAGAAATCCAGATGGTATGTAGATGAACGGTGTTCAAGCGGATGAGCAGCTAAATGATTTAAACCGTGAAAAAGCTTCAAAAGAATTTAAAGGATATTTTATAATGTAATTATGTTATAATTGACACTATCGATTTGGAGTTAAAAGAACTTTAAACAAATAGTGATGGAAAGGGAGACAAGGATGATGAGCGTAAAAACCATCTATGATATTGTGGCCAACATGAAAGAACAGCTTCATGTTGAATTAAGTCATCCATATGTAAAAAAATATATTCATCATCCGCGTATTGATGAAAATAGATTACTGTACATGTGTTCGTTCTTAGATACTCTCTCAATGGAAGAAGAAAAAAAGAACAGCTCTGTGCTATCTGTGATGCTCGTTCAAACCGCACTTGATACCCACGATCTAGTCTCCACTCAAAATGTTAGCGGAAATGAAGGAAAGCTGCATGAGCGGCAGCTGGTAGTTTTGGCCGGAGATTATTACAGCGGCCTGTACTATTACTATTTAGCTCAAAGCAACCAGCTGAATTTAATGAAAGTTATAGCATCTGCTATTAAAGAAATTAATATCGCTAAGATACACATTTATAACAATCGCTCTACTAATCCACACGACGTTATGAATAGTTTTTTAGCAGCAGAATCATCGTTTGTAAGATGCTTATGTGACTATTTTGAACGTGAAGAGTGGAAAGAACTTTTAAAACATGCAGCGTATTTGAACGGGATATTAAAGCAATTAAAGTCGTTACAGCATAAAGAGCCTACTCTCTTGCTAAACTATTGCAAACAAATTGGTATGAATCAAGAACAAATAAAAGAATACCTTTATTCGTATACTCAACAGTCTGTAAACATTGTTAGAGGATACTTACGAAGTGAATTTGTGATGAATGAGTTTTTAAGAGAGCACTTAGATGAACTTACATCTAGCTTAGAAGTGCTGAAAAATGTCGTAGGAGAAGGATAGAGATATGCAGCAATCAAAAGAACAGCGTGTCCATGGCGTATTTGAAAAAATATACAAAAATTATGATCAAATGAATTCTGTTATTAGTTTTCAGCGTCATAAGGCATGGCGTAAAGATACGATGAAGCGAATGAATGTTCAAAAAGGAACAAAAGCTTTAGATGTTTGTTGCGGAACTGCGGATTGGACGCTAGCTATGGCTGAAGCAGTTGGAGAAACAGGAGAGGCAGTTGGCCTGGATTTTAGTCAAAATATGCTAAAGATTGGTGAAGAGAAAGTAAAAAACTCACCTTTTTCAAATATTACCTTACTACATGGCAATGCAATGGAACTTCCTTTTGAAGATAATTCATTTGACTATGTAACGATTGGATTCGGACTGCGCAACGTGCCCGATTACCTTCAAGTGTTAAAGGAAATGCAGCGCGTCGTGAAACCTGGCGGAAAAGTGGTTTGCCTTGAAACGTCTCAGCCCACGATGATCGGCTACCGACAAATGTACTTGCTTTACTTTAAGTATATTATGCCTGCGCTTGGAAAGATGGTCGCTAAAAGCTATGATGAATATTCATGGCTTCAAGAGTCAGCAAGGGACTTTCCAGGTCAAAAGCAATTGGCTGATATGTTCCGTGAAGCCGGTTTGACAGATGTTGAAGTGAAATCTTACACAGGTGGAGTAGCAGCGATGCATCTAGGGTACAAACGATAAAAGAGAAAAAGCTTGTCCTACAGGTGCAACAGCCTGTAGGATAAGGAGTAAAGAATGAATATATAATGCAAGGTGAGTCCAATGAAACTAAAAATGATGTACGCTTTTTTGAATACGGATATTACCCTTATTGAGAAAGAACTTGAACAAACTGTTCATACCGATGAAACACTTATCACAGATGCTTCTCTTCACCTTTTACAAGCAGGGGGGAAACGAATTCGCCCTGTATTTGTTTTGTTGGCAGCTAAATTTGGGCATTACAACATCGACCAAATCAAACACGTGGCAGTAGCGCTTGAGCTGATTCACATGGCGTCTCTTGTTCATGATGATGTTATTGATGACGCTGATAAGCGACGCGGAAAACCAACGATTAAGGCAAAATGGGACAATCGTATTGCTATGTATACAGGGGATTACATCTTTGCTCGTGCGCTTGAAGTTATGAGTGAGGTTAAAGATGTGGAAGCACATAAAATTTTATCTAATACGATGGTGGAATTAACGCTCGGTGAAATTGAACAGATTAAGGACAAATACAACCTAAACCAAAACTTACGCGTGTATCTGCGTAGAATTAAACGTAAAACGGCACTGCTAATTGCTGCAAGCTGTCAGTTAGGTGCAATTGCAGCGGAAGCTCCTGAAGATATACATAAACGTTTATTTTGGTTTGGATATTACGTTGGAATGTCATTTCAAATTACCGATGACATTTTAGATTTTATCTCATCAGAAGAACAGCTTGGGAAACCAGTTGGCAGCGACTTACTGCAAGGAAATATTACGCTGCCAGTTTTGTATGCCATTGAAAATGCTGAGTTTCGAGATAAAGTAGAACAGCTTTTCGAGAGGGAATATGAGCAAGAGCTGATCAATGAAATTATTTCTGATATTAAATCTTCTAACGCCATTGAACGTTCATTTGAGATGAGCGATCGTTATCTGCAAAAAGCGATGAGCATTTTAGAAGAACTGCCGCCAAACAAGGCGAAAAAAACGCTGCATCAAATTGCGAAGTACATTGGAAAACGGAAATTTTGATTTATTTACTTTCATAAGTTGTAAACTGCTCGAAACAATGTTAATATCTTCATGAGGTGTGATTGCGCTTTCAAAACTTGTTTACATATCATGAACTTCAGGGGTGGAGAGTAAAATGATACAAAAAACGTTTTTAATGGTCAAACCAGACGGGGTACAAAGAAGCATTATTGGTGAGGTTATTTCTCGCTTTGAGAAAAAAGGTTTTCAATTAGTCGGAGCTAAGCTTATGCATATTTCGCAGGAATTAGCTGAAACACACTACGGTGAACATAAAGAGAAACCTTTCTTCGGTGAGTTAGTGAAATTTATCACATCAGGTCCAGTTTTTGCTATGGTATGGGAAGGTGAAAACGTGATTTCAGTATCACGTCAAATGGTGGGGAAAACTAACCCTCAAGAAGCGCTTCCTGGAACTATTCGAGGTGATTATGGACTGATTGTCGATAAGAATATTATTCACGGCTCAGATTCACCAGAAAGTGCGGAGCGTGAAATCAGCTTATTCTTTGAAAGTGAAGAGCTGACTTTCTATAAAAAAGACGCAGACGCTTGGATTTACTAATTTAAATAGCGCAAGGAGACGAATGATTTTTCATTCGTCTTTTTTATTGTGTTTATACATAGGTTCTAGGCTATTGATTGCGAATATCTCTCTACATAAACATTTTCACAATGTATTCCGATATATTAATAAGAAGCTAAGCGTATATAAAGGTTTTATTTCCTTATACGTCTAACATAAACGTATAGAAATGAGAAAGGAGAGTTAAAAATGATAGATGAATACAACGCGTTTGTGGAGAAAATAAAAATAAAAACAGGCATTGATTTATCACTATATAAGCAGTCTCAAATGAAACGCCGCCTCACCTCCTTGTATGAAAAAAAAGGTTTTTCTAGTTTTTTTGAATATTATCGAGCAATGAGCAGTAACAGCGAACTGCTTGAGGAGTTTTTAGATCGGATGACGATTAACGTGTCAGAGTTTTATCGTAACTATCAGCGGTGGGATATATTGGAGCAAAAAATTTTACCGGCTCTTGTAAAAGGAAAAACAGACCTGAAAGTGTGGAGCGCTGCCTGTTCAACAGGGGAAGAGCCATATACACTAGCGATGGTTTTATCAACATTTTTTCCTCTTTCGCGTATTTCTATATTAGCGACTGATTTGGATGAAAAAGTGATAGAAAAAGCAAAAATAGGCTTTTATGATGAACGTTCACTTCAGGAGATGCCTGTTTCGATGAAAAATAAGTACTTTCAACAAAGAGGAACCGGGTACTTATTAGATGAAAAAATCAAAAAAACAGTTGTTTTTCAGAAACATAACTTACTGTCAGACTCTTTTCCAAAAAACGTTGACTTGATTGTTTGTCGAAATGTGCTTATTTATTTTACAGATGAAGCAAAGCATGCTTTATATGAAAAATTTAGCAGAGCTTTAGCACCTGGCGGCATCTTATTTGTAGGTAGCACAGAACAGGTTTTTACTCCGCAAAAGTATGGATTTGAAACGGCTGATACGTTTTTTTACAGAAAAGTAAAGACCATTTAATTGAGACAACCTGAAGCGGTTTCTTAAAAGCTGAGGTGAAACTTTTTGTACATTCTTATGTTATAGTATGGTATAGTCATATTTAAAAATGGAAAAATTCTGACGAATAATACATATTAAGCGGAGGTACGATTATGCGATATTTAACAGCAGGAGAATCACATGGTCCACAATTGACTACTATTTTAGAGGGTGTTCCGGCAGGGCTTCCTTTAACAGCCGAAGACATCAATACAGATTTAGCGCGAAGACAAAAAGGTCATGGTCGCGGAAGACGTATGCAAATTGAAAAAGATCAAGCGGAAATTTTAAGCGGTGTCCGCCACGGCTATACGCTAGGATCTCCTATTACGTTAGCGGTAGAAAATAACGACTGGAAACACTGGACAAAAATTATGGGCATCGAGCCAATTTCTGAAGAAGAATCAGAAGAAGTAAAGCGCAAAATCTCAAGACCAAGACCAGGGCATGCCGATTTAAACGGCGCTATTAAATATGGTCATCGCGATATGAGAAATGTATTAGAACGTTCTTCAGCTCGCGAAACAACTGTAAGGGTAGCAGCAGGTGCAGTCGCTCGTCAAATCCTTGCTCAGTTCGGGATTTCTGTAGCTGGACATGTATTAGAAATTGGCGGCGTACAGGCAAATCCGCCTCAATACAAAAGCTTAGAGGAACTGCAAGAAGTCACTGAAGCTTCTCCAGTAAGATGTTTTGACTCAGCTGTTGAGAAGGACATGATGCAAGCAATCGATGATGCTAAGAAAAATGGCGATTCTATCGGAGGCGTAGTAGAAGTTATTATTGAAGGCGTGCCAGCAGGAGTAGGCAGCTATGTTCATTACGATCGTAAATTAGATGCGAAGATTGCTGCAGCTGTTATGAGCATTAATGCATTTAAAGGCGTTGAGTTTGGGATTGGATTTGAAGCGGCTCGCAGACCAGGAAGCGAAGTTCATGACGAAATTCTATGGGATGAAAAGAACGGGTATACCCGTAAAACAAACAACTTAGGCGGCTTTGAAGGCGGCATGACAACAGGTATGCCAATTGTAGTACGCGGAGTAATGAAGCCTATTCCAACGCTTTACAAGCCGTTAAAAAGTGTTGATATTGAAACAAAAGAAGCCTTCGAGGCAAGCATCGAACGTTCAGACAGCTGCGCTGTGCCGGCGGCAAGCGTTGTAGCAGAAGCCGTTGTAGCTTGGGAATTGGCTGATGCGCTAATCGAACAGTTTGGACAAGACCGAATTGATTTAATTGCTGAAAATATTGAGAAAATGCGTGCACATGCGAGGGAGTTTTAATGTTGCAAATTGATATTCAAACTTTATCTAAAACATACCCTCTTTATTTAGGAAATGGATTAATTGAAAAGCTGCCTTCTATTATCGAGAGTGTAAAACCTAATCTGTCGTCCGTGTTAATCATCACCGATTCAGCTGTAGATTCATATTATGGAGAAGCGGCTGTAAAAGCGATTGAGACAAAATTTAAAGTGGCTAAATACGTAGTGCCAAGCGGTGAACATGCAAAGTCATTTCAACATTACTACGATTGTCAGACATTTGCGCTCGAACAGCAGCTTGACCGCAATACGCTCGTTATTGCTTTTGGGGGAGGAGTAGTAGGCGATTTAGCTGGATTTGTAGCCGCTACTTATATGAGAGGAATTTCTTTTATTCAAGTGCCAACGACGCTTCTTGCTCACGATAGTGCTGTAGGCGGTAAAGTAGCCATTAATCATGAGCTTGGAAAAAATATGATTGGTGCTTTTTATCAGCCTGAAGCGGTTGTTTATGATATTGATCTTCTTAAAACGCTTCCCGAAAGAGAATGGCGTTCCGGTTTTGCAGAAGTGATTAAACACGCTTTTATTCACGATGAAGCATTTTATAAATGGCTTCAGCAAAATATACAATCGCTGACTGATTTACAAGATGAAAAATTAATTTATGCTATTCAAAACGGTATTTTAGTCAAAGCATCTGTTGTAAAAGAAGATGAGACAGAAGCTGGCGTTCGCGCTCACCTGAACTTTGGACATACGCTAGGGCATGCGATCGAAGCGGAGTGCGGCTATGGACAAATCAGTCACGGAGAAGGCGTAGCGATTGGTATGCTGTTTGCTATGAAAGTCAGCAATGTTCTTGAAAAAAGTCAGTTCTCTGTGGACGACATTGCGAAATGGTTTGAAAAATTTGGCTACAAGACGTCTGTCCCAAAGCATCTTTCAGCTGAAAAACTGCTCGTAAGAATGAAAGCGGACAAGAAGTCTAAATCAAGCAATGTTCACATGGTACTGCTTGAAGGCATAGGCAAACCTTTTGTTCAACAAGTAGAAGATGAAGTGATTCTTAAACTGCTGAATGAAGAGCTTAAAGCTTAGTTTCGTCTAAAGCCAAGTAGATAGTAGTTGACAAATGGATTTGAAACGTACTACAATTGGTAACAAGTTAGTTTAGAGATTTTAGTTATGAGAAAACAATAGACAGTTTAGTTGAGATTAGGGTAGACGAGAATGAGACAGTTGAGCAGAGTTTAGTTGAGTGAATTTTACCATTCGTATACCCAAAGGCCCATTTTTGATGTGTCTTTGGGTTTATTTATTATATCCTCTTTTATATAACCTCATCTATTCTCATTCTCCATGAAATGGAGGATTGAAAGATATGACGAACACGTATACTTCTTTTTTAGAAGACTCTACAGAGTATTTAACCATTCCAATTATAAAAAAAATATTTATCGATAGCATGACACCTGTTGATCTTTTTCAACAAGTAAAAGATGAAGCCGTATATTTGCTTGAAAGTAATGATGAATCATCACCATGGTCCAATTATTCTTTTATTGGCTTAAATCCATTTTTGTATGTTGAGGAAGAAAAAGGAACCTATCTAGCAAAAAATAAGCAGCTTCAGCCTATGCTGCAAGGAGATAGCTTTAAAGAGGTGTTTTGTAAAATTCAGCAAGAGCTGAAAGTGAAAGTACCAGACCTTGCACTTCCTTTTAAAGGAGGAGCAGTAGGGTTTATCAGCTACGACGCAGTATCGCAAATTGAAAAAGTGAACGTACATGCCCAAAATGATTTGAACATGCCTACTTTTCACTTTATCTATTGTCAAACGATGCTTGCTTACAATCATCAAACAAAAGAGCTTATGGTGATTCACTACATTCAGCTTAATGAGCAAGACAAAGAGCAGCAGAAAAAAGAAAAATACGGTGAAGCTTTAGCAGAGATCAATAGATATGTTGAAAGAATAGCGCAGACGGTGAAAGAAAAGCCAATGATGTTTGAAAGCGAGCAGCGCGAAGTTAGCTTTGAAGGCGTAACATCGTCATACCAAAAAGATAAATTTGTGCAAGATGTGGAAAAAATTAAGGAATACATTAAAAGCGGAGATGTTTTTCAAGCCGTATTGTCGCAGAGATTTCAAATTGATACGACCGTAGCTGGATTTGATATTTACAGAGTATTGCGATTAGTTAATCCGTCCCCTTATTTATTTTACGTGAAAGTAAAAGGCGTGGAGCTAATTGGAAGTTCTCCTGAGCGGTTGATTCAAATTGAAAACGGCCATTTAGAAATTCATCCGATTGCAGGAACGAGAAGACGTGGCAGGGATGCAGAAGAAGATGCGCGCTTATACGAAGACTTAATTAACGATGAAAAAGAGCGGGCAGAACACTATATGCTCGTGGACTTAGCAAGAAATGACATCGGCCGAGTTGCACAGTATGGAAGTGTCCAAACACCAGTATTAATGCAGCAGGTTAACTTTTCGCACGTCATGCACTTGATTTCTAAAGTGACAGGGCGCCTTGACGAAAAAGTACATCCCATTGATGCGCTGCTTTCTGCATTTCCAGCGGGTACCGTATCTGGCGCTCCAAAAGTGCGAGCGATGCAAATCTTAAATGAAATTGAACCAGTTGCGCGAAATGTATATGCAGGAACCGTAGCATATCTCGGATTTGATGGAAACATTGATTCGTGCATTGCGATTCGGACCATTCTTTTGAAAGACCAGACCGCTTATATCCAGGCTGGAGCAGGAGTGGTTGCTGACTCAAAACCGGAGCTTGAGTGGAAAGAAACCCGCAATAAAGCTAGCGCTTTAATCAAAACAATTCAATTAGCCCAAGACATCTACGATAAAAAGGAGGATGTATATGTTTAAAGAATTGTTAAAAAAGTGTTTGCGCGGTGAGTCACTTTCAGCGGAAGAAGCAGAAAAAATTATGAATGATATTATGAACGGTAAAGTCCCGGCAGCTCAAATTGCTAGCGTGCTAACCATCTTAACGTATCGAGGAGAAACCGTCGATGAAATTGTTGGTTTTGTCCGAGGTATGAAAAATAATATGAATGCTATTTCTCTAGAAGAATTAAACGTAGTAGATACATGCGGTACCGGAGGAGACGGGGCCTCTACGTTTAATATCTCAACGGCTAGTGCGATTGTGGCATCTGCTGCGGGAGTAAAGGTTGCGAAACATGGGAACCGAGCCGTATCTTCTAAAAGCGGAAGTGCCGACGTGTTAGAACATCTGGATATATGGATTCAAGGAAATGAAAAAGAAGTGAAAAATGCGGTGGCTGACCTCAATATGTCCTTTTTATTTGCGCCGCTTTATCACCCTGCTATGAAACATGTTGCTGCTACTCGAAAGGAATTAGGATTTAGAACGGTTTTTAATGCATTAGGTCCATTAGCAAACCCTACTAACTGCACAAAGCAAGTAATTGGCGTTTATTCCATTGAGCTTGCACGAAAATTAGCAGAAGCGCTTGTTGTACTGGGAGCTAACCACGTCCTTCTGGTTGCGGGCAGAGACGGTTTAGATGAAATCAGTGCCACGGATGTAACGGATGTTGTAGAAGTACAGGGCAATGTCATTACAGAATATGCGCTTGCACCAGAGGATGTACACTTACAGAGAGGGAAGCTTGAAGACTTAGTGGTAGAAGATGCGAAATCGAGTGCCGAGCTTATTGAATCGCTATTTTTAAATAAAAGCAATGTAACTGCTAAAAACGCAGTCGTATTAAACTCTGCTGCAGCTATTTACGTTAGCGGAAATGTTTCTACTTTTGAAGAAGGAGTAGCTGTAGCTTTAGAAACAATTGAATCAGGTGCTGCATACACACAATTACAACGATTGAAATCGAAAAAGGTGGTTGAACATGCTCAATAAAATTATTGAAACAAAAAAAGAAGAAATTCAAAACCTACAGTTACCCGAACAGCAAAATGTTGCAAAACGATCATTTTTAGACGCTTTATCAAATCCGAATCGAGAGCTGGCTCTTATTGCAGAAGTGAAAAAAGCTTCTCCTTCCAAAGGATTAATAAAAGAGAATTTTCAGCCTGTGGAAATTGCTAAAGCCTACGAGAAAGGGAAAGCAGATGCTTTGTCTGTGTTAACAGATCAGCACTATTTTCAAGGGAATCGAACGTTTTTAAGTGACATTAAACAGCATGTCTCTATCCCTGTGCTTCGCAAGGATTTCATCATTGATTCCATTCAAGTGGAAGAAAGTGCAAGAATCGGTGCTGACGCTATTTTACTCATTGGAGAAGCACTTGAACCATTAAAATTGCAAGAGCTTTATCTTCAAGCTGCTGAAAAAGAGTTAGATTGTTTAGTAGAAGTGCATTCTCTAGAAACGCTTGAAAAGCTGCTAGCTGTATTTACCCCGAAGATTATTGGCATTAATAATCGAAATCTTCACACGTTTGAAACCAGCGTGCAGCAGACCAAAGAAATCGCCAAGCATGTTCCGAAAAATCAGCTGTTAGTGAGTGAAAGCGGAATTTACTTATACGATGATGTTTCCTACGTAAAAGAAGCGGGAGCAAAAGCTATTTTAGTAGGGGAATCGCTTATGAGGCAGGATAATCAAACCAAAGCGATTGAAAAGCTGTTTGGGGAAAGTGAATATGCTCATTAAGTACTGTGGTATTCGATCAAAACAAGATATAGCTTTAATTGAAAAGTCGGCTGCTACTCACATTGGCTTTATTTTCTATCCTAGAAGTAAACGATATGTAAAGCCTGAACGAGTAAATGAGTTTGTAACGGATGAAATAAAAAAACAAGTCTCGCTAGTAGGGGTATTTGTTAATACACCGGTAGATCAAATAATTGAAATTGCCTCCGTAACAAATTTAGGCGTAATTCAGTGCCACGGGCAAGAAACAGCTGCGGACGTACGTCGGTTAAAGCAGCGTGGATATGAAGTGTGGAAAGCGCTCCCTCACAATAAAGAAACGGTGCAGCAAATGCATGTATATGAAGAGGCTGACGGGTATGTAATTGATAGCAAGGTTAAAGAACAATTTGGAGGAACGGGCGTCGCTTTTGATTGGAGTTTCGTTCCTCAGTATGAATCAGCTGCCCAAAGGTTAGGTAAAAAATGCTTTATTGCTGGAGGAATCAATGCTTGTAACATTGAGAACTTGTTACCCTACAAGCCTGAGGCGATTGATATTTCTGGCGGTATTGAAACAAATGGAACGAAGGACTATACAAAAATTATAGAGATTGAAAGGAAGATCATACTATGACATACAATCATCCTGATGAATTTGGCCGCTTTGGTGAATTTGGCGGAAAATACGTACCTGAAACATTAATGAAGCCACTTGAAGAAGTAGAAGCAGCTTTGAATCAAGCAATGAAAGATCCGGCATTTAAAGATGAGTATCTATCCTTACTTGTTAACTACTCTGGGCGACCAACAGCTTTAACATATGCTGATAATATTACCGAAACGCTCGGCGGGGCAAAAATTTATTTAAAACGTGAAGACTTAAATCATACGGGTGCTCACAAAATCAATAATGCCATTGGACAGATTTTACTTGCTAAACGTATGGGAAAAACAAAAATTATTGCTGAAACAGGAGCGGGTCAGCATGGGGTAGCCACAGCTACAGTAGCTGCAAAGTTCGGAATGGAATGTAAAGTATTCATGGGAGAAGAAGATATTGAACGTCAGGCATTGAACGTCTTTCGCATGAAGCTTCTAGGAGCGGAAGTCATTCCTGCAACTTCTGGAACAAAAACGCTAAAAGATGCAACAAATGAAGCGATTCGCTATTGGGTTCAACATTGTGAAGATCATTTTTACTTAATTGGTTCGGCTATTGGACCGCACCCTTATCCTAAAATGGTTCGAGATTTCCAAAAAATTATTGGAGAAGAAGCAAAAGAACAGTTTACAGCGGTAGAAGGCAAACTTCCGAATGCTGTCGTGGCATGCGTCGGAGGCGGCAGTAATGCAATCGGAATGTTTTATGATTTTATTAAAGAAGAAAATGTACGCTTGATCGGCGTAGAAGCAGGAGGGAAAGGACTAAATACAGCCCTCCATGCTGCTAAAATGGCTAAAGGCACAAAAGGTGTTATTCACGGAACGCTCACGTATTTACTTCAAGATGAAAATGGTCAGATTACAGAGCCTTATTCTATTTCAGCAGGTTTGGATTATCCAGGTATCGGTCCAGAGCATTCTCACCTTTCATCTATTGGCCGAGTAGAATATGAAAGTGTAACGGATGATGAGTCAATCGAAGCTCTTCAGCTGCTGGCGAAAACAGAGGGAATCATCCCGGCTATTGAGTCCGCCCATGCGCTGGCAAAAGCATTTGAACTGGCTAAAAGCATGACGAAAGAAGAAACCATTTTAATTTGCTTGTCAGGTCGAGGAGATAAGGACGTTCATACATTAGTAAACTTGCTAGAAGGGAAGGAAGAAGAACATGAATACGTTTGAAGCGAGACTACCTAAACATGAAACATTGTTTATTCCATTTATTACAGCAGGAGATCCTCATGAAGATGCAACGGTGGAAATTGCTTTGTCTTTGCAAAAGCAAGGTGCTTCTATTTTAGAACTGGGCGTACCATATTCTGACCCTTTAGCAGATGGTCCAATTATTCAAGAGGCATCTAAAAGAGCTTTATCTGGCGGCATGTCTATTTCAAAAGCCATTAAGCTTGTATCGGTGATGAGAAAAAAAGGTGTGAAAATACCGGTAATTCTCTTTACCTATTTTAATCCTGTGTTACAATTAGGTTTAGAATCCTTTTTCGCGTTAATGCGAGAAAATGAAATAGATGGAGTGCTAATTCCGGATTTACCGTACGAAGAGAGTGGCCGTATCCGAGAGCTTGCCGCTGAAAATGAAGTTGCGTACATTTCAATGGTTGCTCCTACATCTAAAGAGCGTATCCAAAAAATCGCTGCAGATGCAACAGGCTTCTTATACTGCGTGTCGTCTTTAGGCGTTACTGGGGTTCGCTCTACGTTGCCAGCTGATATTGGCACCTTTTTAGAAGATGTGAAAGCAGCAGCTTCTATACCGGTTGCCGTCGGTTTTGGGATTTCAACAAGTGAACAAGTAGAGGTGTTAAAGGAACATAGCGACGGCATTGTAATTGGAAGTGCAATTGTTAATAAAATTGGCCAGCTTGAACAAGTTCTTTTAAATAAGGATACACGCCGGGACGGATTAAATCAAATTGAGGAGTATGTTGCATCCATCGTTTCGCCTATACAAAAATGCGAGGTGTAACACGTTGAAGGTAAAAGAACAATTACTAACTTTATCTCCATATAAACCAGGTAAGCCAATTGAAGAAGTAAAGCGTGAATTTAATTTAGATCGCGTTGTAAAATTAGCATCTAATGAAAATCCTTACGGCAGTTCTGCTTTAGTAAAAGAGGCGATTGCTGCAGAAATCGAAAATATGGCGCTTTATCCAGACGGCTATGCAGCTGAACTACGTGCAGCAGTAGCAAAGCACGTAGGCGTAGAGCAAGATCAGCTGATTTTTGGAAATGGGTCTGATGAAGTCATTCAAATTATTTGCCGAGCTTTGCTATCGGCTGATACAAATACTGTCATGCCGACGCCGTCATTTCCTCAATATAAGCACAATGCCGTAATTGAAGGTGCAGAAATTCGTGAAGTACCGCTGCGCGGCGGAGATCATGATTTAGATGCTATGCTTCGTGCAATTGATGAAAATACGACAATTGTGTGGGTATGCAGTCCTAATAACCCAACGGGAACGTATGTGAAGGGCGATGAGTTAATTTCTTTTATGAAACAAGTTCCTAAGCATACATTAATCGTTATGGATGAAGCCTATTTTGAGTATGCAGCAGATCAAGCCGACTATCCGGATACGGTAGAGTTTTTGAATGAATACGAAAACTTAATTGTACTTCGCACATTTTCAAAAGCATACGGCTTAGCTTCTTTGCGCATTGGTTACGGTATTGCAAACGAATCATTGCTACAAAAAATTGAGCCGGCTCGTGAACCTTTTAATACAAGCCGCATGGCTCAAAAAGCAGCAATTGTTGCTCTTGAAGACCAAGCGTTCATTGAAGAGTGTAAAAAGAAAAATGAAGAAGGTTTGCAGCAATACTATGCTTTCTGTAATAAGAATGGCTTAAACTATTATCCGTCTTTCACTAATTTTGTTCTAATCGATTTTGGTCGTCAAGGCGATGAAGTGTTTCAATTTTTATTGCAACGCGGATTTATTGTTCGTTCAGGGAATGCATTAGGCTTCCCAACTTCCGTTCGTATTACAGTGGGAACAAAAGAACAAAATGAACAAATTATTGAATTGCTTCAGCAGTTTGTTAACCAAGCAGCAGCGAAAGCTTAATACCTAATATAGTAAAAGATGAGAGTGTGATTTCACACTCTCATCTTCATATGTACAATGAGGTGAAGGAAAGTGAAAGAAAATGTTTTTGTTATAGGTTTGGGGTTAATTGGAGGATCGCTGGCACTTAATATAAAAAAGACGCATCATCATCTTGATGTAATAGGTTTTGACATTAATCAAGAGCAGCTGGAGCTTGCCAAAACCCTAGGTGTAATTGACCAAGCGGCTTCTTCTTTACAACAAGGCGCGGAGCAAGCGGATTATATTGTTATTGCCATTCCGGTCACTCAAGCAGCGGAAGTGCTAAAACAGTTAGAACATTTTACGCTTAAACAGTCTGTTATCGTCACAGACGTAGGAAGTACAAAAGAAGAGGTCGTGAAAACAGCGGAAGCTCTTATTGCTAAAGGTATTGAGTTTATCGGCGGTCACCCAATGGCGGGGTCTCATAAAAGCGGAGTAGCTGCTTCTAAAGCTCATTTGTTTGAAAATGCAATGTATGTATTAACACCTTCATCTTCTACTTCTTCGGAGGCTTTAGGCAGTTTAAAGGAATTGCTAAGTGGTACAAAAGCCAAAATTATTGTGATGTCACCAAAAGAACATGATAAATTAGCGGGTGTCATCAGCCATTTTCCTCATATTATTGCTGCAAGCCTTGTTCATCAAGCAGAATATTACCAACAAGACAACCAGCTAGTTTCGCAGCTTGCAGCTGGAGGGTTTCGTGATATTACACGTATTGCTTCAAGCAGTCCAGCGATGTGGAGAGATATCTTGCTTCATAACCAGGATGCGCTTCTTTCAATGTTTGACCACTGGCTTGAAGAAATGAACGACGTGCGAAATATGATCGAACGAAAAGACGCGAACGATATCTATACATATTTTTCACAAGCAAAACAATTTAGAGATCAGCTTCCTGTACGAACCAAAGGAGCGATTCCATCCTTTTATGATCTCTATGTGGATGTTCCTGACTATCCGGGGATTATTTCAGAAGTAACGGGTTATTTAGCAGAAGATGAAATCAGTATTACAAACATTCGAATTTTAGAAACACGAGAAGACATATACGGAGTATTACGTTTGAGCTTTCAAACAGAGGAAGATAGAAAGCGGGCAAGAGCGTGTCTCCATCAGCATCAATATCAGACGTTTATTTCTTAATGTACGAAAGGTGTGAATGAAATGAGTGGAAAACAATTAAAAACTAATCTTTCATCTCTCCAAGGAGAAATTTCTATTCCTGGAGATAAATCGATTTCTCACAGAGCTGTGATGTTCGGAGCGATGGCAGAAGGGAAAACAACGATTAATCATTTTTTAGCGGGGGAAGATTGCTTAAGTACGATTTCGTGTTTTGAAAAGATGGGCGTATCGATTAAAAGAGAAGACGAGTATGTCGAAGTGGAAGGTAAAGGTATCGAAGGGTTAAGTGAACCTGCTTCCATCTTAGATGTAGGAAATTCAGGAACGACTACTCGTTTAATGCTTGGGATTCTTGCAGGTGTGCCATTTCATACGTCTCTAATTGGAGATGAGTCGATTGCCAAGCGTCCTATGAGTCGCGTTACGGTGCCCCTGCGCTCTATGGGTGCAAAGATTGATGGGCGTGAGCACGGCCAATATACGCCTTTATCCACTCGAGGAGGAGCTTTAAAAGCAATTCATTACCATTCTCCTGTAGCAAGTGCACAAGTAAAATCAGCGATTTTACTTGCGGGACTTCATGCGGAAGGCACAACAAAAGTAACCGAGCCTTTTACATCACGGGACCATACAGAGCGTATGCTTCGCGCCTTTGGAGTAGACGTAGAGGTAGATGGAACGACTGTAAGCATTGAAGGAGGACAATCTCTGCGCGGAACGGATGTATACGTACCTGGTGACATTTCTTCAGCTGCGTTCTTTCTTGTTGCAGGAGCCATTGTTCCAAACAGCCGAATCGTTTTGAAAAACGTCGGACTCAATCCTACAAGAACAGGTATTATTGATGTGCTTCAGCAAATGGGTGCACGCCTTACAATTTCTAATGAACGTATTCAAAATGGAGAGCCTATTGGCGATTTGACGATTGAAACGTCTCAGTTGAAAGGGATTGAAATTGGGGGGGATTTAATTCCTCGTTTAATTGATGAAATTCCAGTGATCGCTCTTTTGGCGACTCAGGCGAATGGGAAAACAGTTATTAAAGATGCCGAAGAATTAAAAGTAAAAGAAACGAACCGTATCGATACGGTTGCAACGGAGTTAAGCAAGCTAGGTGCCTCTGTTACTCCAACAGCTGATGGCCTCATCATTGAAGGCAAGACGGCTCTAAAAAGCGGTGAAGTAGACAGCTATGGAGATCATCGAATTGGAATGATGCTTGCGGTCGCAGCAGCCATTGCAACGGGAGAGGTAACACTAATGAGAAGTGAAGCTATTCACGTCTCCTATCCTACTTTCTTTGAAGATCTTGATAAACTAAGCGAATAAGAAAGAGGCTGGAACAAGCGCATTTTGGTTGAAGGAAAATCCGAACGATGAATTGATATTCTTGATAGAGAATCAAACTCGTTCGGATTTTTATTCGAAAAATGTAAGCGCGTTCAAATTGATTTGTTGAACAAACGCTCAAACTATTTTATCATGGTGTATAGAAGCATGTGTTCTTGCTTCGGTTTGGAAAAAATAGAAAATTAATTCGTTTTATTTGTATATAAAAAGTGAATGTAATAATAAAGGAGAATTGTGTGTGAAAGAACTAGACCGCGCGATAGGTTACGTAGAATCCAATGAAATTGAAAAAGGTCTTGCCCTTATTCATGAATTGAAAGATAAAGCTACAGACGAAGAAAAATTTTTAATGGCTGAACAGCTTCAAGAGTGGGGACTAGTAAATGATGCGCTGCCTTTAATAGACGAGCTCATCGCTAAATACCCAGAAGAAGGCGAGCTGTATTTATTAAAAGCTGAAATGCTTATCGATTTAGAAGAAGAAGAAGAAGCGATTCATATTTTAAATCAAATTAGCAGCGAAGATGATAACTACGTGCCAGCTCTGCTTCTTGTAGCTGACTTATATCAAATGCAAGGCCTTAGTGAAGTAAGTGAGCAAAAGTTAATGGAAGCGAAAAAAATGCTTCCAAATGAGCCGGTTATAGATTTTGGGCTCGGTGAATTTTACAGCAGTCAAGGAATTTATCAAAAGGCGATTCCTTTTTATCAAACGCTGCTAAAAACAGAAAAAGAATTTAACGGCACGGATCTTCGTCAGCGATTAGCTGAAAGTTTAGCAGGTATCGGCCAGTTTGAAGAAGCGCTTCCTTACTTTGATCAAGCGCTAAAAGATA
Source organism: Priestia sp. YIM B13486 (assembly GCF_042787865.1). Lineage (NCBI taxonomy): Bacteria > Bacillati > Bacillota > Bacilli > Caryophanales > Bacillaceae > Priestia > Priestia sp. YIM B13486. The sequence continues at coordinate 266,530 of NZ_JBHZOZ010000001.1, read as the reverse complement.
AGCTTGAGATTAACACACTATTTGAATATGCGATTTCAGCGTATCAAGCAGGTCATTATCAGACCGCTATTGAAAAGTTCACAGAACTAAAAGAGCTAGACCGTGAGTACCATTCTCTTTATTTATATTTAGCAAAATCATATGAACATGAAGAGATGCTAGAAGAGGCTGCGGTGGCTGTTAACGAAGGTATTGCGCAGGATGAATTTCAAAAAGAACTTTACTTTTTTAAGGGGAAGATAGCATTAAAGCGCGGTCTAGAAGAAGACGCTGAATCGGCATTTCAACAAGCGATTGCACTAGATCCAGGGTATATTGAAGCCATTTTAACTCTCTCTAAACTTTATATGAGTCAAGAGAGATATGAAGATGTAGTAGAGAATATAGAGCACGCCAAAGAATATAATGAGCATGACCCTCATTTTGAATGGGATTTAGCAAAAGCTCACCAAGAATTAGAAAATTATGAAGAAGCGCTAAAATACTACGAATCTGCATATACTGTTTTTAAAGAAGAGTATGCGTTTTTAGAAGAGTATGGCTACTTCTTATTAGAAGAAGGACAGCGCTCGAAAGCGAAGGGGATTTTCCAAGCCTTATTAGCAATGGATCCAACAGTAGATGAAATTCAAGACATATTATTTCAATTAGAAGAATAAATAATAGTTCAGAGGATTTTATTGCTGCCGTGTGGAATAAATAACTGTAAAAGGTGTTTTAACTGAGAGTTTAAACACAGAGGAGGGAAGTGAGAATATGACGACCCCTGTTACTGTCAACGAGAAAAAAGAATTTGTTCGCTGGTTTTTAACGAATTATCAGCTGAAGCGAAGAGAATGTGTATGGATTTTAAATTATTTGATGAGCCATGATCAATTGATGAAACGAGTTCACTTCGTTGAGCAAGCACAGTTTTGTCCTCGCGGGATGGTGATGTCCACGCACTGTGTGGAAGACCCTCCATTTCGTTTTTATAAAGAAAATATCATGACAACCGATGCAGAAAAATCATTTCATGATATTCGTTTGAATCGAGAAGAAGACATTTATATTCAATTAAACTTCCGATCGTTGTATTCATCGCCTCAATATGTGGCTGTACTGGAAGACAATCCGTATATGCCAAAAGCTAATCATACAAATGAAAAAGACAGAGTATTAGCTGAGCAAATATTGGAAGAATCTATTCAGAAGTTTCAGCGATCAAAAATCATGGAACTAATTGATAAAGCATTAGATGAAAACGATAAAGAGGAATTTCAGCGCTTAAGCGAATATTTAAATAACCATTATGTACAGTAGATAACTGAGGGATTGGCTAGCTTCTTAGAAAAAGGTCAATCTCTTTTTTTATCTCCTTATTCATTTTGGAAAATAAATAAGACAAGCTTTAGCGGGCTTGCTGAGAGGAGAAGGAAGTTGAAGCTTCAGGCCAAGGAAATGGATGTGTACTTACAATCCAAAAGTTATGTTGATACTGTATTGGTTCCACTCATTCCGATTGATTTCGGAGAAGATTTAAAGCTTACTGCATCTATGAGTGAATATACGACTGCTCTTACTGAAGAGTTAGAGAGGCAATTTAAAGGAAGAGTGATTTTAACACCTAGTTTTACATACTTAAAAAAAGATGGAGTAGCTGCTGTTTATGAAACATTACTTCGTTGGAATGAGCATATAAATGACAATGAAGTCAAACATCTTTTTGTGCTTACTAGCGACCGAGACTGGCTGCAGTTTGAAAAAGAAATAGGGGCGTACTGCATTTGGATACCTGCTTTACCGCTTGAGCATATAGATGAGTCGCATAAGTATACGCTCATACATGAACAAGTTCAACAGCTCTTACCGATTTTTGTAGAGAAATGGAGTGTTTAAAAAGACTGTAGAATAAGCAATGGAAGCGCAAACAAAATAATAACAAAAAATTTAGAAAAATAAAGGTTATTTCCATGTTTTAGGTTTTTATTGTATTGACCTTCCAGAAATATTAATATATCATGATTATGTCCTAGTTTAATAGAATGGTCCATCATGTGTCCAAAATTCTCTGGACTGAACTTTTTTAAAGGGGGGAAAAGCATGGGTGATCGGGTATCAAGACGACAGTTTTTAAACTATACGCTCACTGGTGTAGGGGGATTCATGGCTGCTGGAATGTTAATGCCAATGGTGCGCTTTGCAGTAGATCCAATTTTAGAAAAAGAAGCGGGTCAGGATTTAGTAGCTGTGGCGCAGGTTAAAGACATTACAAAAGAGCCGAAACGTGTCGATTTTAAAATCAAGCAAGTGGATGCGTGGCATAAATCAGAAGAGCCAAGATCGGCTTGGGTGTACAAAACTGATAAAGGTGAAATCGTCGCGCTGTCACCAATTTGTAAGCATTTAGGCTGTACGGTTAACTGGGCTGGTGACAAAAACTATCCACACCGTTTCTACTGTCCTTGTCATGGGGGAATGTATGAAAAAAGCGGTAAAAATGTACCGGGGACACCACCGATGGGACCGTTAGATGTATACGTTCAAAAAGTAAAAGGCGGTACGTTATATCTAGGAAAAGCCAAACCACAAGGAGGGGCATAGAAAATGTTGAATAAAATCTATGACTGGGTGGATGAACGGCTAGATATTACTCCTTTATGGCGAGATGTGGCCGATCATGAAGTGCCAGAGCACGTAAATCCTGCACATCACTTTTCAGCATTTGTGTATTGTTTTGGTGGATTAACGTTTTTTGTTACCGTTATTCAAATTTTATCAGGCATGTTTTTAACCATGTATTATGTACCAGATATAAAAAATGCATGGGAATCCGTTTATTATCTGCAAAATGAAGTCGCTTTCGGACAAATTGTTCGAGGTATGCATCACTGGGGAGCAAGTTTGGTTATCGTCATGATGTTTTTACATACACTTCGTGTTTTCTTCCAAGGAGCATACAAAAAACCCCGCGAGTTAAACTGGATTGTGGGTGTGTTAATTTTCTTTGTTATGTTAGGTTTAGGTTTTACAGGTTATTTGTTGCCGTGGGATATGAAAGCGCTCTTTGCAACGAAAGTAGGTTTGCAAATTGCTGAATCCACACCAATTATAGGCCAGCAAGTGAAGACATTACTCTCAGGACATCCAGACATCGTTGGTGCTCAAACACTAACTCGCTTTTTCGCCATTCACGTATTCTTTTTACCCGGAGCCCTACTTGGCTTAATGGGTGCCCACTTCTTAATGATTCGTAAACAAGGAATTTCAGGACCACTATAAAATTTTATACGCTTTATTCAAGTATTCAATCACACTAGTCATCATATGCATCAAGCACATACTCCGTTGTTAGTACTTTCACTAGAACAGTGAGAAAAAGGAGGGAGAACATGCATCGTGGTAAAGGGATGAAGTTTGTTGGAGATTCACGTGTTCCTGCAGAACGAAAACCCAATATTCCAAAAGATTACTCTGAATTTCCAGGGAAAACAGAAGCATTCTGGCCAAACTTTTTACTAAAAGAATGGATGGTAGGGGCAGTTTTTTTAATCGGTTATCTATGTTTAACCATCGCTCATCCATCTCCTCTTGAACGTATTGCCGATCCGACTGATACGGGGTACTTGCCTCTTCCTGACTGGTATTTTTTGTTCCTATATCAGTTGCTTAAATATTCATTTGCTTCTGGTCCATATAATATTATAGGTGCATTTATTATTCCAGGGATTGCATTTGGCGCATTAATGCTTGCTCCGTTCATTGATCGAGGACCAGAAAGAAGACCAGCTAAGAGGCCGTTTGCAACAGGATTCATGCTTTTGGCTATAGCAGCAGTCTATTTCCTAACGTGGCAGTCAGCGACACAGGTGGATTGGAAAGCGCGTGAAGAGCAAGGGAAAATTAGAGAAGAAGTAGCGATTGACAAAAATTCAGAAGGCTACAAAATCATGCAAGAGCAAACGTGCTTGACCTGTCATGGTGATAACTTACAGGGAGGCCCTGCGGCTCCGGCTTTAACAGGAATTGATTTATCTCCTGAAGAAATCGCCAATATTGCAAAAAATGGTAGAGGCAATATGCCAAAAGGTGTTTTCAAAGGTTCAGATAAAGAATTGAAAACGCTCTCGGAGTTTGTCGGCAACTTAGGAAAAGAATAGTGAAAACCAGCCAAAGGGCTGGTTTTTTTGAATTTATTTAATGTAGTGTTTCACATCAAGGAGATAGGTGCTTGCTATTGTTCAAAAACTGTACATAATAAAGAAGAGATTAAATGTAAAGGAGACTTTCTAAATGGCTTGGTTATGGTATACCTTAAAAGATAAGCGTTTTTTAACGCTTTTGCTGATTGTGAATATACTAGGAACAATATATGGATATATTTGGTATGGGAGTCAATTAGCGGAAACGCCTAAGAAGTTTTTATTATTTGTGCCTGATAGTCCAACGGCAAGCTTGTTTTTTGTTATTGTACTTATCGGTCTTTTACTTGGAAAGCATTTTTCACTGTTTGAAGCTTTGGCCATGATCACGCTGTTTAAATACGGGATTTGGGCCGTCGTAATGAATGTATTGGTCTATGTGTTAACAGGATACATTGATTGGATGATGCTTATGTTAATGGCTTCTCATGCAGCAATGGCTTTTCAAGGGCTTTTATACGTGCCGTTTTACCGGATTAAATTATGGCATTTAGCTGTTGCCGCTGTATGGGCCGTACATAATGATATCATTGATTACGTTTTTTCTATGATGCCAAGATACAGCATGCTCAATGCGTATATGTCTGAAATTGGTTATTTTACATTTTGGCTAAGCATTTTATCTATTTTCATTACATACTGGTTCACAGTTCGTGCTTCTTCAAAAAAACAGCTATAAAAATTTTTTTGAAATAGGTGCACGAAACGAGCTCTCTTTTTCTAAGATATAGTAGGCTATATTTAAGTATGAGGTGAGTGACTGTGAAGGAAACCAAACGAGAGCTTCATCCGTCCGTTGTGGAATTTAAACAATTTGTAAAATCACATCCAAAATTAGTAGAACAGGTTCGAAAGCAGCAAAAAACGTGGAAAGAGCTTTATGAAGATTGGTATTTATTCGGTGCAGAAGATCCAATGTGGGAGGCATATCGTTCAGAAGAAAGTGCAAAGGCTGAACCAGCTGCTGCAACAGAGGAGAAAAAAGATATTATGGGTACAATTGTATCCTCGCTGAAAAACATGGACTTGAATCAAATGCAAAATCATATCACAAATGTAAATTCAGCTATTTCGAATATTCAACAAGTACTGCAGCAATTTCAACCATCTAAGCCATCCGGTGGAGGAGGAGCTTCCGGGCCAGGGAATCCATTTGGCTTTAGGAAAGATTAAACGCAATGAGAAAAGATATATACGAGTATATGCAGTCTCGTCCTAAACTCAACGACTTTGTTCGTGAACAGCCAATGTGGTACCGGCGTTTATCTAGAAATCCTGAAGAACTGGAGAAATTTGAATTAGAATCCAAGCACTACTACAAACAAACGATTCCTCATAAAGTCGAAAAGTTTTCGAATTCGATTCAAATGGCAAACATGATGTTTCATATGTTTCAGTCCATGAAAAATCAATGATCTCTGCATACATAGCGATGCAGAGATTTTTGCACGTCATGAGTAAAAACAAAGAGTTTGTAAACACTATGGAGAAACGAATGATAAAGGAATGGTATTATGCGCTTACTATTAACGACGGCCTTATGTGTAGTTTCTCTGCTAGGATGCAACCATGATAAACCAAAACCTGAAACTAAAATTTCCTCTCAGCCGCGGGCAGCTGAAACGTTTGGTGCAATGAATACAAAACCTTCACTGATGGTACACCAGCATGTGAAAGGACAGAATGTATACGTCGAATGTATTCTAAACGGGTTTTCATTTTCAACAGAGAGTGGATTCCTGCAAATTACAGTAGATGGAAAACCATTTAAAGAAATGAAGCAAGCAGCCTTTGTTTTAAGTGATCTTCCAAAAGGATCTCATACTGTTACGATTGAACTGATGAAATCTAAAGAAGAAAGTTATCAAGTGAGGAATACCTTTACGGTTGAAATTATATAGTTAAAAAGTAGAACTTGTAGTAAATCAGTGTAAGCTGTTTTAGCAAGTTCTTTTTCTTTAGATCCAAAACGTGATAAGATAAAAACGGAGGTGCACAGCCATGCTGACAACAATGAGAACTGTTGAATTACTCGATGAGTCTGATCACGTAGCGAACATGGTGCTACAATCAGACGTAGCCGAGAACTATCGTCAATGTTTATATAGATTAAATAAAGATTCACATGCACAGGCATTAATTGCTGAATTTGTGAAAATAAAGGAACAGTATGAGGATGTTCAGCGATTTGGAAAATATCATCCTGATTATAAAACCATTACGAGACAAGTACGTGATGTAAAGCGTCAAGTTGATTTACACGCGACAATCGCTGCGTTCAAAAAAGCAGAAAGTGAATTACAAAAGCTGCTTGATGAAATTAGCGTTATCCTTGGTCAAGCTGTTTCAGAGCATGTGAAAGTACCAACGGGAAATCCGTTTTTTGATACGGGAAGCAGCTGCGGCGGTGGCTGCGGATCTGGTGGAAGCTGTGGGTGCAGCGCATAAGCCGTTCACTGTATAAATCGAACGCAATCAGCACAGGAATTTCCGCAGCAGGCCATTTTACGCTGTGGAACGTAAAACCTATGCTGATAAACATAAGTAAGATGCTGACTTCTGACAAAAGTTGAGCGCCACGTAGCATTTGTATTGGATGTAGCAAAAATAGATGAAGCTTCTAGAAGCTCATCTATTTTTCTACGCTTAATTGATGTGTTTATATACAAAAAGGGCATATTTGTGATTTTTTTGAAAATGACTTGTTCAATAGCTCTCTGCTCGTTAAAATGAGTAAGAAAGAGCATCCAGATATCATCTAAATTCATACATAAAGCACCTACTTCATATAAAAGAATTTATGATAAAGAAAACCAATATAACGTATGCAAAAGGGGAACTAAATATGTTTGTTGAACGTCAAGGAATTGTGGCGTATGTGCATTCTGTTAAGCAAGCAAAAGCATTGCGAAAGTACGGAAATGTACATTACGTATCTAAAGAATTAAAGTATGTTGTCTTATATTGCAACCAAGATGGCATTGGAAAAACAATCCATAAACTTCAGTCTCTACCTTTTGTGAAGAAAGTAGATCCTTCTTATCGGCCGTTTTTAAAAACAGAATTCGAAAATTCAAAGCCGGATAAGGCGAAGGAATATGACTATAAGATAGGAATTTAAACAAAAAAGGAATGTTATTTACATTCCTTTTTTTTATTTTACTTGCCCTTAGTAAACGAATAGGCAGGGATGAGATTATTGCATTGGCGGAATAAAGCGGTTCATTCGCAAAATGCCAATAAGGTGCTGATAGTAGAGTGCTGTTTCTGGAAATGTAGTAGATGGTTTGACATCGAGTACCACAATTTCTTTTCCCGCTTCCTCAGCAGCTCGTTTAAATAACTCAACGCGCTTGCTGTCGTTTTGTTTTAAAACAATTCCTTCTCGGCAAACGTAAAGCGGTTGGAAATTCCCTTCAGCTGTTGGATGCAAGACAGCGACAAAAGAAGCTACTTGTCGATCTTCTTTTACTGTTCGCAGCATAATAAGATGAGCAAGACGGTGTTTGTTGCTTTTGACAATCTCTAACAGCTCATAAATATCTGAATACCCTTCTCCGAGCTCAATAAAACGCTGAATCATATGTATTTCCCCCTTTATGTATTAAAAAAGCAAACTCACGTAGTTTAATGTATCACTGAATATTTTAAGAGTAAATAAAAAAATCCCTACAACTACTCATTGTAGGGCCCTTCAATAAAGGGGTGTAATCACCTCTGCGATTACAAGCACCTTGATGAAGGCAAAGGGAGAGGAGAAACCGGAGGAAGAACTTATGGGGAAACGTAAGTCTTCTCCGCGGTTGGCAACAACATCGGTTAGATGATGTTGTTACTAGTCAGTATGTCCGTTTTAAACGTTCATATACCTGTCTTGTGAAATTCACTTTTTAATACATAAAAGACTGATAACATAACAGAGAAAAAGGGTAAATTTACGTTTGTTATGACATATTAAAGTAAAGGAATTCTTCTATGAACGAAATGCCGAATGATCTTCATAGGTGTATCTTTTAGAAAAGAATCAGTGTATCTAAGGACACGGCGGTAAAAGTCCAGCATAAAAGCAAGCTGCTGGTTACTGCATAGAATGTATACAGCATTGAATAAATTGAGGATTTTTGCTAGTCTTTGTAATTCAAAATATGTTAGGATAATGAAGAATAAGGAAGTAAAAGTAAGGTAGTGATAAGGATGAGAGTAGTAGCAGGTTTATATAAAGGCCATGCGTTAAAGGCGGTTCCAGGATACTCAACCCGCCCTACAACAGATAAGGTGAAAGAAGCTATTTTTAATATGATTGGACCGTTTTTTGAAGGTGGAACAGCTCTTGATTTGTTCGGTGGAAGCGGTGGCTTGGGAATTGAAGCTCTAAGCCGAGGAATAGATAAAGTCATTTTTGTGGATCGGGATGGCAAAGCGATTCAGACGATTAAAGCAAACTTAGCATCTTGCCGGTTAGAAGACCGCGCTGAAGTGTATCGAAATGATGCAGAACGTGCACTGAAAGCGATAAAGAAAAGGGAGCTGACGGTCGATTTACTTTTGCTTGATCCACCGTATAAAGCACAAAAGTTGAAAGCGCTTATCGAAACGGTAAGTGAAGAAAATCTTCTAGCAAAAACAGGAATTATTGTAGCGGAGCATTCTCATGATGTACAGTTAGATGATGAGATTGGTTTATTTGAAAAAATAAAAAGCGAAACGTACGGTATCATTGGTGTTTCTATTTATACATACAAAAAAGAAGAATCAGTTGACTAAATCAATGAGCTGTTAGATGTAGAAAGGGGATACGTATGGGCAGTATAGCTGTTTGTCCAGGAAGCTTTGATCCAGTTACAAATGGACATTTTGATATTATTAAACGAGGCGCAAATGTATTTGATACGATTTATGTGGTTGTTTTAAATAACTCTTCAAAAAGTCCTTTATTTACAGGGGAAGAGCGAGTAGCTTTGCTGAAAGAAGTAACAAAATCACTTCCTAATGTGGTAGTAGAGTCGTATAGTGGATTATTAATGGAATATGCAAAAGAAAAGCAGGCAAAGACCATTTTAAGAGGTTTACGTGCAGTATCGGATTTTGAGTACGAAATGCAAATCACATCTGTAAATCGCGTATTAGATAAAGAAATCGAAACGTTATTTATGATGACAAATAATCAATACTCGTTTTTAAGTTCTAGTATTGTAAAAGAAGTAGCTAAATATGGCGGGAATATTTCTGAATTAGTTCCTCCCCCTGTTAGAGAAGCGCTTGCGGAAAAATTTGAACAGCTGTCTCAAAAATAAGATAAAAAAGAACGTGACGTTTTCTTTGCCGATAAGAAAACGTCGCGTTCTTTTTTTACTGGGAACGATGAAGAAACGTTCGTTTTGAATATATATAAATATAGCAGCACAGCGTAAAAATCGTTAAGAGCGGACCGTACACGTTTAGCCACTGCGATAGAATCGTAACGGACTCCAAGTGAGAAGAAACCGGCAGTGCTCCTTCAGATGCTTGAAAAGTAGTAATGGATTCTCGAAGAGGACCCCATAGAAAAATAGTGAATACTACCGCAAAACAGCCGTGAAAAATGCGTGCAATAAAAAACGGGAAAAATCGAATATCTGTTTCGGCGAGTATACTAGCCACTTGTGCTTGAACGGAGAAACCGCTGAAGCCTAATACAAAGCTAACGATGATAATTTGATGAAACACCAGCGTGTCTGGCGCTTCACTTGCTAGACGGCTTCCTAGCGTGATTTCAAAAAGCCCTGAAATAAAAGGAAGGCTCAGTTCAGTCCCTATATGACAAAGGGAAAATAAATAAGCTAGACCGCTGCTTAAAACGGCCGTAATATGAGTAACATATAAAAGTTTGTTTAATACAGAAAATAAAATGATAAAACCGCCAATCATTAAGAGAGATTGAACAGCAGAAGTAACCGCATCTCCTAGAAGCTTCCCGATAGGACGCTTATCTTTTAAACGCGTTTTATGCATTTCATGAAAAGCTAACGATAAAGAAGGTTTTTGAGTTACTTGTCCTTTCGGTTTTGCTGATCCATAAAAACGCATTACCAGTCCTACACAAATATTCCCTATGTAATGAGAGAGAGCTAATATGATACCGACAGCTGGATTGTGAAAAAAGCCAACTGCCACAGCTCCAAAAATAAAAATAGGGTTAGATGAGTTAGTAAATGATACGAGTCTTTCAGCTTCTATAGCTGTTAGCTGCTTTTCTTGACGCAGCCGGGAAGTGATTTTTGCTCCTGAAGGAAACCCAGAAGCCATGCCCATTGCTAAAGCAAAACCCCCTACTCCAGGTACTCGGAATAAAGGCCTCATAAACGGCTCTAATAAGATCCCAATGAACTTCACTACGCCAAACCCAATAAGCATTTCTGAAACAATAAAAAAGGGCAGCAGAGAAGGAAAGACGACCTTCCACCATGTGTTGAGACCTCTTACTGAACCTTCTAGCGCTTCTTTTGGATATACAATAAGCGCAATAGCGAGAAGCGTTACGCTCGTCCCGAGCAGAAGTGTTTTCACCATTGATTTATTCAACGAACGATTCATCTCCTTTTCTAAGCTCATGTCATCTTGATATGAATGAAATGAGGAGTTTTAGGCAAATGTACAAGTTCTTCTATATATCAATATACGAAGCTATGCATCGACTTTATGCCTATGAGTAAGGAGAAAATAAATTCATACTGAATAAAAAGGCGTCTTGTCACATTTGGAAATACAATTCATATACATAAATCAATGCACTTCTAGGATAGTCGAGGAGTAAAAAAACGTATACGCAGCAAGCGAAGAGAAAGAATTTCTTAAAACAACCTTCAGTATAGTATAATGCTTAATAACCACCGTGTATTGAGCAAAACATATCTTTAGCTTCATACTAAATGAACAAATAGAAAATGAAGAATAGTCCTACCGAATACAGGGCAACAATGATAGAGAAGCTCATCAAATGTTTTTACATTTTTAGAAGTCTATAAGGTAAAACGAGGGGGCAGGTAAAGTGGAAAGCCCAAAAATAGGAGTTGCGTTAGGCTCAGGTGGAGCTAGAGGTTTTGCACATTTAGGAGTAATCAAAACGCTAACAGAAAATAACATTCCTATTGATTTTCTAGCTGGCAGCAGCATGGGAGCTTTAGTTGGTGCACTATATGCGTCAGGTATTGAACTAGCAACTCTTTATAAAATGGCGCTAACGTTCAAACGAAAGTATTATTTGGATTTTACCGTGCCTAAAATGGGATTTATTACGGGAAACAGAGTGAAATCGTTGGTTCGCACCTTTACGCAAAATAGAACCATTGAACAGCTGTCTATACCGTTTGCCATTGTAGCGACAGATTTGAAAACAGGAGAGAAAGTGGTGTTTAAAAAAGGACCTATCGCTGAAGCGGTGAGAGCAAGTATTTCAATTCCAGGAATCTTTGCTCCCGAAGTAATTGATGGACGATTGCTTGTAGACGGCGGGGTAGTGGACCGTATTCCTGTATCGGTTGTAAAAGAAATGGGATCTGATATTGTTATTGGAGTCGATGTATCAAAAGCGAAAGTGAATGCAGAAATCAGCTCTATTTTTGATGTCATTATGCAAAGTTTAGATATTTTGCAAGATGAGCTAGTAGCTCATCGGACCATTGCTTCAGACATTATGATTCGTCCTAATCTCGATACTTTTAGTTCCAGAGCGTTTACAAACATTCAAGAAATGATTTCAATTGGTGAACAAGCAGCACATGAGCAGTTGCCTTCTATCCTACAAGCAATTGATTATTGGAAGGAGAACAAAAAAAGTGAAATCTAGAATTAGAATTTTGGTATATTTGGCTGTTATTGCAGTGGTGGCAATGCTTTGTTTTTATCCTTTGCCGTACTACATTACAAAGCCTGGAATGGCAGAAGAACTTGCGCCTATTATTAAGGTAGAAGATGGATACCATGAAAAAGGGACGTTTATGCTGACAACTGTAAGAATGGGCAGAGCAACTCCTCTTTCATATGGTCTTGCGAAAATACAGGACTTTCATGAAATTTTCCCTACAAAGCAAATTTTGCAGCAAGGTGAAAGCGATGAAGATTACTCGACAAGGCAATTACATATGATGGATACATCAAAAAATGCCGCTATTTCAGTAGCATACGAAGCAGCTGGAAAGAGCGTTTCCTATCTCAATAAAGGCGTATATGTTACATATGTCGTAGAAAATATGCCTGCACATGGAAAACTTCATGTTGGAGATGTAGTAACGAAAGTAGACGGGGAAAAAATTCAAACTGCTGAGGACTTAATCAACTACGTATCGACTAAAAAAGCAGGAGATTCAGTGTCAATTTATGTAAAAAGAGATGGCGAAGAAAGCAAACATACTCTAAAAGTTAAAGCATTTCCTGACGAGCCGAAACGAGTAGGCCTAGGAATTGCCTTAGAAACGAACCAAGAACTAAAAGTTAAGCCCGATATACATATTGATACTGAAAAAATAGGAGGGCCTTCAGCTGGACTGATGTTCTCGCTTGAAATTTATAATCAGCTTGTTAAAGAGGACATGACAAAAGGCCATCGCGTTGCAGGTACAGGGACTATCAATGATAAAGGAGAGGTAGGACCAATCGGAGGTATTTCGCAAAAAATTGTAGCCGCAGATAAAGAAGGAGCAGAGATTTTCTTTGCACCAAATGAAAAAGGGGCTGCGAGCTCTAACTACCGAGAAGCAGTGAAGACAGCTAAAAAAATAGACAGTGATATGAAAATTGTACCCGTAGATTCATTTTCGGACGCCGTAACGTATTTGGAAAAGCTGAAGCCATAAAAAAATCGTCTGTTGCAGACGATTTTTTTATGGCCAAATGATAGGAGGCTGCGTGTATTCTTGTTTCATAAATTGAGAGCGCAGAGGCTCTTGAAACGGCATACTATAAACATGTGTCGCTTTAATATCGGTATCAATTTCTTTTAGTTTACATTGCGATACAGTGGATACAATAGGAAGGGACAGCTTTTTCTTAATCGTTTTTAAATAGCCTTGTCCTGTCTTTGACATTCCCAATAAGCGAATATAAGGATCAGCTTGTTGCATCTCACTTTTTGTTGTATTGGTTAAAAGGTGAACGCACATGCGCTGTAAACGGGTTCTCGTATATCGCTTCGTTTTAACATTTGTTAAAAAATCTTCAAATGAAGTAGCTGAAGAAATATAAGATAGGAGCCGATGTTCAATACCTTCTTCTATTTCATAAATACGCTGTAAGTCATAAAGCGGAGTAGTTAATAATTTGTATTTTAAAAATGGGAAATAATGCTCCCAATGATGTAACTGTCCGTGTGCTTGCTTGTAAGCTGCTAATTCATTTGCTGTACTAACTGGCATGTGCTTGCTCAGGTCCCCATGGCTGCTGCTGTCAAAAATAGCTTTACGTATGCTTGTAGCACTTGAAATAAAAGAGGAAGACAGGGAATCATCGTGATAATGTGATTGAATTCGAGTGATTGTATATGGTTTAATAGATGCATGCTGTTTTTTAATGGCAGCTACATAGCTCATTCCAAGCACATTATTTGGCTGAGATAGATCAATAGGAGCCTCCGTGAAAAGCTGTAAGAAAGCATTGGAAGCTGCTTTTGGATAACTGTTCCCTTTTTTCATCTCTTGTTGAATTAAAGCGGATAGTTCTGATTCATGAGCTTCGAGCAAATCAGCGGTGCGAGTAAATGAGTCAATATTACCATTTTCGCTGCCAAAGCATACAAAGTCAGCGCGAAGGGATTCTAAAATAGAAATAGCGCCGCCTGCGAATGTTTCAGCTTTTTGAGTAGAAAAAGCATAGGGTAATTCAACGACTAAGTCTGCACCAGCCGCTAAAGCCATTCTTGTGCGGGACCATTTTGATACAAGAGCAGGCTCTCCGCGCTGCAAAAAGTGCCCGCTCATCACAGCAATCACACAATCTGCTCCGGTTTGTTGTTTCGCTTGCTGCAAATGATAAGCGTGTCCGTTATGAAAAGGATTATATTCGACAATTATTCCAACTGCTTGCATAATGTCTCCTTTTAATTTATTATTTTTAGTCTAGCTCTTTGTTTTAAAAACATTTTTTTATGAAGGTAAGAAATTTTTACAAAAAAGCATATTTAAGTACATTATAGTGTAAAGAAAAAATATTGACAAATAATCTTGTGAAAGCTATAATAACCTTTGTTGCCTTGAGGTGATTAACAATGAAATGGACAATACATCAATTGTATCAGTTGCAAAATAAAGGTCTAACATTTGACGAAGTGATTGACGGCAAAGAGTTTATGAATGCTGATCCTCAAATTCGTAGAATGTCAGATGTAAACGTGAAAGGAAGAGCCGACATTAGCTCTTCGAAAGTAACGTTTCACCTTAAAATTTCAGGAAAAATGACGTTGCCTTGTGCTCGTACATTAGTTGACGTTCCGTATCCGTTTGAAATTAACGCAACTGAAACGTTTTTATTGAATGTGAATGCTGATTATGAAGAAGATGCTGAAGTACGCATTGTAGAGGGAGAAACGGTTGATTTACAACCTTTGATTCAAGAGTTAATTATTGTTGAAATTCCTCTGCAGGTATTTAGTGAAAATCAGCAAGCGGCAGGAGCTGCTCCACAGTCAGGAAAAGACTGGGAAGTTGTTACCGAAGAAGAAAAGCAGGAAAAAGTAGATCCCCGCTTAGCCGTACTCGAAAATTTCTTTAAAGACAAAAAGAAATAAAAATGCGAAGATCCGGCTTTCGGGCCTTCATATGATTTTAAAATTCTTTTAAGGAGGTGGGAATAATGGCTGTACCTTTTAGAAGAACATCTAAAATGAAGAAAAGAACGCGTCGTACGCACTTTAAATTACAAGTTCCTGGTATGGTAGAGTGCCCAAATTGTGGTGAAATGAAACTATCACACCGCGTATGTAAAGCTTGTGGTACTTACAAAGGAAATGACGTAGTAAGCAAATAATTGCTTATTTAAATAAAAGACCCTCTTAAAGGGTCTTTTATTTTTTTTGCCTTTTTTCCTTCTCTACCCTTTGGGAGAGAAGGATTTTTCTTATAGAACAAGAACTCTTTTTAAATAAACAATTACTGTTGTAAAAGGATTCATACCTTGTCTATAAGGAGGAAAAAGCATGAAAAAAAGCGAGCTGTTTACTACAAGCCAAGGCATTGCTACGTTTGTGATTAATCGTCCTGAAAAGCGTAATGCTATTGATTATGATGTTATGAATGAACTGCAGCAAGCTGTAGATTATGTGAAACATGATCAGTTAGTAAAAGCTTTCGTAATTACAGGGGCTGGTTCAGATGCATTTTGCAGTGGAGGAGATTTAAGTGTATTTCATGAGCTAAAGACTTCGAAAGAGGCGTCTCAAATGTTAACGAAAATGGGGAAAATTCTTTATGAGATTTTAACACTCCCAAAACCCACAGTTGCCCTTTTGAATGGAACATCGGTTGGAGGAGGATGTGAACTTGCGATTGCATGTGACTTCCGTATAAGTGCAACACATAGCGAAATGGGCTTTATTCAAGGGAATTTAGGAATTACAACAGGCTGGGGAGGAGGAACCATTCTTCTTGAAAAGCTGCGTTATCAAGAAGCGATGGAAATGATCTACAGTGCTCAGCTGTATGGAGTAGAACGAGCAAAGCAAATTGGATTTCTTTCCTATGTCACGTCGTTTAAAGAACTAACTATGAGGTGTGAGGAGTGGTTAGCCCCTATCACTCATAAACCGACCCAGGTATTGCAAGCTTACAAAGAAATCGCTATTGAGAAATGGGAGCAAAGCCGGGTTTGGAATCGGATGGAACAAGAAATTCATCGCTGCTCGATATTGTGGGAGTCGCCTGAGCATGAAGAAGCGGTTCAAAAGGTCATCGTTAAAAAAACATAGTTATGAACTGCATTTCCATAGCAATATAGTTAATAAGCGAAAGATGAAAGAATCACGGGTTTCCCATTTTGCTTCAAAGTATATGAAAGATTTTCTTGATTGAGAAGAGGAACAATAGTCTATCTTATCTAGTAGGTGCATATTCATTTAATAAGTACGGATAAGGAGGGATAGAAAAATGACTTCTTCTCGTCAAGATGCATGGACTCATGATGAAGATTTATTACTCGCAGAAATTGTACTGCGTCATATACGTGAAGGTGGCACTCAGCTAGCTGCATTTGAAGAAGTGGGGAAGAAACTTACACGAACATCAGCAGCTTGTGGCTTCCGCTGGAATTCTTTTGTGCGCAAACAATACAAGACTGGTATTGATCTTGCGAAAAAACAGAGAAAAGAATTAAAAGCAAGAACTGTTTCAAAAGATGACGAGCAGCCTGCACGCTTATCATATATGGAAGCAGAGAAACATATTTCGCTTAATGAGGTAATTAAATATTTAGAAAATGTAGATCAAGGGCAAAGGCACTCGTCAGAGCTTCTCGAAGCTAATGAAGAACTGCAGCAAAAGATTGAACGTTTACAAGAAAAAGTAACGATTTTGGAAAAAGAAAAAAAAGCTTTGCAAAACAACTTGTTAATTGTGGAAGATGACTATAAAGCTCTTATTGAAATTATGGAGAGGGCTCGTAAAATGGTTGTATTAAAAGAGGATGAAAAAAGTAGAAAAGTGAAATTTCAAGTGGATAAAAATTTAAATCTAGAAAAAGTTCAAAAGTAAAGCGACAGTTTGAATGCTCCCTACTTCATGTTGATCATATATACCACATAGATATAAAATAAACAGCTGGAAATCAGCTGTTTATTTTTGTTCGCTTACACCGCTTGGTAGCCAAACAAGAGGGTTTTCTCCTAAATCACGATCGATATCATATGTTACAGGTACGAACCCCATTTTTGACCAAAAATCACTCGATTTTACTCGTGGGCTTGTTTTGATAGGTAATTGAAAGGATTTGGCGTATTCAACGAGCGTTTGACCCAATCCTTTGCGCTGAAAATCGCTGAGCACTTCGAGTTTCCACACTTCAATATACGTTTGAGGCGGCTCGAAATATTGATCGTACTGTTTGTTTCGCTTATAGAGACTCATCCGAGCCACTAAGCTATTTCCAAAATAAATACCGTAAAACGGAGAATTTATTTCATTATCGGAAATTTTGGCATGTAATTCTTCTAGCATTGAAAGTTCTTGAATGCCATATTCTTTGAATTTCTTGAACTCTTCTAGCGTTTTAAAATTAATTTTTAAATGCTTCACTTCGTAATTCATCCCATATCCCCCTTGTTATGTTTCCTTGCTAGACAAACGAACTGGCTTGGTTCGTTCATCTAATATTATATAACAAAAATACAAAATATTCTGTTTTCATGATTGGTGAACGAATATTCAATGCGCATGAGGAAAAATGAATTCTTTCAGTTAAATACGAAGAATACATTACTATAAGCATCACTTTTTAGAAAGGAAGCAAAAGAAAAGCGAGATTCAAATAGAAAGCGTTTTCAAAAATTGTAGAGGAGTTTTAAAATTATTGTAGAATTATATGGGGGAAAGTAGAAATTTGAGGAAAGGGGAGAGAAAGGTGAAAAAAATACTGATTGCAAATCGAGGAGAAATTGCTCTTCGTATTATTCATACATGCAAACAAATGGGCATTGAAACGGTGGCTGTCTATTCCGATGCAGATGCAGAGCTTCCTTATGTTCAAGCAGCTACAAAAGCACGTCGAATTGGAGAGCCTCCTGTGCAAAAGTCATATTTGAATGTAGAAGAATTGCTGCGAATTAGTCATGAAGAAAAAGTAGATGCCATTCATCCTGGGTATGGATTTTTATCGGAAAATAGTGCATTTGCTAAAAGAGCGATTGATGAAGGTTTTTGTTTTATCGGTCCTTCTCCCAAAATCATTTCGATGATGGGCGACAAAATTGCTGCTCGTGCCGCGATGAAAGAAGCGGGTGTACCTGTTGTCCCCGGCAGCGAAGGCGATGTGACGTCAGTTGAAGAGGCTTGTAAAGTAGCGAGTCTAATTGGATATCCCGTTATGTTAAAAGCAAGCGGAGGCGGCGGCGGAATTGGGATGGTGCGCTGCGATAACGAAGAAGCAGTAAAACAAGCGTATGCCTCCACAAAAGCAAGAGCAAAAGCATATTTTGGTCAAGAAGGAATGTTTATTGAAAAGCTTATCACAAACGCAAAACATATCGAAGTACAGGTGTTTGGAGATCAGCATGGTAATGTCGTTCATCTTTTTGAACGTGATTGTTCCGTACAAAGAAGAAATCAAAAAGTGATTGAAGAAGCCCCTGCGCTTTCTTTAAAAGAAAGTACGCGACAAGCCATGCAAAACCAAGCCGTTCAAGCGGCTAAAGCAATCGGATATTATAATGCAGGTACGGTGGAGTTTATTGTGGATGAAGACGAAAATTTTTATTTTCTTGAAATGAATACGCGGCTGCAAGTTGAGCATCCGATCACCGAGCAAATTGCAGGGGTCGATTTAGTTAAGTGGCAGATCTTAGCTGCGCGCGGAGAAAAGCTTCCACGTGTGCAAGAGGAAATAGCAGCAAATAACTATGCCATTGAATTTCGAATTTATGCAGAAGATCCGTTTACTTTTTTACCGGCTCCGGGAAAAATTACGGGTTATCACTTGCCGGAGCGAACCTATGCGCGCGTAGACAGCGGCTACAGTGATATGAATGCGGTTACACCTTTTTATGATCCAATGATTGCAAAAGTTATTATTACTGGTCGTACGCGTTCAAATGCAATTGAACTAGCTAAATCATATTTTACAGAAGCTGTTGTAGAGGGAATCAAAACGAATATTCCTCTATTTAAGCAGTTGTTAAATGAAGAGCTATATGAAAAAGGCACCTATAACACATCGTTATTATCAACCGTATTAAATAAAGGAGGAGCACCACAATGAGTGAAATCAAAGCGACAATGGCAGGCATGGTATTTAATGTGTTTGTTCAGCAAGGTGCAAGTGTAGCCAAAGGAGAAGTTGTTGTTGTATTAGAATCTATGAAAATGGAAATTCCTATTGAAAGCGATCAAGCTGGTATTGCAGAGACTGTCCATATAGCCGTGGGGGATTTTGTGAACGAAGGCGACGTTTTGGTGACTATTTCATAACTCATAAAGGAGAGATATCATGATACATACAGGTGAATCTCAGAAAAAATATGATGAAAATCGTCAAAAAGTAGAGCGTGGCAACGCGGAGAAGTACAAAGAGAAACTTGCAAAACAACAGAAGCTTTTTGTAAGAGATCGTTTAGCCCTTTTATTTGATGACGGGAAATATGAAGAAGACGGCATGTTTGCAAATAATAAAGCTGAAGGGTTGCCGGCAGACGGTGTTGTAACTGCAATTGGGAAAGTAAACGGTGAAACGGTTTGTGTAATGGCTAATGACTCTACTGTAAAAGCAGGGTCTTGGGGGGCCAGAACAGTAGAGAAAATTATTCGGATTCAAGAAGTAGCAGAAAAACTGCATGTGCCTTTGCTCTACCTAGTGGATTCTGCAGGAGCGCGTATTACGGATCAATTAGATATGTTTCCAAACCGCCGAGGAGCTGGACGGATCTTTCACAATCAAGTAAAACTTTCCGGCGTCATTCCTCAAATTTGTTTGCTCTTCGGTCCGTCAGCAGCTGGAGGAGCATATATCCCTGCATTTTGTGATATTGTTGTGATGGTAGATGGAAACGCTTCTATGTACTTAGGTTCGCCGCGTATGGCCGAAGCTGTTATTGGAGAAAAGGTTACGCTAGAAGAAATGGGAGGAGCACATATGCACTGCAGCGTTAGCGGATGTGGAGATGTGTTAGCTTATTCTGAAGAAGAAGCTATTTCCTATGCCAAATCTTATTTAACCTACTTTCCACAAAACTATCAAGAGAAGCCTAAAGTACAAAAAGCTAAAGAGCCTAAGCAGACAAAGGATTTAGTAGAACTAATTCCGGAGAATCAAAATGTTCCATTTGATATCTATGAAGCAATTGATACCCTTATTGACGAAGGAAGCTTCTTTGAAGTGAAAAAACTGTTTGCCGCCGAATTGGTAACAGGGCTTGCACGAATAGATGGAAAAGTAGTAGGGATTATTGCCAATCAGCCGAAGGTCAAAGGAGGAGTGCTGTTTGTAGATTCAGCAGATAAAGGAGCAAAATTTATTCAACTGTGCGATGCCTTCCATATTCCTTTGCTATTTTTAGCGGATGTACCTGGATTTATGATTGGAACCAAAGTAGAAAGAGCAGGCATCATTAGACATGGTGCAAAATTGATTGCAGCGATGAGTTCAGCTACAGTTCCTAAAATTTCCGTGGTCATGCGCAAAGCTTATGGCGCAGGGCTTTACGCTATGGCTGGTCCAGCTTTTGAACCGGATTGCTGCCTTGCATTACCTACTGCTCAAATTGCCGTAATGGGTCCTGAAGCGGCAGTAAATGCCGTCTATTCTAATAAAATTAATGAAATTGAAGATCCGAAAGAGCGGTTTATGTTTGTTAAACAGAAACAGCAGGAGTATAAAGAACACATCGATATCTATACGCTGGCTTCTGAACTTATTATTGACGACATCGTTCCTGCTAACGAACTGCGTCTAACTTTAATTGACCGCTTTCGATTATATGAAACAAAGAATGTGACCTTTAGCCGTCGTAAACATCCGGTGTATCCCGTATAATAGAAAAAAACGGGATCACTCTAAATAATTTACAATAAGCCCGGTGATTTTTAATCACACGGGCTATATGAATAGGTAAAATTTTAAGAATGCATTTAATTCAAAGCATTTTTTTGCTAAAATGAAACTCAATAATGGAAAGAGGAACAAAAAATACGATGAAAACTATAGGTATTATTGGAGGCGGATCATTAGGTCTGTTGTTTAGCGCGTATTTATCAGATTGTTATGATGTAACCTTGTATACGAAAACAAAAACTCAAGCAAAGTGTATTAACGATAATGGAATTACCTTACATAGACAAGGGGAACATCACACTAAAAAAGTGAGTGCTATCCCTCTGGAAAAAAACATAAAAGAAGCAGATCTAATCATTATTACTGTAAAACAGTATCATTTAAAAGAGATTATTCCTTTTATCAAAACCCTTACTATACATACTCCCCTTTTGTTTATCCAAAACGGTATGAGCCATATTGAAATTCTTAAAAATCTCCCCCAGAGCACTCTCTATTTGGGTACAGTTGAACACGGGGCAATGCGTACAAATATGGATAGCGTCCATCATACAGGAATAGGAACAACCCGTATTGCTTCATACAGAGGAGAAATGGAGTCTATCTTGCCAATTGTGAATTTTCCTTGGGTGATTGAAACAGATTGGTATGCGATGCTGGTGAAGAAATTAGTTGTAAATGCGCTCATCAATCCTCTTACGGCGCTGTATGGGGTAAAAAATGGGCAGCTGATTCATAACGGCTACTTTTATAAAACGATGCGTCTATTGTTTGAAGAGATTGCCGCTGTGTTAAAACTGGATTCAGCTTTTAATTATTGGGAAAATGCGCTGGGGGTTTGTTCGCGCACGAGTACAAATCAATCTTCTATGCTAAAAGATATACAGAAGGGGCGGCAAACAGAAATTGATGCTATTTTAGGCTATATTCAAACACAAGCTGCTGAAAAAAGAACGTCGACGCCTATTGTTGACTTTTTATATGGGTCAATAAAAGGAATCGAAGAAGAAAAGGGTGATTAACATGGGAAGTTTTATTGCTGGAGTTTTTGCGACGTTTGTCACTCTGCCGCTCGTTGGTTTTTTTATTCTATACATGCTTTTACGCAAACTGACGAAAAATAAAAGGAAATCTGTCCACATAGCAACATACATTACTACGGTTTTTCTTATTTTGTCCGTGCATTATGCAGCTGTGGAAATTTTCGGGCACTCTTTTTTGTGGTTGATTGCGTTAGTCCTTTTAGTTGTAGCAATGATTATGATGTTTGTACATTGGAAAGTCAAACATGACTTAGAAATGAAGCTTATCGCGAAAGGGTTCTTTCGGATGAATTTTGTTTTGTTTCTTATTGCACATATTGTATTAAATATAGGTGGAATCGCTTTTCGTATTTCCTCTCTGTAAAGCATGTTACTAGACGTGGGCAGTTACATTATGGATAATGAAGCTATATGTAGAGAATATAAGTATTAGGAAAAGAAAGGAAGTTCTTTCATGGAGATTACAGACGTCTCTTTAAAGGCGGGAAACAAACTAACGAACGATTACATAAAAGGTGAAAAGCAAGCACTTTCCTTTTTTCATTATAATATACACGAAAAAGACGTATATGAAAAACGTTTAGCGGATGTTCAAAAGCAGTCTTATCCAAGAGAACAGCTTGCTGAGTATCTGCTTGATTTTAATAAGCGCTACGGAGCATCTTCTAAGACGATTGAAAATATTGAAAAGCTAAAAGATCCTAACAGCGTAGTGGTCGTTGGAGGTCAGCAAGCGGGGCTGCTTACCGGTCCTTTGTACACCATTCATAAAGTGATTTCAATTGTGCTCCTAGCTAAACAACAAGAGGAAGCTTTAAACGTGCCCGTGCTTCCGGTATTTTGGATTGCTGGAGAAGATCATGATTTTGCTGAGATTAACCATGTATACACAGAGCATAACAACCAGCTTTTAAAGAAAACGCTAAAGCATTCTTTAAAGAAAAAGCAAATGGTTTCTCAAATTGAACTAGACCATGAGGCCTGTAGAAGCTGGGTTCGTGATGTATTTCAAACGTTTAATGAAACGGCCCATACAAACCAGGTATTACACTTTGTTTTAGAAGCGTTAGATAAATCACGTACCTATGTCGATTTCTTTGCTCATTTGGTTACCACAATGTTCGCAGAGTCAGGTCTTATTTTAATGGATGCAGCTTCTAAAGAAGTGCGCAGCATTGAATCTTCTTTCTTTGTGACGTTAATTGAACAAAATGACAAATTATCGTCAGCCGTTATGGAACAGCAAACTGAGATTCAAAAACAATACGGACGAATGATTGAAGTGGGAGAAGAAACGGCTCATCTCTTTTATTCACACAATGAAAACAGAGTACTTTTAGAAAGAGATCCAGAACAAGAGCAGTTTGTTGGAAAGCAAAATGAACTCGCGCTGTCTAAAGAAGAGCTGGTTCAAATTGCTAAACAAACGCCTGAGCTTCTTAGTAACAACGTTGTGACTAGACCTCTTATGCAGGAGTACTTACTTCCTACCCTTGCGTTTATTGCAGGTCCGGGGGAAGTAGCGTATTGGGCAGAGCTTGAAAAAGCATTTTCTTTATTTAGCTTTAAAATGCCTCCCGTGGTCCCTAGGTTATCCTATGCAATCGTAGAAAGACATATTGAGAAGTATATGGATGAACTTCAGTTAGACCTTTCGAACGTAGTGAACGAAGGTGTAGATGCAGAGAGGGAGCACTGGCTTAAGACAGAAGTTCACAACCCATACGAAATGTATTTTGAAAAAGCGAAAGAAGATTTCGAAAAAATTCATAAAACTCTTCGTGAAAATATTCAAAAAGAAGACAAAACATTTGATGAAGTCATGCTTAAAAATCGAGCGATTATTCAAAAGCAGTTTGAAACCATTCAAAAGATTGTCGAATCCAAACAGCTAATTAAGCATGAAGTGAAGCATTCAAAATATGCTCAAATTGAACTTGCTCTTCGTCCCTACAATGCTCCACAAGAACGCATGTGGAATATTATGTATTATTTAAATGGTTGTGGTATGCAATTTGTGTCAGATTTACTAAGTGCTGAAGTCGAATTAAATCACCAGTTAAAAGTCTGTTATGTCTAATAAAATCCTGCTGAAAAGCAGGATTTTTATTTTGGAAAAGAGAAAAAGTCTACAAGGTGAATGTTAACCAATTGAATCCTTATAAGGTATTTATTTCTAATTGTGCAAAAAAACCTTATATTCCTTACATTTTATTCTACGAATATGTCCTACCTTTAACAAAATGACACTATTTGTGACAAAAAGACAAAATTCTACTTAATTCTTATATAAATAGCTGAAATAATGTTGAACTTTGATATATAATATAAACGTGTATATATATCAAAGAAAAACACCGTTTTTTGCTTTTTGTATACATAACTAAGTAGTTTAGAAAGAAGTAGGTGTCATAATGTTTAATCACACAACTGTTTTGCTTAAAGAAGCAGCGGAAGGCTTAAATATTAAGCCGGATGGAGTATATGTCGACTGCACGCTTGGCGGAGCAGGTCATAGTGAATATATCGTAAAACAGCTATCAGAAAAAGGGAAATTAATTGCGTTTGATCAAGACGATGTCGCTCTTGCAAATGCAAAAGAGAAATTGGCCCCGTATCTAGACAGAGTTATTCTAATCAAAAGTAATTTTCGCTATTTAAAAGAGCAGCTAATGGAACACGGAATTGAAGAAGTAGACGGAGTATTATTTGACCTTGGAGTCTCGTCTCCTCAGTTGGATACACCAGAGCGAGGGTTCAGCTTTCATCATGATGCCCCGCTTGATATGCGCATGGATCAAAACTCAATGTTTTCTGCGTACAACGTAGTAAATGAATGGCCTTATGAAAAACTTGTGAAAATCTTTTTCCAATACGGAGAAGAAAAGTTTTCAAAACAAATTGCCCGCAAGATTGAAGCATATCGAGAGTCTAAACCAATTGAAACGACGCTAGAGCTGGTTGATCTTATTAAAGATGGTATTCCAGCGCCAGCTAGACGAACGGGTGGACATCCGGCGAAACGAATTTTCCAGGCTATTCGAATTGCTGTAAATGATGAGCTTCAAGTATTTGAAGATGCAATTGAACAGGCTATGGATGTGATCAAAAAAGGTGGACGTGTAAGTGTTATTACCTTCCACTCACTTGAAGATCGAATTTGTAAAGTGGCGTTTAAAAATGCAAGCACGGTTCCGCAGCTTCCGCATGGACTGCCGATTATTCCAGAAGAATTTAAACCTAAAATGAAAGTTATTACAAGAAAACCTATTTTACCTTCAGAAGAAGAGATAGAAGAAAATAAGCGCGCGCGTTCGGCAAAACTTCGAATTGTTGAGAAATTAGTGTAATTAAAGGGTTTTATCAAAGAGGAGGGGACGAGAATGAACAATGTAGCATACAAAGTAAGAGAGCAAGATCAGCAGCAGAAGCAGCAAAAGACGGTACGTCAAGTTGTTCGAAAGACAAAAAGAAAAATTACGGTTGGTGAAAAAATTGTGTATTCTGGATTTGTCGCACTCATGCTGTTTGGGTCTGTGCAAATCATTTCAAATCAATCTTCGCTTTATAGCATCAGTGAAGAAGTGCAATCACTCGATGGAAAGATTGACAAGCAAGAGGCAAAAAACAATGAGTTAAAATTACAGGTAACAGAGTTAAGTGCATACGATCGTATTTGGACAAAAGCAAAAGAACTTGGACTAAAATTGAATGAAAATAACGTAAAAGTCGTTAACGATTAATTGCGATGACTACGCCAAGAAAAAATAGCAATATTAGTACAGGAGCAGCAATATTAATTTTAATATTTGCATTGCTCTTTTTTGTATTAGCCATCAGGTTCTTTTACATCCAAGCGACGGGCAAAGCAGACGGAGAAGCTTTAGCCGAAATTGCACAAAAACAGCATACGCGAACGTCTAAAATTGAAGGACAGCGCGGTACGATTTACGATCGAAACGGAGAAGCAATCGCCCAAGACACGGGTGCTTATACGGTTGTGGCGATCTTAGATAAAAAACAAACAAAAGACAAAGATCACCCGCAGCACGTAGTAGACCCAGAAAAAACGGCTGAAAAATTAGCCCCATTATTAAAGATGGACGAATCGAAAATTGACAGCATGTTAACGAGAGGAATTAAACGTGGTACCTTCCAAGTCGAACTTGGCCCAGGCGGACGTGACATTGATAACGTGCTAAAGCAAAAAATTGAAAAACTAAATCTCCCAGGCATCACGTTTTTACGCGATTCGAAGCGCTTCTATCCAAACGGTGTATTCGCTTCAAGTATTTTAGGATACGCACAAAAAGATGATACGGGTAAAATCGTAGGGAAAATGGGAATTGAAAAAGTATTTGATAAGCAGCTTTCTGAAGAAGATGGATATGTAAAATACGAAGCTGCTAAAAATGGAATTAAGCTTCCGGATCCAAAAGAGTCAATTGTAGCTCCGAAAAATGGAGACAGTGTCACGCTTACAATTGATGAAAAAATTCAAACGTTTTTAGAGGATGCAATGACAGCTGCTGCTAAAGAATATAAACCAGAAGAGCTAATGGCAACGGTAGTAAATCCGAAAACCGGTGAAATTTTGGCGATGTCAAATCGTCCTTCATTTGACCCAAATATTCGTGATATCACGTCTTATCGTAATCCGTTTGTTGAAAACAGCTATGAACTTGGTTCAACGATGAAAATCTTTACGCTAGCAGCCGCGATTGATGCAGGGGTCTATAACGGCGAAGACCGCTATCAGTCGGGATCTTATAAAGTAACGAAAAACAGCGTTCCGATTAACGATCACAACGGCGGAGTCGGCTGGGGAGCTATTACATTTAATGAAGGAATTCAAAGGTCTTCAAATGTAGCGGTAGCCATTTTAGCCAACGAAAAATTGGGCACCGACCGTTTGTATAAATACTTGGACAAGTTTGGCTTTATGGATAAAACGGGAATTGACTTGCCAAACGAAGCTTCTAGCAAGTTAGTGACGAAGTACCCGAGAGACCGCGTAACTACTGCATTTGGACAGGCGTCCGCTTTTACGCCTATTCAAGAAATTCAAGCGGCTACTGCGATTGCAAATGACGGAAAAATGATGAAGCCTTACGTGATTAAACAAGTAGTCGATGAAACAAATAAGAAAACGATTAAGAAAACAAAACCTACCGTAGTAGGACAACCTATTTCTAAAAAAGCAGCGAACGAAACGCTAGATATTTTAGAAACCGTTGTTTCTTCTGATGACGGAACAGGGAAACCTTACGCGATTGAAGGATACGATGTCGCTGGAAAGACGGGAACAGCTCAAATTCCTGGTCCTACCGGAGGCTACTTGCATGGACACGGGAAAAATTTCATTTCCTTTATGGGCTTTGCACCTGCTAAAGATCCAAAGCTGCTTGTTTATGTAGCCGTTAAAAATCCAACTCTTACGCCTCAAGAGACAGGTACTGCGCCGCTTACAGCCGTATTTAATCCGGTGATGAAAAACAGCCTGCAGTACTTAGGGGTGGAGCCTGAAAAAACAGACGAAGACGGAAAGAAAACAGAAGATAAAAAAGTAGATTCAGAAATTACGCTTAAGTCTTACGTTAACGAATCAGTTGATAGTGCCGTGAAAGACTTAAAACAAAAAGGCCTTGTTCCTGTTGTAATAGGTAAAGGAGATACGGTAGAAAGCCAATCACCGACTTCTGATACCATTGTCACTGGTCAACGCGTGTTTATTAAGACAAATGGAAAAGCCACAATGCCTGATTTAACAGGTTTTTCACATCGTGATGTTATACGCTTTAGTGAATTTGTCAACGTTCGACCTAGCGCACTTGAAAATGGTTATGTTGTAAGTCAAAGTATTAAGGCAGGCGATCCGTTAAAAGCAGGAACCTACCTGAAAGTAGAACTTGAAACGCCCAAAGAATTTTCAAGTACGTTAAATAAGTTAAAAGAAACGGAAAAAAGTGAGTCTGATAGTAAAAAAGACGATAAGCAACTTGACTAGAAATTAAGTTCTAGTGAATCCTGTACAAGCATATATTGGAACGAGCCGATTCAGAGGAGGTTCTAATATATGCGGGTATCAGGAGTCACAGTTCGTAAAAGGCTAGCCATTGTTTTGTTTGTCGGTTTTATTGTGTTTTTGATTATTGATACAAGGCTTGGATATGTACAGTTGCTGACTGGGGATACGCTAACTGAAAAAGCCAAAGACTTATGGAGTCGGAATATTCCTTTTGAACCTGAAAGAGGAAAGATACTAGATCGCAATGATGTGGCACTTGCTACAAATAAAAGTGCACCGACCGTTTTAGTTATGCCAAGACAAGTTGAAAATCCAGCTGTTACGGCTGAAAAGTTAGCAAAAGTGCTGGGAGCATCAAAAGAAAAAGTATATGAGCAAATAACAAAAGCTTCTTCTAGCGTGTATTTGCGTCCTGAAGGAAGAAAAATTTCACATGCGAAAGCAAATGAAGTGCGAAATTTAAATTTAAAAGGCGTATATATAGCTGAGGATTCGAAGCGGTACTATCCGTTTGGAAGTTATTTGTCGCATGTATTAGGCTTTGCGGGAGTAGATAATCAAGGGTTAACAGGCCTTGAATTATATTATGATAAAGAGCTAAAAGGACAAAAAGGTTCAGTTAAATTGTATTCGGATGCTAAAGGTAAAAAGATGCCCAATATAGCCGATGACTACACAGCACCTGTGGACGGGCTGGATTTGAGATTGACCATCGATTCACGTGTGCAAACGATCATGGAGCGTGAGTTGGATAATGCTCAGACAGCTTATAATCCAGATGGTATGATTGCCATTGCCATGAATCCTAAAAACGGTGAAATTTTAGGTATGTCTAGTCGTCCGGGCTTTGATCCCACGGATTTTAAAAATGTGAAGCCTGAGGTGTATAATCGCAATCTTCCAATCTGGAGCGTATATGAGCCCGGATCGACGTTTAAGATTATTACACTGGCAGCTGCTCTTGAAGAAAAGAAAGTGGATTTACTAAAAGATCAATTTTACGACGATGGAGCCGCGGAAGTTGGCGGAGCGAGACTTCGCTGCTGGAAAAAAGGCGGACATGGACAGCAGTCTTTTTTAGAAGTTGTACAGAACTCATGTAACCCTGGTTTTGTGGAGCTTGGGGAACGTTTAGGAAAAGAGAAATTGTTCAAATACATTAAAGAATTTGGCTTTGGTCAAAAAACAGGTATTGATTTACAAGGGGAAGCAAAAGGGATATTGTTCCCGCTTGAGCGCGTAGGTCCGGTTGAACAAGCTACAACAGCTTTTGGGCAAGGGGTTGCTGTTACGCCTATTCAACAAGTAGCTGCTGTTTCCGCAGCCGTAAACGGTGGAACGCTTTATGAACCTTATATTGCCAAAGAGTGGGTAGATCCAACTACCGGAAAAGTTGTAAGCAGTCATAAGCCGGTTGCTAAGCGAAAAGTTATTTCCGAGGAAACGTCTAAGCAAGTGCGTTTTGCTCTTGAAAGTGTAGTAGCACAAGGAAGCGGAAAAGGAGCTTTTGTGGAAGGGTACCGCGTTGGAGGAAAGACGGGTACTGCGCAGAAAGCTCAAAATGGAAAGTATTTGAAAAATAATCACATCGTTTCTTTTATCGGTGTTGCACCAGCAGATAACCCTGAAATTGTCGTGTATGTTGCGGTTGATAACCCAAAAGGCACTATTCAGTTTGGTGGAGTTGTAGCAGCTCCGATTGTAGGTAAAATGATTGAAGACAGTTTGCGTGTGATGGACGTTAAACCGCGTAAAGGACAAATTGAAAAAGAGTTAACGTGGCTGGACACACCAATGATAAAAGTACCAAATGTCGTAGGAATGTCAAAAAAAGAGTTACAAGAACAGCTACTTAATTTAAAATTAGATGTGAGTGGCGAAGGAGATAAAGTGGTCAAGCAGTCTCCTGCAGCCGGAACGAAAGTTAAAGAAGGCGAAACGGTTAGAATTTATATGGGAAAATAAAAATCTCTATAAACCACTATTCTTCCTTGCATGATAATCAGCAGGTTACTCTGCGTGTGAACATGAAATCAACAAATAAGCCTTGGGGGTGTTCCCTCCGGGCTTCTTTTTCTGTAAAATGTAATAGGTTAGGTGCTAGAAAAAGAAGAATAGTTGCCATAGCGTCTTATAACAAACGTTTCACTTTACAAATAGAGAGGACATGGTAGGAATGGATTTACGAGAACTACTAACACATTTACATGATTTTGTTCAGCTTCCTGAACAGAATATTGATATTACGTCAATTGAAATGGATTCAAGAGAAGTTAAGCCCGGAGCATTGTTCATTTGTATAGACGGCTATACAGTTGATGGTCATAACTTTGCACAGATGGCTGTGGAAAAAGGGGCAGTAGCAATCTTAGCAGAAAAGCCTGTGGATGTAGAAGTGCCTGTTGTACGCGTGAAGAGTACAAAACGAGCAATGGCAGTGCTAGCGGATGCTTTCTACAATCAGCCTACACAAAAAATGCATTTAATTGGTGTAACAGGCACAAATGGAAAAACAACGATTACACATTTAATTGAGCATATCTTTAAATCACAACATAAAAAGACGGGTCTAATTGGAACGATTGAAATTCGTATTGGTGATACGTCTTATGATGTGAAAAACACAACGCCTGAATCGCTGACGCTCCAAAAAACATTTCACCAAATGGTGGAGGAGAATGTAGAAGTAGCGATGATGGAAGTATCATCTCATGCACTTGACTTAGGACGCGTACACGGGTGCGACTTTGACGTTGCGGTATTTAGTAACTTAACGCAAGATCACCTGGATTATCATCATACAATGGAAGATTATCGTCGTGCGAAAGGGTTGCTATTTGCACAGTTAGGAAACGCTTATAACCATAATCGTCCTAAATTTGCTGTTCTTAATGCTGATGATGCGGCAACCGAGGAATATATTAAAAACACGGCCGCTACAGTGATTACCTA
Source organism: Priestia sp. YIM B13486 (assembly GCF_042787865.1). Classification (NCBI taxonomy): domain Bacteria; kingdom Bacillati; phylum Bacillota; class Bacilli; order Caryophanales; family Bacillaceae; genus Priestia; species Priestia sp. YIM B13486. The sequence continues at coordinate 235,607 of NZ_JBHZOZ010000001.1, read as the reverse complement.
TGGTATTGACCGTGAAAGTGATATTCGTGCAACCAATATTCAAATTACAAACAGCGGCACAACGTTCGACTTGACAACACCGACAGAAACGGTTCGTGTAGAGATGAAGCTTATTGGGAAATTCAGCGTCTACAACGTATTAGCGGCTACGGCTTCATGTTTAGTATCAGGTATCCCTCTGTCAGTTATTGTCGAGGAAATAAAAGTGTTAGAAGGCGTATCTGGGCGTTTTGAAGTGGTTGATGCGGAGCAAGATTTTACGGTTATCGTTGATTATGCCCACACGCCGGACAGCTTAGAGAACGTGTTAAAAACTGTAAAAGAATTCGCAAAACGCAATATATATGTTATTGTTGGTTGTGGCGGAGATCGAGATCGTACAAAACGACCAATCATGGCTCGAATTGCAGCTGAATACAGTACACAAGCTATTTTGACATCTGATAATCCACGAAGTGAAGATCCATTGGTTATTTTAAAAGATATGGAAGAAGGTTTGGATACAGATAACTATGTGACGATTGCTGATCGTGCAGAAGCTATTCGCTATGCAGTGGAAACAGCGCATGCAGATGATGTTATTGTCATTGCTGGAAAAGGGCACGAGACCTATCAAATTATTGGTAAAAAAGTATTCGATTTTGACGATCGAGAAGTAGCACGCAAAATGATTGAGGAGCGAAAGTAGTAATGAAATGGGTAGAGAACAAAATGAGTCGGAATGAGTTGGAAGTTAAGGAGGGAACATCGTGCTAGAACAATCAATTTTATTGACAATCGGCGTAGCCTTTTTGATTACGGTTGTATTGTCGCCGATTTTTATTCCCTTCTTAAGAAGATTAAAGTTTGGTCAAAGTATTCGTGATGAAGGCCCGAAATCTCACCAGAAAAAATCAGGTACACCTACAATGGGCGGTATCATGATTTTATTATCTATTATTGTGGCAACTCTTATTATGGTCAATCAGTATGCAGAACTTACATATAAGACGTTTCTATTATTATTTGTCACAATCGGATTTGGTTTATTAGGATTTTTAGATGATTTTATAAAAGTAGTGTTAAAGCGTAACCTTGGATTAACATCTAAACAAAAGTTTTTAGGTCAGGTTGTCATTTCAATTATTTTTTACTTTATTGCAAGACAGTTTGAGTTTTCAACTGAAGTGACGATTCCTGGAATTAAAGACCCAATCGATTTAGGTTGGTTTTATGTTGTTTTCCTCATCATCTGGCTTGTTGGTTTTTCAAACGCGGTTAACTTGACGGATGGATTAGACGGACTTGTATCTGGTACAAGTGCGATTGCTTTTGGTGCATTTGCAGTTCTTGCTTGGAATGCAGAGCAGTTTGAACTATCTATTTTCTCAGTTGCTGTAGTAGGAGCTGTGTTAGGATTTTTAGTTTTTAATGCCCATCCTGCAAAAGTATTTATGGGAGATACGGGTTCTTTAGCGCTAGGAGGAGCTATCGCTACGGTGGCTGTCTTAATGAAAATGGAATTCTTGCTTGTTATTATCGGTGGTGTGTTTGTTATTGAAACACTATCTGTTATTATTCAAGTCGCATCTTTCAAAACAACAGGAAAACGTGTGTTTAAAATGAGCCCGCTTCATCACCATTACGAGCTAAGCGGCTGGTCGGAATGGCGCGTAGTTATGACTTTTTGGGCTGTAGGACTATTATTTGCAATGCTTGGAATTTATATCGAGGTGTGGATTTAAATGAAATCAGTCAATACGTATCAAGGTAAACAAGTACTTATTTTAGGATTAGCCAAGAGCGGTTTAGCAGCTGCTCAGTTAGTTAAACAGCTTGGTGCTAAAGTAGTCGTTAATGATCAAAAACCGTACGAAGAGAACGTAGCAGCACAGGAATTAGAAAAAACGGGCATTGAAGTTGTCAGTGGACATCATCCGCTTGAGCTTTTAGACAAAGCGGATGTTATTGTAAAAAACCCTGGGATTCCGTATTCAAATGTTCTATTGCAAGAAGCATTAAAGCGAAATATTCCGATTTTAACAGAGGTAGAATTGGCTTATGAAATTAGCGAAGCGCCTTTTATCGGAATTACGGGAAGCAATGGGAAGACAACAACAACAACGCTAATTTATAAAATGTTAGAAGAAGATCAAAAGCAGCCGCTGATTGCTGGAAATATTGGAACAGTAGCTTGTGAAGTGGCGCAAAAAGCAACAAAGGACAATGTAATTGTAACGGAGCTTTCTTCTTTTCAGCTGATGGGAATTGAAAAATTCCGTCCGAGAATCTCTTTATTATTGAATTTGTTTGATGCTCACTTAGACTATCATGGCACAAAAGAGGAATATATCAAAGCGAAAGCAAATCTCTTTAACAATCAAACAAGTGAAGACTTTGCCGTTATTAATGCGGATGATGAGCTAGTGATGAAAGCTAGTGCAGATGTTAAAGCGACAAAAGTACCTTTTTCTGTTACAGCTCAAACGACAGAAGGAGCGTATATTAAAAACGAAACGATTTTCTTTAAAGATGAAGAAGTGATGTCCTTAAAAGATGTGGTGCTGCCAGGCAAACATAATCAAGAAAACATTTTAGCAGCTGTATCCGTTGTGAAGCTGTACGGCTGTTCAAATGAAGCTATCTACCGCGTGCTCACAACGTTTGCTGGTGTTAAACATCGCGTTCAATATGTCACGACAATCAACAAACGTAAGTTTTATAATGACTCTAAAGCTACGAATATGCTTGCTACAAAAGTAGCTCTTTCCGCTTTTTCGCAGCCGACGATTCTACTTGCAGGTGGACTCGATCGCGGCAATGAGTTTGATGATTTAAAAGAAGAGTTTAAAAATGTGAAAGCTGTGATTACATTTGGTGAAACGGCTCCTAAAATTGAACGCGTAGCAAAAGAAGCGGGAATACAAATTGTAAAACGTGTCGATAATGTTAAACAAGCAGTTTCAGAAGCATATGCTTGTTCAGATGAAGAAGATGTTATTTTATTATCTCCTGCTTGTGCAAGCTGGGATCAATTTAAAACTTTTGAAGAACGTGGTGACATCTTTATTGAATCTGTGCATAAACTGAAATAAGGGCTTGTCTAAACACCTAGAAAATACACTAGCCCTAATCTATTTTTAGAGGTGTGTGACAGTGTCGACAAAAAGGTCTACCCCAGATTTTTTTCTCATAATCGTTACGCTTTCCTTGCTAACCATCGGCCTTATCATGGTATACAGCGCAAGTGCGGTATGGGCTACATACAAGTTTAATGATTCTTTTTTCTTTGCTAAACGCCAGCTCTTATTTGCAGGGCTTGGAGTATGCGCGATGTTTGTCATCATGAATATTGATTATTGGATGTGGCGTACGTGGGCGAAGCCAATTGTAATCATTTGCTTTGTTATGCTGGTACTTGTATTGATTCCGGGAGTAGGGCTAGTACGGAATGGGTCGCAAAGTTGGATAGGAGTTGGAGCGTTTTCGATTCAGCCTTCAGAATTTATGAAGTTTGCTATGATTATATTTTTAGCGAAATATTTATCAGAAAACCAGAAGAAAATTACATCTTTTAGAAAAGGCATGTTACCGGCGTTATTACTGGTTTTCTTACCGTTTGGCATTATTATGATGCAGCCGGATTTAGGAACGGGAACGGTGCTTGTTGGAACTTGTTTAGTCATGATTTTTGTTTCAGGAGCAAAAGTAAGTCACTTTGCAGGTCTTGGGTTGCTTGGCGTTGCCGGTTTTGTAGGGCTTGTTTTATCGGCTCCTTATCGGATTAAACGCATCACTTCATTTTTAAATCCTTGGGAAGATCCGCTTGGAAGCGGGTTTCAAATCATTCAATCTCTTTATGCAATTGGGCCAGGGGGATTGCTTGGATTAGGGTTAGGGCAAAGTAGACAAAAGTTCTTTTATTTGCCGGAGCCTCAAACTGATTTTATTTTTGCTATTCTGGCAGAAGAGCTCGGTTTCATCGGGGGAACGCTTGTTTTGCTTTTGTTTAGCTTATTGCTTTGGAGAGGAATTAAAGTAGCGCTCGGAGCTCCTGATCTTTACGGAACGTTTTTAGCCTTAGGAATTATTTCAATGGTTGCGATTCAAGTCATGATTAATATAGGAGTGGTAACAGGTCTTATGCCTGTTACGGGAATTACGCTTCCATTTTTAAGTTACGGTGGATCATCGCTGACGCTCATGCTGGCAGCAGTTGGAGTTTTGTTAAATGTTAGTAGATATTCTCGCTATTAATTGAAAAAAATTGTATAATGTCAAGTAGGCAATGGTCTACTGAAGTAAACCGTCATCTTAAATCCAAGTGCACGCCGGATTTTGTTGGCGGTTTATTTTCGATTTTTTACAGGTAGATGATATTTTTGTATGAAATGTTTTTAAAATGTAATGTTGTGATAACCAATTTTGAGTCCAACTATGGTATGATGTGTAAGGTTAAATGTTTTATCTTAGTGAGTAGGTGAACGTATGTGCACTTATGAGCGTAGCGTTTTTTTATGACTGTCAGCATGTGTTTAACTTCTAAATGAAAAACGATAAAAAAACAATCAAAATTACTTTATATAGCAGATGAACGTACATTCTATGGGTGAATGTCATACGATAAATAAAAATGATGAAATTGACAACAGAATAGAGTGCCTTGGTAGAAAAAAGGTATCTTACAAGGTGCTGCTGCTTAGTTATGAATCTGTTCTTATTATTCTTATGCATTAGAAGTAAGGGCGCATTGACATGAAAGTTTTATAACAGCAAAGAGGGTTTTAGGAGGTTCTTATGGAAGCGTTAGTAAAAGAGTTAGTCGAAGCGAATATTGGAAAGGTTCGTGAAAATGAACCGCTAGCAAAACATACAACAATGAAAATTGGTGGTCCAGCAGATGTGCTTGTAGAACCTGATTCTGTTGATCACTTAAAAGTTACAATGGATATTATTAAAAAACACGGCGTGAAATGGAGAGCGATTGGTCGAGGATCTAATCTTCTTGTTTCTGATAAGGGAATTGAAGGTGTGGTCATTAAGCTCGGAGCCGGATTAGATGATTTAACAGTAGATGGAGAGACGGTTACTGTAGGTGGGGGATACCCTAGCATCAAGCTTGCAACAGTTATTACAAAACAAGGCCTGTCTGGGCTGGAGTTTTCAAGTGGAATTCCTGGATCTGTGGGAGGCGCTGTTTATATGAATGCAGGTGCCCATGGTTCTGATATGTCTCATGTAGTCGAAAAAGCGCTGATTTTATTTGAAGATGGCACTCTTGAGTGGCTGACAAATGAAGAGCTTCAATTTTCGTATCGTCATTCAATTCTACAAAAAGACCGTCCCGGAGTATGTGTAGAAGCCGTGCTGCGTTTGAAAAAGGGAACGAAAGATGATATTGTGGCGGTCATGCAGAAAAATAAAGACTATCGCCGTGAAACACAGCCTTGGAATTTCCCTTGTGCAGGCAGTATTTTTAGAAATCCGCTTCCAAATTATGCAGGAGACTTAATTGAAAAGTCCAACTTAAAAGGTTTTTCAGTAGGCGGAGCGCAAATTAGTGAACAGCATGCGAACTTCATTGTCAACACAGGAGATGCAACGGCTTCAGATGTGCTGAATTTAATTGCTCATGTTAAGAAAACAATTAAAGAGAAATTCGATATTGATATTCATACAGAAGTTGAGATTATTGGTCGCTAATTACCCAGCCCGTGGCTGTATGGTTATGCGTGAAAAGGTAGCTTTTATGTGTTTATTCTATGCTATAATGGGGATATTCTCATGAAGCAAAGATTGGAAATAAATAGATGGTAATTCCTCGTTTATTTTCTCAAATGGATAAGGGTGAAAAAAATGGAAAAAGGTAAGTTAATTGTTTTAGAAGATCGGGTACCGAAGCTGCAAGAACAGCGAAAGCAAAAAGCAAATAGACGGCTGATTTTGTATTTATCACTCTTTTTCATCCTTATTTTATTTATTGTATATTCTCAATCTTCTCTGAGTAATGTTTCTAACATTGAAGTACAAGGGAATAAACATGTAAGTGATAAGGATATTGTCAAAGCGAGTGGTCTGTCCAAAAAAACCAGCTACTGGAAAGCTGATGCTGATCAAATTCAAGAAAAAGTCGAAAAAAACCCTGAGGTAAAGGAAGCTGTCATTCACAAAACATTTCCTAATAAGGTCGTAATCGACGTAAAAGAGTACGCAAGAATTGCATATGTAACCTCGGGGAATAAATATTTCCCTGTGAATGAAAATGGAAAAGTTCTAAAAGAAGTAAGTGCTAAGAAAGTGTCATCCGACGCTCCACTGCTAATTGACTGGAAAGACGGAGACGCTATACAAAGCATGGTTCAAGAATTAGCTAAAACGCCTAAGAGCATAAAAGGGGCTATTTCTGAGATTTACTACGCGCCGACAAAATCAGAACCTCTTCACATCGAGGTGTTTATGAATGATACGCGTGAAGTAAGCGGGAAAATTAGCAACTTCTCTGATAAAATTGTTCATTACCCAGCTATTGCAAGTAAATTAAGTGATGATCAAAAAGGTATTATTGATTTAGAAGAAGGATATGCATTTAAACCTTATAAAAAGAGCAAGCAGTAATTATTTTTTATAAGTGTTAATTAAAGGAAATAGATGAGTTGAGACTGGCAAACTAGCCCTCGTACATTGTATAATCACATGCAAGTATTCTGCATACATATGATTTTCTTCTCCGTTGCTGTGAAATGGAAATGTAATATTTGTTCTAGGTAAGTTTCGCTTTTCTCAGTGTACATCTTAGTGTAGACTTGTAGTTAAATAGCTTTTTTCAGTGAATTTTAGGCTTAAATCTAAAAAAAAGTCAAAACCAGAACGTTTTGTTCTTTGAAAGAGATAAAGTCTGTGAAAAACTTGAAAAAAATTGATTTTACAAAAGGGAAACAGATGTATTTGTTGAATATTTTCATATAATAAAAAATTAATATTGTTGTTCTTCTTAATTTATTAAGATGACATGTGCAGAAAGAAAAAGGAGGTGCCAAAGAATGAACAGCAATGAAATATACGTTAGTTTAGACATCGGTACATCCAGTGTGAAAGTAATCATCGGAGAGATGAGTAACGATTCATTGAATATCATTGGTGTAGGGAATGTTAAATCACACGGACTAAAAAAAGGTTCTATCGTTGATATAGATGCAACAGTTCAATCTATTAGAAAAGCAGTAGAACAAGCTGAACGAATGGTAGGCATTACAATTAAAAAGGTTGTAGTGGGCATAAGCGGAAATCATGTATTTTTACAGGATTGTCACGGAGTAGTAGCCGTGTCAAGCGAGAATCGTGAAATTACAAACGAAGATATTCATCGAGTAATTGATGCTGCTCAAGTCATGTCTATCCCGCCAGATCGTGAAATCATTGATGTTATTCCAAAGCAATTTATTGTAGATGGCTTAGAAGGTATTAATGATCCTAGAGGTATGATTGGGGTACGTTTAGAAATGGAAGGCACAATCATAACGGGATCTAGAACGGTTTTACATAACTTATTACGCTGTGTAGAAAGAGCTGGTTTAGAAATCAGTGATATTTGTTTACAGCCTCTAGCCGCTGGTTCAATTGCATTATCTCGTGATGAAAAAAACTTAGGTGTCGCACTGGTAGATATCGGTGGAGGTTCAACAACGGTTGCGATCTTTGACCAAGGACATTTGAAAGTAACAAATGTACTAGCTGTTGGCGGAGAGCACATTACCAAGGATTTATCGATTGGCCTTCGCACATCGACTGAAGATGCGGAAAATATTAAGATAAAGCATGGACATGCTTTCTACGATCATGCTTCTGAAGAAGAAGTATTTAGTGTACCGATTATTGGAAGCGATCAGCATCAGCAGTTTAATCAGCTCGAAATCTCTGATATTATTGAAGCTAGACTAGAAGAGATTTTAGATATGATTACGCAAGAGGTAAATCGCCTAGGATACAAAGATATTCCAGGAGGATTTGTTTTAACAGGCGGAGTAGTAGCGATGCCTGGTATTCTTGAGCTAGCTCAAGTGATTTTAAAGAATAACGTGCGCATAGCAGTGCCTGATTATATTGGAGTACGTGAGCCGCATTATACAACAGGCGTAGGATTAATAAAATTTGCATACAAAAATGCTAAAATACAAGGCCGGGAAATTGGAGCGCCAGTTGTGGAAGAAGAGCCGATTGAGCAAGAAATGATCAAACCTAGCCCGAAACCACAGCAGCCGCAACAATCAGCTGAGCAGCCGAAAAAGAAAAATGACCAAAATTTAATGAAGAAGTTTTTTGGATACTTCTTTGATTAACGTTACGGATTGGTAATTTCGAAGAATTAGGAGGAACTATCATGTTGGAGTTTGATACAAGTGTAGACCAATTAGCGACGATTAAAGTAATCGGTGTCGGAGGCGGCGGTAACAACGCGGTTAACCGAATGATTGAACATGGCGTCCAAGGTGTAGAATTTATTGCAGTTAATACAGATGCACAAGCATTAAATTTATCAAAAGCTGAAACAAAAATGCAAATCGGCGCTAAATTAACAAGAGGATTAGGTGCAGGTGCTAATCCAGAGGTTGGTAAAAAAGCAGCCGAAGAAAGTAAGGAACAAATCCAAGAAGCCCTAAAAGGTGCAGATATGGTTTTCGTAACGGCTGGTATGGGTGGAGGAACTGGAACTGGTGCAGCTCCAGTCATTGCCCAAATTGCTCGTGAGCTAGGAGCACTAACGGTAGGTGTTGTTACTCGTCCGTTTACGTTCGAAGGTCGTAAGCGTTCTACTCAAGCGGCAGGCGGCATTGCGTCAATGAAAGAAGCAGTGGACACGCTGATTGTTATTCCAAATGATCGCTTATTGGAAATCGTTGATAAAAACACGCCAATGCTAGAAGCGTTCCGTGAAGCGGATAACGTATTGCGACAAGGTGTGCAAGGTATTTCAGATTTAATCGCAGTTCCTGGATTAATTAACTTAGACTTCGCTGACGTGAAAACAATTATGTCTAACAAAGGATCTGCACTTATGGGTATCGGTATTGCAACTGGTGAAAACCGCGCTGCTGAAGCGGCTAAAAAAGCTATTTCAAGTCCACTTCTTGAAACATCTATCGATGGAGCTCAAGGTGTATTAATGAACATCACAGGCGGTACAAACCTAAGTCTTTACGAAGTACAAGAAGCTGCAGATATCGTTGCTTCGGCTTCTGACCAAGAAGTGAACATGATCTTTGGATCTGTTATTAACGAAAACCTAAAAGACGAGATTGTTGTTACAGTTATTGCAACTGGCTTTAGTGACCAAGATTTATCACAGCCAAAACCAGGTCGTCCTTCGTTATCGGCGAATCGCATGCAGCAATCGACGCAGCAGCCGGCTCCACAGCCGAAGCGTGAAGTAAAGCGTGAAGAACCTGTACAGCAAGAATATACGCGTCCATCTCAGCCACAGTCTGAAGATGCGCTAGATATTCCAACATTCTTACGAAACCGTAATCGTAGACGCTAAGAAAATAAAAAACCAAGACCTCTGTTTTATACAGAGGTCTTTTTTTATGCAATGAATCTAGAAAACTCAAAAAGAATATAAAAAACATTCGACATGGTCAATATGATGCCTTTAAAGGGTTTATGTTTTCTTTCTAAAAGTGGTGTGACAAATATCGAATGATTTCCTCAAAAATACTGCTTGTTTCTCGGCATGAACTGACAGACTTTCTAATAGGATGTACTATATACTAATTTTTAACAGAAAAATTCAGAAAGAATGGAGAGGTTATAAACATTGCCAATCTATTTAGATTTAATATGGATGCTGAATTTTGGGTTAGATACGATTTTACTAATGTTATGTGCAGTTGTACTTAAACGGAATTACAAGTGGTGGCGGCTTTTGCTTGGCGGCTTTATCGGTTCATTAATTGTCCTTCTTATGTTTACGCCTTTTTCTCATCTTATGGTTCACCCTGCTATTAAAATTTTATTCTCTTTTTTTATGGTATTGATGACGTTTGGTTATAAACGACTGCGCTTTTTCTTTGAGAATTTATTAACGTTTTATTTTGCAACCTTTGTTGTTGGTGGAGGATTAATGGGCGTTCACTTTTTATTTCAAGATCAGTTTCTTGTTCTTAATCAAATGGTTGACACAAAATCTCCACAGTTTGGTGATCCTATTAGCTGGATATTTGTTCTTATCGGTTTTCCGCTATTATCTTATTTTTCAAAAGCACGAGTTGATGATTTGCGAATGAAAAACATTACATTTGATCAGCTGGTAGATGTGGAAGTTATTTTAAACGAACAGACTCTGTCGATGAAAGGACTTATTGATAGTGGAAACCAGCTTGTAGATCCGCTGACGAAAACCCCGGTTATGATTGTTACAGCAGATTCTTTAAAAGAAATATTGCCTGAAGGCTTAATGGAATTAAGCAAAAATGTCCAATCCTTTTCACACAGCGAAGATATTGATCAAGAGTGGTATTCAAAAGTCCGCTTTGTCCCTTATCGAAGCGTGGGCCAAGCCAATCAGCTGCTTCTTGCTCTAAAGCCAGATATGGTAAGGCTGGTGCATCAGTCCAATACGATTGAAGTCACTAAAGTATTAGTAGGTATTAGTCATACAACGCTTTCAGTGGAGAAGCAATATGAATGTATTGTTCATCCGAAGCTCATTGTTATTGGAGAAGTAAGTTCCGCATCGTAAAAGGTGTGAACAAATAAAGGAGGATACAGAATGGCTACATATCGAATTCGATTTCAATTATGGTGGTACAAATTATTAATTAAACTTAAGCTAAAAACAGATGAAGTGTACTATATAGGAGGAAGTGAAGCTCTTCCACCGCCTTTAACAAAAGATGAAGAAGAAGTACTCCTGAAAAAACTTCCATCAGGAGATGAAGCAGCACGTTCACTGTTGATTGAGCGTAATTTGCGACTGGTTGTTTATATTGCCCGCAAGTTTGAAAATACGGGAATCAATATTGAGGATTTAATTAGCATCGGCACCATCGGTTTAATTAAAGCAGTAAACACATTTAATCCTGAAAAGAAAATTAAGCTAGCGACGTACGCCTCTCGCTGTATTGAAAATGAAATTTTAATGTATTTGCGCCGCAACAATAAAATTCGATCTGAAGTTTCATTTGATGAGCCGTTAAATATTGATTGGGATGGAAACGAACTGCTATTATCTGACGTGATGGGAACCGAAGAAGATATCATCACAAAAGACCTAGAAGCCAATGTAGATCGAAAACTTTTGTTGAAAGCACTGCACCAATTAAATGATCGTGAAAAGCAAATTATGGAGCTGCGCTTTGGGCTAGCCGGCGGAGAAGAAAAAACGCAAAAAGATGTAGCTGATATGCTAGGCATTTCTCAGTCTTATATTTCAAGGCTTGAAAAACGAATTATTAAACGGCTGCGAAAAGAATTTAATAAAATGGTTTAAGTAAAAAAGCTGATTGTATAAGGGCTGAGAAGCATCCTATACAATCAGCTTTTTTAGCGTGGAATTGTCAGAATTGTAAAAGTGCATATTTTTTCCTTCGGAGGAGATACTGAATTCAGAACATCATCTCCTGTTAGGAGGGAAAGAGTTGACAAGAAATAAAGTAGAAATTTGTGGAGTAGATACTTCGAAACTTCCCGTATTAAAAAATGAAGAAATGCGAAAGTTGTTTAAACAAATGCAGGCTGGAGATGGAACAGCAAGAGAAAAGCTAGTAAGCGGAAATTTACGTCTCGTACTCAGCGTGATTCAACGTTTTAACAATCGTGGAGAATTTGTTGATGACTTATTTCAGGTTGGATGTATTGGATTAATGAAATCCATTGACAATTTTGATTTAAGTCAAAACGTGAAGTTTTCTACATATGCTGTCCCAATGATTATAGGGGAAATTCGCCGCTATTTACGTGACAATAATCCAATCCGTGTTTCTCGTTCCCTTCGTGATATTGCTTATAAAGCTCTTCAAGTTCGTGAAAGGCTTATGAGTGAAACATCCAAGGAACCTACAGCTGAGGAAATTTCAAAAGTCCTAGAAGTGCCGCATGAAGAAATTGTGTTTGCTTTAGATGCTATCCAAGATCCGGTTTCTCTATTTGAACCTATTTACAATGATGGTGGAGACCCAATCTATGTCATGGATCAGCTAAGCGATGAACGCAACCGTGATTCAACTTGGATTGAAGAAATTGCTTTGCAAGAAGGTATGAGAAGATTGAACGAGCGAGAAAAACTAATTTTACGAAAGCGCTTCTTTCAAGGTAAAACACAGATGGAAGTTGCTGAAGAAATTGGTATTTCTCAAGCGCAGGTTTCTCGTTTAGAAAAAGCTGCTATTAAACAGATGAATAAAAATATTCAAAGTTAACAAAAGCTATCTAAACTGGCAGCTGCTCGCGTTCATACAATTAATACCATTCACTTTATTTGATGTTCAACTTAATAAGCATCGTGTCTATAAAAACAGACACGGTGCTTATTTTGTATATATCAATGTATAATACATGACCAAAAGATATTCATATCCGGTTTCCTATTGCTGTGAGGACTTCTAGCTACTCGTTGAGAATGTCTCTTGATGAAAAGCTGTGTAATTAGTGGACAAAATGCCTATAGAACGAGAATGGCAGAGAAAAAATAAGCTTTTCCTTCATGAAATCAAAATTTGAAAATATATATAGGCTAAGGAATAAAGTTGGCTATAGGAGGAGAGAGCATGTTAAAGATTTCAGAATTCCAGCTGAAAGATGTAGTGAATGTAGCTGATGGCAAAAAACTTGGAAATGTAGGGGATATTGATATTGACTTAACAACGGGAAAAATACAGGCCGTCATTATCGGAGGCTCTCGTGTATTGGGCTTCTTTGGAAAAGATGATGAAATTGTGATTCCGTGGAAAAATATTGTGAAAATTGGTTCTGATGTCATTTTAGTACGTTATAAAGACGCATTTCAGCCTGAAGAGAATTAGTTTTTTGTCAACAGCACCTAGCAATCTGTGGTACAATATGTGAGAAGAAATGAAACAAGGGATGTGTCACATACATGAATCCTGAGCCATTAAAAAAAAGCCATCACGAGTCGTTTATGTGGCTGAGCCCTTGGGTAGAAAAGAATGATATGCTTGTTGCTGGTTTCACCACAAAAAATGGTGGCGTGAGTAAACCTCCATTTGCTTCTTTTAACCTAGGGCTTCACGTAAACGATAACGTAGAAGATGTTATTACAAATAGAAAAATTTTAGCAGCCGAACTAGACATGTCTTTTGAAAGCTTTGTATGTGCTGAACAAGTACATGAAGCAACTGTTCAAAAAGTAACAAAAGCCGACTGTGCAAAAGGACTCTACAAGTATGAAGAGGGCATAAAAGCAACGGATGGCATTTATACAAATGAATCTGATATTTTGTTAGCTTTATGTTATGCAGATTGTGTTCCGCTGTACTTCTATGCGCCTGATCACCATTTAGTTGGTCTAGCTCATGCCGGGTGGAAGGGAACAGTGAAAGATATTGCAGGAAATATGATTCGACGTTGGGTAGAGCAAGAAAATGTTCCGGTTGAAGATATTTACGTGGCGATTGGCCCTTCGATTGAAGATTGCTGTTATGTTGTCGATAACCGCGTCATTACACAAGTAAACGAAGTAGTTGGCCAAAATGGATATCAAGAAGTAAGCCCTGGACAATACGCGCTTAATTTAAAAAAAGTCAATAAGCTGCTGATTCAAAACGCAGGCGTATTGCCGGAACGAATTTTAACATCGTCGTATTGTACAAGCTGTGAAGATGACCTGTTCTTCTCACATCGCCGCGACCAAGGGAAAACAGGACGCATGTTTAACTTCATAGGCTTTAAGGAGGAGTAATTACATAGTGACAGCTAGCGTAAGTGAAAATCTAGAAGCAGTTCAACAAACAATTGCTGAAGCGTGTAAAAAAGTTAATCGAAATCGAGAAGATGTAGAGCTGATTGCTGTAACAAAATACGTTTCCACAAAACGAGCAGCAGAAGCAGTGGATGCAGGCATTTTACATCTTGGAGAAAACAGGGATGAAGGTCTTCTAGAAAAGTATGAATCAATCGGTGAGAAAGCGACCTGGCATTTTATCGGAAGCTTACAAACAAGAAAAGTAAAAAATGTGATTGATAAAGTTGACTATATTCATTCACTAGACCGAGTATCTTTAGCAAAAGAAATTGATAAACGCGCAGGGCATCGTATAAAATGTTTTGTACAAGTTAATGTTGCCGAAGAACAATCCAAGCATGGCCTTGCTGTAGAAGACGTAATTCCATTTATTAAATCCCTTGAAGAATTTACAAATATTCAAGTGGTCGGATTGATGACCATGGCTCCTCACACAGATGACGAGTCTACGCTTCGCAGCTGTTTTCAAGGTCTAAAAAAATTGCAGAGTCGCATACAAGAACTAAACTTGCCATATGCACCGTGTACAGAGCTATCAATGGGAATGTCAAACGATTATGCAATTGCAATTGAAGAAGGAGCAACATTCATTCGACTAGGAACCACGTTAGTTGGGAATGAACGTTAAGGAGGTGTAATTCAAGATGAGTATGAAAAATCGCTTTAGAAGTTTTTTTGCTCTTGATGACGATACTGAATATGTAGAAGAACATTACGAACAAGAAGAGTCGGTAGAAGAGCCCGTACAGCAGTCGAGACCAGCAGCGAAAGCTAGTCAGCAGCCGAATCAGCAGCAAAATGTGATTAGCTTGCAAAGCGTTCAAAAATCATCAAAAATGATGCTTTGCGAACCTCGCGTCTATGCCGAAGCACAAGAAATTACGGATCATTTAAAAAATCGTAAAGTCGTAGTTGTGAATTTACAGCGCATTCAACGAGATCAAGCAGTGAGAATTGTCGACTTTTTAAGTGGTACAGTTTATGCTTTAGGCGGGGACATTCAAAAAATTGGAACCGACATCTTTTTATGTACACCTGATAATGTAGACGTAAGCGGAAGCATTTCAGATATGATGGGGGAACACGATACAACAAACGTAAAGAGGTGGTAGTTTTTGGACATCGTTTTTGGGATTCTTGGAAAATTAATTGGGCTTTACTCATGGGCACTGATTATTTACATTTTGATGTCTTGGGTACCCGATGTAAGGGCGTCTAAGTTTGGTCAGCTGCTTGGCAGTATTTGTGAGCCTTACTTAGAGCCTTTTCGTAAAATCATTCCGCCTATTGGCATGATTGATATTTCACCTCTTGTTGCAATCTTTTTATTGCGATTTGCTGAAAGAGGCGTGTATTCACTTAATAATGTGGTAGGTTTTATTTAAAAAAGGAATCGCTGGATTCCTTTTTTACATACCAATAGTAGGAGTAATAATATGTCTATTTATGAACATTTTAGGCAAGAAGAACATGGATTTATTGACCAGGTTCTTCAGTGGAAAGAAGATGTCCTACATCAATACAGCCCAAAATTAACGGACTTTTTAGATCCAAGAGAGCAGCAGATTGTGACAGCTATGGTCGGGACTGAAGGAGAGGTTCAAGTTTCATTTGATGGTGGACAACCGTTTGCTGAACGCAAGCGCGCGCTGCTATATCCGGATTACTATGTACCTCAAAGCGAAGATTTTCAGTTGCATATGTACGAGCTCAATTATCCTAAAAAGTTTGTGACAATTGAACATCCTCAAGTTCTTGGTTCGGCGATGTCCTTAGGACTGCGCCGTTCAAAATTTGGAGATATTTTGGTCGCGGGAGACGATATTCAGCTTGTAGCTGCAGAGGAAATTTCTTCTTATATTGAGATGAATTTAACATCAATTGGAAAAGCCAAAGTTTCACTTTCTTCTATTCAAAGAGAGCAGCTGCATGTGGTAAAAGAAGAGCTGATTGAACACGTTTATACAGTTTCTTCAATGAGGCTTGATGTTTTGCTGTCGACCATTCACAATTTATCAAGACAAAAAGTCCAGCCGTTTATTGCAAATGGAGCGGTAAAAGTAAATTTTAAAGTCATTGAACAGCCTTCTTTTGAATGTCATGAAGGTGATATTTTGTCGCTTCGTGGTCACGGCAGAAGTCGTATCGTTTCACTTGAAGGAAAAACTAAAAAAGAAAAATGGCGAATTGTTGTAGGAAAGCAGAAATAAAGAAATCTACTAGCAGGAAATTTTAAAAATATGTCGAATAAACCATTACTAATGATGTAATGAGACAACACGGAGGTGGCCTAGATGCCTTTAACCCCTTTGGATATTCATAACAAAGAGTTTAATCGCGGGTTTCGCGGATATGATGAAGATGAAGTAAATGAGTTTCTTGACCAAGTAATTAAAGACTATGAGCTAGTCATGCGTGATAAAAAGGAGTTAGAAGGAAGAGTATCTGAATTAACAGATCGTCTTGGACATTTTACTAACATCGAAGAAACATTAAATAAATCAATTTTAATTGCTCAAGAAGCAGCGGAAGATGTGAAGCGAAACGCTGAAAAAGAAGCGAAGCTCATTATAAAAGAAGCAGAAAAAAATGCGGACCGTATTATTAATGAAGCATTGTCTAAGTCTCGTAAAATTGCGATGGACATTGAGGAGACGAAAAAGCAGTCTAAAGTATTTAGAACTCGTTTCAAAATGTTAATCGAAGCACAGCTTGAAATGTTAAACAGCGACGACTGGGATCAGTTGATGGATTATGAGATGCCAGCGCTAGAAGAAAAAATTGACTAGTCAAGACATCATCTTGACTTCTCACGTTTTGTTGTCATATAATTTGGTAACAGATGAAATTTCATATCAAACAGTACGGAGACAGGGACAGTAGCTTTTTTAGTTTGTCAAAGCGAATCGAGGATGGTGTGAGCTCGATAACAAACAAAAAAGTGAAAATCACCCTAGAGTACCATTGCTGAACTGATGATAGTAAGCAGTGGCGGTTTATTCACGTTACGAATGCAAAGAGGATTTGCGTGCAGCAAATCTACTAGGGTGGTACCGCGGGAGGCCTTCTCGTCCCTTTTTGGGATGAGGAGGTCTTTTTGTTATGGTACAAAAAGATATGAAATTTACGTTTTTTTTTGGAGGGTAAAACATGGAATATAAAGATACATTATTGATGCCAAAAACTGAATTTCCAATGCGTGGAAATTTACCAAACCGCGAGCCTAAAATGCAAGAACAGTGGGCTGAAATGAATATTTATGAAAAAGTACAAAAACGTACGGAAGGCCGTCCGCTATTTGTCCTGCATGATGGACCTCCATATGCGAATGGCGATATTCACATGGGACATGCATTAAATAAAATTTTAAAAGATTTTATCGTTCGCTATAAGTCGATGTCAGGCTTCTGTGCACCTTATGTACCAGGCTGGGATACACACGGTTTGCCAATTGAAACAGCTTTAACAAAAAATAAAAAAGTAAACCGCAAAGAAATGACGGTAGCTGAGTTCCGTAAGCTTTGCGAACAGTATGCTTGGGAACAAGTAAACGGCCAGCGTGAGCAGTTCAAGCGTTTAGGTGTACGCGGAGATTGGGATAATCCATATGTAACGCTTCAGCCGCAGTACGAAGCGCAACAAATCAAAGTGTTTGGTGACATGGCGAAAAAAGGCTACATCTACAAAGGGTTAAAACCAGTGTACTGGTCCCCTTCAAGTGAATCTGCTTTAGCAGAAGCGGAAATTGAGTACTATGACAAACGTTCAGCTTCTATTTACGTAGCATTTAACGTAAAAGATGGTAAAGGTGTGCTTGAACAAGATGAAAAATTCATCATTTGGACGACAACACCATGGACAATGCCAGCTAACCAAGGGATTGCCGTCAATCCTGAGCTTCAGTACAGCGTAGTTGAAGCAGATGGAGCAAAATATGTAGTGGCAACTGAACTGATTGAAACAGTTGCTAAAGAAATTGAATGGGCTGACTATAAGACGCTTCGTACGGTAAAAGGTTCAGAACTTGAGCGTGTAGTAGCTGAGCATCCAATCTACAAGCGTGATTCATTAGTTGTTCTTGGCGATCACGTAACAACGGATGCTGGTACTGGGTGTGTTCATACAGCACCGGGACACGGGGAAGACGACTTTATCGTTGGTCAAAAATACGGTTTGGAAGTTCTTTGTCCAGTCGACAGTAAGGGTCATATGACGAATGAAGCACCAGGATTTGAAGGGTTATTCTATGATAAAGCGAATAAGCCGATTACAGACAAACTAGAAGAAGAAGGCGCGCTGTTAAAATTAAGTTTCATTACCCACTCATACCCACATGACTGGCGTACAAAGAAACCAACAATTTTCCGTGCAACGGCACAGTGGTTTGCGTCTATTAAAGATTTCCGTGAAGATTTATTAAAAGCAGTAGAAAAAACAAAATGGGTGCCTACTTGGGGTGAAACGCGACTTTATAACATGGTGCGTGACCGCGGAGACTGGTGTATTTCTCGTCAACGTGCATGGGGCGTTCCAATTCCGGTATTTTATGCTGAAAATGATGAGCCAATCATTACGGATGAAACAATTGAACACGTATCAAATCTATTTAGAGAACATGGATCAAACGTATGGTTTGAGCGTGAAGCAAAAGACTTGCTTCCGGAAGGCTTTACTCATGAAGGAAGCCCAAATGGCCGCTTCACAAAAGAAACAGACATCATGGACGTATGGTTTGACTCTGGTTCTTCACATCAAGCTGTTCTTGAAGAACGTGAAGACTTACAGCGTCCGGCTGATTTGTATTTAGAAGGTTCTGACCAATACCGCGGCTGGTTTAATTCAAGTCTTTCTACAAGCGTAGCTGTAACGGGTGAAGCACCTTATAAAGGGGTACTTAGCCACGGATTTGCTTTAGACGGTGAAGGTCGCAAAATGAGTAAGTCATTAGGAAACGTTGTAATTCCAGAAAAAGTAATGAAACAACTAGGTGCAGATATTTTACGTTTATGGGTAGCTTCTGTAGATTACCAAGCTGATGTTCGTGTATCTGATAACATTTTAAAACAAGTAGCAGAAGTATATCGTAAAATCCGCAACACGTTCCGTTTCTTACTAGGAAACTTAGCGGACTTTAATCCAACAACTGATGCTGTAGCTGTTGAAGACCTTCGTGAAGTAGACCGCTACATGCTTGTGAAGCTGAACAAATTAATTGATAAAGTGAAAAAATCTTATGATTCATATGAATTCTCAAGCATTTATCACGCAGTGCATAATTTCTGTACAATTGATATGAGTTCATTCTACTTAGACTTTGCAAAAGATGTATTGTACATCGAAGCAGAAAATAATGTAGAGCGCCGCAGCATTCAAACGGTCCTTTATGAAACGTTATTATCGTTAACGAAATTAGTGTCTCCAATTCTTTCTCATACAGCAGACGAAGTATGGGTTCACATTCCAAATGTAACGGAAGAAAGCGTGCAGCTAGTTGATATGCCAGAGGTTCAAGAAATCGAAGGAGCAGATCAATTAGTAGAGAAATGGGATGCATTCATGGAGCTTCGTGATGAAGTATTAAAAGCGCTAGAACAGGCTCGTAATGAAAAAGTAATAGGTAAGTCTTTAGAAGCAAAATTAACGCTGTATCCAACAGCAGATACGAAAGAACTGTTAGCATCTATTTCTGAAAATGTAGGTCAACTCTTCATCGTTTCAGATCTTGAGGTAGCAGAAGGTGAAGCACCTGCTGAAGCACAAAAATTCAGCTATGCTTCAATTGTTGTAAGTAAAGCAGAAGGTGAGAAGTGTGAGCGCTGCTGGGTTGTATCACCAACAGTTGGCCAAGATCAAGATCACCCGACTTTATGTACACGCTGTGCGGATGTTGTAAAAAATCACTACGTTCAGCAGTAATTAACAAAAACACGTCCTTTTTGGGCGTGTTTTTTGCTGTACGAAATTCCCAAATACAATGGTATAAAGCATTTAAAGCCTTAGGAAAAACTTGTGTTGTAGATTCGATGGAAAACTCGGTAAACCTAACATCATTAATACTTCATCTTATCAGCACAGGAGGCGTTTGAATGTATGAAAATTATCTTTCCATTGGACAGGAATTAGCTCTTATTAAAGAAGAATTACAAGATCGCCTATTGAGATATGCTACAGAACAATCTGGTTATATAGATGAAAAGGAACGTTACGTGATAGAAATGATTAAAGCCGATTTAAAAGATGTAGAACACGCGTTAGCAAAGCTTGACGTTGGTGCGTTTGGAATTGATGAACTAACTGGCGAAGTGATGTCTATTCATAAATTAAAAGTAATGCCGACGGCCCGCACAAATGAAGATTTATTTGTTTTATGGTGAGAAGCGAGAAAAAAAATGAATTATGTGCTAAAATGCTTTAGTATGGATTCGTTTGATTTTATTGCGGGAGGAAAACGTTTGTGTTTTATTATCTTATCGCTTTAGCTGTTATACTTATTGATCAGGTAACAAAATGGATGATTGTAAAAGAAATGTATTATGGACAAAGCATCACCGTAATTGAAAACTTTCTTTACATTACCTCTCATCGTAACAGAGGAGCCGCGTGGGGGATTTTACAAGGACAGATGTGGTTCTTTTATCTCATTACGGTGGTTGTGGTAGTCGGTTTAATAATTTATATTCAAAAGCTCAAAAAACAAGATAAATGGTTCGGTATTGCGCTAGCATTAATGTTAGGCGGCGCCATTGGAAACTTTATTGATCGAGTGGTCCGTAAAGAAGTAGTTGATTTCGTAAATACATACATCTTTACGTATGATTTTCCGATTTTTAACGTAGCTGATTCGGCACTTGTGGTCGGAGTAATCATCATGTTTATTATGACGCTGTTTGAAGGGAAAATGAAGAAGGAGCACAAAGAATGAATGTAATTGAAACAGTTATAAATGAAGAACAAGCGGGAGAACGTATTGATAAAGTACTTTCGACTGTAAATGCAGAATGGTCACGTTCACAAGTGCAGCAATGGATTAAAGAAGGTCACGCAAAAGTGAACGATAAAACCGTCAAAGGAAACTATAAATGTAAAACAGGAGACGCTATTATTATCGAAGTGCCGGAATTAGAAGAGCTTGATGTGGTAGCGGAAGAAATGGATTTAGATATTTATTATGAAGATCAAGATGTGCTTGTTGTAAATAAACCTCGCGGCATGGTTGTACATCCAGCTCCTGGTCATCATAGCGGCACGCTTGTAAACGGCCTAATGGCTCACTGTAAAGATTTATCGGGTATTAACGGCGTTATGCGCCCTGGTATCGTTCATCGAATTGATAAAGATACATCCGGTTTACTTATGGTTGCAAAAAATGATTTAGCTCATGAATCACTAGTTAGTCAGCTTGTAGCTAAAACAGTGACGCGTCGTTATAAAGCTATCGTTCACGGAGTAATTGCGCACGATCACGGTACAATTGATGCGCCAATCGGCCGAGATAAGCAAGATCGTCAAAGCATGACGGTAACTGATGAAAACAGTCGTGATGCAGTGACACACTTTACTGTATTGCAGCGTTTTAAAGATTTTTCACTAGTCGAATGTAAGCTAGAAACGGGGCGAACACACCAAATTCGCGTTCATATGAAGTATATTGGCTTTCCGCTTGCCGGGGATCCGAAGTACGGACCGAAAAAAACGCTTCCGATTGACGGACAAGCGCTTCATGCAGGTGTATTAGGCTTTATTCACCCTCGTACAAATGAATATATGGAATTTGAAGCACCGGCTCCAAAAGAGTTTAATGAGATGCTAGAGCTTATTGAAAAAAGAAGTTGACAACTGCCATAAGTGATGGCATACTTGTATTAACTTAATAAGAACCTTTAAGAACAGTCCAGAGAGGCTGAGAAGGAAACGGTGCAGAAAAGGCATATTTATAGCCTTTTTGAAGAAATATATCTAAAACCAAATCCTCTTGCCTCAAGGCAAGAGGATTTTTTTATGTCAACAACTTGAGGTGAAAAACAGTGAACGTAAAAGCTACCGTACTTGACGAACAGGCTATTCGCCGCGCTTTAACTCGAATTGCACATGAGATTATTGAAAAGAATAAAGGAATCGAAAATTGTGTGCTAGTGGGGATTAAAACGCGAGGTATTTATATCGCAAAACGTTTAGCAGAACGAATTGCACAAATTGAAGGAAATACATTGCCAGTCGGAGAACTAGACATCACGCTTTACCGAGATGATTTATCGAAAGTGACAAGCAATGATGAGCCTCTCGTAAAAGGATCAGATATTCCGACAGATATTGCAAATAAGAACGTCATCTTAGTAGACGATGTGTTATATACGGGCCGTACGGTTCGAGCAGCACTTGATGCACTGATTGATATCGGCCGACCTGAACTCATTCAGCTGGCTGTCTTAGTGGATAGAGGGCACCGCGAGCTGCCGATTCGAGCAGACTACGTTGGCAAAAACGTACCGACAGCTAAAAGTGAAAAAATTGCGGTGCATTTAATGGAAGTAGACGAAAAAGACCACGTGTCTATTTACGAAAAATAAATTATATACCCTTTTAAATGGTAGTCCCGTGAGGCTGCAAAAGGGGGGTCACTATACAAGGGAAACTATACTGCGGTATAGCGTCTTCCTTGTATGCTGAAAACCTCTTTGCCTCTGCGTAAAGAGGTTTTTTAATAGTGATAGGAGGAAAAACATATGAGTCAACAACGAGATTTTGTACTTGATATACATGATAAACCAAAAGCAATAAATTGGTTAACATTGAGTCTGCAGCATTTGTTTGCAATGTTTGGGTCGACGGTGTTAGTGCCATTCCTAGTTGGGTTCAGCCCGGCAATTGCTTTGATTTCAAGCGGGGTAGGAACGCTTGCTTTCCTGCTCATTACAAGAGGTCAAATTCCTTCTTATCTTGGTTCATCGTTCGCGTTCATCACGCCAATCATTTTCGCCAAAGCTTCGTTTGGACCTGAAGAAACGATGGTTGGTTGTTTCTTAGCCGGACTTGTTTATGGAATTGTTGCTTTGATTATAAAAGGAACAGGAATCAATTGGATTATGAAGCTGCTTCCTCCGGTTGTAGTAGGACCAGTTATTATGGTTATAGGCTTAGGACTGGCTAATACAGCAGTAGGCATGGCTATGAACGATGCAAAAGGAAATTACAGCTTAACTTACCTGATGGTTGCGCTTGTGACACTAGTGATAACAGTTGCTTGCTCAATCTTCTTTAAAAACATTATCAGTCTGATTCCGGTACTGATGGGAATTATCGGTGGATACATCTTCGCTTATACACAAGGATTGGTAGACTTTTCAAAGGTAGTGAAAGCAGAGTGGATTGAAGTACCTCACTTCTACGTGCCATTCGTCACATACACGCCGTCCATTTCATTAGGGATTGTGCTTATCATGGTACCTGTAGCAGTCGTAACACTCTCAGAACATATCGGACACATTCTCGTCTTAAATAAGATTGTGGATCGAAATTATATTGAAAAGCCAGGGCTGCACAGATCGATTTTAGGAGACGGAGTAGCAACTATGCTTGCTGCGCTGATCGGCGGACCGCCAAATACAACATACGGTGAGAACATCGGAGTGTTAGCCATCACAAAGGTGCTTAGCGTATTTGTGATAGCAGGAGCAGCAGTCTTCGCGATTTTGTTCGGGTTTGTCGGAAAAATCAACGCTCTTATTTCAAGTATACCAACGCCGGTCATGGGCGGGATTTCGATTCTCTTATTCGGAATCATTGCTTCATCGGGCTTGCGAATGATGGTGGATGCAAAGGTAGACCTTGGATCAAAACGAAACTTAATGATTGCTTCGATTATCTTAGTATTAGGAATCGGAGGAGCACACTTAGATATCTCAGAACATGTAAAGATTGATAGCATGGCACTGTCTGCTATCATGGGAGTTCTGCTGAATCTAGTTCTGCCGAAAGAGAAGATAAAAGAAGCAGAAAACGTTCAAGAAACGTCAGCACGAAAAATTTCATAGAACGCCTTTTAATTGAAATCCAGAGAGGTTTCTAAGGGTGTGTGAAAAGCGCGTTATAGACGAAGCTTGTTTTCTTACACCCTTTCTAAGTTAGAAAGGGTGTTTTTTATAAAGAAATGCGAGGAAAGCAAAAATGGAGGGAATCGATATGAAACATTTAGTGACAGTCTCAACACTAGAAACAAATGAAATTCTAGAGATTTTAGACAGCGCTGAAAACTATCGAACGAATAAACAAGGATGGAAACCGGAAGAGAAAATGTTTGTTGCCAACTTATTTTTTGAAGCGAGCACGCGTACTCGATGCAGCTTTGAAATGGCAGAACAGCAGCTAGGATTAACAACAATTCCGTTTGAAGTAACAACTTCAAGCGTCCAAAAAGGAGAAACGCTTTATGACACGATTGAAACATTAGCTTCAATCGGCGTTCAATCAGTTGTTATTCGCCACCCGCAAGATCGTTATTATGAAGCACTGCAGGAAAAAGTATCGATTCCCATCATTAATGCAGGAGACGGATGCGGTCAGCATCCAACTCAGTGTCTGCTTGATCTACTGACGATTCGCCAAGAGTTCGGCTCGTTTAAAGGATTAAAAGTTGCAATAGTCGGAGATTTGCGACATAGCCGCGTAGCGAGATCGAATGCTGAAATGCTGACAAAACTAGGGGCGACCGTATATTTTGCGGGACCTGAAGAATGGAAAGATGAAGAGAACAGACACGGTACATATCTTGATATCGATGAAGCAATCGAAACGGTCGATGTTGTGATGCTGCTGCGTATTCAATTTGAAAGGCATGAAGAGAACACTTCAGAGCTTGCACAGAACTACCACAGCCGCTTCGGATTAACCGTTGAACGAGAGCGGAAAATGAAATCACATAGCATTATCCTTCATCCAGCTCCTGTAAACAGAGGAGTCGAAATTGCAGATGAGCTCGTTGAATGTGAACGATCAAGAATTTTTAAACAAATGCAAAATGGCGTGTACATTCGCATGGCAGTATTAGCAAGAGCGCTACAACCAATTGAAAGGGGACTTAATAATGACAACAATTATCAAAAATGCTACATGGTTAAATGAAGGAAAAATTGAACAAGTCGAACTGAAAATTGAAAATGGTGTAATTGCTGAAATAGCTTCACACATCGACGTGGAGAATGAAGAAGTCATTGATGCAGGCGGGAACTTCTTATCACCGGGTTTAATCGATGTCCACGTTCACTTGCGCGAGCCAGGGGGAGAAAAGAAAGAAACGATTGAAACGGGTACTCTAGCAGCGGCAAAGGGCGGTTTTACAGCAATTGCTGCAATGCCAAACACGCGTCCAGTTCCCGATACTGTTGAACAAATGGAGTGGGTAAACAAGCGTATTGAAGAAACAGCACATGTTCGCGTATTGCCATACGCATCGATTACCACTCGCCAATTAGGAAAAGAACTAACGGACTTTGAAGGCTTAAAAGAAGCGGGCGCATTTGCTTTTACAGATGATGGAGTAGGCGTTCAGTCAACAGGAATGATGCTAGAAGCGATGAAGAAAGCCGCTTCATTAAATAAAGCAATCGTTGCACACTGTGAAGATAATGATTTAATCAACAAAGGCTGCGTCCACGACGGAAAATTTGCAAAAGAACATGGACTAAACGGTATTCCTTCTATCTGTGAAGCCGTTCAAATTGCACGAGATGTACTGCTTGCTGAAGCAGCAAACTGTCACTATCATGTGTGTCACGTAAGTACAAAAGAATCCATTCGCGCCATTCGAGATGCAAAAAAAGCAGGTATTCGCGTAACCGCAGAAGTAACGCCTCATCATTTACTGCTAAATGAGGAAGACATCCCTGGGCTTGATTCAAACTTTAAAATGAATCCCCCGCTTCGAGGAAAAGATGATCAACAGGCATTAATTGAAGCTTTATTAGATGGAACGCTTGATTTTATCGCCACTGATCATGCACCGCACACAGCGGACGAAAAAGCAGAAGGCATGGAGCTTGCGCCGTTTGGGATTGTGGGACTTGAAACAGCTTTCCCGCTTCTTTATACAAACTTAGTATTAAAAGAAGTAATGACGCTAGAGCAGCTAGTATCATATTTAACAAACAAGCCTGCTGACACGTTCAACCTTCCCTATGGCACCATCGAAGTAGGGAAAACAGCAGATTTAACTATCATTGATCTTGAAACGGAAAAAGCAATTAATCCAGAAGAATTTGTATCAAAAGGTAAAAATACGCCGTTTGCTAACTGGGTATGCAAAGGTTGGCCGGTAATGACATTAGTAGAAGGTAAACGAGTATGGGAGGATGTTAAAGCATGCAACGTCAACTAATTTTAGAAGATGGAACAGTATTTATCGGAAAAGGATTCGGCAGCGACAAAGAAATGACAGGAGAAGTTGTTTTCAACACGGGAATGACAGGATATCAAGAAATTCTATCTGATCCATCATACTGTGCACAAATTGTGACATTAACATATCCTTTAATCGGAAACTACGGTATTAACCGCGATGACTTTGAGTCGATTGAACCAGCTGTACACGGTTTGATTGTAAAAGAAATTTGTGATGCTCCTTCAAACTTCAGAAGCGAACTATCAGTAGATGAATTTTTAAAACAAAAAGATATTCCAGGATTAGCTGGAATCGACACGAGAAAATTAACGAGAAAAATTCGTCAGCACGGTGCGCTTCGCGGACGCGTGTGCAACATGGAAGTCAATGTAGAAGAAGTGGTAGCACAGCTTCAAAATCATGAACTTCCGACTGATTCAGTTAAAAAAGTATCAACAGTGAAGCCTTATCCAAGCCCAGGCAGAGGTAAAAAAGTGGTACTCGTTGACTTTGGAATGAAACACGGAATTTTACGTGAATTAACAGCTCGTCAATGCGACGTGATTGTGGTTCCTTATAACGTAACTGCGCAAGAAATTCTTCAATTAAATCCAGATGGCATCATGTTGAGCAACGGACCTGGAGACCCAAAAGACGTACCTGAAGCAATCGAGATGATTCAAGGGGTTTTAGGAAAGGTTCCTCTTTTCGGAATTTGTTTAGGACATCAGCTGTTTGCGCTAGCATGCGGAGCAGATACAGAAAAAATGAAATTTGGTCATCGTGGATCCAACCATCCTGTAAAGGATCTAAAAACCAATAAAGTAGCTCTTACATCTCAAAACCACGGCTATACAGTATGTGAGCCATCTCTTGTCAACACGCCATTAGAAGTGACGCACGTTGCGCTTAACGATGGAACAGTTGAAGGAGTAAAGCATAAAGAATATCCGGCATTCACGGTTCAATATCACCCTGAAGCATCACCGGGACCTGAAGATGCAAACGGATTGTTCAACGAATTTATGAATCTTATGAAAAACAATCAGAAAGTAGGTAATTGCTAATGCCAAAACGTCAAGATATTAACACAATTCTCGTAATCGGATCAGGACCAATCGTCATCGGACAGGCGGCAGAGTTTGACTATGCAGGAGCGCAAGCGTGTATTGCCCTAAAAGAAGAAGGATACAAAGTTATTCTTGTGAATTCCAATCCTGCAACAATCATGACAGACTCAGAAATGGCAGATAAAGTATATATTGAACCTCTAACGGTTGAATTTGTAAGCTCAATTATTCGTAAAGAACGCCCTGATGCACTGCTTCCAACGCTTGGCGGTCAAACGGGATTGAACTTAGCGGTAGAATTACATGAAACGGGTATTTTAGAAGAATTTAATGTAGAAATTCTCGGGACAAAATTATCGGCGATTGAACAAGCTGAAGACCGTGAGCAGTTCCGTTCACTAATGAATGAACTAAATCAGCCTGTCCCAGCAAGTGAAATCATTCATTCGCTAGACGAAGCGTATGCGTTTGTTGAACAAGTAAACTATCCGGTAATCGTGCGTCCTGCTTATACGCTTGGCGGTACGGGAGGCGGAATTTGTAACAACGAGCAAGAGTTGATTGAAATTGTAACAAGTGGATTAAAACACAGTCCTGTAACACAGTGCTTACTTGAGAAAAGCATTGCAGGCTTTAAAGAAATTGAATATGAAGTAATGCGCGATGCAAACGATAATGCGATTGTAGTATGTAATATGGAAAACTTTGATCCGGTCGGTATTCATACGGGAGATTCAATTGTTGTAGCACCAAGCCAAACGCTAAGCGACCGTGAGTATCAGCTGCTTAGAAATGCGTCACTAACAATTATCCGAGCGCTTAAAATCGAAGGCGGATGTAACGTTCAGCTAGCACTAGATCCAGAAAGCTTCCAGTATTACGTAATTGAAGTAAACCCTCGCGTAAGCCGCTCATCGGCTTTAGCATCAAAAGCAACAGGGTATCCAATTGCAAAATTAGCAGCAAAAATTGCGGTAGGCTTAACATTAGATGAAATGATGAACCCGGTAACTGGGAAGACATACGCATGTTTCGAACCGGCACTAGATTACATCGTATCTAAAATTCCACGCTGGCCGTTTGATAAATTTGAATCAGCTAATCGTAAACTAGGTACACAGATGAAAGCAACAGGTGAAGTAATGGCAATTGGCCGCACGTTCGAAGAGTCAATTTTAAAAGCCGTACGCTCACTAGAGTCAAACGTTCATCACTTAGAGCTGAAAGATGCGCATGAATTTGATGATGCAATTATTGAAAAACGTATTCGCAAAGCTGGTGATGAGCGATTATTCTACATCGCAGAAGCGATTCGCCGTGGCGTAACGATTCAGCAAATTCACGAGTGGAGCAAAATCGATCTCTTCTTCTTAGTAAAACTTGAAAAAGTGATTGCTTTTGAAAATGTGTTAAAAGAAGAGATTCATAACGTAGAAGTTTTACAGGAAGCAAAAGAAATGGGATTTGCAGACTGCACGATTGCTAAGCTATGGAATCAAACAGAGCGTGAAGTATATGACTTCCGCAAACAAAATGGCGTGATGCCAGTGTACAAAACGGTAGATACATGTGCAGCTGAATTTGAATCTACAACACCATATTTCTACGGCACGTTTGAAGATGAAAACGAATCGATTGTTACAGATCGTAAAAGCGTTGTAGTGTTAGGGTCAGGACCAATCCGCATCGGGCAAGGAATTGAGTTTGACTATGCAACAGTTCACTCCGTGTGGGCGATTAAAGAAGCTGGATACGAGGCGATTATTGTCAATAACAATCCAGAAACAGTATCAACTGACTTCAGTATTTCAGATAAATTATACTTCGAGCCGCTGACGATTGAAGATGTGATGCATATCATCGATTTAGAAAAACCAGAAGGTGTGGTTGTACAGTTCGGTGGTCAAACAGCAATCAACTTAGCAGACGAGCTAGAAGCAAGAGGGGTCAAGATTTTAGGAACGTCGCTTGAAAGCTTAGACGCAGCGGAAGATCGTAAAAAATTCGAAGCGACGCTAGCACGTTTAGAAGTACCTCAGCCGCTTGGAAAGACGGTTACATCCGTAGAAGAAGCAGTGGTTGTGGCAAAAGAAATTGGTTATCCGGTGCTTGTACGACCTTCATATGTACTAGGCGGACGCGCAATGGAAATTGTATATAAAGAAGAAGAACTGCTTCACTATATGAAACACGCGGTAAAAGTACACGCTGATCACCCTGTGTTAATCGACCGCTACTTAACTGGAAAAGAAATTGAAGTCGATGCCATTTCAGACGGTGAAACAGTGGTTATTCCAGGGATTATGGAACATGTAGAGCGCGCCGGTGTACACTCAGGTGACTCCATTGCTGTATATCCACCGCAAACTCTGTCACAGGATGTAAAAGATACAATCATTGATTACACAACACGTATTGCAAAAGGCTTAAACATTATTGGACTGCTCAACATTCAGTTCGTCTTATCAAAAGGAGAAGTGTTTGTTCTTGAAGTAAATCCTCGTTCAAGCCGTACGGTGCCGTTCTTAAGTAAAATTACGCGTATTCCGATGGCGAATGTCGCAACAAAAGTTATTTTAGGAACAAGTTTGCGAGAGCTTGGTTATGAATCAGGCATGCACCCTGAAGAAGAAGGCGTCTACGTAAAAGTGCCGGTCTTCTCATTTGCAAAGCTGCGTCGCGTAGATATTACGCTTGGACCTGAAATGAAATCTACTGGAGAAGTAATGGGGCAAGATTCAACGTACGAAAAAGCATTATATAAAGGACTAATTGCGTCAGGTATGTCCATTAAGCCGTACGGTTCAGTACTTATGACAGTAGCGGATAAAGACAAAGAAGAGGCAACAGCGCTTGCGAAGCGTTTTGCTAACATCGGCTACCAGGTGATTGCAACGGAAGGAACAGCTTCAACGTTTACAAAAGAAGACATTCGCGTAAAAGTAGTAAATAAAATTCATCATGAAGATCACAATCTTTTAGATGTGATACGAAAAGGTGAAGCGCAGCTTGTCATCAACACGCTAACAAAAGGAAAACAGCCTGCGCGTGACGGATTTAAAATTCGCCGTGAAGCAGTTGAAAATGGTGTACCTTGCTTAACATCACTTGATACAGCAGAAGCGATTTTACGAGTGCTTGAAACGATCAGCTTCCATACAATACCAATGAAAAAAGTTCGTCCAACTAAAGAGGTGACAACCGTATGATCAAACATGAAATGATGCAAGTCGTCAGTCAGCGACCGTTAACACACAATGTATATGAATTAACCCTTCAAGGCGAGCTTGTTCGTTTCATGAATGAGCCGGGGCAGTTTGTGCATATCCGCGTCAACAACGACTATTTGCCACTGCTTCGCAGACCAATCAGTATTGCAGAAATTGACCAAACGCACGAACAATTTACGATGATTTACCGTGCAGAAGGGGCGGGAACATCGCTGCTTGCCGAAAAACAAGCCGGACAGTCGATTGACGTGTTAGGTCCGCTTGGCCACGGTTTTCCATTAGATACCATAGAGGCAGGTCAAACCGCTTTATTAGTAGGGGGAGGCATTGGAGTGCCTCCGCTCTATGAGCTTTCAAAAAGACTTCGTGAAAAAGGCGTGCAGGTTATTCACGTCTTAGGCTTTCAATCAAAAGCAGACGTATTTTACGAGCGAGAGTTTTTAGCTTTAGGAGAAACATATATTGCAACGGTAGACGGCTCTTACGGAACAAAAGGTTTTGTCACAACGGTGATTGACGAGCAGCAGTTTTCATATGATGTTATGTTTTCATGCGGTCCAACTCCGATGTTGAAAGCACTAGAAAATAATTATACAAACAAGCCGCTTTACATTTCTTTAGAAGAAAGAATGGGTTGTGGAATCGGCGCTTGTTTTGCATGTGTATGCAGAGAAAGTGAAGATTCTACGGCGTATAAAAAAATCTGCAGCGACGGTCCCGTCTTTCAAGCAGGGGAGGTGCTTCTATGAGCATGCTAAAAACGACATTGCCAGGATTAGATTTGAAAAATCCAATTATGCCAGCATCCGGCTGTTTTGGATTTGGACGTGAGTATGCTCAATTTTATTCACTTGATGCACTTGGAGCCATTATGATTAAAGCGACTACTGCTGAAACTCGTTTTGGCAATCCAACTCCTCGCGTAGCGGAAACATCTGCAGGAATGTTAAATGCAATCGGATTACAAAATCCTGGGTTAGAAAAAGTAATGAATGAAGAGCTCGTTTGGCTTCAGCAATATGATGTGCCGATTATCGCGAACGTAGCCGGTGCTTCAATTGAAGAATATGTGCACGTGGCAAAAGAAATTTCAACCGTATCAAATGTAAAAGCACTTGAATTGAATATTTCATGTCCTAACGTAAAAGAAGGCGGAATTGCGTTTGGCGTAGATCCTGTCATTGCTGCTCGTTTAACGAAAGCAGTAAAAGATGTTTCAAATGTTCCAGTTTATGTTAAACTATCACCAAACGTGTCCAATATTGTAGACATGGCGATGGCTGTTGAAGAAGCTGGTGCGGATGGCTTAACGATGATCAATACGCTTCTCGGGATGCGTCTGGATTTGAAAACAGCTCAGCCGGTTTTAGCGAACGGCACAGGCGGACTGTCAGGCCCATCAATTAAACCGGTAGCGATTCGAATGGTATATGAAGTGAGCCAAAAAGTGAACATTCCAATTATCGGTATGGGCGGAGTGACGACTGCTGAAGATGCACTCGAGTTCCTATATGCAGGTGCAAGTGCAGTGGCGGTTGGTACAGCAAACTTTGTTGACCCGTATGTATGCCCAACCATCATTGACGAACTGCCAAGGCTATTAACATCATTAGGATACGAGCATGTTTCAGAATGTATCGGAAGGAGCTGGAAAAAGCGTGAAGCAACCGTTAATCATTGCTCTTGATTTTTCATCAATTAACGATGTACAGCAGTTTTTAATGCCTTTTCAACAAGAGTCATTATTTGTGAAAGTAGGCATGGAACTGTTTTATAAAGAAGGGTTATCCATTATTTCTGCATTAAAAGAGCAAAACCACCAAATCTTTTTAGACTTAAAGCTTCATGATATTCCCAATACGGTAAAGCAAGGGATGAAGTCTTTAGCTTCTCTTGAAGTGGATTTGGTTAACGTTCACGCAGCGGGCGGAATGAACATGATGCAAGCAGCCGTTGAAGGACTTGACTTAGGAACCGCTGCCGGCAAAAAGCGCCCGGATTGTATTGCGGTTACTCAGCTAACGAGTACATCTGATGAAATGCTAAAAGAGCAGCAGCTCATTACACATTCGATGCAAGAAGTGGTTACGCATTATGCAGCGCTTGCTAAAAAAAGCGGACTTGACGGCGTTGTATGTTCTACTCATGAAGTCCCTTCGATTCGAAAAGCAGCAGGAGAGGACTTTTTGACCGTAACGCCGGGTATTCGTATGGGCACAGATTCAGTAGATGACCAAGTCCGTGTGGCAACACCTCAGCTAGCGAGAGAATATGGCTCAAGTGCCATTGTCGTTGGACGTTCTATTACTAAAGCAAAAGACCCGCTTAAAGCATATTATGAGATGTTACAGCAGTGGAAAGGGGAGCGTATTACGCGATGACAAAACTACGAAAAGAAATTGCAAAACAATTAATTGATATTGAGGCAGTAAGCCTTCAACCAAACGAGCCGTTTACGTGGGCCTCTGGAATTAAGTCACCTATTTATTGTGACAACCGTCTAACGCTTAGCTACCCGAAAGTGCGAAAAGAAATTGCAAAAGGTCTGCAGCATTTAATTAAAACGTATTTTGCCAATGCAGAAGTGATTGCCGGTACCGCTACAGCTGGTATCCCTCATGCAGCATGGGTAAGTGAAGCGCTAGAGCTTCCAATGTGCTATGTGCGAAGCAAAGCAAAAGAACATGGCCAAGGAAATCAAATCGAAGGAAAAGTAACAAAAGGTCAAAAAGTAGTTGTGATTGAAGATTTGATTTCAACTGGAGGAAGTGTGTTTACCGCAGTCGATGCATTAAAAGCGCAGGGGTGTGAAGTGCTTGGAGTTGTGTCTATCTTTACATATGAGCTGGAAAAAGCGCGTCAGCTGTTTAAAGAAAAAGAACTTCAGGTTTATTCGCTAACAGACTACTCTACGCTAGTAGAAGCGGCAAACGAAGCGGGATACATTGAAGAAGAAGCGATGGACAAGCTATTTAAATGGCGTGAAAACCCTTCAGACCCTTCATGGATGAACTAAACTAGGTCTATAATAAAAACCCCCTTTCTATATAGAAAGGGGGTTTTTATTATGACTGACGCAGCTTCAGTACAAGTTCTTCGCTAGGCGTTACGTACACCGTTTGCTGGTTATCGTACGTCACAAAACCAGGCTTGGCACCGCTTGGTTTTTTTACGTGGCGAATTTTTGTATAGTCCACGGGTACCGAACTTGAATTTTTAGCTTTACTAAAGTAAGCAGCAAGATGAGCCGCTTCTAAAATTGTTTCTTCTGAAGGCTCTTGGCTGCGGATAACAACGTGAGAACCCGGTATATCTTTTGTATGAAACCAAACGTCATCACGAGCAGCAAGGCGATTTGTTAAATACTCATTTTGCTTATTGTTTTTTCCAACTAAAATCGTCGTGCCGTCGCTTGAAACGTATTGTTCAAGTGTAGGCGTAGTGTTTTTTTGTTTTTTCGCTTGTTTTTGCTGACGGTTGCGCAAATATCCTTCTTCCACAAGCTCTTCACGAATCTCTGCAATGTCTTTGTGAGTAGCAGTATCCATTTGCTGAATAAGTGATTCAAAATACTGTACTTCTTCGTTTGCTTTTTCAATTTGTTCGATTACAATCGAAACGGAATTTTTCGCTTTTTGATACTTTGTGAAATAGCTTTGAGCATTTTGAGACGGTGATTTTTGCGGATCTAATGAAATCGTAAGTGTACCGCTATTTTCATCATAATAATTAATAACATCCACTTTCGCATCTCCTTTTTTGACAAGGTGTAAATTTGCGGTAAGGAGTTCACCGGCTAGCTGGTAATCAGATGCTTTTTCTGCATTTTGCAGCGTTTGCTCAAGTTTTTTTATTTTTTTCTCATTTTTCTTTTTCTCGGTAGAAATAAACTGTACTAAATCATGCGCTTGCTGCTTTACACGATCTCGCTCTGCTTTCCCGTAGTAATAGCGGTCAAGAAGCTCGCTGATGGTTGCATACGTTTTTTTCGTACCCTCTAAATGCGTTAATTCCAGTAAATAAAAGTAGTCTTTTTGATTAACGGTTGTCAGAGTCGGTGTAAACTGACCTTCTTTGATCAGCGTCATCGTTTCGACGAATGATTTTGGAAGGGTAGAACGATTTGCTAAGCCAGAGCGAAACACCACTTCATTTGCAATTAAAGGAGAAAGCCCCGAGAAGGTTTGCACTAGCTGGGTGGCTAACTTTCCGCTATTAAAATCAATTTTTTTAACCACGGTTTCTTCATCGGCTTCAAATGGATGAAGCTTATCTTGACTAGGAGGCAGTACGTAAGGTGCTCCGGGTAGAAGCGTACGGTGCCTGTTCAAGGCCATTGGAACGTGTTTAATGCTGTCGATAATCGTTTGTTTTTCTTTATCTACAAGCACAACATTACTATGTCTTCCCATGATTTCAATAATAAGCTGCTTGTACGTCACGTCGCCAATTTCATTTCGTCCTTTTGTTTCAATGACTAAAATGCGGTCTAATCCAAGCTGATACACTTGTTCAATAATGCTGCCTTCTAAATGTTTGCGAAGAAGCATACAAAACATAGGAGGCTCAGATGGATTTTCATAGGGCTCATTTGTAAAATGAACGCGTGAATAGTTAGGGTGAGCTGAGATTAAAAGTTTGCGGTTTTCACCTTTAGCGCGTACTTGTAAAATCAACTCGTTTGGAAACGGCTGATATATTTTTGAAATTCGTCCTGAAACCAAGGTCTCAGATAATTCTTGTAAAATGCCATATGTAAAAATACCATCAAATGACATAGTGCTCACATCCTTAAGTAATTGAAAATTGTCCTATAGAAAAGTATAGCATTTTTTAGGACGAGTCTGAATAAGCATACGATATAAGATTGTAACAATCTAATAGGTGCATTTACAAATAAAAGGGTGTGAAAAGATGCAATGAAATGGTATGAATTAGGTGAAAAAGCAATAGTAGAAGTAACAAAAACAGACAGACAGCATGGTCTTACACACAAAGAAGTAAAAGCACGTCAGCAGCAGCAAGGATTTAATGAATTGACTGAAGGAGAGAAAAAACCGGCCATTCTTGTGTTTCTAGAGCAGTTTAAAGATTTTATGGTACTGGTTTTACTAGCTGCCACGCTTATTTCAGGGCTTTTAGGCGAATACATCGATGCGGTTGCTATTATTGCCATTGTAGTAATTAATGGATTTCTAGGTTTTTTTCAAGAAAGAAAAGCCGAGAAATCTCTTCATGCATTAAAAGAGCTTTCTGCTCCTCAAGTAGCAGCTATGCGTGAAGGAAAATGGGTTAAGTTACCATCTAAAGAGCTGGTAGTAGGAGACGTTGTAAAGTTTTCGAGCGGAGACCGTATCGGGGCTGACCTTCGAATTATGGAAGCCAAAAGTCTAGAAATTGAAGAATCAGCGCTTACGGGAGAGTCTTTGCCTGTTGCCAAGCAAATAAAAGCTTTGCCAGGAGATGAAGTGCCGCTTGGAGATCAGGACAATATGGCGTTTATGGGTACGCTTGTGACGCGAGGAAGCGGAACAGGTATCGTTGTAGGGACTGGAATGAAAACAGCGATGGGACAAATTGCTGATTTGCTTCAAAATGCTGAAGCCATGATTACTCCTCTTCAACGGAAGTTAGAGCAATTAGGTAAAATTTTAATCGTTGTAGCTCTTGCACTTACTGTATTAGTTGTCGGGATTGGTGTGCTGCAAGGTCATGATTTATACAGTATGTTCTTAGCGGGAGTTTCCTTAGCTGTTGCTGCCATACCCGAAGGTCTTCCTGCCATCGTAACCGTGGCGCTATCTCTTGGTGTACAGCGCATGATTAAGCAAAGATCCATTGTACGCAAACTTCCTGCTGTTGAAACACTAGGATGCGCGTCAGTCATTTGCTCAGACAAAACGGGCACATTAACGCAAAATAAAATGACGGTTACTCACCTCTGGTCAGGAGGAATGACGTGGAGGGTATCAGGGACAGGGTATGAACCTACGGGCGTATTTTCGCGAGAGGAAAGAGAAGTTGATACACGGAGTGAAAAATCGCTTCAGCAGCTTTTGGTGTTTGGTCTGCTTTGCAATCAAACGTCCATTTCGAGAAAAGATAAAGAATATGTCATCGACGGGGATCCTACTGAAGCGGCTTTGCTTGTGGCCGCGATGAAAGCGGGGCTGACAAAAGAAAACATTCAAAAGCAGTTTACGATTATTGAAGAGTTTCCATTTGATTCAACGCGCAAAATGATGAGTGTAGTCATTGAAGACGCATCTCATAAGCGCTATGTCATAACAAAAGGTGCTCCTGATGTGCTGCTTGTAAACAGCAAAAATATTTTGTGGGAAAGCAGACAACAAACGCTGTCGGTAACGGTTCATAATGAAGTAAAAGGAGCAATCGATCAGTTAGCTAGCCAAGCGCTTCGAACCATTGCGATTGCTTATCGGCCGTTAGGAGACCATGAGAGCGTTCATACAGAGAATGAAGCGGAAAAAGACCTTACTTTCCTCGGGCTTCAAGGAATGATTGATCCGCCAAGACCAGAAGTCAAGCAAGCGGTCAAAGAATGCCGAGACGCAGGAATCAAAACCGTTATGATTACAGGTGACCACGTCATTACAGCACAGGCGATTGCAAAACAGTTAGGCATTTTACCGAAAAACGGTCAAGTCTTGGAAGGAACGGATTTATCCAAAATGACGCAGGAAGAGCTAGAAGAAGTAGTGGATGATGTTTACGTATATGCCAGGGTATCGCCTGAACATAAACTTAAAATTGTTAAAGCTCTTCAAGCAAAAGATCACATTGTAGCTATGACGGGCGACGGCGTAAATGATGCACCGGCTATTAAAGCAGCAGACATAGGCATCGCGATGGGCATCACCGGGACAGACGTAGCAAAAGAAGCGTCTTCACTCGTTTTGCTTGATGATAATTTTGCTACTATTAAATCAGCGATCAAAGAAGGACGAAACATCTATGAAAATATTCGAAAGTTTATTCGTTACTTGCTTGCATCAAATGTAGGAGAAATCTTAGTTATGCTCTTTGCGATGATTTTAGCACTTCCGCTTCCGCTAGTGCCCATTCAAATACTATGGGTAAACTTAGTAACAGACGGTTTGCCTGCGATGGCTCTTGGCTTAGACCAGCCGGAGGACAACGTGATGAAGCGCCATCCAAGGCATCCGCGCGAAGGTATTTTTGCAAGAGGATTAGGGTGGAAAGTAGTCAGCCGCGGATTTTTAATTGGAGCTGCTACACTTGCTGCATTCATGATTGTCTACGACAATGACCCAGATCGTCTGCAGTATGCTCAGACGATTGCATTTGCCACACTTGTTATGGCACAGCTTATTCACGTATTTGACTGCCGAAGTGAAAAATCAATCTTTGATCGCAATCCATTTCAGAACTTATATCTTGTAGGAGCCGTTATTTCATCTATTATCCTTATGCTGGTGGCTATCTACTATCCGCCCCTGCAGCCTATTTTCCATACAATGGCCATTGCACCGCGGGAATGGCTCGTTATTTTAGGACTTGCAAGTCTTCCAACTTTTTTACTTGCCGGTTCACTTTTAACAAGAAAACCTTCATAAATTGTGCTATACTTTAATACAGGCTGTCCCAAATGAGAAAACTCATGAAGGCAGCCTTTACAGGTTGAATAAAGAAGAGAGATTTCTTTTTTTTGCTAACACTTTCTTTTATGATACTTTTTATGTAAGATGTACATAGTGGATGTGATGATAATGATAAAAAGTATGACTGGTTTTGGCCGCGGAAAAGCGGAAGTGGAAAATCGATCAGTAACAGTCGAAATGAAGTCTGTTAATCATCGTTTTTGTGAAATTGTTATTCGTATGCCAAGACAATTAATTGAAATTGAAGATAAAATAAAAAAAATCGTTCAAACATACATAAAACGTGGTAGAGTAGAAGTATTTGTTACTATTTCAGGTGAAGAAATGGCAAAAAAGAAACTGCAGACGGATTGGCAGCTGCTTGATGAATACATGCATGCGTTGCAGCAAGTAAAAGAAAAGCATGGGCTGTCACAATCTGTTCAAATTCAAGACATTTTACACATGCCTGAAGTGATGACAACTTATGAAGAAGAAGCTGATCAGACGAGTATTCATGGTGCAATCTTTGAAGCCGTTGAAGCTGCTGTGCATCAGTTAGTGGATATGCGGAAACGAGAGGGATCAGAGCTGTATCACGATTTAATGGGGTACTTACAGGACATTCAAGACATTCGCGAAAAAATTACACAGCTTGCTCCTGAAGTTGCTGAACAATATCGCGAGCGTATTAAAAGAAAGCTGAGCGACTATTTAGAAGGTACTTTCGATGAGCAGCGAGTGCTGACTGAAGTAGCTATTTTTGCTGAAAAAGCAGATATTAGCGAAGAACTTACGCGAATTCAAAGTCATGTTTCACAATTTATTCAAGCATTAAATACACCTGATTCAGTAGGACGCAAGCTGGATTTTCTTGTTCAAGAGCTGAATCGTGAAATGAATACAATCGGTGCGAAGGCAAACAATGGTACTATTGCTCAGTATGTTATTAGTATGAAAGCACAATTAGAACGCATAAAAGAGCAGGTTCAAAATATTGAATAGCCTTCGTGTAAGATAAAGATTATATTGGTATAGCAGGAGGCTTCTTATGAGCGGTAAATTAGTGAACGTTGGATTTGGAAATTTTATTTCTTCTAATCGTATAATCTCTGTCGTTCATCCTGAATCAGCTCCAATCAAACGCATTATTCAAGATGCAAAAGATCGAGGCTCTTTAATAGATGCAACGCAAGGACGTAAAACACGATCTGTTATTGTTATGGATAGCGATCATGTTATTTTAGCTCCTGTACAGCCAGAAACTGTGTCACAGCGACTTATAAACAAAGAAGAATTATTAGAAGGGTAGGTCACTTGAACCGATGATTGAAAGAGGTTTATTAATTGTTCTTTCCGGACCATCAGGTGTTGGAAAAGGAACGGTACGAAAAGCATTGTTTGAGCAAGAAGACATTAAATTGCAGTATTCTATCTCTGCAACAACAAGAAAGCCCCGCGAAGGTGAAGTAGACGGCGTTGACTATTTCTTCAAACCACGCGAAGAGTTTGAGCGCATGATTGAAAACAAGAAATTATTAGAGTGGGCTGAATACGTAGGTAACTACTACGGTACCCCGGTTGATTATGTAGAACAAACGTTATCTGAAGGAAAAGACGTATTTCTAGAAATTGAAGTGCAAGGTGCTCTTCAAGTGAAAGAAGCATTTCCAGAAGGTTTGTTCATCTTCTTGGCACCGCCGAGTTTATCAGAGCTTAAAAGTCGTATCGTAAACCGCGGTACTGAAACAGAAGATTTAATCAA
The DNA here is from genome assembly GCF_042787865.1 of Priestia sp. YIM B13486. Lineage (NCBI taxonomy): Bacteria > Bacillati > Bacillota > Bacilli > Caryophanales > Bacillaceae > Priestia > Priestia sp. YIM B13486. The sequence goes on along the minus strand of NZ_JBHZOZ010000001.1, from coordinate 195,593 downwards.
TAACCGTATGCGCGTGGCAAAAGAAGAAATTGAACTTATGGACGCCTACGATTATGTTGTAGAAAATGACAAAGTAGAAAATGCTTGTGCTCGCATCCGTGCTATCGTAACGGCTGAACACTGCCGTCGTGATCGTATTTCTGCGCGCTATAAAAGAATGCTGGAGGTAGAATAAACATGCTTTATCCATCAATTGATTCCCTAATGGAAAAATTAGATTCTAAGTACACGCTTGTGACAGTAGCTGCAAAACGTGCACGTCAATTACAGCTTCACAATGATACGCCGATTGAAAAGCCGGTTTCTTATAAGTTTGTAGGCTGTGCTTTAGAAGAAATTAATGCTGAACAATTAAGCTATAAGCAAGGTGTAGCAGAAGAAGATTCTAAACATCAGTAAGTGAAAAAATAACAACCTACTTTATAGGTTGTTATTTTTTTGATGCTTTTATCTGTGTTCAAGCAGGATAGTGAATGTCTCACTACAAAAATGGTATAATAATTGAATTGAAAAGCTTTAGATAGTTACCCGAGTAAACAAGCGGATGCTGGTTGAGCGGGATAAATAGATGGGGGCATAATGATGAAGGGAAAACGAATTTTATTATGTGTTAGCGGCGGAATCGCCGTATATAAAGCTGCAGCTTTAACAAGTAAATTAGTACAAGCGGGAGCGGAAGTTAAAGTAATGATGACTGCTTCAGCATGCGAGTTCGTAACGCCGCTTACGTTTCAAGCTCTGTCTCGAAACCCAGTTTATACAGATACGTTTGATGAAAAAGATCCATCTGTAATTGCACATATTGATTTAGCAGACTGGCCTGATTTAATTTTAGTAGCTCCTGCTACGGCAAATATGATAGGGAAAATAGCAAATGGTCTTGCAGATGATATGATTTCCACAACGCTGCTGGCTGCTACTGCACCTGTGTGGATTGCACCTGCAATGAATGTTCATATGTACGATCATCCAGCTGTTAAAAAAAATATGAGCACTCTTTCATCATTTGGTTACTCTTTTGTAGAACCTGGAGAAGGGTATTTGGCATGCGGTTATGTAGGAAAAGGTCGTCTTGAAGAGCCAGAAACAATTGTTTCACTAATCGGATCTTATTTTTCACAAGCATCACATACACAAAAGATCCTTGAAGGTGTGAATATATTGGTTACAGCAGGACCTACGGTAGAACGCATTGATCCCGTCCGATTTTTCACCAATCGCTCTACTGGGAAAATGGGCTATGCCCTTGCAGAACAAGCTGCTAAATTAGGCGCATCGGTAACACTTGTAACGGGACCGACGAATTTAGAGTATCCAAAAGGAGTGCAGGTTGTTCAAATTGAAAGTGCGCAGCAGATGCTTGAAGCTGTTATGCAGCGCTATCATGAAGCAGATGTTGTCATTAAATCAGCCGCAGTGGCAGATTACCGACCAAAGCATGTGTTTGATCAAAAGATGAAAAAGCAGCCTGGTGAAGCAGTACTAGAGCTAGAGAGAACAACAGATATTTTACGCACGCTTGGAGAGCGAAAAGAACACCAGCTTTTAGTCGGCTTTGCAGCAGAAACAGAACAAGTGGATGAATATGCACAAAAGAAACTTGCATCTAAAAACTTGGATATGATTGTAGCCAATAACGTGACGACAGAAGGAGCAGGTTTTGGGACGGACACAAATATTGTAACGCTCTATAAGCGAAGCGGAGAGTCTAAAGAACTTCCCATTCTTTCAAAACACGATGTAGCTACCGAGGTGTTAAAAGAAGTGAAGGAAATGTTAGAAGGGCTGAAAAAATGAGTGTAGCTAGTGTAATTGTGGACGTGGCTGCTAAGCAAACAGATCGAGCTTTTGACTACGCTATTCCCGATAAATGGAAAGGAATTATTGTTCCGGGTATGCGAGTTGTCGTTCCGTTTGGTCCTAGAAAAGTTCAAGGGTTTGTGGTGGCTCTTAAAGAAGAGGCTGAAGTTAAGCGTGTTAAACCAATCGCTGACCTGCTTGATTTAACGCCGGTTCTGACTCCCGAACTGTTAGAGATTGGGCACTGGCTAACCGAAAAAACGCTTTGTTTTATGATATCGGCTTTTCAAGTCATGCTGCCTGCGGCGATGAAAGCAAAATATGATAAAGAACTGTCACTCCTTTCAAAAGAGGCATACGAACAGCTTCATGAGCAAGTAAAGCCATTTTTTCAGTCAAGATCCTCGCTGAAGTGGAGTGAAGTAGAAAAAACAGCCGCTGCTCCTGCTTTTCACCGTGATATTCAAAAAGGTCTAATTGAAGTCGTCTACGTCGTGAAAAACAAAGGAAACAAAAAAACGGCAAAAGGCGTAAAACTGAATCAAAGCCTTGAAGAAATTCACCAGTTTATGAGCGAGTTAAATAAGCAGGCAGAAAAGCAAAAACAAGTGCTGTCTTTTATGCTGAATCGAAATGAAGAAGTAGCCATAAAAGAAATAGCGGAAGATTTGCAGATTACCTCCGCTCCTATAAAAGCGCTGATTAACAAAGGACTCTTAGCGGAAACGGAAATTGAAATATACCGTGATCCTTATCAAGATCGATACTTTACACCATCAAAGCCATTTCAATTGACCGATGAACAAGCTGAGGCAATCGCACCGATTCTGCAGGACATCGAAGAAAATCTTCACGATGTGTTTTTAATGTACGGAGTAACCGGAAGCGGAAAAACAGAAGTGTATCTCCAATCAATTGATCAAGTGCTAAAAAAAGGGAAAGAAGCGATTATGCTTGTTCCGGAGATTTCACTTACCCCTCAGATGGTCAAGCGGTTTAAAGAGCGATTCGGCTCAAAAGTTGCTGTACTTCATAGCGGCTTGTCTACTGGGGAAAAATACGATGAATGGCGAAAAATTCAGCGAAAAGAAGTATCCGTTGTAGTAGGGGCCCGCTCTGCTGTATTTGCGCCATTTGAAAATTTGGGCCTTCTTATTATCGATGAAGAACATGAGACGAGTTATAAACAAGAAGAAAACCCCCGTTATCATGCAAGAGATGTAGCTATTTACCGAGGGCAGCATCATCAGTGTCCAGTCATTTTAGGAAGTGCAACACCAACGCTTGAGTCCTTTGCAAGAGCGCAAAAAGGTGTGTATAAGCTACTGACGTTAAAGCAAAGAATGAATAAGTCATCAATGCCTTCGGTGGATATCGTTGATATGAGAGAAGAGCTTCGCAGCGGCAACCGCTCTATGTTTTCAACTATGCTGTTTGAAAAGATGAAAGACCGTTTGGAAAAAGGGGAGCAAATCGTTTTATTTTTAAATAAAAGAGGTCATTCTTCTTTTGTTATGTGCAGAGACTGCGGTTACGTTCCGACATGTGAGCACTGTGAAATTTCACTAACGTATCACCGCTATCAAAATAAATTAAAATGCCATTATTGCGGACACGAAGAACATGTGCACACTGAGTGCCCAGAATGCCACAGCGAACATATCCGCTTTTTCGGGTCTGGTACACAAAAAGTGGAAGAAGAATTAACAAAAGTGCTGCCCGAGGCTAGAGTTGTTCGAATGGATGTTGATACGACAAGCCGAAAAGGCGCCCATGAAAAGCTCCTGAACAAGTTTGCAAGTGGAGAAGCGCAAATTTTACTAGGGACGCAGATGATTGCGAAAGGACTGGACTTTCCAAACGTCACGCTTGTAGGCGTTTTAACAGCAGATACGATGCTGAATTTACCTGACTTTCGTGCATCTGAAAAAACGTTTCAGCTTTTAACACAAGTAAGCGGAAGAGCAGGACGCCACAAACTTCCAGGAGAAGTAGTGATTCAAACGTACACGCCTGAACACTACAGCATTCAACTTGCGAGTCAGCATGATTACGATTCGTTTTATAAGCACGAGATGGAAATTCGTAAAATGCACAAATATCCGCCTTTCTTTTACTTGGCGCTTGTAACGGTATCTCATGAAAATATTGCAAAAGTGGTGTCTGTTACAGACAAAATTTCGCAGTATCTGAGTCAGAAACTTTCGCCGCAAACAACGATCTTAGGGCCAGTCGCATCTCCGATTGCTAAGATAAAAGATAGATATCGCTATCAATGCATGTTAAAATACAAGCTGGAACCAAGCCTGATTCCGCTGTTGAAATATATATTAGAACGTTATCAAGCGGAAATGCAGAAGGAGAATTTAACGATCACTATTGATTTGAATCCATACTCGATGATGTAACTAGTCGTCTTGATGGCGTTAAAGAAGAAGCTTTTTGGATATAAATAGAAAGAATAAAGGAGGTGCCTATTTGGCTAAGCTTAAGCTTGTTTACCATCCTAATGAAGTACTTGAACAAGAATGTGAAGTCGTTAAAAACTTTGATAATAAATTAGCGAAATTACTAAACGGCATGTATGATTTAATGCTTGAAGCAGACGGTGTGGGTCTAGCTGCTCCTCAGGTAGGAGTTCTGCAGCAAGTGGCAGTGGTAGACGTGGATGACCGACACGGTAAAATTGAGTTAATTAATCCGGTAATTATTGAGCAACGAGGCGAACAAATCGGTCCAGAAGGCTGCCTAAGTTTTCCGGGCCTTTTTGGTGACGTGGCTCGAGCTGATTATGTGAAAGTACGTGCGCAAAACCGTAAAGGAAAACCTTATTTTATAGAAGCAAAAGGTTTTTTAGCACGAGCAATTCAGCATGAAATTGATCATTTACACGGTGTATTGTTCACGGAAAAAGTAACAAAGTATTACGAAGAGGATGAACTAGAAGGGTAGGTTTTACACGATGAAAGTCGTATTTATGGGAACGCCGGATTTTTCAGTGCCGGTTTTACAAACATTACTTAAAGATGGATATGAAGTGGTCGCAGTGGTTACACAGCCGGACCGACCAAAAGGACGCAAGCGCGTATTAACACCTCCTCCTGTAAAAGTTGAGGCGTTAAAGCATGAAATACCTGTACTGCAGCCAGAAAAGATTCGTTTAGAAGAAGAATATCAGCAAGTGTTAGCGTATGAGCCTGACCTAATTGTAACAGCGGCTTTTGGTCAAATTTTACCAACCCCTATTTTAGAAGCGCCTAAATACGGCTGTATTAACGTGCATGCTTCTCTGTTACCTGAACTGCGCGGAGGCGCGCCGATTCATTATTCAATTCTACAAGGTAAGCCGAAAACTGGTGTTACAATTATGTATATGGTAGAAAAATTAGATGCAGGTGATATCTTAACACAGGTAGAAGTTCCGATTGAAGAACGTGATCACGTTGGCACACTTCATGATAAACTCAGCGCTGCTGGTGCAAAATTGCTTTCAGAAACCATTCCTTCTCTTGTAAAAGGTGAAATTACGCCGGTTAAACAAAACGATGACGAAGCGACATTTGCTTCTAACATTAAGCGTGAACAAGAGAAAATTGATTGGGCCCGTACAGGAGAAGAAATTTATAACCATATCCGCGGACTTCACCCTTGGCCCGTTGCTTATACAACAGCAGACGGTCAGGTCATGAAAATTTGGTGGGGAGAGAAAGTATCCGCATCAGGCAAACCGGGTACCGTTTTATCACTTGAAGAGGATGGATTTATAGTAGCAACTGGAAATGAAACAGCTATTAAAGTGACGGAACTTCAGCCGGCTGGAAAAAAACGTATGGATGCAGCGAAGTATTTACGAGGTACATCCGTTGAAGTCGGAACAGTATTAGGGGATGTCAATGAGTAAGTACAACGTTCGAGACATAGCTTTAGATATTTTACTAGCTATTGAAAAAAATCAGGCATTCAGCAATCTATTGTTAAATAACAGCATACAAAAACGGGGTATTCAAGGAAAAGATGCAGGACTGTTAACGGAAATTGTGTATGGAACGATTCAAAGACGTGATACGTTAGATTACGGGTTAGCGCCTTTCTTGAAAAATCCAAAAAAGCTTCAGCCTTGGGTGCGAGTGCTGCTTCGTTTATCTCTTTACCAAATGGTATATTTAGACCGGGTGCCGGACCGGGCAATCCTTCATGAAGCAGTAGAAATTGCCAAAAAACGCGGTCACAAAGGAATTGCCTCAATGGTAAACGGCGTTTTACGAAATATTCAGCGCAGCGGCACGCCTTCTTTAGAAGAAATACAAAATCCTGTGGAGCGCTTGGCGATTGAAACGAGTCATCCATTGTGGCTTGTAAAACGCTGGGTGGAACAATATGGATTGGACAAAACACGCGGAATCTGTTTAGCTAATTTAATGGCCCCCAAACAAACAATCCGAGTAAACAGTGCACGCTTTACGCAAAATGAAGTAAAAGAAGCGCTTGAAAAAGAAGGGATTGTTGTAGAACCAGGCCATTTTGTAGAAGAAGCGCTAGAAGTTCAAAAAGGAAATGCAGCTCATACACAAGCATTTCGTGAAGGAATGTTTACCGTTCAAGATGAAAGCTCTATGTTAGTGGCTCATGCGCTCGGTGCAGAGGCAGAAGAGCTAATTTTAGATAGCTGTGCTGCACCGGGAGGAAAATCAACTCATATTGCAGAGCAGCTTAAAAACAGTGGTAAAGTTATTTCCTTGGACATTCATGACCATAAAGTAAAGCTGATTGCCCAGCAGGCAGAGCGTCTGCATCTTACCAATATTGAGCCGACGGTTCAAGACAGCCGCAAAGCGGGCGAACAGTTTGATAAAGAAATGTTTGACCGCATCTTAGTAGATGCCCCGTGCTCAGGTTTTGGTGTAATGAGACGAAAACCTGATTTGAAATATACAAAAACTGAGCAAGATGTAAAGCAGCTGGCGCGTATTCAACAAGATATTTTAAATGCGGTTGCGCCTTTATTAAAAAAAGGTGGGACCCTTGTATATAGTACATGTACAATTGACCGAGATGAAAATGGGGATGTTGTAGCAGCATTTTTAACAGATCATGCTGATTTCCAAAAAGATGAAACACTTGCTGCACGGATGCCGCAAAAGCTTAAACAAAACGTAAAACATGGTGAAATTCAATTGCTGCCAGATGCACAAAGCGATGGATTTTATATTGCATGTTTACAGAAGAAGGTGTAAAAATGGAAGAAGTAGCTAAAAGGAAAGCAAAAGCAGAAGAAAAACCGCAAAAACCATCTATTTATTCATTAGAAATGCACGACCTAGAAAATTGGTTAGTAGAACACGGAGATAAGAAGTTCCGTGCTAAACAAATTTTTGACTGGTTATATGTTAAACGCGTAACGGACTTTGACGATATGTCAAACTTATCTAAAGGATTACGTGAACAATTAAAAGACAAATTTGCATTAACGACATTAAAAACAGTTGTTCAGCAAACGTCTGGGGACGGCACGATGAAGTTTTTATTCGAACTCCATGACGGTTATACGATTGAAACAGTGCTTATGCGTCATGAATACGGAAATTCTGTCTGCGTAACGACTCAAGTTGGCTGTCGCATCGGCTGTACATTCTGTGCGTCTACTCTTGGAGGTTTAAAGCGTAATTTAGAAGCTGGAGAAATCGTAGCGCAAGTAGTAAAAGTACAAAAAGCGCTAGATGAACAAGGAGAACGCGTGAGCTCTGTCGTAATTATGGGTATTGGGGAGCCGTTTGATAACTATGATGAAATGATGCGCTTCTTAAAAACAATTAACAGTGATGATGGATTAAATATTGGTGCACGTCATATCACAGTATCGACAAGTGGAATCATTCCGAAAATCTATAAGTTTGCTGATGAAAAAATGCAAATCAATTTTGCAATTTCACTTCACGCTCCAAACAATGACATCCGCTCACGCTTAATGCCAATTAACCGTGCGTACAAACTTCCTGATTTGATGGAAGCTATTAAATATTATACGGATAAAACGGGAAGACGTATTAGCTTTGAGTATGGTCTATTCGGAGGAGTAAACGATCAAGTAGAGCATGCCGAGGAATTAGCGGATTTGATTAAAGACGTTAAATGTCACGTGAACTTGATTCCGGTAAACTATGTGCCTGAGCGTGATTATGTTCGTACACCGCGTGAACAGATTTTTGCATTTGAACGTACGCTTAAAAAGCGTGGCGTTAACGTGACTATTCGTCGTGAGCAAGGTCATGATATCGATGCAGCTTGTGGCCAATTACGTGCGAAGGAGCGTAAAGAAGAGACGAGGTGATTGTATGGCAACTGTCTTCATGACAGACCGAGGGAGAGTTAGACAACACAATGAAGATAACGGAGGGGTATTTTTGAACCAACACAATCAGCTGCTTGCAATTGTGGCTGATGGTATGGGAGGTCATCGAGCTGGCGACGTCGCCAGTGAGATGGCGGTTCAAAAATTGCAAATAGCGTGGGAAGAAGCGGACAAAGTAACGTCTCCTGATGAGGCAACGCAGTGGATTCGTACGCATGTTTCGCAAATTAATCAAGATATTTATCAGTATGCTCAGGAGCATGAAGAGTGTAAAGGTATGGGTACAACAGTTGTACTTGCTTTATGCGCCGATACGTTTTGTGCGATTGGTAATATAGGAGACAGCAGATGCTATATTTCAAATGAATATGGATTTCAACAAGTAACAGAAGATCATTCTCTTGTGAATGAACTCGTAAAAAATGGTCAAATCACAAAAGAAGATGCTGAGCATCATCCACGAAAAAATATCTTATTGCGAGCACTAGGTACCGAAGAAAATGTTAGTTTAGATGTAAAAACAATTGAAGTGGAAAAAGAAGATCGATTATTATTATGTTCAGATGGACTGACAAATAAGGTAACGGAACAAAAGCTGAACGAAACGTTATCAACAAGTTCATCACTTCACGAAAAGGGTACGAGCCTGATTCAATTAGCAAATGAGCTTGGTGGAGAAGACAATATTACACTTGCAATTGTGGACTTTACATCTGAAAGTGGGTGAGAGTGTTGCTAATAGGTAGACGGCTAAACGACCGTTATAAGGTATTGCAAGTAATTGGTGGAGGCGGAATGGCAAACGTCTATTTAGGTCGCGACATGATTTTGGATCGTGATGTGGCAATTAAAGTGCTTCGTTTAGACTTTGCAAGTGACGATGCGTTTATAAAGCGTTTCCATCGAGAAGCACAATCTGCTACGAGTATTGCTCATCCTAATATTGTCAGCATTTATGATGTTGGAGAAGAAGAAGATATTTACTATATCATCATGGAATATGTACCGGGTATGACATTAAAGCAATACATTCTGCAAGAATCACCACTATCTCTTGATAAAGCCATACATATTATGACGCAGATTACATCAGCTATTGCCCATGCTCATCAGTACGGAATTATTCACCGGGATATTAAGCCTCAAAATATTTTAATTGATCATGATGATACCATTAAAGTTACTGACTTCGGCATTGCCGTAGCACTAAGTTCTACAACCATTACGCATACTAATTCTGTTTTGGGCTCTGTTCATTATTTATCTCCTGAACAGGCAAGGGGAGGGCTTGCGAATAAGCGGTCTGATATTTATTCGCTTGGCATCGTCCTATTTGAATTGCTAACGGGTCGAGTCCCTTTTTCTGGGGAATCGGCTGTGTCAATTGCATTAAAACATTTACAGACAGAAACACCTTCTCCAAAAAGATGGAATCCATCTATCCCTCAAAGCGTGGAGAATGTTGTATTAAAAGCAACAACTAAAGATCCATTTTACCGATACAGTTCCGTCGAAGAACTCGAAGCGGATTTACAGTCTGCTGTTCATCCAAATCGTTATAATGAACAAAGGTTTACGGTGCCTGATGATGAAGAAGTGACAAAAGCCATTCCAGTTATTAAGGAGGATTTTGTTGAATCCGAAGAAACGCACGTACCTGTGAGAAAACCGCCTCACTTAGAGCGGGAAGAACAAGAGGAAGAAGAGTTAAAGCCGAAGAAAAAAAAGAAGAAAAAGAAAAAAGGCAAAAGCAAGCTGATTGTAACGCTTGTTTTAATTTTTTTGCTACTAGCAGCTGCTAGCGTAGCCGCTGTTACATTTATTCCGGCTTTATTACTGCCAAAAGACGTAAAGGTTCCTGATTTACATAATCAAGATTATGAATCAGCAGTAACCGATTTAGTTTCTTTAGGCTTTAAAGTGAAGAATCCTAAAGATATATCCGATAATGAGGTGGAAGAAGGCGACGTGGTTAAAACGATGCCAGAAGCGGGAGACGTTATCAAAGAAGGATCTAATGTCATTATTTATCGAAGTACAGGAAAGAAAAAAGAAGCATTTAACCGGTACATTGGAAGAAGCTTTACGGAAGTAAAAAGTCTGTTAGAAAAGCAGAATTATAAAGATATCCAATCCATCGAAGTTGAAAGCACAGAACCGAAAGGCAATATTACAGATCAGACGCCTAAAGAAACCGAACAAGTCGTGCCGGAAGATACAACGGTTACGCTATGGGTAAGTAAGGGTCCGCCGAAGATTACATTAAAGGATTTCTCGGGTTGGACGGAAAAAAGCGTAAAAGATTATGCATCAGATGAAGATATTGAAGTGGACGTAAAAACAGCGTATTCCGACACTGTTGAAAAAGGTCTTGTGATGTCTCAAAAGCCTGCAGCGGAGCAGAGTATCGAGCAAGGTGATAAGCTCACCATTACAGTCTCAATGGGCAAGGAGCCAAAAGCTCCTCAAACGGTGTCAGTGGATGTGACTATTCCGTATAAAGAAGAGACTGACACCGAAGCAAGTACGGAACAAGGCGACGCAACGGAAACAGGCGATGCCACCGGAACAGAAGAGGAAAAGCCAAAGCCGCAAAAAGTACAAATTTATATCGAAGATGCAGATAACGATATGTCCGTTCCTGCTAAAGAACTAACGATTACTGAAACAACAAAAGAATCGTTCGATGTTTTAGTTGATGAAAATGAAAAGGCGTCTTATAAAATTGTCCGAGACGGGGAAGTTATTGAAGAAAAAGACGTTGAATATCCAGAGTGATAGGAGTGAGGTTATGCCAGAAGGAAGAATTATTAAATCCCTTAGCGGATTTTATTATGTTCTTCATGACGGACAAGTAACGCAATGTCGAGGACGAGGTGTTTTTCGTAAAAAGAAGGTAACGCCTTTAGTCGGTGACAATGTAGTATTTCAGGCGGAAAATAAGCTTGAAGGATATATACTTGAAATTAAAGAACGTAAAAATGAATTAGTTCGTCCCCCTATTTCAAATGTTGATCAGGCGCTGCTTGTTTTTTCAGCGATTGAACCTGATTTTAGCACAATGCTTCTTGACCGATTTTTAGTGTTAGTGGAGTCTAATCATATTGAACCTATTATTTGTATTTCAAAAGTAGATCTTTTATCACAGCAGCAAAAGCAAGAAATCGAGCAATATGCCGAAGAATATCGTAAAATAGGATATGAGGTCATTTTAACGTCGACAGTCACAGAAAAAGGCATGGAACAAATTCAGCCGTTATTTGAAGATCGCGTAACGGTTATTGCCGGACAGTCAGGTGTAGGTAAATCTTCACTGTTAAATACACTTAAACCAGAGCTTGAATTAAAGACAAATGATATTTCAATGTCACTTGGAAGAGGAAAGCATACAACACGTCATGTAGAACTGATTTCGTTTGGTGAAGGTTTAGTAGCCGATACGCCAGGCTTTAGCTCACTAGAATTTTTAACATTAGAAGTAGAAGAGTTAACCGATTGTTTTCCTGAAATGTCGCGTTTGAGTGAACAGTGTAAATTTCGAGGTTGTTTGCATGTGAAAGAACCAAAATGTGCGGTGAAAGAAGCATACGAACAAAAAGAAATTCCGAGTTATCGCTACGAACATTACTTGCAATTTATTGAGGAAATTAAGCAAAGAAAGCCGAGGTATTAAAAATGACAAAAATCGCACCTTCCATTTTATCTGCCAATTTTTCAAAGCTTGCTGAAGAAATTCGTGAAGTTGAAGCAGGTGGAGCAGACTACATCCATATCGACGTTATGGATGGCCATTTTGTTCCTAATATTACAATTGGACCGCTTATCGTTGAGGCTGTACGCCCTGTCACAACACTGCCATTAGATGTGCATTTAATGATTGAAAACCCAGATCAATACGTTCCAATGTTTGCAAAGGCAGGTGCTGATATTTTAACGGTACATGCTGAAGCGTGTACTCATTTGCACCGCACCATTCAATTAATTAAAGAGCACGGCATGAAAGCAGGCGTTGCTTTAAATCCTGCAACGCCAATTGACGTGGTAAAGCATATCTTAGAAGATATCGATCTTATTTTATTAATGACGGTGAACCCAGGCTTTGGAGGACAAAACTTTATTCCAAGTGTGTTGCCAAAAATTGAGCAAATCTCTCAGCTTATTGAAATTCGTCACCTTTCTATTGAAGTAGAGGTTGATGGAGGAATTAATGAAGAAACAGCAAGAAAATGTGTGGAAGCAGGAGCAAATGTCTTAGTGGCTGGCTCAGCTATTTATAACCAAGAAGATCGAGCTGGCGCAATTAGTCAAATTCGCACAACTGTTCAAGCGTAAGTAATAAAAGCTGCTGTGTACAACGAGTAGAACTTGTACACAGCAGCTTTTTCTTTTAGGATAAAGAAAACATATTTATTTCGTCCATTTTTTAATAGAAAAGGAGCATATACATAATGAAAATTCATATTCTAGCAGGGGGACCGGATGAACATATGCCACCCCTGCACCAATCAAATGATGTAAAGTGGGTAGGAGTAGACCGTGGCGTATTCCTTCTTCTTCAACAAGACATTTTGCCCGTAAAAGCATTCGGAGATTTTGATTCCATTACAAATGCGCAGCTTAAGCTAGTGAGAGAAGCATTACAAGATGTTGAATTGTATCCTGCAGAAAAAGATGCAACGGATTTGGAACTTGCTTTTGAGTGGGCAATAGGGCAAAAATCGGACAGTATTTGTATCTTTGGAGCAACAGGTGGAAGGCTTGACCACATGTTTGGAAGCATTCAGCTCCTGTACAAAGGGTTAAAAAAGAAAGCGAATGTACAAATGATTGACAATCAAAATATCATTCAATTGTTTGAACCAGGCACTTATCATGTTGATCGTTTAAAGGAGTTTCACTATATTTCATTCGTTCCTTTTGCAGGCGGTGTAAAAGAGCTTACGCTAGAAGGTTTCAAATATCCGCTCAATAAGCATGAAGTAGAACTCGGCTCAACTTTATGTATTAGCAATGAACTTATTCAACAAAGAGGTACTTTTTCATTTACAAAAGGCATATTAATGATGGTAAGAAGCAATGATAAACGTTGCTTGTGATGAAGTATGGAAAATGAGAGCAGGACATAGGGCTTTCTTTAAAAGGAGATAAAGTGTGGAGACGGTTAGGAGGGACAGTATGAAATTCTATACAATCAAACTTCCAAAGTTTTTAGGTGGCATCGTAAAGGTCATGCTTAATTCGTTCAAAAAAGATTAACAACGCCGGAATAATAAAAGAAGCACCATAAAATATGGTGCTTTTTCATTATAAAGATTAAACGCGTTGAACTTTACCAGACTTAAGGGCTCTAGCTGAAACGTACACACGTTTTGGTTTACCGTTCACTAAGATACGTACTTTTTGAACGTTAGCACCCCATTTACGCTTAGTAGCGTTCATTGCGTGAGAACGTGCGTTACCTGAACGAGCTTTTCTACCAGTTACTACACATTTGCGTGCCATGATTTTCCCTCCTAACACCAAAAAAACTACTCAATTCTGTTTTGAGAAATACTATATTAATTTATCACAGCCTTACAGAGAATGCAATAGTTCTGGAGAAAAGCTTTCAAGAAATTTTCCTTGACATATAAAATGAATCTATGTTCAATAATATAGAGAGTAGAAATAGGTATAACCTGGGCTATTACTTATTTTAAGATAAGTTGATACCTAATACTGTCATCTTTAAAAGGGACAAGCTGGACGCCTCTTTTAAAACGAGATTGATTATAGTAGAATATTTATAACCTATGAAAGTAGAAAGGGGAACGAGTATGTCCATCGAAATGAAAACGAAGTATGGTCAAATTGATATCTCTACAGATGTAATTGCCACAATTGCTGGAGGAGCAGCTGTTGATTGTTACGGGATTGTCGGAATGGCTTCAAAAAATCAGCTTAAAGATGGTCTTACAGAAATTCTTCGCAAAGAAAACTTTACACGAGGTATTGTGGTAAGACAAGAAGAGGATGACGTACATATCGACATGTACATTATCGTAAGCTATGGAACAAAAATTTCTGAAATTGCTCATAATGTGCAAACAAAAGTAAAATACACACTGGAACAAACGGTTGGTTTAACGGTTGATTCAGTAAATATTTATGTGCAGGGTGTTCGTGTAACGAACGTTTAATTAAGGAGGAAGATTCGTGTCAATGACAACGTTGGACGGAAAGCGGTTTAGAGAAATGGTGCTTCAAGGAGCCCAGCATCTATCTAACAATGCAGATTATGTAGATGCGCTGAACGTTTTTCCTGTACCAGATGGTGATACTGGAACAAATATGAACTTATCGATTACGTCTGGTGCTAAAGAAGTGAAAAATAAACTATCTGATCACATCGGCCAAGTGAGTCAAGCTTTGTCTAAGGGCTTATTGATGGGCGCGCGCGGTAATTCAGGAGTTATTTTATCTCAATTATTCCGCGGTTTTGCGAAATCGGTTGAGCAAAAGTCAGCGATTACAACAGTTGAGTTTGCTGAAGCTCTTGAGCTTGGGGTAGAAACTGCTTATAAAGCTGTTATGAAACCAATCGAAGGAACTATTTTAACAGTAGCTAAGGATACTGCTAAAAAAGCAGCGGCTGTTGCTAAAAAGCAATCTGATATGATTCTGTTCATGGAAGAAGTACTTAAGGAAGCTAATGCTTCGTTAAATCGCACGCCAGATCTTTTACCCGTGTTAAAAGAAGTAGGCGTAGTGGATAGCGGAGGCCAAGGGCTTGTTTTAATTTATGAAGGGTTTTTAGCTGAATTAAAAGGTGAAAAACTTCCGGGTGTACCCATGTCAGCTCCTTCGATGAATGAACTCGTAAATGCTGAGCATCATAAGCATGCGCAAAGCCATATGAATACAGAAGATATTGAATTTGGCTATTGTACAGAATTTATGGTAAGGCTGGAAGAGGATAAGCCTGCAGCTAAAACATTTTCTGAAGAAACGTTTCGTCAAGACTTAAGTAAATGGGGCGACTCATTGCTTGTAGTATCTGATGATGAAATCGTGAAAGTTCATATTCACGCTGAGCATCCTGGAGAAGTGTTAAACTACGGGCAGCAATATGGAAGTTTAATTAAAATGAAGATTGAAAACATGAGAGAACAGCATAGCAGCATTGTTTCAGGTGAAGAAAAGCCTGCAGTAAAAAATGCTGAAAAACAGCCGTTTGGCATTGTTACTGTGTCAATGGGAAAAGGAATTGCTGAATTGTTCAAGAGCCTTGGGGCAACGGTTGTCATTGAAGGCGGACAAACAATGAATCCAAGTACGGAGGATATTGTCAAAGCGATTGAAGAAACAAATGCTGAACAGGTACTGATTTTACCTAATAACGGAAATATTGTGATGGCTGCTAACCAAGCGGCTGCTGTTGCCGGCAGTCACGTTTCGGTTGTCCCGTCTAAAACGGTTCCTCAAGGAATGACAGCGCTGCTATCATTTAATCCTCAGCAAAGCTTAAAAGAAAACGAGGAAGTAATGACAGAAGCTCTACAGCACGTGAAAACAGGACAAGTAACGTATGCAGTTCGCGATACAAATATTGATGGTCTTGAATTAGCTAAAGGCGATTTTATGGGTATTGCCGAAAAGAAAATCGTCGTAAAAGATTCAGAGAAATTAGAAGCAGCGAAAAAGCTTTTGACTTATATGATTGATGACGAAGCGGAAATCCTTACGATTCTTCAAGGAGAGGATGTCTCAGATGATGAAGCTGAAGCGCTAACATCGTTTGTAGAAGAAACGTTTGAAGAAGTTGAGGTAGAGCTTCATAAAGGAGATCAACCTTTATATTCTTACATTTTTGCGATTGAATAACAAAAAAAAGAAGCATCCCTCCTGATGGGTGCTTCTTTTTTGTGTTTTTTAAGTTAAATACGAACTATTTTACTTTTAAATGTTGTAATTGTTCGGTATGTTAGGTATATTAGTTGAAAAGAACCCGTTTGTATGGTAGCTTTGAAAACTGATTGAGTCAAATGTGAAAGAAAACAGCATGAGAGGAGAGACAACAGTGGATATTTTAAAAGGAACAGGTTTATTATTATTAGTTTTATTTTTATTTTGGTTGTTTAGCAACAAGGCACCTTATGGCATGAAAGCAATGGGGGCTCTGGCAAGCGGAGCGGTAGCTGCGTTTCTCGTAGAGGCCTTTCAGTCATATGTAGGAGGAGATTTACTAGGTATTTCATTCCTAGGTGAAGTAGGAAAGGCTGCAGGAGGAATGGGAGGAGTTGCGGCGGCAGCACTAGTTGCTTTGGCGTTAGGAGTATCTCCTGTATATGCTCTTATGATGGGGGTGGTGTGTTCAGGGCTAGGCTTGCTCCCTGGATTTTTTGCGGGATACCTCATGGCATTTGTAGTGAAATTTATTGAGAAAAAGGCACCTGCTGGTCTAGACTTATTAGGCAACATCTTAATTGCAGCACCTTTAACAAGATTAATTGGTAATGCATTCTCACCTATTGTAGATGCGACGCTTTTAAATATTGGAGGAATTATCAAAGATACAACAAGTGCTAGCCCTATTTTGATGGGAATTATTTTAGGGGGAGTGATTACAGTAGTAGCAACGGCTCCGCTTAGCTCAATGGCTTTAACGGCTATGCTAGGGTTAACGGGATTGCCTATGGCGATTGGAGCTCTTGCTGTGTTTGGTTCTTCTTTCATGAACTATGTGCTGTTTGATCGATTAAAAATTGGGGATCGTCGTACAACTATTTCAGTTGCAGTTGAACCTTTAACACAAGCGAATATTATTTCAGCAAATCCGATTCCTATCTACATTACAAACTTTGTTGGAGGTGCACTAGCCGGTGTAGTTGTGGCTCTGTTCGGATTGGTAAATGATGCTGCAGGCACGGCAACGCCAATCGCAGGACTTGCAGTGATGTTTGGGTTTAATGACCCTATGAAGGTCACAATTTGTGCAGTACTTTGCGCACTAGCGGGAGCATTAGCTGGGTTTATAGGTTCAGTTGTTTTTAAAAACTTTAAAATTAAAACAGTAGACGATGTAGCTTCCGAGCAAGAAGCAGCTTAAGTAATTCATCTTTTCCTGCATAATATAGCAAAAAAAGCGGTGTGCTTATCTTATTTTTTATGGATAAATACACCGCTTTTTTTATGCGTGAATCCCTAATAAAAATGAGAATTTTTAAATTTTTTAAGAGCGTGAAACAAAGCTTCCAAAAAGTCAAAAGCTCAAGTAACATATAAGTAATAACAATGTCTAAATAGCAGGGGGAAAATCCTTATGAAATATAAATCTGTCTTTGATATTATTGGTCCGGTAATGATTGGACCATCTAGCTCACATACAGCTGGTGCAGCGCGTATTGGACGCGTTGCCCGAACGCTTTTTGGCAAGCAGCCCACAAAAGTTGTGGTTTCACTGTACGGTTCTTTTGCTCAAACGTATAAAGGGCACGGAACAGACGTAGCGCTAATTGGCGGTATTTTAGATTTTGATACGTTCGACCAGCGTATTCCGCAATCTTTGGACTTAGCTAAAAAAGAAGGAATGGACGTCACATTTGTTGAGGAAGCGGCAATCACAGATCATCCGAATACTGCTCGCATCAAAATGAGCGACGGATTAAAGGAAATTGAAGTTGTTGGAATTTCAATTGGCGGAGGGAAAATTCAAATTACGGAGCTGAACGGATTTGAATTAAATTTATCAGGCATGAATCCAGCTATTCTCGTTGTGCATAATGACCGATTTGGTGCCATTGCGACCGTTACGAATATTTTGATGAAACATTCAATTAATATCGGACATATGGAAGTATCTCGCAAAGAGCGCGGAGAAGTAGCGCTTATGGCAATTGAAATGGATACGAATATTGAAGATGATGTCATTGAAGAGTTAAAAACATTGCCTCACATTATTCAAGTAACAAGAATGGTTGAATAGGATAGAACGAACGTGAACGGCCTGCAAAAAATAACAGAGGCCGAGTGATTGTATATGATTCTAAAGTGAAAATAAGACAGAATGATAGCGGAGGTTACTATGTTTCGAAACGTAGCAGAACTAGTAGAATTAGCAGAAAGTCAAAATGTAAAAATTGCAGAGATTATGATTCAACAGGAAATAGATATCACGGGAGTTACTCGTGAAGAAATCATGGAAAAAATGGACCGGAACTTAACGGTTATGGAAGAAGCGGTTGAACGCGGATTAAAAGGGGTACAGTCTGTTACAGGTTTAACAGGCGGAGATGCAGTGCTGCTTCAAAACTATATTCAAAGTGGAAAATCTTTATCTGGAAATTTAATTTTAGATGCAGTCAGCAAAGCTGTAGCGACAAACGAAGTAAATGCGGCAATGGGGACAATCTGTGCAACACCTACTGCTGGATCTGCGGGAGTAGTGCCAGGAACGCTGTTTGCAGTGCAAAATAAGCTAAACCCAACTCGTAAAGAAATGATTGAATTTTTATTTACATCAGGTGCTTTTGGGTTTGTTGTAGCCAATAATGCGTCTATTTCAGGAGCAGCAGGCGGATGTCAAGCAGAAGTTGGTTCAGCTTCAGGTATGGCAGCTGCAGCGATTGTTGAAATGGCAGGAGGTACACCGAGTCAGGCAGCTGAAGCAATGGCAATTACTCTCAAAAATATGCTAGGATTAGTATGTGACCCAGTAGCGGGGCTAGTAGAAGTTCCATGTGTGAAACGAAACGCAATGGGAGCGGCGAATGCAATGATTGCAGCAGATATGGCCTTAGCAGGCATTACAAGTCGTATTCCATGTGATGAAGTCATTGATGCTATGTATAAAATTGGTCAAACAATGCCGGTTGCATTACGAGAAACTGCACAAGGAGGCTTAGCGGCAACACCAACAGGTCGCGAGCTTGAAGCGAAGATCTTTGGTATTGCATTAAATAAAAGTGAATGAACTAACAACTATTTCAATTAAAACCATTAAAGGTATTGGAGAGGAAACAGCACAGGCATTAGAGGATATGCATATTCATAGTGTGCATGACTTGTTGGAACATTTCCCATACCGCTATGAAGATTATGAGCTAAAAGATTTGGCTGAAGCAAAGCATGACGAAAAGGTCACCGTAGAAGGAAAGGTTCACAGCGTCCCTTCGCTTACGTATTACGGAAAAAAACGTTCGCGCCTTACGTTTCGGCTGCTAGTAAACCGCTATTTGATTACGGTTACTTGTTTTAATCGCCCTTACTATAAATCAAAGTTAGAAATCGATCAAACTGTTACGGTTACGGGGAAATGGGATCAGCATCGGCAAACGATTAACTTGCAGGAGCTTCAATTTTCTCCGTTTGTTAAAAATCAAACGATTGAGCCTGTTTACTCGGTTAAAGGCAGCTTAACGGTCAAAGGAATGCGGAAGTTCGTCTCTCTTGCGTTGAAGAATTATGGCAGCAGCATTCAGGATATGCTCCCGGCCTCTATTCGTTCTAGATACAAACTAGTAACGCGTGAAGAAGCGGTTAGAAGTATTCACTTACCTCGTGATCATGAAGATTTAAAACAAGCAAGACGTCGATTTGTCTATGAAGAATTTCTACTTTTTCAATTAAAAATGCAGGCGCTTAGAAAGCGCGAAAGAGAAGAAACACCTGGAATGAAGCAAGCATTTGATTCAACTGAGCTGGTAAACTTCACGAACTTGCTGCCGTTTCCGTTAACAAACGCTCAAAAACGTGTAGTAAACGAAATTACGCACGATATGAAATCGCCTTATCGCATGAATCGCTTGCTGCAAGGTGATGTAGGGTCTGGTAAAACAGTCGTAGCAGCGGTTGCTTTATACGCCACTGTTTTAGCAGGGCATCAAGGTGCTTTAATGGTACCGACTGAAATTTTAGCTGAACAGCATGCTGAGTCATTGACTGCGATGCTTGAAAAGGTAGGAATCAGCGTAGGCTTGCTAACAGGGTCTGTTAAAGGAAAAGCAAGAAGAGAGCTGCTTCAGCGAGTGAAAGACGGAGATGTTCATGTATTAGTAGGTACACATGCCTTAATTCAAGATGAAGTTATATATAATAGCTTAGGGCTCGTCATTACGGATGAACAGCACCGCTTTGGAGTTGGGCAGCGCCGGGTTTTACGTGAAAAAGGAGAGAGTCCGGATGTACTGTTTATGACGGCGACTCCTATTCCGAGAACTCTTGCTATTACGGTGTTTGGAGAAATGGATGTGTCCATTATTGATGAAATGCCAGCAGGACGTAAGGCAATTGAAACATACTGGGTAAAACATGATATGCTTGAACGTATTTTACATTTCGTTGAAAAAGAAATACATGACGGCAGACAAGCTTACGTTATTTGTCCATTGATTGAAGAATCGGACAAGCTGGATGTTCAAAATGCAATTGATGTACATGCAACACTCACTCACTATTTTAATGGAAAAGCAAGCGTTGGTCTCATGCACGGAAGATTGTCACCTGATGAAAAAGAAGAAGTGATGAAACAATTTAGCGTAAATGACGTGCAGATTTTAGTATCAACAACGGTTGTAGAAGTTGGAGTGAACGTTCCGAATGCAACCGTGATGGTCATTTATGAT
The DNA here is from genome assembly GCF_042787865.1 of Priestia sp. YIM B13486. Classification (NCBI taxonomy): domain Bacteria; kingdom Bacillati; phylum Bacillota; class Bacilli; order Caryophanales; family Bacillaceae; genus Priestia; species Priestia sp. YIM B13486. Next base: position 174,842 of record NZ_JBHZOZ010000001.1, on the reverse strand, counting down.
GCAGAGCGCTTTGGGTTATCTCAGCTTCATCAGCTAAGAGGACGCGTAGGACGAGGCGATGCACAGTCGTATTGCATTCTGCTCGCGGATCCGAAATCAGAAGTTGGAAAAGAACGAATGACCATTATGACGGAAACAAACGATGGATTTGTGTTATCAGAAAGAGACTTAGAGCTTCGTGGACCTGGTGATTTCTTTGGAAGAAAACAAAGCGGGATGCCTGAGTTTAAAGTAGCCGATATGGTGCACGATTACCGTGCGCTTGAAGTAGCTCGAGAAGATGCTGCTAAGCTTGTAAATTCCGACAGCTTTTGGACAGAAGATCAGTTTGCACTGCTGAGAATACAACTAGAAGCAACGGGCGTATTGACTGGAGAAAAATTTGATTAGTAAAAGAGACTGAAACAAAGTAGTTTAGTTGAAGGGAAATCCGAACGATCAATCGTTCGGATTTTTTTCATTGTGATGATGAACGTAGATTTCATGTATGTGATAGGTATGTAGGTGCTTCTAACTGTTAAGTGAAGGGCAAGGCACTTCTGCGGGGAAAGCGGAATAGATGAGACCCCGCAGAAGCGTAAGGGACGAGGAGGATCACCGGCCGGCCGCGGAAAGCGAAGTCTTGCACGGAAATCCGTAGCGGTGTAACAAGCAATCTATACGAGCTCCTTTACCCCATTTGTTCATCTTTAGATTGAAGTGATCTAGTTATGTCTCAATCTCTTTTCGTCTATAAAGATAAAAAGCGGCTTAGAGTGAAAGAGTTAGCCGCTGGTGGCCATTAATACGACGTCAATGCACAGAATACAGCATGTGAAAAATGTTGCAATTAGAAGGCAATGATTATATACTGCTATTAGTACCTAGTATTAAAAGTTCGGATGGTGGACAATGAAGCGCAGTAAAAAAGAAAGACAGCAGCTATTAAAAACGACAATTGAAGAAAACCCATTTATTACGGATGAAGAACTAGCAGACCGTTTTTCAGTGAGCGTTCAAACAATTCGATTAGACCGCCTAGAGTTGTCGATTCCTGAACTGCGAGAACGTATTAAGCATGTAGCTTCAAAACAACTAGACGAGGAAGTGCGTTCGCTTCCGATTGAAGAAGTAATTGGAGAAGTTATCGACATTGAACTAGATCAATCAGCGATATCTATTTTTGATGTGAAAACAGAGCATGTGTTTCAGCGTAATCAAATCGCTCGTGGTCACCACCTTTTTGCGCAAGCTAATTCGTTAGCTGTCGCTGTTATTAACAACGAACTAGCGCTCACAGCAGATGCGTCGATCCGTTATCATCGCCCTGTTAAGCTTCATGAACGAGTGATAGCAAAAGCGAAAGTTCTGTCAACTAGTGAAGTGCGAACCACCGTTGAGGTAAACAGCTATGTAGGGCAAGAGCAAGTGTTCTCTGGCACTTTTAAAATGTATCGTTCTACAAAGGATAAATAATAAAAAGGATGAGACGCAACATGAAACTAGCTATTGATGCAATGGGCGGAGATCATGCACCGAAAGCCATTATTGAAGGTGTAGAAAAAGCTACTGCTCAATTTAAAGAATTACATATTACGTTAATTGGAAACGAATCAGAAATAAAAAAATATTTAACAAATTCAGATCGTATTTCGATTATTCATACAGAAGAAACCATTGATGCAACTGATGAGCCAGTGCGAGCTGTGCGCCGTAAAAAACAAGCATCTATGGTATTAATGGCAAATGAAGTAGCCGAAGGTCGTGCTGATGCTTGTATTTCAGCAGGAAATACAGGGGCGTTAATGACAGCGGGACTTTTTATTGTAGGTCGCATCAAAGGCATTGAACGTCCAGCACTTGCTCCGACGCTTCCGACACTAGATGGAAAAGGCTTTTTAATGCTAGACGTTGGTGCAAACGTTGATGCCAAGCCTGAACATTTGCTCCAGTACGCTGTGATGGGGTCTGTGTATGCCGAAAAAGTACGCGGCATTCAAGCTCCTAGAGTGGGACTGCTGAACATTGGAACTGAGGATAAAAAAGGAAATGATTTAACAAAGCAAGCCTTTCAGCTACTAAAAAATGCTGATCTTAATTTTGTAGGCAACGTGGAATCCCGTGATTTGCTAAACGGCGTAGCGGATGTGGTTGTAACAGATGGTTTTACAGGGAATATGACTCTTAAGAGCATTGAGGGAACGGCGCTTTCTTTGTTTTCTATGATTAAACAAGAATTAATGAGCACGTTAAAAAGCAAATTAGCCGCAGCGGTGCTAAAGCCTCAGCTGCAGGGGTTAAAAGCGAAAATGGATTACAGTGAATATGGAGGCGCAGGGCTGTTTGGATTGCATGCGCCTGTTATCAAAGCGCACGGTTCGTCGGATGCGAATGCAGTATTTAGCGCGATTAAGCAAGCTGTGAATATGGTGGAAAACAATGTGTCTTCCACTATTCAAAAAGCCATCGAACAAACTGCTAATGAAGAAAAGGAGAGATAAGAAATGGGGAAAATTGCTTTTATCTTTCCAGGCCAAGGGTCACAAACTGTTGGTATGGGAAAAGATTTATATGATGGAACAGAGGAAGCGAAAAAGCTGATTCATACAGCTGACGAAGCTTTAGGGTTCAGTCTTTCAAACATTATTTTTGAAGGGCCTCAAGAAGAATTGACTTTAACTTATCACGCTCAACCTGCTCTTTTAACAACGAGTACAATGCTGCTTGAAGCATTTAAAACGAGCGGAATTACACCCGATTTTGTTGCGGGTCACAGTCTAGGAGAATACAGTGCGCTTGTGGCTGCTGAGGTTTTATCGTTTAAAGATGCCGTTGTTGCTGTTCACAAAAGAGGTCGCTATATGGACGAAGCTGTACCAGCAGGTCAAGGTACAATGGCAGCAGTGCTTGGCATGTCAGCGGAAGATCTAGAAGCCGTTACCGCTCAAATTACAAGCGAAGGCGACGCTGTTCAGCTTGCAAATATTAACTGTCCGGGTCAAATTGTTATTTCAGGTACGGTAAATGGCGTAGAAAAAGCAGGAGCTCTTGCCAAAGAAAAAGGTGCAAAACGTGTGATTCCTCTAGTGGTAAGCGGTCCATTCCACTCTAGTTTAATGAAGCCAGCCGCTGAAAAACTACGTGATACGCTAGAAACAGTGGGCTTTAGCGATGCGAAAGTTCCAGTCATAGCAAACGTAACAGCAAAGCCGGTTACTGACAGTCAAGATATTCAAAACAAGCTAGTGGAACAACTGTATTCTCCAGTGAGATGGGAAGAAACAGTTGAAACACTTCTTGCAGAAGGTGTAGATACATTTGTTGAAATTGGACCAGGAAAAGTATTATCAGGTCTTGTGAAAAAAGTAAATCGCCGTGCGGCTGTGTATGCTGTTAATGATCTTACATCATTAAAATCAACGATTGACGCACTAAAAGGGGGAGAATAACATGTTACAAGGGAAAGTTGCGGTTGTAACAGGCGCTTCTCGCGGAATTGGTCGTGCCGTTGCAATTGAGCTGGGAAAGCTTGGTGCTAAAGTAGTTGTAAACTATTCTGGCAGCGAAGCGAAAGCTCTTGAAGTTGTGGATGAAATTAAAGGATTAGGAACGGATGCAATTGCTGTACAAGCAAATGTGGCAGAAAGTGATTCTGTACAAGCAATGATAAAAGAAGCGATTTCTACATTTGGTTCAGTAGATATTTTAGTGAACAACGCGGGCATCACACGTGATAATCTTCTTATGCGTATGAAAGAAGACGAATGGGATGATGTTATTAATACAAACTTAAAAGGCGTATTTTTGTGTACAAAAGCGGTTACTCGTCAAATGATGAAGCAGCGCGCAGGACGTATCATTAATATTTCATCAATTGTCGGCGTCAGCGGTAATGCTGGACAAGCAAATTATGTAGCAGCAAAATCAGGCGTGATTGGTTTAACAAAAACAACTGCCAAAGAATTAGCGAGCCGCAATATTACAGTGAATGCAGTTGCTCCTGGTTTCATTGCAACAGACATGACGGATAAATTGAATGAAGAAGTGCAGGCGGAAATGTTAAAGCAAATCCCTCTTGCAAGCTTCGGCCAGCCTGAGGATGTTGCGAACGCAGTTGCGTTTTTAGCATCAGATGCAAGCCGTTATATTACGGGTCAAACGATTCACGTTGACGGCGGAATGGTGATGTAAAAAAGGCACTTTACGAAAAGTGTAATTTGGTGATAAAGTACAAAGGGACGTTTACTAGGCGGCCGATAAACTTTATTATTCAACCATAGTATTTTAGATGGAAATCATCTATAATGACTTGAGGGGAGGTGAAGAACAATGGCAGAGGTACTAGAACGCGTAACAACAATCATTGTTGATCGTCTTGGTGTAGACAAAAGTGAAGTGAAACTAGAATCTAGTTTCAAAGAAGACTTAGGTGCTGACTCTCTAGACGTAGTTGAATTTGTAATGGAGCTTGAAGAGGAATTTGATATCGAAATTTCTGACGAAGAAGCTGAAAAAATTTCAACTGTAGGAGATGCAGTTAATTACATACAGAGCCAAATTTAATCTGTAGTATATGTATGAAAAGCCCCGTTAAACAGCGGGGCTTTCTCTTCTTTTTAAGAATTTCAAAAAAAGACCTCTTTTTTTTGAAAAGGTAGTGTATCTTTTAGGATACCTCGTTTTATAATGAGAGATGTTAGGAAAAAACTACGAAACAATTGAAGCAGGTAAGCGGAGGTATTTTATGCCTAAACAATATTCAAATCGAGATCGAAAGATGAACGTGAAATTCAAGCAAAATTTTGCAGAGTTTCAAAAGGAAATTGGTATTCAGTTTACAAATGAAGCGCTTCTTTTTCAAGCATTTACACATTCATCCTATGTGAATGAGCATCGCAGAAGACCGTATGAAGACAACGAGCGTCTTGAGTTTTTAGGAGATGCCGTATTAGAGCTAACCGTATCACAATTTTTATTTAAAAAATATCCAACGATGAGTGAAGGTGAGTTAACGAAGCTTCGTGCAGCAGTTGTGTGCGAACCGTCGCTTGTTACTTTTGCAAATGAAATGGATTTTGGTAAACTAGTGTTACTTGGAAAAGGTGAAGAGATGACAGGCGGCCGATCTAGACCGGCTTTACTGGCCGATGTGTTTGAAGCATTTATCGGAGCTCTTTATTTAGACCAAGGGCTTGATACGGTAGTAACGATTCTAAAAAAAGTTGTCTTTCCAAAAATTAATGAAGGTGCTTTTTCTCATGTGATGGATTTCAAAAGCCAGCTTCAAGAAGTGATTCAACGTGATGGAGTTGGACAATTAGAATACAAAGTTTTGCAAGAAAAAGGTCCAGCGCATAATCGCGAATTCTTATCTCGCGTATCGTTAAATGGTGAAGAGCTCGGCGTTGGTGTAGGCCGTTCGAAAAAAGAAGCAGAGCAAAAAGCGGCTCAAGTAGCTATTACGAAAATTAGAGCGAGTCAAACGAAATAAAATGATCCCCCTCTTAACGTATTCGTTATAAAGGGGGATTTGCTATGAAAAGATTACAAGTGTGAGGGGGGATTTCTATGTTCCTCAAACGATTAGATATTGCAGGGTTCAAATCGTTTGCAGAAAAAGTATCGATAGATTTTGTGCCAGGTGTAACGGCGGTAGTAGGACCGAATGGAAGCGGAAAAAGCAACATTACGGATGCCATACGCTGGGTGCTTGGAGAACAGTCAGCCAAATCGCTTCGTGGAGGGAAAATGGAGGACATTATTTTTGCGGGAAGCGAATCACGCCGTGCGGTAAACGTGGCTGACGTAACGCTGACGTTGGAAAATGATGACCAGTTTCTCCCGCTTGACTACCATGAAGTTAGTATTACAAGGCGCGTGTACCGCTCAGGAGACAGTGAATTTTTTATTAACAACCAGCCGTGCCGCTTGAAAGATATTGTCGATTTATTTATGGATTCAGGACTTGGAAGAGAAGCTTTTTCGATTATCAGTCAAGGAAAAGTAGAAGAAGTACTAAGCAGTAAATCTGACGAGCGCCGTAAAATTTTTGAAGAAGCTGCAGGTGTATTAAAATACAAAACGCGTAAACGAAAAGCGGAGCTCCGACTTCTCGAAACGCAAGAAAATTTAAATCGAGTGGTAGATATTCTTCATGAAATTGAAGGCCAGTTAGAGCCTTTACAGATTCAATCGTCTATTGCAAAAGATTATTTGCAGAAAAAAGAAGAATTAGAGCACATTGATGTGGCTGTTACGGTATTTGAAGTTGAAGATCTTCATCAGAAATGGGAAAAATTAAAAGCTGAAATGGCTCAGCACGAGCAGCTTGAAGAATCTCTCGCGACGAATATTCGCACGCGTGAAGGAGAAATCCAGACCCTTCGTTTGCACATTCAGCAAATAGATGAACAACTAGACTCTTTACATAAAAAACTACTATATGTAAGTGAAGAAGTAGAAAAGCTAGAAGGCAAAAAAGAAGTATTAAAAGAGCGTAAGAAAAATGCCTTTCAAAATAAAGAGCAGCTGGAACGTTTAGTAAAAGAGTATACTCATAAGCATCAAGAGCTAAGTAAAGCAAAAGACAGCGAAGGAAAAGATCTTGAGCAATCTCAAAAAGAAGTACAAGAGATACGTCTGAAGCTTACTGAGCAGGAACAGCTGTTCAGGCAGTACAGCGAGAATCTAGAAGAAAAACTTGAACAGATGAAAAGCGAGTATTTTGAATTAGCGAACGCTCAAACATCCGCCCGAAATGAAATTTCATTTTTAGAGCAGCAAAAAATGCAAACGTTTGAAAAAGAGCAGCGTTTAACAAAATCCAACGAGCAATACGTAGAACAGCGCCGTGAATTAACGCAGCGAAAAGAAGCGGCGATCAAAAGGCTTGCTCAGTTTCGTCAAGAGCTTCAGGAGGCTGTACAAGTGTATAAGCAGCAAGGAGAGAAGCTTGAGTCATTAAGGCAAGCCTATCGCAAACAAGAGTCTACTCTTTATCAAGCTTATCAGTACGTACAGCAGACAAAATCACGAAAAGAAATGCTGGAAGAGATGCAAGAAGACTATGAAGGTTATTTTCACGGTGTAAAAGAAGTATTAAAAGCGCGTGATGAGAAGCTTGCAGGTATCAAAGGCGCGATTGCTGAGCTAATTAATGTGCCAAAAGAGTATGAAACAGCGCTTGAAATTGCCCTTGGAGGAGCAGCTCAGCATATTGTCGTTCAAGACGAACAAAGTGCACGTCAGGCAATTGGCTTTTTGAAACAAAATGGTTACGGGAGAGCTACGTTTTTACCACTGACGTCTGTAAAAGACCGTTATGTTCCCGCTCAAACTATTTCTATGCTAGAGAGCCATGAAGCGTATGTAGGAATCGCTTCATCTCTTGTTAAGTACGAAGCTACCTACGACCGAGTTATTAAAAATTTGCTTGGAACCGTTATTGTAGTAAATGATTTAAAAGGTGCAAATGAACTTGCCCGTCTTGTGCAGCACCGCTATCGTTTTGTGACCGTTAAAGGAGATGTCGTCAACCCCGGTGGTTCGATGACAGGCGGTTCAATGAAGCAAAAGTCTAACTCTTTGTTAGGCCGTCAGCGTGAAGTGGAAGCCATTACGGCAAAAATAGAAGAGATGGAACAAAAGACGCTTGTGCTCGAGCAAGATGTGAAAGATAAAAAGTCACAGATTGAGGAGCTTCAGCAGGAAATTAATAAACAGCAGGCATTTGTGGAACGCTTGAAAGACAAAGAGCAGGAATCTGACCGAGAAGTAAAGCAAATTGACATCGAAGAAAAAGCAGTGAATGACCGCTTAACCATGTACGATCATGATATTGCTAGCTTTAGACAAGATCAGACGAGCTTGTCTGCTCGAATTGATGAGCTCCATACAAGTTTGCAAGGAAATCAGCAGCAGGCAAATGTATTAGAGAAAAACATTGAAGAGTTAGCTGCACGCAAGCATACACAGCAAACGTCTAAAGAAACGGTTCAACATGAGCTTACAGAAGTAAAAGTCCTTCTTGCGAAAAAAGAACAGTTCCTCGCAAATCAGCAAGAAAAATATGAAAGAGTGTGTTTTGAGCTTGATCAAACCATTCAGCGTTTATCTGAAACTACAGATGATCTTTCTCTTTTAACGAGTGAAATCACGAGCAACGACTCGGGTGAACTTCAGCTCGAAGAAGCAGCGCATGAGCGAATAAAAGAAAAGACAGAAACGTTAAAATTAATGGATGACTCCAGATCAGAGCGGTTGAAAGCCCAGAATAAACTTGAAGACGAAGAGAGGATTGTAAAAGAGCTGCAGCGTCAGTACAAACAAATTGCGGATGCTTTAAAAGATGAAGAAGTCAAAATCAATCGAATTGACGTAGAGCTAGACAGCCGTCTGCAGCAGCTGACAGAAGAGTACGAAATTAGCTTTGAAGCAGCAAAAGAAAAATATCCTTTAACATTAGATATTCAAGAAGCGAGGAAAAAAATCAAGCTCATTAAATTGGCAATTGATGAATTAGGAACCGTAAACCTAGGTTCTATTGAACAATACGAACGCGTTTCAGAGCGCTATGAATTTTTAAATACGCAGCGAGCGGACCTTGACGAAGCGAAAAATACGCTGTATCAAGTGATTGAAGAAATGGACGAGGAAATGAAGAAACGTTTTTCTGATACGTTCTCTCGTATCCGCAATGAATTTGGTACAGTGTTCTCTTCCCTATTCGGAGGAGGAAAAGCGGATTTAAAATTAACAGATCCGAAAGATTTATTAAATACAGGTGTGGAAATTGTTGCCCAGCCTCCTGGGAAAAAACTGCAGAATCTAGGGTTGCTGTCAGGCGGCGAGCGTTCGTTAACAGCCATTGCTCTCCTGTTTTCTATTTTGAAAGTACGTCCGGTGCCTTTTTGTGTGCTAGATGAGGTGGAAGCAGCGCTTGATGAAGCAAACGTTCATCGCTTCGCTACGTATTTACGCAAATTTAGTAATCAAACACAGTTCATTGTTATTACTCACCGAAAAGGTACAATGGAAGAAGCTGATGTACTGTACGGTGTGACAATGCAAGAATCTGGCGTATCGAAATTAGTCTCTGTTCGTTTAGAAGAATCAAAGCAATATGTTTAACTCATAGAATGAAAGGGTGGTACGAATGAGCTTTTTTAAGAAACTAAAAGAAAAAATTACAATGCAAACCGATTCTGTTACCCAAAAATTTAAAGATGGACTATCAAAAACGCGCAATTCTTTTTCAGAACGCGTGAATGATCTAGTGTCTCGCTATCGTCAAGTAGACGAAGAGTTTTTTGAGGAATTAGAAGAAATTTTAATTAGTGCTGATGTCGGTGTGGCTACCGTGTTGGATTTAATTGATGACTTAAAATCGGAAGTGAAACGCCGTAATATTAAGGATCCTCAAGATGTACAGGCTGTCATCTCTGAGAAATTAATTGATATTTATGAATCTGGTGAAGAGCAGATTGGTGAACTGAATATGCAGCAAAATGATTTAACGGTGATTTTGTTTGTAGGGGTAAACGGCGTTGGGAAAACAACAACAATTGGAAAAATTGCGCATAAATTCAAACAAGAAGGCAAAAAAGTCGTAATGGCAGCAGGAGATACGTTCCGTGCCGGTGCGATTGAGCAGTTAGAAGTATGGGGAGAACGCGTTGGTGTGGATGTTATTAAGCAATCTGCAGGCTCTGACCCTGCCGCTGTCATGTATGACGCTGTTCAGTCAGCTAAGGCTCGAAAAGCAGATGTTTTATTATGTGATACAGCAGGGCGCCTTCAAAATAAAGTAAATTTAATGAAAGAATTAGAGAAAGTAAAGCGTGTTATTGAACGAGAAATTCCTGGTGCTCCTCATGAGGTACTGCTTGTACTTGATGCGACGACGGGTCAAAATGCTTTAAGTCAGGCTAAAACATTCTCAGAAGCAACGAACGTGACGGGAATTGTGTTAACAAAACTAGATGGTACGGCTAAAGGCGGAATTGTTCTTGCCATTCGAAACGAACTGAAGCTTCCTGTTAAATTCGTTGGACTTGGAGAAAAAGTGGACGACCTTCAGCCGTTTGACACGGAGCAATATATCTATGGGTTATTTGCCAATGCTGTAGAAGAAGAAACAGAAAAAGAGGCGTAATCTAAAAAGAGGCTGGGATATAAGTATCTTAGTTGAAGGGAGATCCGAACGATTAATCGTTCGGATTTTTTTATTAGCAGGGTGGATGCAGGTTTCATATTTATTCTTCTTTAAATTGAAGTAATTTAGTTATATCTCCATCTCCATCTCTTTTAAGTGGGAAAATGTGAGGTGTTAAGGAAAAAACTTGACATTCAAACCTCGCCTAGTTAAACTAATAACATGTAAAGGCTTTTCACTTAACAAGGGGGCGGTCAGATGGTTGAAAAGAGCGTGCATATGCTCGAAAAAACAACAAGAATGAATTACTTATTTGACTTCTATCAGGCGCTGTTGACGCCCAAACAAAGAAGTTATATGTCACTTTATTACTTGGATGATTATTCCCTCGGTGAAATAGCGGAAGAATTTGATGTGAGTCGTCAAGCAGTTTATGATAATATAAAACGTACAGAGCAAATGCTTGAACAATATGAGGAAAAGCTATTGTTATTTCAACGGTTTCAAGAGCGTCAATCAATTGTTCAACAACTGAAAGACGAACTTGCAGCCGACTTACACAAGAACAGTAAGCTTTCTTCTCTTCTTGATTCGCTCGAGAAATTAGATTAGGGGGCGGCGTATATGGCATTTGAAGGATTAGCCGACCGTTTGCAAAGCACACTGCAAAAGTTAAAAGGAAAAGGAAAAGTTAACGAAGCTGATGTTAAAGAAATGATGCGTGAAGTTAGACTTGCCCTTTTAGAAGCCGATGTAAACTTTAAAGTAGTAAAAGACTTTGTTAAGCGCGTAAGCGAACGTGCTGTAGGTCAAGACGTTCTTAAGAGCTTAACGCCTGGACAACAAGTTATTAAGGTTGTACAAGAAGAATTAACTGCACTTATGGGCGGAGAGCAAAGCAAGATTGCAGTAGCTCCAAAAGCTCCAACTGTAATTATGATGGTTGGACTTCAAGGTGCAGGTAAAACAACAACAACCGGTAAACTTGCCAATTTATTACGTAAAAAATATAACCGTAATCCATTGCTTGTAGCAGCAGATATTTATCGTCCGGCAGCTATTAAACAGCTTGAAACACTAGGAAAACAGCTTAGCATGTCTGTTTTTTCATTAGGTGATCAAGTAAGTCCTGTGGAGATTGCGAAACAAGCTATTGCTCATGCGAAAGAAGAGCATCACGATTATGTATTAATTGATACAGCGGGACGTTTGCATGTTGATGAAAATCTAATGGAGGAGTTAGAACAGATCAAAGAGCTTTCTAACCCAGACGAAATTTTCCTTGTTGTCGATGCGATGACGGGTCAAGATGCAGTAAACGTTGCGGATAGCTTTAATAAGCAATTAGGATTAACTGGAGTTGTATTAACGAAACTAGACGGCGATACGCGCGGTGGTGCAGCGCTTTCTATTCGTGCAGTAACCGATACACCAATTAAGTTTGTCGGTCTTGGAGAAAAAATGGATGCTATTGAAGCATTCCATCCAGAGCGTATGGCTTCCCGTATCTTAGGTATGGGTGATGTGCTGACGCTTATCGAAAAGGCTCAAGCAAATGTAGATGCTGAAAAAGCAAAAGAGCTTGAAGCTAAGCTGCGCACGCAGTCATTTACATTTGATGACTTTTTAGATCAACTTGCTCAGGTGCGTCAAATGGGACCGCTTGATGAGCTGATTGGTATGCTTCCGGGCGCCAATAAAGTAAAGGGGCTCAAAAACCTGCAGGTGGATGAAAAGCAAATTAATCATGTAGAAGCAATTATTCGTTCTATGACGAAAGCGGAAAAAACAAACCCTGAAATCATTAATGCAAGTCGAAGAAAGCGTATTGCAAAAGGAAGCGGACGTTCTGTACAAGAAGTCAACCGTTTGCTTAAACAATTTGAAGACATGAAAAAAATGATGAAACAAATGACAAATATGTCAAAAGGCAAGAAAAAGGGTATGAAACTTCCATTCTTTTCATGATAAAACGCTTGATTTGGACTGAAAAACCAAAGAAAATAAAATATTTTTCTAGTGTTAAGAAAAAAACCTTTACAAACATTTTACCTATTTGATATTATATTATCTTGTTGAAACATATTCGGAGGTGCTTTATAAAATGGCAGTAAAAATTCGTTTAAAACGTATGGGAGCTAAAAAATCTCCTTTCTATCGTATCGTAGCAGCAGACTCTCGTTCACCACGTGATGGACGTTACATCGAAGTAGTTGGAACTTACAATCCTGTAGTTCAACCAGCTGAAGTTAAAATCGATGAAGAGCTAGCTCTTAAATGGTTACAAAATGGTGCTAAACCATCTGATACAGTTCGTAACCTTTTCTCTAACGAAGGCATCATGGAAAAATTCCATAATGCTAAATTAGGAAAATAATTTCACTCGAGATGACATCACTAATCGAAACAATTGTAAAGCCGCTTGTTGATTACCCAGCTGATGTTAAAGTGGAGGAACAAGAAGATGAACGTCAAGTGACGTACATTCTTACTGTTCACCAAGAAGATGTCGGCAAAGTAATCGGCAAACAAGGCCGCGTTGCAAAAGCGATTCGAACTGTTGTGAATGCAGCAGCATCACAGCAAGGTAAAAAAGTGTATGTGAAAATTCAAGAGTAATCAAAAAGGGAGAGGGATAACCTCGCCCTTTTTTTATGTTATGATAAGATGAACGTTTTGATCACAGTAAGTCTTTTGCGAGCAAGAAGCAGCTATTTCAATATGCATGTAAAAAGCACAAGGTCACTATCTTGAGAGCGGAGGGAACGTTTTGAACATTATTCAAAAAGTGGTTGTGAAACAAGTGTTAACTGAAGCAAGCAAACAAGATCTTGAAAATCGTTTTATAAATCGCAAGCAGGCGCTTGAAAAAGAAATGGAACAGCTGAAATTTCAGTTAAAGCACATGGAAAAAGCCAATAAAGGTTCTTCTTTATTACATAGTCAGTTTGAAAAAGAAAAATCCGCTCGCCTTGAAAAAATTGAAGTGTTGAACTTTCAGCTGACGCAATTAGAAAAGCTTCCTTTAGGGAGCGAACTCGTTGAAACGGAACTGGATGCCTTGGTAGAGGTAGAAATCGGCGATGATTGGGAAAAGATAAAAGAAAGTAAAACAATTATTATAAAAGATAGCAAAGTTGTTGAGATTAGATAGAGGTGAAGAAGTATGAAATGGTTTAAGGTTGGAAAAATTGTGAATACCCATGGTGTAAAAGGAGAAGTTCGTATTGTATCAACTACGGATTTTGCTGATGAGCGTTATGAAAAAGGAAATAAACTTTATATCTTCAAAGAAAAGCAAAGCGAGCCGGTAGAAGTAACAGTAGCAAGCCACCGCAGGCATAAAAATTTTGATCTGCTTACATTCGAAGGCTATCAAAACGTAAATGATGTTGAGCAGTATAAAAACTGCGAAGTAAAAATCCCTGAGGAGCAGCTAACGGATTTAGAAGAAGGTGAATTCTATTTCCACGAAATTATTGGCTGTACAGTAAAAACAGAAGACGGAGTAGAGGTAGGAACGGTCAAAGAAATTTTAACGCCGGGAGCTAATGATGTGTGGGTTGTTAAAAAAGGCGGAAAAGAAGTTCTTATTCCTTACATCGACGACGTTGTACAATCTATTGATATAGATGAAAAAGAGATTGTTATTACAGTAATGGAAGGGTTATTGGACTAATGAAAATTGATGTACTGTCGCTATTTCCTTCTATGTTTGACGGTGTTTTTGGTGAATCAATTTTGAAAAAAGCACAGGAAAAAAATGCGGTTGAACTGAATGTAGTTAATTTCCGAGAATATTCTACGAACAAACATCAAAATGTGGACGATTATCCTTACGGCGGAGGTGCTGGAATGGTATTGACGCCTCAGCCTATTTTTGACGCTGTAGAAAAGCTGACTGAAACAGCCAAGAAGCCCCGGGTAGTTTTGCTTTGTCCGCAGGGCGAACGCTATACACAGGCAAAAGCAGAAGAGCTAGCAGCAGAAGAGCATTTAATTTTTATTTGCGGTCATTACGAAGGATATGATGAACGAATTCGTGAGCAGCTGGTAACTGATGAAATTTCAATTGGTGACTATGTATTAACTGGAGGAGAGCTTGGTGCAATGGTTGTGATCGATAGCGTTGTTCGCCTGCTTCCCGATGTGCTTGGCAATAATCATTCAGCTGTACAGGACTCACACAGTACCGGTTTACTAGAGCACCCCCACTATACGCGTCCCGCTGATTTTAGAGGCTTAACGGTTCCTGAAGTACTTATGTCAGGAAATCATAAAAAAATTGAACAGTGGCGCCAAAAAGAGTCTTTAAAGCGCACGCTGCTTCGAAGACCGGATATGCTTGAAAAGATAGAGCTAACAGAAGAGCAAAAGAAACTAGTAGCTCAATTAAAAGAAGAAAATCAGCTTTCATAAATCCATAAAATTTATGCATAAACTCTGTTGCATACGGTATAAGAGTGTGCTAAGATAGATTTTGTGGCTTGGGCAGATGTCTGGTCACCTATAACGATGTTCCGCTGCAATGATTGAAAAGCATTGGTATGAGCGTCTGTTGGAAGGAGTTGAAACACGCGATGCAAAAATTAATCGAAGAGATTACAAAAGAACAATTAAAAACAGATCTTCCTACGTTCCGTCCTGGTGATACTGTACGTGTACACGTAAATATCGTTGAGGGTACTCGTGAACGTGTTCAGGTATTTGAAGGTGTTGTTATTAAGCGTCGTGGCGGTGGTATCAGCGAAACATTTACAGTACGTAAGATTTCTTACGGTGTAGGTGTAGAGCGTACATTCCCACTTCATACGCCAAAAATTGCAAAAATCGAAGTAATGCGCCGCGGTAAAGTACGCCGTGCGAAACTTTATTACCTACGTGAATTACGTGGTAAAGCTGCGCGTATTAAAGAAATTCGATAATAGTAAAGGGGAGCTTGTTTATACAAGCTCCTTTTTTCAAATGTTTTTTTAGAACGATTCGTTCTCTGACAGTAAAAAATAGACGTACAAGTCATCATTTTTTTATTCTATTTATTTATTAGGCGTTTCAAACATTATCGTTTAAAATAAAGGTATGACATAAGAGTTGGAGGACTGAAGATGGCTCGAAAGAAAAATGAACTGTGGGAATGGATAAAAGCAATCGCCATTGCCGTACTGTTAGCTGTTGTAATTCGCTATTTCTTGTTTGCACCGATTGTAGTAGATGGACTTTCTATGATGCCTACGCTGCATGACCAAAATCGAATGATTGTAAATAAGTTCTCCTATAAGATTGGTGATCCTGATCGCTTTGATATTATTGTTTTTCATGCTACAGCGGAAAAAGATTACATAAAACGTATTATCGGACTGCCGGGTGATCATATTGAGTATCGAAATGATACGCTATATGTAAATGGAAAAGCTTATAAAGAACCCTATTTAGATCAGTATAAAAAAGAAGTGATTGACGGTAATTTAACCGAAGATTTTAAACTAGAAGACGTAACGGGTAAAAAGACCGTGCCAGAAGGCTATTTGTTCGTGATGGGAGACAATCGACGCTACAGTAAAGACAGCCGTCAGATTGGCTTTGTGAGCATGGACAAGGTGCTTGGTAAAACGAGCGCCGTATACTGGCCGATTAAAGAAGCGCGTTTTGCAAAGTAAAATATAAAAGGTGAGTAAAATATGACAATTCAATGGTTTCCTGGCCACATGGCCAAGGCCAGAAGACAAGTAACTGAAAAGCTAAAATTGATTGATATTGTATACGAACTGGTTGATGCACGCATTCCGCAATCATCGCGAAATCCAATGATTGATGAGATTATTGTGAACAAGCCGAGAATCGTATTGCTGAATAAAGTGGACAAAGCTGATCCGCGCGTTACTCAGCAGTGGCTAGATTATTACAAAGCACAAGGTATTTATGCCTTAGCTATTGACGCACAAGCAGGTAAAGGAATGAAACAAATTGTTTCGTCTTCCAAAGAACTTCTTCAAGAGAAGTTTGACCGTATGCGCGCAAAAGGAGTCAAAAAACCCCGCGCTATTCGAGCGATGATTGTAGGGATTCCTAACGTTGGTAAATCCACGCTGATTAATCGCCTTGCCAGTAAAAAAATCGCCAAGACCGGAGATCGTCCAGGTGTGACGCAAGCACAGCAGTGGATTAAGGTAGGAAATGAGCTGGAGCTACTTGATACGCCAGGTATTTTGTGGCCTAAGTTTGAAGATGAAACAGTTGGATATAAGCTTGCGACAACGGGTGCGATCAAAGATACCATTTTAAATATGCAAGATGTTGCTGTTTATGCGCTGCGCTTCTTAACTAGCCATTACCCAGAACAATTAAAGCAGCGTTATGATTTAAATGAAATCCCTGAAGACATTGTAGAGCTTTTTGATGCAATTGGGTCGCGCCGCGGCTGTTTAATGGGTGGCGGCATGGTGGATTACGATAAAACGGCTGAGCTTGTTCTTCGAGAAATTCGAACGGATAAAATTGGCACCTTTACATTTGATGATCCAAGTGAAGCTGAACAGCAGCTGTAAGCAATACATTGCGAACTGAAACAAAAAACGCCTCTGCCTTTTTAGCATGAGGCGTTTTTTATGTAAAAGTGCCGCATGAAAATGTTGATATAAAGAAGGTGGAGCTAATGAAAAAGAGTATTAAGGAAATAAAAGAAGAACTAAAGCAAGTGAGAAGCCCGGAAGATGCTTTATTTAAGGCATATGCGCAAGATGAGCGTAAAGGTGTGCAGCAGGTTATTATTCAAAAACAAAGGCAATTTGAAGCCGCTGAGCGCTTGAAGAAACAGTTTGATGAAATGATGGCATATGAAAACGAATTATACAATCAAGGAGCAACCTATATTGCCGGAGTAGATGAAGTAGGAAGAGGACCGTTAGCAGGACCAGTAGTAGCTGCTGCTGTTATTTTGCCGCCGGATTTTTTTCTCCCTGGTTTGACGGATTCAAAGAAGTTATCAGAGGCAAAGCGAGAAGAATTTTATGAAGAAATTTGTAAAAGCGCTGTCGCTATCGGTATAGGTATTATAGACGCAGAGGTCATTGATTCTATTAATATTTATGAAGCAACAAAAAAGGCAATGACTGAAGCAATTGAACTTCTAGCTGTTCAGCCTGATGAACTGCTTATTGATGCGATGAAGCTGCCGGTGCCTATTTCGCAGCAGTCAATCATCAAGGGCGATGCTACAAGCATTTCCATTGCTGCAAGTTCTGTTATTGCAAAAGTGACGCGAGATCGAATGATGAAAGAACTTGGTGAACGCTATCCTGCATACGGATTCGAAAAACATATGGGATATGGAACAAAACAACATTTAGAAGCAATCGAACAATATGGAATTTTGCCAGAACACCGCCGATCTTTTGCACCAATAAAAAACCAAGTAAACTAGAACATGATACCCAAGCATATCTCTGCTTTTTAGCGCATGTTTCACATGCGGGATTTTAGGCTCAAAAAGAATATAGCCTATTTAAGTGGAGATATTGCAGAGGGTGAAGTTCGTAAATTATTTTCCTCTCAGTTCGCTTCAGTTGTGAAGGTTGATTTACATGATCAACCGTACGTTTAACGTCCGCAGAGTCTCATTGACCTCATAAGGTATGGTTAAGTACTATCTCCATAAAAATATCAATTTTCTTATTATTTCAATATTTTTCACTAGAATAGTAGACAATTAGACAATTATTTTTATACAATGAAAGCGCAGTCTATTTTGTGCAGTATAGTTTTGTGGTTGATTATGTTAGGAGGATGGGAAATGAATATCCATGAGTATCAAGGAAAAGAACTACTCAGAAAATATGGGGTTGCAGTACCAAACGGTCGAGTAGCTTTTACTGTTGAAGAAGCAGTTGAAGCAGCAAAGGAATTAGGTTCACAAGTATCAGTGGTGAAAGCACAAATCCATGCTGGTGGACGCGGTAAAGCGGGCGGTGTCAAAGTAGCAAAAAACTTAGATGAAGTTCGTACATATGCACAAGATATTTTAGGAAAGACCCTCGTAACACACCAAACAGGCCCTGAAGGAAAAGAAGTTAAGCGCTTGTTAGTTGAAGAGGGATGCGATATTAAGAAAGAATACTACATCGGTTTAGTTCTTGATCGTGCAACGTCTCAAGTTGTATTGATGGGTTCTGAAGAAGGTGGAACTGAAATTGAAGAAGTGGCGGAAAAAACGCCTGAAAAAATCTTTAAAGAATATGTGGATCCTGCGATTGGTTTACAAGCATTCCAAGCTCGCAGACTTGCATTTAATATTAATATTCCAAAAGAACTAGTTGGAAAAGCAGTTAAGTTCATGACAGGTTTATATACAGTATTTGTTGAAAAAGACTGCTCAATTGCAGAGATTAATCCTCTAGTTGTAACAGGTGACGGAGACGTTATGGCATTGGATGCGAAGTTAAACTTTGATTCAAATGCGCTGTATCGTCAAAAAGATATTCTTGAATATCGTGACCTTGAAGAGGAAGATGCTAAAGAAATTGAAGCATCTAAATACGACTTAAGCTACATTTCACTAGATGGTAATATCGGTTGTATGGTAAACGGTGCAGGTTTAGCAATGGCAACGATGGATATTATTAAACATTACGGAGGCGACCCTGCTAACTTCCTGGATGTTGGGGGCGGCGCAACTGCTGAAAAAGTAACAGAAGCATTCAAAATTATTTTATCTGACCAAAATGTAAAAGGTATTTTCGTTAATATTTTCGGCGGGATTATGAAATGTGATGTTATTGCAACAGGTGTTGTTGAAGCAACGAAACAAGTTGGATTAAGCCTTCCATTAGTTGTTCGCTTAGAAGGAACAAACGTTGAACTTGGAAAAGAAATTTTACAAAAATCAGGCTTAAATATCACAGCTGCTGAATCTATGGCAGACGGCGCACAAAAAATCGTTTCACTAGTGAAATAGAAAGGCTGGGGGATAGGAATGAGCGTATTTATTAATCAAGATACAAAAGTAATTGTACAAGGAATTACAGGCGGAGTTGGCCTTTTTCATACACAGCAAATGTTAGAATATGGAACGAAAATTGTTGGTGGCGTAACACCAGGTAAAGGCGGCTTAGAAGTAGAAGGTGTTCCGGTATTTAATACGGTTGCCGAGGCAAAAGAAAAAACAGGCGCAACGGCTTCTGTTGTATATGTTCCGCCAGCATTCGCAGCTGACTCCATTATTGAAGCAGTTGACGCAGATTTAGATTTAGTTATTTGTATTACGGAAGGTATTCCAGTATTAGATATGGTAAAAGTAAAGCGTTATATGGAAGGAAAACGTACGCGCCTTGTGGGACCTAACTGCCCAGGTGTTATTACACCGGAAGAATGTAAAATTGGAATTATGCCAGGGTACATTCACAAAAAAGGTCATGTAGGTGTAGTTTCACGTTCTGGTACATTAACATATGAAGCTGTTCATCAACTTTCTGAAGCTGGCATTGGCCAATCAACAGCTGTTGGTATCGGTGGTGACCCAGTGAACGGCACGAACTTTATCGATGTATTAAAAGCGTTTAATGAAGATGAAGATACGTATGCAGTAATTATGATTGGTGAAATCGGCGGTACGGCAGAAGAAGAAGCGGCAGAATGGGTAAAAGCAAACATGACAAAACCTGTGGTAGGCTTCATTGGCGGTCAAACAGCACCTCCAGGAAAACGTATGGGCCATGCTGGTGCTATTATTTCAGGTGGTAAAGGGACAGCATCTGAAAAAATTAAAACAATGAATGAGTGCGGTATCCAAGTAGCTGAAACACCATCTGTTATGGGAGAAACACTTATTAAAGTGTTAAAAGAACAAGGCATTTACGAGCAGTGTAAGACTCATTAATAGAAGACATATAGCCTCCTTTGACTGGGGGCTATTTTGTCCATTTAAAAAGGAGATTGTAGAATGTCTGATTTACGGGAAAAATTAATTCATTTAGCACATTGTCCATCTGTTAATTGGAAACAAATTTTTACGCTACTTCAACAGAATTCTTCATTACAAAATCTCTACGAGTACTCTCCATCACAGCTTCAAAAACTATTGACTCTCTCGATTGAACGTGCTAATCAAATAAAAAAAGATTTGCAAACTATTCCAATACGAGATATTCTAGATAAATATGACGCTGAGAATATTCAATGTGTCACCATCCTAGATGATGAATATCCTGAACTTTTGCGCCATATTTATGATCCGCCTTGGGTATTATTTGCAAGAGGAAAGATTTCTCTCCTACACGCTACGGCAAGCTTAAGCGTTGTAGGAACAAGGAACCCCACTTCATATGGAACTGCAGCTCTGACTCATATTGTTAAGCCGATGCTGCATGAAGAATTTGTCGTTGTAAGTGGACTGGCCTTAGGGATTGACCAGGCTGCTCATGAACTGGCTATCGCTGAAAAAGCTAAAACGATTGCAGTTTTAGGCGGAGGGTTTTATAATATTTACCCAAGAGGAAACCAAAATTTAGCAAGAGAAATTGCGCAGCATCATTTGCTGCTTTCTGAATATGCCCCGTTTATGAAGCCGACAAAATGGTTTTTCCCTCGCAGAAACAGAATCATTAGCGGATTAACAGGAGGCACGTTGGTGGTGCAAGCAAAAGAAAGAAGTGGATCTTTTATTACCGCCGACCAGGCGCTTCAGCAAGGAAGAGAAGTATTTGCCATACCGGGTTCTATTTTTGAAGAAACATCATGTGGAACGAATAAGTTAATCCAATTAGGGGCAAAACTTGTGCAAAGCGCTGCTGATATTACAGATGAAATGATGTATATAAGATGAATGTTTCAAAGTAGTCATATTCTTGCATGGTATGAAATACTAGTGAGATACGTAGTAAAATCGTATGACTTATCTTTTGGACATTTGACAAACAAGAACCAAATATTTAATAATAATGAAGATTTTATTCTACCTCTTGAGGAGGAACAAATAGATGTCTGACTACCTAGTAATTGTAGAATCGCCTGCAAAGGCTAAAACAATTGAACGTTATTTAGGAAAGAAATATAAAGTAAAAGCATCGATGGGACATGTTCGCGATTTACCTAAAAGTCAAATGGGAATTGATATTGAACAGGATTACAATCCGAAATATATTACAATTCGCGGGAAAGGCCCGGTTTTAAAAGAACTAAAAACAGCGGCTAAAAAAGCAAAGAAGATTTACCTAGCAGCCGATCCAGACCGTGAAGGAGAAGCGATTGCATGGCACTTGGCGCACAGTTTGGATGTAGACATTGCATCGGACTGCCGCGTAGTATTTAATGAGATTACAAAAGAAGCGATTAAAGAATCTTTTAAACATCCACGAGCAATTAATATGGATTTAGTAGATGCTCAACAAGCACGCCGTATTCTTGACAGGCTGGTTGGCTACAACATCAGTCCATTGCTGTGGAAAAAAGTGAAAAAAGGATTAAGTGCCGGAAGGGTTCAATCAATTGCAGTGCGGTTAATTATTGATCGTGAAAAAGAAATTGCAAAGTTTATCCCAGAAGAATACTGGACGGTAAAAGCAACTTTTCAAAAAGGGAACGACCAATTTGAAGGCCAGTTGATCGAATATCAAGGAAAAAAAGTAGAGCTATCGAATGAAAATGATGTAACCAACATTGTTAAACAATTAGATGGAAATGAATTTTCAATTTCTAAAGTAACAAAACGTGAGCGAAAGCGTAATGCGGCTCCTTCTTTTACCACGTCTTCATTACAGCAAGAGGCAGCGCGGAAACTGAACTTTCGAGCGAAAAAAACAATGATGATTGCGCAGCAATTATATGAAGGAATTGATTTAGGAAAAGAAGGTACAGTAGGTCTTATCACGTATATGCGTACCGATTCTACTCGTATTTCAGAAACAGCTCAAACGGAAGCTAGAGATTACATTACGAACGCATACGGAAATCAGTTTGTGGCAACGGAAAAGCGTAAAGAAAAGAAAAATTCGAACGCGCAAGATGCCCACGAAGCGATTCGTCCAACTTCAGCTCTTCGTAAACCAGGAGAGGTAAAAGAGTTCTTATCGCGTGATCAGTATCGACTGTATAAGCTAGTATGGGAGCGCTTCGTTGCTAGTCAAATGGCACCTGCAATTATGGATACAATGGCTGTAGATTTGAAAAATGGAGACGTAACATTTAGAGCAAACGGCTCCAAAGTTAAATTTCCAGGCTTTATGAAAGTGTATGTTGAAGGCAATGATGATCAAGTGGAGGAAAAAGAAAATCTTCTTCCAGACTTAGAAGAAGGAGAAGTAGCTTATTCTAAAGACATCGATGAAAAGCAGCACTTCACACAGCCGCCGCCAAGATATACTGAAGCTCGTTTAGTCAAGACATTAGAAGAGCTAGGCATTGGCCGACCGTCTACATATGCTCCAACACTTGACACGATTCAAAAGCGCGGGTACGTAGCGCTCGATAACAAGCGTTTTGTTCCAACAGAACTTGGAGAAATTGTACTAGAGCTTGTATTGGAGTTTTTCCCGGAAATTTTAGATGTAGAGTTTACAGCTAAAATGGAAAACGATTTGGATGAAGTGGAAGATGGTAATGTTCAATGGGTGCGTGTTATTGACGAATTTTACAGTGATTTTGAAAAACGCTTAGAACATGCTGAAAAAGAAATGCGCGAAGTGGAGATTAAAGATGAACCTGCCGGAGAAGATTGCGGAGAATGCGGTTCACCTATGGTATACAAAATGGGGCGCTACGGAAAATTTATGGCATGCTCTAATTTCCCTGACTGCCGCAACACAAAGCCAATTGTAAAAGAGATTGGCGTAAAGTGCCCGAAATGTGAAGAAGGAAATATCGTTGAGCGAAAATCGAAGAAAAAGCGTACATTTTATGGCTGTGATCGATTCCCGGGCTGTGACTTCGTATCTTGGGATAAGCCGATTGCAAGAAAATGTCCGAAATGTGAAAACCTGCTTGTGGAGAAGAAACAGAAAAAAGGAACTCAAGTCGTCTGTACAAGTTGTGATTATAAAGAGGAAGCTCAGCAGTAAAAGAGAATGGGATGAATTCCCACACTTTAAATTTAAAAATAGCAGTTATATAAGATGCGGCGACATTGCTTCATGTGCTAAAATGGAAACGTTATTAGCGACATTGAGTAATGTCGCATTTTCTTTGTCCCGTTAAAAAAGGAACAGACAAGTGAATGAATAAGGAAAATGATAGAAAAGATAGAAATGAAGTTGGAGGATTTACAATGAATGAACAAGTAATTAATGTTATCGGAGCAGGTCTTGCTGGAAGTGAAGCGGCTTGGCAAATCGCAAAGCGCGGTTTGAAAGTCCGTCTTTATGAGATGAGACCAGTGAAGCAAACACCTGCTCATCATACGGACAAATTTGCTGAATTAGTATGTAGTAATTCACTGCGTGCAAATACATTAACAAATGCAGTGGGTGTTTTAAAAGAAGAAATGCGATTATTAGACTCTGTAATTATTCGTTCAGCAGACGAGTGTGCGGTTCCAGCAGGTGGAGCACTGGCTGTTGATCGTCACGAATTTGCCGCTCGTGTGACGGAAAGTGTTAAAAACCATCCGAACGTAACGGTTGTTAATGAAGAGATTACGGAAATTCCACAAGGGCCAACTGTTATTGCAACAGGTCCGTTAACGTCAAAAGATTTATCAGAACAGCTGCGCGCGTTAACAAGTGAAGATTATTTATATTTTTACGATGCGGCTGCACCTATTATTGAAAAAGACAGCATTGATATGGATAAAGTATATCTTAAATCTCGCTATGACAAAGGGGAAGCTGCCTATTTAAACTGTCCGATGACAAAAGAAGAATTCCAGCGTTTTCATGAAGCATTAATCAATGCAGAGACGGTTCCTTTAAAAGAATTTGAGAAAGAAATTTATTTTGAAGGATGTATGCCAATTGAAGTAATGGCCTCACGCGGAGAAAAAACAATGCTCTTTGGACCCATGAAACCAGTTGGGTTAGAAGATCCGAAAACAGGAAAGCGACCTTATGCAGTTGTTCAGCTTCGTCAAGATGATGCAGCAGGTACACTATATAATATCGTAGGTTTCCAAACACACTTAAAATGGGGAGCACAAAAAGAAGTATTAAGCTTAATCCCAGGTTTAGAAAATGCAGAAGTAGTACGCTACGGAGTTATGCATAGAAATACGTTTATTAATTCTCCTAAATTGTTAAAGCCTACGTATCAATATCGTGAGCGTGATGACTTATTCTTTGCTGGACAAATGACGGGAGTAGAAGGATATGTAGAATCAGCTGCGAGCGGATTAATGGCAGGAATGAACGCAGCTCGACTTGTGCTTGGTGAAGAATTGGTTGTATTGCCGCAGGAAACGGCGATTGGCAGTATGGCTCACTATATCACACATACAAACGCAAAAAATTTCCAGCCGATGAATGCCAACTTTGGCTTATTCAAAGAATTGGAAGTGCGAATCAAAAACAAACAAGAACGAAATGAAACGCTTGCTAAACGAGCATTGGAAACTATTCAGAATTTTACAACAAAATAATCAAAATTGTTTGCAAGGGCTACTTAATTGTGATAATATTTAGTAGCCCTTGTGAGGTGATAACATTGGAATTTGTTAAAGATGTATTAAATTCCTTTCTAGAATATTTACAAATTGAGAAAAACTATTCAAAATATACAGTTGACTGCTATGAAAAAGACATAGGTATCTTCATGTCTTTTATGCAGGAAGAGCAAATACAAAACCTACAAAGTGTTACATATGCTGATGCAAGGCTGTTTTTAACACGCCTATATGAAAAGCAGTATTCAAAAAGATCGATGTCACGCAAAATTTCTTGTTTGAGAACGTTTTATCGTTACTTAAATAGAGAAGAATTAGTAGAAGATAATCCATTTGCGCTCGTTACCCTTCCTAAAAAGGAGGAGCGAAATCCTCGCTTCCTGTATGAAGAGGAGATTGTGAAATTATTTCAAATGAATGACTTAACAACTCCGTTAGGGCAGCGTAATCAGTCTCTATTAGAATTGCTGTATGCCACCGGAATACGAGTGAGTGAATGCGCATCTATTAAGCTTAGCGATATAGATTTTTCACTTCAAACTTTGCTCGTATATGGCAAAGGGAAAAAACAACGGTACGTGCCATTTGGCTGTTATGCCAAGGACGCTCTTAGAGTATATATAGATAATGGAAGAAAGCTTCTTTTAAAAAAGGCTCCTTCTGATACTCATTCGCTCTTTTTAAATTATAAGGGGACACCGTTGACAGACCGAGGCATACGCTTAGTCATTGATCAGTTAGTAAAGAAGACCGCTGAGAATATACATATTAGTCCACACGTTTTGCGGCATACTTTTGCGACTCATATGTTAAATGAAGGGGCAGATTTACGTACAGTTCAAGAAATGCTAGGTCATGAACATTTATCAACCACTCAAATATACACACATGTGACGAAGGATCGTTTAAAGGCAGTTTATATGAATCACCATCCTCGCGCATAAAAGGAGGAGTTAATTTGTCTACTTTCCATGCTACTACGATTTTTGCGGTTCAGCATAACGGTCAATGTGCCATGTCTGGGGACGGACAAGTAACGTTCGGAAATGCTGTTGTTATGAAACATACTGCTCGAAAAGTAAGACGTTTATTTCAAGGGCAAGTTCTTGCCGGCTTTGCAGGTTCAGTAGCTGATGCATTCACTCTTTTTGAATTATTTGAAACGAAGCTTGAAGAGTATAACGGAAATCTTCAGCGTGCAGCCGTTGAGCTTGCTAAACAATGGAGAAGTGACAAAGTATTGCGAAAGTTAGAAGCAATGCTTATTGTTATGAACAAAGATAACTTACTGTTAGTATCAGGAACGGGTGAAGTTATTGAACCGGACGACGGCATTTTAGCAATTGGATCAGGCGGAAATTATGCTTTATCAGCGGGACGTGCATTAAAACAACATGCAGGCGAACATTTAACAGCTAAAGAAATTGCAAAAGCAGCTTTAGATGTAGCAAGTGAGATATGTGTTTATACAAATGATCATATTATTGTAGAAGAACTGTAGGAAAGGGGATTTTTTTATGAATTCTCATTTAACACCTCGACAAATTGTAGAAAAGCTCGATCAGTATATTATTGGTCAAACGAAGGCAAAGAAAGCGGTCGCTGTTGCGCTGCGAAATCGCTATCGACGCGGTCTGTTAGACGAATCTTTACGTGATGAAGTTGTGCCGAAAAACATTTTAATGATTGGTCCTACAGGTGTGGGTAAAACCGAGATTGCACGCCGCTTAGCTAAGCTTGTCGGTGCACCTTTTATTAAGGTTGAGGCAACAAAATTTACGGAAGTTGGATATGTAGGACGCGATGTAGAATCAATGGTTCGTGATTTAGTGGAAACGTCAGTTCGACTTGTGAAAGAAGAAAAAATGAACGGCGTGCGTGATCGCGCAGAAGAAAATGCAAACAAGCGGATAGTAGAGCTTCTTGTTCCAAGTAAAAAGAAGCAGCAATCGTTTAAAAATCCGTTTGAAATGATTTTTTCAAACGGTACACAGTCAAGCGATGCGGATCCTGATCAAGATGAGGAAACGAATATTGCAACGAAGCGCAAGCAGATTGCTCATCAGCTTGCTTTAGGAGAGCTTGAAAATCATTATGTCACAATTGAAGTAGAAGAGCAACAGCCTTCTATGTTTGATATGTTACAAGGTTCGGGTATGGAACAAATGGGCATGAACATGCAGGATGCCTTAAGCAATTTTATGCCTAAAAAACAAAAAAAGCGCAAACTTACTGTTAAAGATGCACGAAAAGTATTAACAAATGAAGAAGCGCAAAAATTGATTGATATGGATGAAGTGACGCAAGAAGCTGTGAATCGTGCAGAACAATACGGAATTATTTTCATTGACGAAATTGATAAAATTGCTCAGAAAAGTGGTAATTCATCTTCCGCTGATGTTTCACGTGAAGGCGTACAGCGAGATATTTTACCAATTGTAGAAGGGTCAACGATTGTTACAAAATATGGCGCAGTCAAAACTGATCATGTTTTATTTGTAGCAGCCGGTGCTTTCCATGTATCAAAACCGTCGGATTTAATTCCAGAATTGCAAGGTCGATTCCCAATTCGCGTTGAATTAACGAAGCTAACCGTTGAAGATTTTATAAACATTTTAGTAGAGCCAGATAATGCGTTATTAAAGCAATATGCGGCATTATTGGAAACTGAAGGTATACAAATTGAATTTTCTGACGATGCTATACGTAAGATTGCAGAAATTGCATATCAGGTAAATCAAGATACAGACAATATTGGTGCAAGAAGGCTTCATACGATTTTAGAACGTTTGCTAGAGGATTTATCGTTTGAAGCA
This sequence comes from Priestia sp. YIM B13486, assembly GCF_042787865.1. Lineage (NCBI taxonomy): Bacteria > Bacillati > Bacillota > Bacilli > Caryophanales > Bacillaceae > Priestia > Priestia sp. YIM B13486. The sequence continues at coordinate 147,313 of NZ_JBHZOZ010000001.1, read as the reverse complement.
CCAGAAGTAACATTAGAGAAAATTGTGATTACTCCACAGTACGTGGAAGAAAAATTAGAAAAAATCGCTAAAAACAAAGATTTGAGTCAATTTATTTTATAGAACTGAAATCGCAGGAGGAAGAGTACTAATGGATTTATTAGGGAAAACTAGAAAGATTAATGCAATGCTACAAAAAGCAGCTGGTAAACCAGTAAACTTTAAAGAAATGGCTGAAACACTTTGCGAAGTGATCGAATCAAACGTATTCGTAGTAAGCCGTCGCGGTAAATTATTAGGAATCGCTGTTAAACAGCAAATTGAGAATGCGCGCATGAAAGATATGTTAGAAGCACGCCAGTTCCCAGAAGAATATACTCAAAGCTTATTTAACATTCAAGAAACATCTTCTAACTTAAACATTGAAAGTCAATATACAGCTTTCCCAGTTGAAAATAAAGACTTATTTGATGCAGGACTAACAACAATCGTTCCAATTATCGGAGGCGGAGAGCGTCTAGGTACGCTTGTATTATCTCGTTTAGACCGTCAGTTCGAAGACGATGATTTAATCCTTGCTGAATACGGTGCAACGGTAGTAGGTATGGAAATTCTTCGTGAAAAAGCAGAAGAAATTGAAGAAGAAGCACGTAGCAAAGCTGTTGTACAAATGGCAATTAGCTCATTATCATACAGTGAGTTAGAAGCTATTGAGCACATCTTTGAAGAGTTAAATGGAAATGAAGGACTATTAGTAGCAAGTAAAATTGCTGACCGCGTTGGAATTACACGTTCAGTAATCGTAAATGCGCTACGTAAATTAGAAAGTGCTGGCGTTATCGAATCACGTTCTTTAGGAATGAAAGGAACTTACATTAAAGTTCTTAACAACAAATTCTTAGTAGAGCTTGAAAAATTAAAATCTAACTAAGTTTATGAACAAAAAAGCACACGGGCTTTGCCCGTGTGCTTTTTTGTATGCTCTCAGTACAAAAAGATTCGCTGTGGGTTAAGACGATTCGTTCACTATTTTTATAAATCTTTAACAAAGTTCATATAAAAATCTAAAAATTATATTATAGAATCTTTAAATAGTAAAAAGATACTAGTTGATTACAAATCGTTACTTTTATTACATATTGTTCAGGACTTATGGTATATATTTTGATTTTAAATTAAAAAAATAGAGCTAAAGTATAGCATTGATGTTAAAATATGCTTGGAAAACGAATGAAAATTTTGGTTTATAGTCCAAAAGTTCTTAAAAAAGGATAGACATTGCATGAAGTTTTTCTTACAATAAGTTCTATGGTACTAAAGTCGAAATTTGTCTCATTTTGAGAAAAATAGAATAGATAAGCAGGTGTAAGAAGTGAGTTTGTTTTCAACTACTTTTCAAACAATTGAAAATGGAATTAGCTACGCGTCACAAAAGCAGCAGACGATTGCACAAAATATTGCAAATGTTGATACTCCAAATTATAAATCGAAAACCGTATCGCGTACGAGTGAATTCCGAGATTTATTACATAACGAGTTAGAAGCATATCAGACTGATTCAAAACATATCCCATTTTCCGGTTCATCCCAGCGAGTGATTACCCAGCAAGGAAACACTTCCTATCAAGCAAATGGAAACAATGTGGATATGGATAAAGAGATGGCGGATATGGCTGAAAATCAAATTTACTATGAGGCGCTAGTAGATCGTTTAAATGGAAAATTTAATTCTCTTCAAACAGTCATTAGAGGAGGTAAATAAGTTTGACTATTTTTCAAAATATGAATATTACATCTTCAGCTTTAACTGCCAATCGTTTAAGGATGGACGTTGTTTCATCTAATATGGCGAATGCTGAAACGACAAGAGGGACGTACGTTAATGGTGAGTGGCAGCCTTACAAAAGAAAAATGGTTGTCATGCAGTCTGATCGTTCGCCTTCTTTTTCGTCCGTCTTACACTCCGAAATCAATAAAAATCAAAACAATGGTGTAAAAGTCACAGATATCGTAGAAGATAATACTCCTTTTAATTTAGTATATAACCCGACGCATCCAGATGCGAATGACCAAGGGTACGTGCAGATGCCGAACGTAGATCCTTTAAAGGAAATGACGGATTTAATTAGTGCTACTCGATCTTATGAAGCAAACGTGACGGTCTTTAATACAAACAAAAGTATATTAACAAAGGCATTAGAAATTGGGAAATAAAGGAGCGATAAAATGATTAATGGTATCAGCAATCAAATAGCCATAGCAAAAACAGCAGCTTCTACTACCACTGGACAAACAACTCAACAGTTTTCAACGTTTTTAAAAGACTCAATCAATGAGTTAAACAATACTCAACGCGCTTCGGATATAGCGACTGAAAAGCTTGCTAAAGGAGAAAACGTCGAACTCCAAGATGTAATGATTACTGCTCAAAAAGCAAGTATTACGATGCAAACGGCTCTTGAAATACGCAATAAAGCTGTTGAAGCCTATCAGGAAATGATGAGAATGCAAATGTAATTGAGCGGTTATTAAAGAAAATGAAAATAGTAATAACCGGAGGAATACCATGAATGAAAGAATAGCTCTTTATCGAGATAAGATGAAAGTCTTTTGGAATAACCGCAAAAAAGGACAAAAAATAGCCCTTATCGCTGCTCCTCTTGCGGCTGTTCTAGTCATTAGTTTAGCATCTGTTTTTTTAAACAAGGATAAATTTGTCCCTCTTTATAGCAATCTATCGGCTCAAGAAACAGGACAAATCAAAGCAGAGCTTGATGCTAGAAGCGTTCCTTCAGAAATCTCTGATAACGGAACAACCATTTCGGTGCCTGAACAAAGCGTTGACTCGCTAAAAGTTGATTTAGCTGCACAAGGAATTCCTGATAGCGGAAGTATCGACTATTCGTTTTTTGGGAAAAATGCGAGCTTTGGTATGACAGATAATGAATTTAATGTGTTAAAACTCGATGCGATGCAAACTGAATTGGCTAACTTAATGAAAAACATTCAAGGAGTCAATGATGCAAAAGTGATGATTACCCTTCCCAATGAAAGCGTCTGGGCGAATGAAAAGCAGGGAGAAGCATCAGCATCGATTGTGCTTAATACAAAGGCTGGTTATAAATTTGATGATCAGCAAATTAAATCTCTTTATCATTTAGTATCCAAAAGTGTGCCAAACCTTCCTACAGATAATATCGTCATCATGAACCAATATTTTGAGTACTTTGATTTAAAAGGTAACGAAACGAATTCAGCTTCTAGCTCATTTGCTTCGCAGAACGAAGCGAAAAAAGAAGTTGAGCGAGATATTCAGCGTCAAGTACAGCAAATGCTAGGAAGACTGGTCGGTCAAGACAAAGTAATGGTCTCTGTTACAGCAGATCTTGATTTTACACAGGAAAATCGCGAAGAAAAGCTAGTAGAGCCTGTTGATAAAGATAATATGCAAGGAATTGCCGTTAGCGCTGAAAAAATTAATGAAACATTTTCTGGTAAAAACGCTCAAGATGGAGGCGTTGCTGGAACAGGAGAAGAAGATACAACAAATTACTCATCTAGTACAACAAGTGGAGACGGAGACTACGAAAAAAACGAAGAACGAATTAATTATGAAGTGAATAGAATTCATAAAGAAATCGTCGAAAGTCCATACAAAATTCAAGATCTTGGCATTCAAGTAATGATAGATCCGTCCAATGCAAAAGGGAAATCACAAGTTTCCGATACGCTTGAGTCAGACGTTCAAAAAATGTTAGGTACAATTGTCCGTACTTCTATTTCAAAAGATGCAAATACGAAAGCCCTCTCAGATAACGCGGTCAGCGATAAGATTACCGTTTCCGTTCAGCCGTTTAATGGACAAGAAACAGCTGACAACACAGCAAGTTCGATTCCATTGTGGATGTATATAACCGGAGGAGCACTGCTGCTTATTATTGTTGTTCTTATTGTGCTGTTGGTTAGGAAAAGACGTCAAGACTTTGATGAAGAGGAATATGATGAAGGGTACGAGGAAACTTTTGAAGCATATGAAGCGGCACAAAAAGCTCCTGTTTTAAGTGCTGAACAGCAAACAAAAAGCAATCTTGAAACGTTAGCGAAGCAAGACCCGGAAGAGTTTGCAAAACTGCTGCGAACATGGATTAGTGAGGATTAGGAGGAAAGCTAATGGTAAAGGCTATGCAAAAAAATGAGTTAACTGGAAAGCAAAAAGCAGCAATTTTGTTGATTTCTCTCGGTCCGGATGTATCAGCTTCTATCTATAAACATCTCAGTGAAGATGAAATTGAGCAACTAACGCTTGAAATTTCTTCAGTGAGAAAAGTAGAGCCGTCTTTAAAAGAAGCTGTGCTTCATGAGTTTGAACAAATAACGCTTGCTCAAAACTACCTTGAAAAAGGAGGAGTAAGCTATGCGAAACAGGTGTTAGAAAAAGCACTTGGACCAGAGCAGGCTATGATGATTATCAATCGATTAACTTCTTCTTTGCAAGTTCGTCCGTTTGATTTTGCCAGAAAAGCTGATCCTATGCAGCTGTTAAATTTCATTCAGCATGAGCATCCTCAGACGATTGCCCTTATTTTATCTTACTTAGAGCCGCCGCAGGTAGGACAAATCTTATCATCACTGCCTCAGGAAAGGCAAGCGGATATTGCAAGACGGATTGCGACGATGGGAAGTACGTCTCCCGAAGTCATTAATGAAGTGGAGCAAATTTTAGAGAGAAAGCTTTCTGCTACTGTTACCCAAGACTATACCCAAACAGGTGGTTTAGAAGCAGTAGTTGAAGTATTAAATGGAGTAGACCGAGCGACTGAAAAAATTATTATTGATACGCTTGAAATTCAAGATCCGGCATTAGCAGAAGAAATCAAACAGCGAATGTTTGTATTTGAGGATATCGTAACGCTCGATAACCGTTCTATTCAGCGTGTGATACGAGATGTAGAAAATGATGATTTATTGTTGAGCTTAAAAGTAGCAAGTGAAGAAGTGAAATCTATTATTTTTAAAAATATGTCTAGCCGTATGGTGGAAACGTTTAAAGAAGAAATGGAATTTATGGGTCCTGTGCGTTTGAAAGATGTAGAGGAAGCTCAGTCACGTATCGTTGCTGCAATTAGACGTTTAGAAGATGCTGGTGAAATTGTACTAGCTCGAGGTGGAGGAGACGATATTATTGTCTAATATCATTAAATCAACTTATACGAACAAACTTTCAGACGAAAATGCGAAGCACATTCAAGTCATTCCGTTTGGTTTTCCGATACAAGATGAGCCCACAGAAGAGCATCTTCAGCAAGAAAATGCACAGCATGTTATTAAACAAGCGCACAGTGAAGCTGAAATAATAAAGGCCGAGGCAGACGCTTACCGAAAACAAGTTCAAAACGAAATTGAACGTTTGAAAAAGCAGTGGGAAGAAGAGAAGGTGCTGCTGTTTCAACAAGAACAAAAGCGAGGCTATGAAGAAGGATACGAAGAAGGGCTACTTCAAGGAAAACAAGAGTATGAGCATGTATTAGCCATGTCGCGAAACATTGTTGACGAAACAAAGAATCAGTACTACGAATATATAAATCAATCTGAAGAAATCATCTTTGAATTAGGTTTCACCCTAGCTGAAACGATTTTAAATGAGCAGCTTCAAAGAGATGAATCATTTTTATCACTTGTTGCAAGGTCTTTAAAAGAAGTTAGAGAACATAAAGAAATCCAGCTTTTTGTTTCTCCGAAAAAATATGCATATGTATGTGAACATAAACGAGAACTGTTCGATTTGTTGAACGGAGAAACCGGGCTATTTATTTATGCAGATGAAAATCTTCAGGAAATGGATTGTGTCATCGACTCCTCTTATGGGCGTCTTGTTGCGTCTTTTGATAGCCAGTTAACGGAAATGAAGAAAAAATTAAAAGAACGTTTGTTAGAGGAGAGTAAACATGAAAGTCGCACAACTCATTCATGAAATCCCGCGCACATCTTCTTTTAAACGGTACGGGAAAGTCAGCCGAGTAGTAGGAATGATGATTGAATCTAAAGGACCTAGAACGTCAATAGGAGATGTTTGCTTTATTCATCTTAGTGAACGAGGAGATAAAATTCGTGCAGAAGTTGTTGGTTTTAACGGTGAGCACGTTGTTTTAATGCCTTATACGTCTGTTCGATATATCGGACCTGGCTGCCTAGTGGAAACGACAGAAAAACCTCTGCAGGTAAGCGTGGGGAAAGAGTTAATAGGTCAAGTGCTTGATTCGTTAGGGAACCCTTTAGACGGGTCTGAACTTTCTCAATATTTGCCGTTTGTTTTAACCGATCAAGACCCCCCTAATCCCTTAGAGCGTCCGCCTATTGAACAGCCGATTGAAGTAGGGGTGCGAACAATTGATAGTTTGCTAACAGTAGGTCAAGGGCAGCGCATAGGTATTTTTGCAGGAAGCGGTGTTGGTAAAAGTACGCTGCTCGGGATGATTGCACGCAATACAAAAGCAGATATCAATGTCATTGCCCTTGTAGGAGAGCGAGGAAGAGAAGTTAGAGAGTTTATTGAGCGAGATCTTGGAGAGGAAGGGTTAAAGCGCTCCGTTGTAGTAGTTGCTACCTCGGATCAGCCTGCTCTGCTTCGAATGAAAGCAGCATATACAGCTACTTCTATTGCTGAATACTTTCGAGATGAGGGGCTGAGCGTCATGATGATGATGGATTCTGTTACCCGTGTAGCAATGGCTCAAAGAGAAATTGGATTAGCCGTAGGTGAACCTCCGACTACCAAAGGTTATACACCATCTGTTTTTGCTAGCTTGCCAAGGCTGCTTGAACGTACAGGAACTAATCAACATGGATCTATTACTGCTTTTTACACTGTATTAGTAGACGGTGATGATATGAACGAACCTATTTCGGATACGGTGCGAGGCATTATAGACGGACATATTGTACTAGACCGGGAGCTGGCCAATAAAGGTCAATATCCGGCCATCAATGTCTTAAAAAGCGTTAGTCGCGTGATGAACCATATCGTAAGTGAACGGCACAAAGAAGCAGCTGAAAAACTGCGTTCATTAATGGCTACCTATGCTAATTCTGAAGACTTAATTAACATAGGTGCCTACAAAAGAGGATCTTCTGCTTACATTGATGAGGCCATCCACTATCATCCTGTCATTGATGCATTTTTAAAGCAAAAAACGAACGAACATCCATCATTTGAAACAAGTGTAACAAAGCTCTGTGAACTGTTTGTGAAAGGTGAGTAAATATGGCATATGAATTTAGGTTATCTAAAATAATGGCAATCAAGTCAAATGAAAAGGATGAACTGCTATCTCAATATAATCAATCCTTGCAGCAGTTTGAAACAGCGGGTGAAAAGCTTTATAAAAAGCTAAAAGAAAAAGAAACGCTAATTGAACAGCATACGGGCAAAATGAAGCAAGGGCTTTCTATTTTAGAAATTACATCGTTTCAGCAGTTTTTAACAAGTGCCGAACGAGTGATTGAAAGGCTGCAACAAGAGGTCATGTTTGCAAGACAGCAAATGAACTTAAAGAAACTGAAGCTAGAAGAAAAGAACATAGAAGTAAAGAAGTATGAAAAGTTAAAAAAGAGAGACTACGATTCTTATATAACCGCGGAAAAACAGTTAGAAGCGAAGCAAATGGATGAGCTGTCGCTACAGCAGTATATGCTGCATAGGAATTAGGTGGAAAACATGGCTAATCAAAAAGAGTTAAGAGAAGAGTACGAAGAAGAAAAGTCTTACAGTAAAAGCCAAGTGTTTTTATTTTTAATCTTTATTCCAGCAGTGTTCCTCATCTTGGCGGCTTATATTGTTCTGACGCTTTTAGGCGTTAATGTAAATGATAAAGTTTCAGGTATTACACACGCCATTCCGTTTGTATCAAGTGAACAGTCGCAAAAAAATGAAAATATTCAAGAAAGCAATGAAGAAATACAAAAGCAGGTTGATAGCCTTCAAAAGAAGCTGAGCACGAAAGAAAAGCAAATCGCAGCTTATGAGAAAACGATCACTACAAAAGATCGTCAAAAGGATGAACTAAAAATTGAAATGCGTGATATGGAAGAAAAAGCCGATGATGAAGCGAAAAAACAAAAAAACAATCAGCTGGCAAAAAAAGATGTCATTGCTACCTATGAAAACATGTCTCCTAAAAATGCAGCACTTATCTTTGCCGAATTAAAAGAAGACAAAGCGGTCGCGATGCTTAAGCAGTTCAAAGCGAGTACAAGAACGGCAATCTTAGAAAAAATGGATCCAAAAGTAGCTGCACGCTATACGACATTGTTAACAGATCAGATCGAGGAATAAAAGCAGAGGTGAAAACAGTGGAAATTTCACTACGTCCAGCAGCTGCATCAAAGGTAAACTGCGATGAAAAAGCAGCTGTTATTCAGACTCAGGGTTTTTTTGAAGAAGTTGTTCAGCAGCTTAAGCAACTAGATGGGCAGCCTTTAACGCGCGGGGAGAAATCATCCGATGAACAAGCGGTAGACCAAGACGTCTTCAAGGCGGTCGGGTTAATGGCAATTCAGTTAAGCGAAGCAGAAGGTGAAGAAGATGAACCATCTGTCTTGTACGAACATCTAGCCGATATGCTCAGCAGTATTCCAAGTAGTCTAGATTTGGAACAGCCGCTTCTAAAGCTGCAGCACGTGTTAACAGACATGCAGCGGGCACCTGTTTCATCTGAAACAGACAGTCAAGAACAATATTTGTCTTCTATTTCTACCTTGTTGACCATTTGTAAAAATACATCATCTGCGTTTCAAACAGAGTTCGCTCAGCTGATGGAAGAACTACAAAAACCGCAGCTGCAGTCAGTGACCCTTTCAAATTCGCAGCTTGAGGGTTTGCGGAAAACTGCTGCTGAAAAAATAGAGAAAATTCATAAACAACCACGTGTATTAACCGATACCTTACATAAAAAGCGCTCTGCTGGTTTCTTCGCCGTTGTTCATGCGGCTCCAAAAAGTTCTGTAAGAGATATGGACGCTGTTCATAAAGAGGAAAAAGTGCCGTTTTTGAATCAGCTTCCATGGAAAAAAGATGTGATTTTACGTAGCGAAAGTATGGATAGGGATAGTTTAAAAAAGGATAGTGAAATTTCTTTCACTGCTAACACGGCTGAGGCGACGTTAGAAAATAATCCATCATCTTTTAAATCTAATGAAGTACCTAAGGTCCAAGAATTTTCTATTGATCTAAGGCAAGTAAAATCTGATCATCAACAGTCTGACAATCTGTTAAAGGAGCTGCAAAAAATATGGAGTAAAGCTTCGCTCAGTGCTGAAGAGGGAAGATCCAAGCTTTTCATTACGTTATTTCCAAAACAGCTAGGTACGATTTCAATTGAAGTGCTTCAGCAAAAAAATGAACCGATTACGCAAGTGGTTGTATCGTCGGCGAAAACAAAAGAGCTGTTAGACGCCAATCTTGCGACTTTACGGCAAGTTCTGACTTCTCAGCATGTATCGGTTGATCAAGTCGATGTGGTCGCTGTTCAAGCAGCTCCAGAAAGTTCTGTAAAAGATATGAACGCTTTTGCTAAAGAAGAAAAAGTGCCGCAGTTTTCTATTGATTTAAGGCAAGTGAAATTGGATCATCAACAGTCTAATGATCTGGTAAACGAGCTGCAAAAAATATGGAGTAAAGCTTCGCTCAGTGCTGAAAAGGGAAGATCCAAGCTTTTCGTTACGTTATTGCCAAAGCAGCTAGGTACGATTTCAATTGAAGTGCTTCAGCAAAAAAATGAAACGACTGCGCAAGTAGTTGTATCGTCAGCGAAAACAAAAGAGCTGTTAGACGCCAGCCTTTTCAGATTACGACAAGCTCTCACGTCTCAGCATGTATCCGTTGATCAAGTCGGTGTGGACGCTGTTCATACATCTTCAGAAAGTTCTGTGAGAAATATGAACGCTTTTCGTAAAGAAGAAAAAATACCGTTTTTCAATCAGCTTCCAAGGAAAAAAGATGTGGTAGTACACAGCGAAAGTATAGATACAAATAGCTCTTTAAAAAATAACGAAAGTTCTGCAGGTACAAACACAACCGGAGCGACAGTAGAGAATCAGCCATCATCCTTTGGAAGTGGAGAAATGCCTAAGCTTCAGCAGTTCTCTATTTATCTAGGGCAAGCAAAATCTGACTATCAACAGTCTAGCAATTTGGTAAACGAGCTTGAAAAAATATGGAGTAAAGCTTCGATCAGTACTGAAGAGGGAAGATCCAAGCTTTTCATTAAGTTATTTCCAAAACAGCTAGGTGCGATTTCAATTGAAATGCTTCAGAAAGACAGTGAAACGGTTGCGCGAATTGTCGTATCGTCAGCAAAAACAAAAGAGTTATTGGACGCCAACCTTTCAACTTTGCGGCACGGTCTCGCGTCTCAGCATGTATCAATTGATAAAATCGATGTGCTACTGTCAGAACAAGCGATGTCGTATAACAATGAAAACGACCAGCAAAAAGAAAGACAGGAAAAAGAAGCGTTTAAAAAAGAAGAAGATCAAGATTCACAGCAATTGGAAGAATCGGCTTCCTTTCTGTCTTCTTTTGAAGCAGCGCTCATTAACTACAACGTATAGGTGATAACAATGACAAATGAAATTACGTCTGACTTGTATTTAAGCAATAGGGACACACCAGTGAAGCAAACGGGGAACAGCTCGCTTGGCAAAGATGATTTTTTGAAGCTTTTGATTGCGCAGCTTCAAAATCAAGATCCAATGAATCCAATGGAAGACAAAGACTTTATTGCTCAAATGGCTCAGTTTTCATCCCTTGAACAAATGACAAATATGAGCACATCGCTCAATACGTTTTTAACGCAGTCACAGGCTTCTCCTATTTTAAAAGGGAGTGAGTTAATTGGTAAAACCGCTGCGTGGTTAGATGAAGAAGGAAATAAAAAGCAAGGAGTCATTTTAACAGCATCCGTCAAAAACAATGAGGTATCGTTTAGGATCAACGATGAAAATCATACGGTACTTTCGCTAAACGATATCTTAGAAGTAAGCAGTTAACCAACCAAATTTAAGGAGTGATTTTATGTTACGTTCGATGTATTCAGGAATCAGCGGCATGAAAAATTTTCAAACTAAATTAGATGTCCTAGGAAATAACATTGCCAACGTTAATACATACGGCTATAAAAAAGGACGTACAACGTTTCAAGATTTAGTAAGTCAGCAGGTAGCAGGAGCAACAGCACCAGGAGCTAACCGTGGAGGTGTTAATGCTAAACAAGTCGGATTAGGTTCGCAAATTGGCACAATTGATACAGTTCAAACGGCAGGAAGCATTCAGTCAACGGGGCGTCCGCTTGATTTAGCTATTTCTGGAGACGGCTATTTTGTAGTAAGAGATGGAGTCACAAATTATTATACAAGAGCGGGGAATTTTTATTTAGATAGCAGTGGTAATTTGGTAACGGGTGATGGACTGTACGTGCAAAAAACTGGAGGAGGGAATATAAATATTCCTTCAACAAGTAAGAGCTACAGTATAGGAGCAGATGGAAAGGTTAACATCATAGATGCTAACGGGAACATCTCCAGTAATCAAACTGTCGAACTTGCTAAATTTGCAAATAATGAAGGACTGCAAAAAGCAGGGGGGAATTTATTTGCTCAAAGCGTAAACTCAGGAGGTCCTTTAGTAGGAGCTCCAGGAGCCAACGGCACAGGAAGCTTCGTCTCAAGCGCCCTTGAAATGTCCAACGTTGATTTATCGGAAGAATTCACGGATATGATTGTTGCACAGCGCGGATTTCAAGCGAACACAAGAATTATTACAACATCCGATGAAATACTGCAAGAGCTAGTGAATCTAAAACGATAGGCGGGAGGAAGGAGTAGGTATTACTCCGGTTAATTATGATCACTTTAACAAGGCTAAACGGCAAAACATTTACGTTAAACGCACTCTACATCGAGCAGGTTGAAGCATTTCCTGATACGACCATTACGCTAACGAATAACAAAAAGCTAGTGGTAAAGGATTCAGTTGAAGAAGTGAATGAGAAAGTGACGAGCTATTATCAGCGAATTAACATATTAGGGCTGCAGCAAACGACGGAGGAATAAAGTGTGTTTAAAAATAAGCTAATTAGTAAGATGATTATTATCATGCTTTCTCTTATTTTAATAGGAAGCATTGCTGTTATCGTGACACTAAAGTATACAGAGCAGGCAGGTACTGAAAAAGGTCCATCTATTGACGATGTGATTAAAGCTTCTGTGGATGTAACGGATATTAAAACAAATTTAAAAAGCAATAACTACATCAGCATCTCTTTTAAAATTCAAATGGATAGTAAAAAAGCAGCGTCAGAGCTTCAAAAAAGAGATTTTCAAGTAAGAGACATTATTATCAAAAGGCTCTCAGATATGAGTGCTCAAGATTTTGAAGGAACGCAAGGACTCAGCACGTTAGAAACAGATATTGCAAAGCAAATTGATCAATTAATGGAAAACGGACATGTTGTTAAAATTTATACAACGTCTAAAGTGTTGCAGTAAAGAAAAAGGGAGGGAAGCTAGTGGCAGGGGATGTATTATCACAAAATGAAATTGACGCCCTATTATCCGCGTTATCAACCGGAGAGATGGATGCGGATGAGCTAAAAAAGGAAAATAAAAAACAGCGTATTCGTACATATGATTTTAAACGCACCCTGCGTTTTTCAAAAGATCAGATTCGCAGTTTGACGCGAATTTATGAAAATTATGCGCGCATGTTAATCAACGTCTTTTCGGCGCAGCTTCGTAACGTTGTACAAGTGTCCGTTGTATCAGTAGATCAAATTCCGTATGAGGAGTTCATTCGCTCTGTTCCGAAAGTAACCATCTTAAACGTGATAGCCGTCCCTCCTTTAGAAGGGCATATCATTATGGAAGTCAATCCGAACATTGCCTATGCGATGCTTGACCGCTTGCTCGGGGGACAAGGCGAGAGCGGTGGGAAAATTAGTAACTTAACGGAAATTGAAACGAGCTTGATTCGAAACTTGTTAGAGAAAACGTTAGATAGTATGAGAGAAGCTTGGAGTTCTATTGCGGAAATTGAACCTGAAACATCAGAGTTTGAAGTGAATCCTCAGTTTTTGCAGGTAATTTCACCAAATGAAATTGTCATCGTCATTTCATTAAACGTACAAATTGGAGATGAAACGGGCATGATCAATCTATGTATTCCGCACGTTACGCTTGAGCCGATTGTGTCCAAACTGTCCGTTCATTACTGGATGCAATCTTCTAAAAAAGAACCTAACGTACAAGAGGTTGAGCAGCTAAAGGAACAAATCAATGATGCGGAATTGCAGGTTGTAGCCGAGCTAGGAAAAGCGGATATTTCAATTGAAGATTTCCTAGCATTAGATGGAGGAGATGTTATTCGACTGCAAACAAGCGTTCATAATCCGTTAACTATTTACGTCGGGGAACAACCTAAATTTATTGCACAGCCTGGAAAAGTCAGTCGGAAAGTTGCTGTGCAAATTCTAGATGATGTTAAGAGGAGGAACGAAAGGAATGAACGATGACATGCTTTCGCAAGATGAAATTGATGCGTTGTTAAAAGGAACTTCTTCACTTGACGAGTTTTCAGAGCCGAATAAGTCAAGTCAAGTAGACGATTACTTTACGGAAATGGAAAAAGACGCGCTTGGCGAAATTGGAAATATTTCGTTTGGCAGTTCAGCAACAGCGCTATCGGCTTTATTGAATCAAAAAGTCGATATTACCACACCGTTTGTATCGCTCGTATATAAAGAAGAGCTGACGAATGAATTTCCAAATCCTCATGTCGCTGTGCAAGTTCAGTATACAGAAGGGTTTTCTGGTACGAATTTGCTAGTTATTAAACATGAAGATGCAGCTGTTATTTCAGATTTGATGCTTGGTGGAACGGGTGAGAATCCGACGGAAATCATGGATGAAATTAAGCTGAGTGCAGTGCAGGAAGCGATGAATCAAATGATGGGTTCAGCAGCGACGTCTATGTCCACGGTATTTCAAAAGAAAATTGATATCTCTCCGCCGAGCTTGGATATTTTAAATATTCAAAAAGGGGAAGGCACAGAGCTGATTCCCCAAGATGACGTCTTTGTAAAGGTCTCTTTTAATTTGAAGGTAGGCACATTAATCGATTCGAATATTATGCAGCTTTTATCATCGATATCTTTTGCCAAAAGCTTGGTGGAAGAGCTCTTAGTTCCAAGCGCAGAAGATACAGCAGCTTCTATTGAAAAAGAATCAGATCTTAACGAAAACCAAGCAGAACCGCCGGCAGCTGAATACATACAGGATGAAGAAACACAGCAGGCAGAACCTGTTCATGTACCAGTTGATGTTCAGCCCGCATCGTTTTCAGAGTTCGAGCACATGTCTTCTCCTCAAGGGAATTCACGAAATTTAGACATGCTGCTTGATATCCCGCTTCAAGTTACCGTGGAGCTTGGAAGGACTAAGCGAACGGTTCAAGAGATTTTAGCATTATCTTCTGGTGCAATCATTGAACTTGATAAACTAGCAGGCGAACCAGTAGATATCTTGATTAATAGCAAATTAATAGCAAAAGGTGAAGTGGTCGTCATTGACGAGAATTTTGGCGTTCGCGTAACCGATATTATTAGTCAAAGAGACCGTATTAACAAACTAAAGTAATGATTTTTAGGAGGAGTAGAGATGGGAAACCGAATTTTAATTGTAGACGATGCTGCATTCATGCGCATGATGATCAAAGATATTTTAACGAAAAATGGATATGAAGTAGTAGCGGAAGCGGCAGACGGCCAGCAGGCTGTGGAGTTATTTAAAGAGCATGCACCAGATCTTGTCACAATGGATATTACGATGCCTGAAATGGATGGAATTACAGCCTTAAAAGAAATTAAAAGCATAAAAAGCGATGCTAAGGTGATTATGTGTTCAGCCATGGGCCAGCAGGCAATGGTGATTGATGCGATTCAAGCAGGTGCAAAAGATTTTATCGTTAAGCC
The DNA here is from genome assembly GCF_042787865.1 of Priestia sp. YIM B13486. Taxonomy (NCBI): domain Bacteria; kingdom Bacillati; phylum Bacillota; class Bacilli; order Caryophanales; family Bacillaceae; genus Priestia; species Priestia sp. YIM B13486. Next base: position 132,311 of record NZ_JBHZOZ010000001.1, on the reverse strand, counting down.
TTTTCAAGCAGATCGAGTATTAGAGGCAATTTCAAAAGCAATTGGATAAACAACAGATTGGCGGGGCTTTCCCGCTAATCTTACACTATGTTGAAGTAAGAGGTGGCAGACATTGCTGCGAAAATTCGTAATTGCTGCGCTGTTAATAAGCGTATTAGCAGGATCAAATCAAATCGTTTATGCAGAAAGTGGATCTGCATCCGTAAAAGAATGTTTGGAAAAAACGGAGAAGTGTTCAGAGAATGAGAGTACTGATTCAAAAGAAAAAACTGAACTCCAGGGGACGCCTACGCTTTCAGCTGGAGATATCGTGAAGATGATATTCGCGTTTTTACTTGTAATTGGGCTGCTTTTTGCGCTCTTAAAATTTGTAAATAAAAAAGGAAGGCTGCTGCAAAAAAATAAAGTAGTACAAAACTTGGGTGGTACAAATGTTGGAAGCAGCAAATCTGTACAAGTAGTTAAAGTTGGAAATCAGCTTTTTATCATCGGAGTCGGTGAAAATGTGCAGCTTCTTTCAGAAATTACAGGGCAAGAGAAACAGCAGCTGCTCACGCAGTATGAGGAACAACAGAAAAACGAGAGCGAATATAAAGTCGTACTACCGTCTTTTTTAGAAAAATTGACTTCTAAAAAAGAAGAGAAATCTAGTCATTCTTTTCAGCAGCTTTTTCAGCGAGAAATGAATGAAATGAAAATAAAAAGGCAAAACGTACTGAAAGAGTTAGAAAGGAACAAAAAGAACGATGAATGAAGTGATGAATCTCTTTAACTCGAGCAGTCCTACAAATATTTCCACGTCTGTCCAGCTTTTGTTGCTGTTGACGGTGTTTTCGGTAGCTCCTGGAATTTTAATTATGATGACCTGCTTTATACGAATTGTCATTGTGCTGTCATTTGTACGTACATCGCTCGGGACACAGCAAATGCCTCCTAATCAAATATTAGTTGGTTTATCGCTGTTTTTAACGTTTTTTATTATGGCGCCAACTTTTTCTCAGGTAAATGAACAGGCGCTTCAGCCGCTTTTAAAAGAAAAAATCACGCTGAATCAAGCCTATGAAAAAGCAGCTGAACCAATGAAAGAATTTATGAGTGCTCATACAAGACAAAAAGATTTAGCTCTTTTTTTAGAATATGCGGATATAGATAAACCATCCTCTGTTCAAGATATTCCCTTAACTGCGCTCGTTCCGGCTTATGCAATCAGTGAGCTAAAGACAGCATTTCAAATTGGATTTATGATTTTTATTCCTTTTCTCATTATCGATATGATTATAGCAAGCGTGCTGATGTCTATGGGAATGATGATGCTTCCTCCGGTTATGATTTCGCTCCCGTTTAAAATTTTACTATTTGTACTGGTTGACGGCTGGAATTTAGTTGTTAAATCATTATTAATAAGTTTTCAATAGGTGATAGACAATGAATGGAGAATTTGTCATTTCGTTAGCAGAAAAAGGCGTGTATACGATCTTAATTGTATCTGGCCCTTTATTGCTGCTGGCCCTTGTAGTTGGGCTCATTATTAGTATTTTTCAAGCAACTACCCAAATTCAAGAGCAAACTCTTGCTTTTGTTCCTAAGATTGTAGCGGTCTTAGTAGGGATTGTATTTTTTGGTCCGTGGATGTTATCAAAAATGATTTCATTTACATATGAAATTTTTTCAAATCTGTATCGGTACGTAGGATAGTTATGAGTCAGTTGATCTTATCCTATCCCGCGTTTTTACTAGTGCTAGTGCGGGTAACGTCTTTTTTTATTACGGTTCCGCTATTTTCATACAAAACGATTCCGGCAGTTCATAAGGTAGGTTTGTCTGCCTCGCTATCCGTCATTATTGCGACAACAATTGATTTACCCGTCGTTTCGTTAGATGCACAGTTTGTACTTTTAGTAGTAAAAGAATGTGCTGTTGGGTTGTTTATTGGTTTGACTGCGTATGTATTTATTATGGCTATTCAAATTGCCGGAGGTCTCATCGATTTTCAAGTTGGGTTTGCGATTGCCAACGTAATAGATCCGCAGACAGGGGCGCAAAGTCCGATACTAGGTCAATATTTATATGTATTTGCTCTCCTATTTTTATTATCGACCAATGGACATCATTTATTAATAGACGGCATCTATAATAGTTATTTAATTATTCCGTTAGACAAAGTAGCTTTCCCTGTGGGAAGCCAAGCATTTGCTACACACATCATAACTGTTTTTTCATCGATGTTTTTAGTAGCTGTTCAAATGTCTTTGCCTTTGGTAGGTTCATTATTTTTAGTCGATATCGCGCTTGGAATTGTCGCAAGAACCGTCCCGCAGTTAAATATTTTCGTAGTGGGGTTTCCGGTAAAAATTATTGTTGCCTTTATTTTGCTGATTGTCGTGATGGGGAGCATGTTTTATATGATGCAAATCATATTTGAACAAATGATAGAAGCGATGCGCGCGATGATCCGCATATTAGGAGGGGTGTAGCTTTGTTTTTAGTAAAAGTTGATTTGCAATTTTTCGCGGGAGAAAAAACGGAAAAAGCTACACCTAAAAAAAAGCAAGACTCTAGAAAAAAAGGACAGGTAGCTAAAAGTCAAGACGTTACAACTGCGCTCATCCTTTTAATGGTTTTTCTTTATTTTTTGTTTGGAGCCAAACAGTTTTTACAGCAAATGATGAAGTTGTTAAGAGAAGCTTTTCAAACGTATATGCTTGAGGAAGTGACGGCAGAGCGCGTATTTGCAATGTTTAAGCACCTTCTTCCTTCAATAGCCCTTGCAGCAGGTCCTGTTATGCTCGCAGCTTTTATTGCTGCGCTCGGAGCGAATTATATGCAGGTGGGTATTCTTTTTTCCACGGAGGCTCTTCAGCCTAAGTTAGAAAAGATTAACCCTATTAGCGGAGCCAAACGGATTTTTGCCATGAGAGCGCTGGTAGAACTAATCAAGTCAACGCTGAAAATTATGTGTATCGGAGCCGTCACGTTTTTTATCTTATGGATTCACATAGAAGATGTATTAAATTTATCTCAAAAAAGTATAGGGGACTCGCTGGTTGTGCTGTCTAAGCTTGTTTTTCAAATGGGACTTGCAGCCTCGCTTATGCTTTTATTTTTATCGCTGCTTGATTATTTGTACCAAAAGTTTGATTTCGAGAAAAATATTCGAATGTCAAAGCAAGATATCAAAGATGAGCATAAAAACATTGGAGGGGATCCTCTAATCAAATCAAAAATAAAGCAAAAGCAGCGGGAAATGGCAATGTCTCGCATGATGCAAGAAGTTCCAAAAGCAGATGTCATCATTACAAACCCCACTCATTATGCCATTGCTTTAAAATATGATGAAGAAAAAATGGATGCTCCCTATGTTGTAGCCAGCGGCGTAGATTTTATTGCTCAAAAGATTAAAGGAATCGCCAAAAGCCATGAAATCATCATGGTAGAGAACCGTCCGCTGGCAAGAGCACTTTTTGACCAAACTAAAGTAGGAGATGCAGTACCCGAAGAATTTTTTAAAGCGGTGGCTGAAATATTAGCTTACGTATACCGCATTCAAAATAAAATGTAACGTTACGCTATTGTAAGGAGAGAAAAATTAATGTCTGCAAGAGAACTGCCAGTTGTTATAGGTGTTGTACTCATTATCGTTATGCTTGTTATTCCGTTGCCTTCATGGTTATTAAGTATTTTAATCATGATTAACATTTCTCTTGCACTGCTTGTACTGCTCGTTTCCATGAATATGAAAGAACCTTTAGAGCTATCGGTATTTCCGTCTTTGCTGCTGGTTCTTACGCTGTTTCGATTAGGTTTGAACGTATCGACGACACGTTCAATCTTAGGAACAGGAGAAGCAGGCGGAGTGGTGGAAACATTTGGCCACTTCGTTATTGGAGGCAATCCGTTAGTGGGCTTTGTTGTCTTCATTATTTTAATTATCATTCAGTTTCTCGTTATTACAAAAGGAGCGGAGCGTGTTTCTGAAGTAGCTGCCCGCTTTACCTTAGATGCGATGCCGGGTAAACAAATGAGTATTGATGCAGATTTAAATGCAGGTATGATTTCAGAAAAGCAAGCAATTGACCGCCGTGAAAAAATTCAGCGCGAAGCAGATTTTTATGGAGCAATGGATGGAGCCAGTAAATTCGTCAAAGGTGACGCCATTGCAGGGATTGTCATCACCCTTATTAATATCTTATTTGGGATTATTATCGGTATGCTGCAAATGGGAATGTCCATCACTGAAGCATCCCAAACCTTTACTTTGTTAACAGTAGGCGATGGGTTAGTGAGTCAAATTCCAGCCCTTATGATTTCAACAGCGACAGGTATTATCGTCACTAGAGCTGCTTCAACAGGTAATTTGAGCGAAGATATTACACAGCAGCTGTTTGCTTTTCCAGTTATGCTTTATGTCACTGGAGGAACGATTGCGGCTCTTGGTTTAATTACGCCAATTAATGATGTTATTACAATGCCTATTGCTATTTTGTTAGGAGTGGGAGGCTATTATTTGTCTCGGGCTAAGCATCAGGCGGTTCGTGAAGAAATGGCTCCTACTGAAGAAGAGATGGAAGACAATGAAATGAAAAGTCCGGAGAGTGTTGTCAATCTATTAAGCGTTGATCCAATTGAATTTGAATTTGGGTATGCATTAATTCCGCTTGCTGATACGAATCAAGGAGGCGATCTGCTCGATCGAATTGTGATGATTAGGCGACAGCTGGCACTTGAGCTAGGATTAGTCATTCCGGTTGTTCGCATCAGAGATAACATTCAGCTTCAGCCCAACGAATACTGTCTTAAAATAAAGGGCAATGAAGTGGCAAAAGGGGAGCTTCTGCTCGATCACTATTTAGCAATCAGTCCGGGAATGGATGATGATTTGATTGAAGGAATTGATACGTTAGAGCCAGCTTTTAAGATGCCTGCAAAATGGATTAGTGAGTCGGTGAAGGAGCAGGCTGAGATGTTCGGGTATACCGTTGTTGACCCGCCGTCGGTTGTGTCTACGCACATAACAGAAGTTATAAAATCGTATGCGCATGAGCTGATTGGAAGGCAGGAGACAAAGCAACTAATTGATCACACAAAAGAAACGTATCCTATTTTAATTGAGGAAGTAACGCCTAATCCTCTTTCCGTTGGAGACATTCAAAGGGTACTGGCAAAGCTTTTAAAAGAAAGCGTCTCAATTCGAAATTTACCCATTATTTTTGAGGTGCTGGCCGACTACGGAAAAATGACGTCAGACACCGATTTGTTAACTGAATACGTCCGGCAAGGGCTCGCAAGACAAATTACCAGTCAATACACGGTCCAAGAAGGTCTGCTCCGAGTTCTTACCCTTTCAGGAAAAGTTGAAAAAACGATGGCGGAAGCTGTTCAACAAACGGAGCATGGGAATTATTTATCACTAGACCCTAACGTTTCACAAGCTATCGTGGAAAGTATAGCCAAGCAAACAGAAACACTTTCTTTTCAAGAACAGTCTCCAATTGTGTTATGTTCTCCTGCGGTGAGGATGTACGTGCGTCAAATCACTGAGCGGTATTTTCCCCATATGGCGGTTTTATCATATAACGAGCTAGAAGCAAATGTTGAAGTTCAAAGTGTTGGAGTGGTGGATATCTGATGAAAGTAAAAAAATACGTAGTAGCATCCATGCCGCAAGCTATGAAAGCCATTCGTTCAGATTTAGGTGAGGAAGCGGTTATTTTACATTCGAAACAAATTCGAACAGGAGGGTTTCTTGGCTTATTTACTAAGGCGAAAATAGAAGTATTGGCAGCTGTCGATTCTGTAGAAAAGCTGAGCGTAAAGAAGAATTCATCGCCGCCAGCACCCAGTATGGAAGATAATCAATCTTTTATGAAGCAGCAGCTCAGTGAGTTAAATACTCTTGTCTCACAAATGAATCAAATGCCAAAGGTTTCTTCAAGTTCATATCCAAAAGCAGTGGAGGATGTGTTTGCCTATTTGCGTTTGCAAGAAATAGACGAAGCTATTTTAAAAAGCATAGAGGCTTCTATGCTAGAGTACTACTACTTACATCGCCCTAACTCAAATCAACTTATGGAGTGGACGAAGAGCTGGTTTGTCAATCAGTTTAAAGAAAGTGAATGGAGCGGTCCTTTCAAAAAATATGTAAGTGTAGTAGGACCAACAGGTGTCGGTAAAACAACAACTCTTGCTAAATTGGCCGCAAAATGTGTCCTGGAACACAATCAAAAAATAGCATTTATTACAACTGACACGTATAGAATTTCAGCGATTGAGCAGCTCAAGACGTACGCTTCGATCTTGAATGCGCCTTTAACGATTTGTTATAACGGAGCAGATTTTAAAAAAGCTTTGCTAGAAACGGAAGCATACGATGTGATTTTTATTGACACAGCAGGTCGTAACTTTTTAGAACAGCAATATGTAAATGATTTAAAGAAAATTATTACGTTTCAAGAAGATTTGCAAACGTTTCTTGTTTTAGCCCTAACGTCAAAAGTATCAGATATGAAAGCTGTATATGAACGTTTTGTTAGTCTGTCTGTTGATCACTTGATTTTTACGAAGCAAGATGAAACCACCCGTAAAGGCTCGCTTTTAAATATGTTATATCATTGCGGCAAGCGGGCTGCTTTTACAACAAATGGGCAGGATGTACCAGAAGATGTGTCGGCATTTAAAATAAAAGAGTTTATTGACGATGTGTTTGGAGATTGGAAAGATGAATGATCAAGCAGCAGTTTTAAGAGAAAAAGTGTTAAAGAAGCATCAAAACTCTTTAAGGAATTGTAAAACACTAGCCGTGTTAAGCGGAAAAGGAGGAGTTGGAAAGTCGAATCTATCATTAAACTTATCTCTTGCGCTAACGAAGCAAAAGCAAAGATTTCTTCTTTTTGATATGGATATAGGGATGGGAAATATTGATATTTTGATTGGGCAAACTGCTTCATATACGATGGTCGATTTGCTAGAAAAAAAACTTTCCATCCAGAAAATTATTAAAAAAGGTCCTCAAAATTTAGCTTATGTGGCTGGTGGAACAGGAATTTCCTCTGTATTTGAATGGTCTCCATCAGATCTTGCTCATTTAATACAAGAATTGAATTCGTTAACAAATCAATATGATTATATGATTTTTGATATGGGAGCGGGCATGTCAGAGAGTGTGCTTAAGTTTTTAAAAGCTGTAGATGAAATGATCGTGGTCACAACACCAGAACCTACATCTATAACTGATGCCTACGCTGCTATTAAGCTAGCAGCTTCCTATTCTGTATCAGCACCGGTTCGTCTTATTATTAACAAAACGCTTTCTGACAAAGAAGGAAATGAGACGTATGAACGATTTAGCCAAGCTGTTCAGCAGTTTTTGAACATATCTATTTCTCTATTAGGTATTGTACCAAACGATCAAGCTGTCCAGAAAGCGGTCAATCGCCAAACGCCTTTTTTGCTTCAAAATCCAGCATCTAAAGCGAGTATATCACTAATAGAAATGGTGAGTATTCTTATTCCTCAAGACAATAGGATAACGGCTAAAAACGAGGGAATGTTTATTCGGCGCCTCAAACGATTTTTTCTTGAAAGGTAGGAAATTAGAGTGAATGAAATAAAGGTGCTTATTGTAGATGATTCTGCATTTATGCGAAAACTAATCGGCGATTTTTTAGCATGTGACAGTCGTTTTCACGTTGTGGGTACCGCACGTAACGGTGAAGAAGGGTTAAAAAAAGCGCTTGAGCTGTCGCCAGACATTGTGACACTTGATATTGAAATGCCCAAAATGAATGGCTTAGATATGTTAAAACAGCTCATGCGTGTGAAGCCCCTTCCTGTTGTCATGTTATCGAGTACAACAATAGAAGGTGCTGAAAATACGCTGACCGCTATGCAGTACGGCGCAGTTGATTTTGTTGCTAAACCTTCGGGAGCTATTTCGCTGGACTTACACAAAGTGAAAGATGAGCTTATCTCTAAACTATTGCTTGCTAGTAAAGCCAACATATCTTCAAGCAGTCATCAGCACGTGCAAAACAGCAGTGTATATAACCTCCCGATGGGGACGAAAGTGAACAAAATGATTTGTATTGGCACTTCTACTGGAGGACCGCGTGCGCTACAAGAAGTATTATCAACTGTTTCAAAAGACATAAACGCACCTATTTTTATTGTGCAGCATATGCCTCCAAATTTTACAAAATCATTAGCGGTTAGACTAAATCAGCTAGCTGCTATTGAAGTGAAGGAAGCAAAAGACAATGAAATCGTTCGCTCAGGATGTGCTTATATTGCGCCTGGAGGTTTTCATATGACGGTTGTAGAGAAAAAAGGACAGCTTAGCATTTGTTTAGATACTTCTTCACCTGTAAAGGGACACCGCCCCTCAGTGGATCGTTTGTTTCAGTCAATTAGTAAAATTTCAGGTTATCAAAAACTTGCTATTGTGTTGACAGGAATGGGGGCGGATGGAACGGAAGGGGTTATTGATTTAAAGAAAAATAAAGACGCGCTTATATTGGCTGAATCGGAAGAAACAGCTGTCATTTATGGGATGCCCAAATCAGCCGTTTCTACAAAACTTGTTGATTATATTGAACCGTTGCGAAACGTTGGAAGCTTTATTTCTCGCTACGCACAGAAATAGGAGGGAAAGTTACGATGGATATGAATCAATATCTAGAAGTGTTTATTGAAGAAAGCAGGGAACATCTTCAAAACGTTAATGACCAGCTAATGCGTTTTGAAAAAAATACCGATGATCTTGGCTATGTAAACGAAATTTTTCGGTCTGCTCATACGTTAAAAGGTATGTCTGCAACAATGGGATTTGATGATTTAGCACAATTAACTCACAAAATGGAAAACGTGTTAGATGCTGTTCGAAATCACCAACTCGACGTTCATACGGAAGTTCTTGATGCTTTGTTTGAATCAGTCGATGCGCTAGAAATAATGGTTCAATCTATTTCTGAAGGCGGCGATGGTCAGCTTGATGTCAAATTGCTTGTTCAAAAGCTGCAGTGTATTGTAGCAGAGGAACCCGTAGCACAGCATGCAGCTTCTTCCATTGAGTACGATGAATTAGTACAAACGCTGCTCAGCCAAACGGCAGACCAAGGGTTTAACGCGTTTGAAATAACCGTACAGCTTGAACGCACCTGCTTATTAAAAGCTGCACGCGCTTATATGGTATTTGATGTGTTAGAGCAAGCAGGAGACGTCATTAAGTCAGCGCCAACTGTTCAAGATATCGAACAAGAAAAATTCGAATCATCTTTTATCGTTATATTAGTAACAAACGAATCACAAGAAAAGCTGCAGGCGAGCATTATGGAAGTCTCTGAAGTAGAAAGTGTGAAAATTGCTGCGGTCCCCGTAAAAAAGGAGACAGAAATGGAGGAGCTTGTTTCACCAGAAGTAGCAGTAGCCATACAGGAAGTTACTGTGTCAGCACCTTCTAAATCGCCTGTTGAAGAGAAAAGACAGCCCTCAAATAACAAGACGATTCGAGTTAATATTGACCGTTTGGACAGTCTCATGAACTTGTTTGAAGAACTAGTTATTGATAGAGGCAGGTTAGAACAAATATCAAAAGAATTGAATAATAGCGAATTAGACGAAACGGTAGAGCGGATGTCTCGTATTTCGGGAGACTTGCAAACGATTATTTTAAATATGCGTATGGTGTCTGTAGAAACCGTTTTTAATCGTTTTCCCCGTATGGTGAGACAGCTTTCAAAAGATTTAGAGAAACAAATTGAACTTCAAATTGTCGGAGCTGATACAGAGCTGGACCGAACCGTCATTGATGAAATTGGAGATCCGCTTGTTCACTTATTAAGAAATGCCGTTGACCACGGAATTGAAATGCCTCAAGCACGCTTAGAGAACGGAAAGAATGAAAAGGGAACGATTCGCCTTAAAGCTTATCATAGCGGAAATCATGTCTTTATTGATTTAGAAGATGACGGGGCGGGCATCAATCGTGAAAAGGTACTGCAAAAAGCGTTGGATCGAGGAATTGTTGATGGGAAAACAGCTGAAACGCTGACGGATAAACAAGTGTACGAGCTCATTTTTGCTTCGGGCTTTTCGACGGCTGAGCAAATTTCAGATGTTTCCGGACGAGGAGTAGGTTTAGATGTCGTGAAAAACACGATTGAATCGCTAGGGGGTTCTGTAACGATCGATTCTAACGAAGGATACGGTTCGCGTTTTTCTATTCAACTGCCCCTCACTCTGTCTATCATTTCTGCTTTACTCGTGCAAATGAGTGAAGAGCGCTATGCCTTGCCGCTTTCTTCGATTATTGAAACAGCTATTGTTCAGCCCAAAGAGGTCATGCATGTACACGGTCAAAAGGTTATTGACTTTCGAGGAGCCATTATTCCTCTTCTTGATTTAAAAGAACTATTCACTGTGCCTAACTCAGTACAAGGTGATCATTATTCAGTAGTCATCGTGAAAAAAGGAGAAAAGACCGCTGGGTTAATTGTTGATTCTTTTATCGGTCAGCAGGAAATTGTTTTAAAATCTCTAGGTCATTATCTGCCGGGTGTGTTTGCTATTTCAGGAGCCACGATTTTAGGGGATGGACAAGTAGCACTTATCATTGATTGCAACGCTTTGATTAAATAACAAATGCTGTAAAAAGAAAGGGAGAAAGGCATGAAAATTATTGTGTTTCAATTAGGAGACGAGGAGTACGGAATCTCAGTAGAAGAAGTGCAGTCGATTGAAAAGATTCAGCACATAACACGCGTTCCTGGAGTAAAAGAATATGTAAAAGGTGTTATTAACCTTCGCGGTGTTATTACACCGATTATTGATTTGCGCACTCGTTTTAACTTGCAAGAACAGCTTAACCATGAGCTGACACGTATTATTATGGTTCGTCTTAATGATGTAGAAGCAGGTTTGATTGTCGATGCGGCAAATGATGTAGTGGATATTGATGAAAAAACGATTGCTTCAGTGCCTGAAACAGTTGAAGGAACGGCTGTAGAATACTTAAACGGAGTCGTTAAAGTAGATAGCCGTTTAATTGTTCTTCTAAATTTACCTAAAGTGCTCTCTTTAGAAGACCACCTCCAGTGAGCCAAACGAATAATGGATATCACGCTGAAGGTTCTAGGAGTTGAAGAATCGTGAGAGATGATAAACAAGTGATTAAGGTAGGAATTGCCGAGATGAATGTTACACATGCACCCGCAGTGCTTCGAACAGCGGGATTAGGATCATGTGTAGGAGTTGTCGTTTATGACTCTATTCACTCAGTAGCTGGGCTCGCCCATGTGATGCTTCCGGATTCAAGCGGAGCTAAATGTCCTTTTAATAGAGCAAAATATGCAGATACAGCCATTTTTGATTTGATAAATATGTTGATTAAACAAGGCGCACATAGAAAATTGTTAAAAGCAAAAATAGCAGGAGGCGCGCAGATGTTTCAATTTGAACCAAGAAATGATGTCATGCGAATTGGCCTTCGAAATGTTCAAGCAGTAGAGAGAGAGCTGCATAGAAACAGTGTAGAAATTGCAGCAAAAGCTACAGGAGGACACAACGGACGCACAATTGAATTTGATCCTCAAACGGCTATTTTAAAGGTTCGTACGATTAACGAAGGGATAAAAACGATATAAAGCGCGCTCTGACTGTTTAATAGCGCTATAAAAAGGAGTTGAAAGACCCTTGAAAAGTATACAAGAAGTTGAAGAACATAAAATTTGGCAGGAATGGATAGAGACGAAAGACTCACATGCGGGAAACATGCTTGTTAAAAAGTATATGCCGCTCGTTAACTATCACGTTCAGCGGATTAGCGTGGGGCTGCCGAAGAATATTCATAAAGAAGAGCTTCGTAGTTTAGGGTTAATCGGTCTTTACGATGCTTTGGAAAAGTTTGATTACGGTAGAGACTTAAAGTTTGATACATATGCGTCTTTTCGAATTCGAGGAGCGATAATAGACGGGCTTCGTAAAGAAGATTGGTTATCAAGAAGCGCAAGGGAAAAGACGAAAAGGATTGAGCAAGCAACAGAAGCACTTGAACAAAGGTACTTGCGCAGAGTTGCACCAAGTGAGGTTGCAAAAGAAGTAGGCATGACAGAAGCAGATGTCGTTCATACGATGAATGAAGGCTTTTTGGCTAACGTGTTGTCAATGGAAGAACAGCCGAAAGAGTATGAAGATGGAGAACAAAAATATACGATTAAAGATGAAAAAACGCTCTCTCCTGAAGAGGAGCTAATTAACGAAGAACGATATCAAGAGCTTGCTGAAGTTATCGAGCAGCTAAATGAAAAAGAGCAGCTCGTTGTTTCATTATTCTATAAAGAAGAGTTAACTTTTACAGAAATCGCACAGCTGTTAGGGCTATCTACTTCACGTATTTCTCAAATTCATTCGAAAGCGCTGTTTAAAATGCGTACGAGTTTAAGTAAAATAATTTAGCGAAGAGGTAAAAGGATGGGGTTTTTACTCACAGTTAGTTTTTTAATTCATGGTCTATCACTGTTTTGCATTATTCTTTTATATATGCAAGTGACCAAAGTGAAAAGGATTGAACGCTTGCACCAGCAAAATATAAATAAAATGGAAGCTGCGATGAGTTCATATCTGGCTGAATTTCAAGAACAAAACGAGCAGTTTTTAAGGCAGCTTCGAGAGCGTTCCACTTCGCTTTCTTCGGAAGCGGAAAAAAGCAGCGTAAAATCACCTTTGGTAGATGAAGAAGACGTGCCTGTTCAAAGGGTGGATCTAAAAAGTGAGCCGTCCCAGTCGCTGCATGAACTTCTTTCTATAGAAGAAAATCAGAAGCATATACGCACACCTTTTGATGAATTAACTACAGACCAAATTCAAGATTTGTCAGATGAAGAGATAAAAGAATTTTCTGTTTATTCAAAAGGGAAAGGTTTAACAATTGAAGAAATTGCAAAACATTTACACAGAGGGAAAACTGAAATTGAATTATTATTGAAATTTCATCAATAAACTTAATGAAACGCTTGCTTGTGAAAAAGGAGTGTGCTATATTTGTTTTTGGTGTTATTACACACGCTTGTTGATTCGGTTGATGGTGCTACTTTTTGTAGTTTCGGCTGAAGATGAAATGAGCGGAGGAGACTTAAAACCATTAGGAGGAAAAACACATGTCAGTAATTTCAATGAAACAATTACTAGAAGCTGGTGTACATTTCGGTCACCAAACTCGCCGTTGGAACCCAAAGATGAAGAAATATATCTTCACTGAGCGTAACGGCATCTACATTATCGATCTTCAAAAAACAGTTAAGAAAGTAGAAGAAGCGTACAAATTCGTTAAAGAATTAGCTGCAGACGGCGGTACTGTTTTATTCGTAGGTACGAAAAAACAAGCTCAAGATTCTGTTAAAGAAGAAGCAGCTCGCGCTGGTATGTACTTTGTTAACCAACGTTGGTTAGGTGGTACATTAACTAACTTCTCAACTATCCAAAAACGTATCAAACGTTTAAAAGATATCGAAAAAATGCAAGAAGACGGTACTTTCGAAGTACTACCTAAGAAAGAAGTAGTTCAACTTAAAAAAGAGTTAGAGCGTCTTGAAAAATTCTTAGGCGGCATTAAAGATATGAAACAACTTCCAGATGCATTATTCATCATTGACCCTCGTAAAGAGCGTATTGCAGTAGCGGAAGCTAAAAAATTACACATTCCAATCGTTGGTATCGTAGACACTAACTGTGATCCAGACGAAATTGATTATGTAATCCCTGCAAACGATGATGCAATTCGTGCTGTTAAACTTTTAACTTCTAAAGTTGCTGATGCTATTCTAGAAGCTAAACAAGGTGAAGAAACAGCAGTTGAAACTGAAACAACTACTGCTTAATTCCGTGAAAGGTGATAAGAGGGAATAGCCTTTTATCACCTTTTTTTGAAAAGATTTAACCCATTTATATACATTAATTACATACCCAAACAAGGAGGCTACACATTATGGCAATTACTGCTCAAATGGTAAAAGAATTACGTGAAAAAACTGGCGCTGGTATGATGGATTGTAAAAAAGCGTTAACTGAAACTAACGGCGATATGGAGCAAGCAATCGATTTCTTACGTGAAAAAGGTATTGCAAAAGCTGCTAAAAAATCAGACCGTATTGCTGCTGAAGGTCTAACTTACATCGAAACTCAAGGTAACGAAGCAGTTATCTTAGAAGTTAACTCTGAAACTGATTTCGTTGCAAAAAACGAAGGTTTCCAAAAATTAACAAAAGAATTAGCTGCTCACATCTTAGCTAACAAACCAGCTGACGCTGCTGAAGCTGCTACTCAAAAAATGGAAAACGGTGCAACTGTTGAAGAACACATCAACTCTGCAATCGCTACAATCGGAGAAAAATTATCTCTACGTCGTTTCGCTGTAGCAACAAAAACTGATGCTGATGCATTCGGTGCTTACCTACATGCTGGCGGACGTATCGGTGTGTTAACAGTATTATCTGGTACAACTGAAGAAGCTGTTGCAAAAGACGTTGCTATGCACATCGCTGCAATCAACCCTAAATACATCTCTCGTGACCAAGTTTCTGCTGAAGAAACTGAGCGTGAGCGCGAAGTATTAACTCAACAAGCATTAAACGAAGGCAAACCAGAAAAAATCGTTGCAAAAATGGTTGAAGGTCGCCTTGGCAAATTCTTCGAAGATATTTGCTTACTAGATCAAACATTTGTTAAAAATCCTGATCAAAAAGTACGTCAGTTCGTTGAGAGCAAAGGCGCTACTGTTGAAAGCTTCGTTCGTTTTGAAGTAGGAGAAGGTATTGAGAAACGTCAAGACAACTTCGCTGAAGAAGTAATGAACCAAGTTAAAAAGTAAGGGTTTGACCGTATAGGGAACACTGTGTGTTCCCTTTTTTACAAAAGAGATCTCACCGTTAACGATGGAGGTAAGCATGAGTCAAGCAAAATATAATCGTATCGTATTAAAGTTAAGTGGAGAAGCATTAGCTGGTGAAGAGGGTTTTGGTATTAACCCATCTATCATCAAATCTGTTGCTGAACAAGTAAAAGCCGTTTATGAATTAGGTGTGGAAATTGCTGTAGTCGTTGGTGGTGGAAACATTTGGCGTGGTAAAATTGGCAGTGAAATGGGTATGGATCGTGCCGCTGCTGATTATATGGGAATGCTAGCAACAGTAATGAACTCTTTGGCTCTTCAAGATAGCTTAGAAAATATTGGTGTGCAAACACGAGTTCAGACTTCTATCGAGATGAGACAAGTAGCAGAGCCTTATATTAGAAGAAAAGCTGTTCGTCATCTTGAGAAAAAACGCGTTGTTATTTTCGCCGCGGGTACAGGAAACCCTTATTTCTCTACAGATACAACAGCAGCTTTGCGTGCAGCTGAAATCGAAGCTGACGTGATCTTAATGGCAAAAAACAACGTAGATGGCGTTTATAATGCGGATCCTAAGCTTGTACCTGATGCTGTAAAATACGAAACATTAACGTATATTGATGTTTTAAAAGATGGACTAGCTGTTATGGATTCTACAGCTTCTTCATTATGTATGGACAATGATATTCCGCTAATTGTTTTTTCAATTACGGAAGAAGGCAATATTAAACGTGCCGTTACAGGCGAAAACATTGGAACAATTGTAAAGGGGAAATAAACATGCCAAAACAAGTGTTGCAAAACGCAAAAGAAAGAATGGAAAAAGCAATTCAATCATTTAGCCGCGAACTAGCATCAATTCGTGCTGGACGTGCAAGCGCGTCACTTCTTGACCGCGTAACGGTAGAATACTACGGTGCACCAACACCAATTAACCAATTGGCGCAAGTAAGCGTGCCTGAAGCTCGTATGCTTGTTATTCAGCCTTATGACAAATCACAAATTGGTGAAGTTGAAAAAGCTATTTTGAAATCTGACTTAGGGTTAACACCTACAAGCGATGGAACTATTATCCGTTTATCGATTCCTGCTTTAACGGAAGAGCGTCGTCGTGAGTTAGTGAAAATGGTGAAAAAATATGCTGAAGAAGCAAAAGTTGCGGTTCGTAACGTACGCCGTGATGCAAACGATGATTTTAAAAAGTTAGAGAAAAAAGGTGAAATTACTGAAGACGATTTACGCGGCTACAGTGATGACATTCAAAAGCTAACGGATGATCATATCGTAAAAGTGGATAAAGTGGCGAAAGATAAAGAAGAAGAAATTATGGCAGTTTAAGTCATTTCAAGGTAAAATATATTGTAAAAGACCCTCTATTGTTTACAGGGGGTTTTTTTGTTAATAATGTGTAGTAAGAAAAAACTCACATAAGCCACACGTTTATGTGAGAGCGTACAACGGGGGACCTTTGCATGTTAAGAAAATTTCAAGCATGGAAGAAAAGTCAAGATTTAAATACACTGTCTTTGTCAGAACGAAAAGATCAAGTGAAACAGCACCCTGTTCCTGAACATATTGCAATTATTATGGATGGGAACGGTCGTTGGGCGCAAAAACGAGCTCTTCCTCGCATGATGGGCCATCATGAAGGAATGAAGGTAGTGCGTCATGTGACCAGATTGGCCAATGAATTAGGTGTTAAAGTATTAACTTTATATGCATTTTCCACTGAAAATTGGAAGCGCCCCAAAACTGAAGTCGAGTTTTTAATGAAACTGCCAGAGGAATTTTTAACAACCTTTCTGCCTGAGCTAATTGAAAAAAATGTGCAAGTTCGTATTATGGGGGATAAAAGTGAGCTCCCTGCCCATACGATTCGAGCTGTGGATAACGCAATTGAAAAAACAAAGCATAACACAGGGCTGATTTTAAACTTCGCGCTCAATTACGGTAGTCGTCACGAAATCATGGGCGCTATTCAGTCATTGGTAGAAGATGTAGAACAGGGAAAAGTAGCTTCCTCTTCTATTTCAGAAAATTTATTTTCTTCCTATTTAATGAGCAAAAGCCTTCCAGATCCGGATTTGCTTATTCGTACAAGCGGTGAGCTTCGCTTAAGTAATTTTATGCTTTGGCAGCTAGCTTACACAGAGTTTTGGTTTACAGAAGTATTATGGCCAGATTTTAAAGAAAATCATTTAATCGAAGCAGTCGAGGCGTTTCAAAAGCGCGGTCGCCGCTTTGGTGGTGTATAAGAAGGTGTGGAAAACAAGATGAAACAGCGCATTATCACCGCGATTGTAGCACTTGCGGTATTTGTGCCGATTGTTTTAATTGGAGGGTTACCTTTTACCCTTATCATGTATGTAATCGGAACAGTTGGTGTAATTGAGCTTTTAAAAATGAAACATTTGAAAGCAATGTCTTTTCCAAGTATCATTAGTTTATTGCTAACCTGGGTGTTTTTACTACCAAATGGAAGAGATGTTGCATTTCAATTCTTAAGTGAACATAAGATAGAAGTAGCGCTTGCTGCTGTCCTTCTTTTATTAATGTACACGGTTGTAGTTAAAAATAAATTTACCTTCGATGACGTTGGGTTTATTTTATTAACGACAGTATATGTTGGCTTTGGCTTTCATTATTTTATCGAGGTTCGTCAAGAGTTCGGGTTAGCTTATTTGTTCTTTGCTTTTCTTATTATTTGGGCGACGGACTCCGGAGCTTATTTTATTGGACGAGCAATGGGGAAACGAAAGCTATGGCCGGAAATCAGTCCCAATAAAACAATTGAAGGTTTTGTTGGTGGCGTCGTATGCGCTATTGTAGTAGCCATTGTATTTAAGCTGTTAGCAAATATTGATCAAACTATGATTGAATTACTTGTAATTGGTATTATCGTATCGTTATTTGGCCAGATGGGTGATCTTGTACAATCAGCGTTCAAACGTCACTATGGCGTAAAAGATTCAGGGAAAATTTTACCGGGTCATGGTGGGATTTTAGACCGTTTTGACAGTTTAATGTTCATCATGCCAATTTTAGCTTTTTTATTATCTCTATAAAAAAGATGTCTTTGTTTTAATAGGAGTGAATATACTTGAAAAAAATTTCCTTGTTAGGAGCTACAGGTTCAATCGGTACTCAAACCGTTGATATTGTTAGAGCGCATCCGGAGCATTTTGAGCTCTCAGCAATCTCTGTAGGTCGAAATATTAATGAAGCAAGAAAGATTATTCAGCAGTGTAAGCCAGCCCTTGTTTCTGTGATGAAGAAAGAAGATTGTCTGTCACTGCAAGCAGAATTCCCTTCTATTCGATTTGTTTACGGAGAAGAAGGGCTTGTGGAAGTGGCAACTCATCCATCCACAGAAGTTTTAGTAAATGCGGTTCTTGGAAGTGTAGGGTTGACTCCTACGCTAGAAGCAATCAAAATGAGAAAAACGATTGCTATTGCAAATAAGGAGACACTTGTTACCGCTGGTCACCTTGTCATGGAAGCAGCCAAGGAATATGGCGCTGATATTTTACCGGTAGACAGTGAGCACTCAGCTATTTTTCAAAGTTTGCAAGGGCAAGATCAAAAAGCAATAGACCGTTTAATTTTAACGGCTTCTGGAGGGAGCTTTCGAGATAAAACGAGAGCAGAACTACAGGGAGTAACGGTTGAAGATGCGTTAAATCATCCAAACTGGTCGATGGGAGCTAAAATTACAATTGATTCGGCAACGATGATGAATAAGGGACTAGAAGTGATTGAAGCACATTGGCTTTTTGATCTTCCCTATGAGAAAATTGATGTATTGTTACATAAAGAAAGCATCATTCATTCTATGGTAGAGTATTCTGATACAAGCGTTATTGCTCAGCTTGGAACGCCTGATATGCGCGTGCCAATTCAATACGCGTTAACGTATCCAAAACGCATGTCTTTACCTAACACCAAGCGTTTAAGTTTGGCGGATATTGGTCAGCTTCACTTTGCTAAAATGGATGAAGAGCGTTTTCGCTGTTTAGCTTTTGCATTTGAGGCTGGCAAAGCGGGTGGAACACTTCCGACTGTTTTAAATGCAGCTAATGAAGAAGCTGTTCAAGCCTTTTTAGATGGTCACATTACATTTTTACAAATTGAAGATGTGATTGAAAAAGCAATGAATGAACATACTGTAATACAGAAACCTTGTTTATCTACTATTAAAGAAGTAGATTTAGAAGCAAGAGAGTTTGTTAGATCCGCCATCTCTCGATAATGTGCGTGCGAGAGAAGCCACTTACTTATTTCTGGTGGGTGGAGGTTTGACTCTATTACATGAAGGGGGTAATACCCATTGAACACAGTCATTGCGTTTGTCGTCATTTTTGGAGCTCTTGTATTCTTTCATGAGCTTGGTCATTTAGTTTTTGCAAAGCGTGCAGGCATCTTATGCCGTGAGTTTGCCATTGGGTTTGGTCCCAAAATCTTTTCATTTAAACGAGATGAAACAGTTTATACCATTCGTTTGCTGCCTCTAGGTGGATTTGTTCGAATGGCTGGAGAAGACCCAGAAATGATCGAAGTTAAGCCTGGTCAAATGGTGGGCCTCATGTTTGATAAGGAAGGCAAAGTAAATAAAGTCATTATTAACAACAAGGAACAGCATCCAAATGCAAAAGTTATTGAGGTAGAGCAAGCAGACTTAGAGCATAATCTATTTATTTCAGGTTATGAAGAAGGTGAAGATGAACGTCTGCAAAAATTTGAGGTAGCAGAAGAATCTTACTTCGTTATGGACGGAGAAGAAATTCAAATTGCACCTTACAGCCGTCAGTTTGCTTCCAAAACTCTTGGTCAGCGTGCGCTAGCCATTTTCGCTGGTCCGCTAATGAACTTTATATTAGCCTTTGTTATTTTTATCGTTCTTGGGATTTCTCAAGGATATGTTGTTGACAAACCTGTGATGGGCAAATTAACATCAGATGGAGTAGCCGTTGATGCGGGACTTAAACAAGGAGATAAAGTTCAAGCAATTGATGGACAAAGTGTTTCAACGTGGGATGATGTCGTAAAAGTAATTCAAAAACATCCTGAACAGCAAATTACATTCACGGTTCAGCGCGGCAGCAAAACGCTAGATATTCCGATTACACCTGAAAGTCGCAAAGTTGGGGAACAGACAATTGGACTAATTGGCGTATATGCACCGGTTGAAAAGTCATTCATTGGTTCGATCACGCACGGAGCTACTGAAACATATACGTGGATGAAAGAAATCTTAACGGGTCTAGGGAAGCTTGTGACAGGACAGTTCAAACTGGATATGCTTTCTGGTCCTGTAGGTATTTACGCAGCAACCGATCAAGTAGCACAGTCAGGCATTTATTATCTAATGAAATGGGCAGCCGTTTTAAGTATTAACTTAGGGATTGTCAATTTGCTTCCACTTCCTGCTTTAGATGGAGGACGACTGTTGTTCTTCGCTGTAGAAGGAATTCGCGGTAAGCCAATTGATCGTCAAAAAGAAGGGATTGTTCATTTTATCGGTTTTGCTTTATTAATGCTGCTGATGCTCGTTGTAACGTGGAACGATATTCAAAAGTTCTTTTTATAAGACATACGCTCAGCGAGGGATATTCCCTCGCTGATTATATGAAAATTGCGGCATGGTCCGCCTTAAAAAAATAAGATAGAGAAGTAAGCAAAGAGGTGCGAGGTTATGAGACAAAGTTCTACATTGATTCCTACATTAAGAGAAGTGCCAGCTGATGCGGATATAAAAAGCCATCAGCTTCTATTGCGCGCAGGTTATATGCGCCAAAATGCAAGCGGCGTGTACAGCTTTTTACCGCTTGGTAAGCGCGTGTTGCAAAAAGTTGAACAAATTGTTCGTGAAGAGATGGACCGTGCAGGTTCTGTCGAATTATTGATGCCTGCTTTACAACAAGCTGAATTGTGGCAAGAGTCTGGCCGCTGGTATTCATATGGACCTGAGTTAATGCGTATGAAAGATCGTCACGGCCGTGAATTTGCTTTGGGAGCAACACACGAAGAAGTTATCACAAGCTTGCTTCGTGACGAAGTGAAGTCATACAAACGTTTACCGCTAAATTTATATCAAATTCAAACGAAGTTCCGCGATGAAAAACGTCCACGCTTTGGCTTATTACGCGGTCGTGAATTTATTATGAAAGATGCATATTCGTTTCATGCTTCTCAAGAAAGTTTAGATGAAGTATATGACAAAATGTTTGCTGCCTACAGCCGCATCTTTGAGCGCTGCGGATTAAATTTCCGTGCGGTTATCGCTGATTCAGGTGCAATGGGCGGAAAAGATACGCATGAATTTATGGTTCTTTCTGAAATCGGGGAAGATACAATTGCTTATTCAGATACATCTTCTTATGCAGCAAATGTTGAAATGGCACCGGTTGTAAATACCTATGAAAAATCAACTGAAGCTGAAAAAGAATTAACAAAGGTAGAAACACCAAATCAGCATAGCATTGAAGACGTAGCTGCTTTCTTAAATGTTGAAGCGACTTCTTGTATCAAGTCACTTTTATTTAAAGTAGATGATCGTTTTGTGCTTGTACTTGTTCGCGGGGACCACGAAGTAAACGATATTAAAGTGAAAAACTATTTTGAAGCTTCCGTTGTTGAACTGGCAACTCCAGAAGAAACAAAAGAAGTATTAAAATGCGCAGTTGGTTCAGTAGGACCGATTGGAGTAAGTGATTCAGTAGAAGTGGTAGCTGATCATGCGGTAAAAGCAATTGCTAACGGTGTATGCGGAGCAAATGAAGAAGGTTATCACTACACAAATGTGAATGAACGTAACTTTAATGCAACTTACGAAGATTTCCGCTTCATCCAAGAAGGGGATCAGTCACCGGATGGACAAGGCGTTATTAAGTTTGCTAAAGGTATTGAAGTCGGACACGTCTTTAAGCTAGGAACGCGCTACAGTGAAGCGATGGGAGCAACGTATCTAGATGAGAACGGACGCAGCCAGCCAATGATTATGGGCTGCTATGGTATCGGTGTTTCTCGTACAGTAGCTGCGATTGCAGAACAATTTAATGATGAAAACGGTCTTCTATGGCCAGAAGCTGTTACGCCTTATCATGTGCACGTTATTCCAGTTAACGTGAAAAATGATGAACAGCGTGAACTAGGTGAGAAATTATATAATGAGTTATTAGATAATCGCTTTGAAGTGCTGTTAGACGACCGCCAAGAGCGTGCAGGAGTAAAATTTGCAGATTCAGATCTAATTGGTCTTCCTGTTCGAGTAACAGTTGGTAAACGTGCATCTGAAGGAATTGTAGAAGTAAAAGTACGCAAAACCGGGGAGTCATTAGAAGTGTCAGTTGACAATCTTGTTTCAACAGTGAAAGAACTGCTAGCGAAGTAATGAAGCAGCGGGGATTTGTATCCCTGCTGTTTTTATGTTTATAAACAGAACATATGACAGAATAGAAGTCATTTATGTTAAAATAGATTGCACTCATTTATAAAAGGAGGCAGAAAACTTGGAAGCACAAACGCTAGGAAAAAAAGAGCGTTTTAAGTTGCTGCTGCAGCAGTTAGAGCTGACGAGTGATCAAATTGTTCCTTACTTTGAAAACGCAGCGATTGAAAAGCTCGTCATTCAGAAAGAACAAAAAAAATGGCATTTCCATTTTTCTTTAGAAGGGTTATTACCTTTTGAGATTTATGAGTTATTCCATGCTCGCATGTCTTCAGCTTTTTCTCATATTGCGAGTGTTTCTTTTTCTATTCAAACCGTTAATAAACAATGTACGGAAGAGCATGTACAGTCATATTGGAAGCATTGTATTGGAGAAATGCAGGGCATATCTCCGCTTTTACAGTCGCTTTTACAAGATCAAATGCCGAGATTGAACGGTGCCAAGTTGATTGTGAACGCACGACATGATGCAGAAGGAACGGCTTTACGTAAAAAGTATAGTCAGTTAATTGCTGATCAGTATGCGTCCTATGGGTTTCCGAACCTTCAGCTAATGACGGAAGTTGTACATTCAGAAGAAGCATTTCAGCAGTTTGTAGAGCAACGAAAACAAGAAGATACAGAAAAAGTATTACAAGCCATCACAGAAATGCAAAATAAAGAAAATGAAAAAAGTGATGGACCAGACCTACCAAAAGGTCCGCTTACAATTGGATATACGATTAAAGACGAGACGGTTCGCCTGGACTCCATTGTAGATGAAGAAAAGCGAATTGCCGTTGAAGGATACGTATTTGATGCAGAAACGAGAGAATTACGAAGCGGACGTACGCTTCTTATTTTTAAAGTGACAGATTATACAAACTCTATTATGGTTAAAATGTTTTCGCGTGACAAAGAAGATATTCCTTTACTTCAAGCGATTAAAAAAGGAATGTGGGTAAAGGTGCGCGGAAGTGTACAAAACGATACATTTGTCCGTGATCTAGTTATGATTGGAAATGATGTTAACGAGATTACCGGTCCCGCTAGACAGGATACAGCGCCTGAAGATGAAAAGCGTGTGGAACTTCACTTGCATACGCCAATGAGTCAAATGGATGCCGTTTCATCTGTTGGAGCTTTAGTCGGACAAGCCAAAAAATGGGGACATCCGGCTGTAGCGATAACTGATCACGCGGTTGCACAGTCGTTTCCTGAAGCGTATGGAGCCGGGAAAAAGAACGGCATTAAAATACTGTACGGAGTGGAAGTCAATTTAGTGGACGACGGCGTACCGATTGCCTATAATCCGCAACATGTGGATTTGACAGAAGCAACTTACGTAGTATTTGACGTCGAAACAACCGGTTTGTCAGCCGTATACGATACCATTATTGAACTTGCTGCCGTGAAGATGAAAGAAGGCGAAATCATCGATCGATTTGAACGGTTTGCAAATCCTCATCATCCTCTGTCTGCAACAACAATTGAGCTGACGGGTATTACAGATGATATGGTCCAAAATGCGCCTGAAATCTCAGAAGTACTTCGGGATTTTCACGAGTGGATGGGCGACAGTATTTTAGTCGCTCATAATGCAAGCTTTGATATGGGATTTTTAAATATGGGACTGCAAAAAATCGGATTAGAAAAAGCAGCTAACGGCGTTATTGATACGCTTGAACTCGGAAGATTTTTGTATCCGCATATGAAAAACCATCGTTTAAATACTCTTGCTAAAAAGTTTGATATTGAACTTGTGCAGCATCACCGCGCGATTTACGATGCGGAAACAACCGGCTATTTGTTAAATAAAATGCTGAAAGATGCATTTGAACGCGAAATTACGATGCACGATCGCTTAAATGATTATATGGGAGAAGGGAATGCATATCAGCGGGCCCGTCCTTATCATGCGACGCTTTTAGCACAAAACGACGTAGGTTTAAAAAATCTATTCAAACTCGTTTCGATTTCTCATTTAAATTACTTTTATCGAGTTCCGCGAATTCCAAGATCTCAGCTCGACAAATATCGAGAAGGCATCTTGATTGGAACCGCATGTGACCGGGGCGAAGTATTCGAAGGCATGATGCAAAAAGGAATTGATGAAGTAGAAGGAGCAGCTGAATTTTATGATTACATCGAAGTGCAGCCTCCTGACAACTACAAGCACTTAATTGAACTGGATTTAGTGCGGGATGAGAAAGCCTTAAAAGATATTATCAGCAATATTGTGAAGCTCGGTGAAAAGATTGGAAAGCCGGTTGTAGCAACAGGAAATGTTCACTATCTCAATCCGGAAGACAAAATTTACCGAAAAATTTTAATTGGTTCACAAGGGGGGGCTAACCCGTTAAACCGTCATCAGCTGCCGGATGTTCATTTTAGATCAACGGATGAGATGCTGAATTGTTTTTCATTTTTAGACGGGGACAAAGCGAAAGAAATTGTTGTTCATAATACGCAAAAAATAGCGGATATGATTGACGATATTAAACCAATTAAAGATGATTTATATACGCCGAAAATTGAAGGCGCAGACGAAGAAATGCGTGAAATGAGCTATGCGATGGCACGCAGCATCTACGGTGAAGAGCTGCCTGAAGTAGTAGAAGCTCGCCTAGAGAAAGAGTTGAAAAGTATTATCGGCCACGGGTTTGCCGTTATTTACTTGATCTCGCATAAACTCGTTAAAAAATCGTTGAATGATGGTTACTTAGTTGGTTCACGTGGTTCCGTAGGGTCTTCATTCGTTGCGACGATGACAGAAATTACAGAAGTAAATCCACTGCCCCCGCATTATGTTTGTCCAAAATGTAAGAAATCCGAGTTTTTTAATGACGGTTCCGTTGGTTCTGGGTTTGACTTGCCGGATAAAAGCTGCGACGATTGTGGGGTACCATTTATTAAAGACGGACACGATATTCCGTTTGAAACGTTCTTAGGATTCAAAGGAGATAAAGTTCCCGATATCGATTTGAACTTCTCCGGAGAGTATCAGCCGCGAGCTCATAACTATACAAAAGTACTGTTTGGACAAGATAATGTATACCGCGCGGGAACAATCGGTACAGTAGCTGAAAAAACAGCTTATGGCTATGTAAAAGGCTATGCCGGTGACCGTGATTTACATTTGCGAAACGCAGAAGTGGATCGTTTAGTAGCAGGATGTACGGGCGTAAAACGTACAACGGGTCAGCATCCAGGGGGGATTATCGTTGTACCGGACTATATGGATATTTTCGATTTTTCACCGATCCAGTTTCCAGCTGATGACCGTAATTCCGAATGGAGAACAACTCATTTTGACTTCCATTCGATTCATGATAATTTATTAAAACTTGATATACTCGGACACGATGATCCGACCGTGATTCGCATGCTTCAAGATTTAAGTGGAATTGATCCAAAAACAATTCCGACGGATGATCCTGAAGTGATGAAAATTTTTAGCGGAACGGAATCACTTGGCGTAACAGAAGAGCAAATTATGTGTAAAACAGGAACGCTTGGCATACCTGAGTTTGGAACGCGCTTTGTGCGTCAAATGTTAGAAGATACGAAGCCAACGACGTTTTCAGAGCTTGTTCAAATCTCAGGACTGTCACACGGGACGGACGTATGGCTTGGTAATGCGCAGGAGCTAATTCGCAATGATATTTGCAACTTAAGTGAAGTAATCGGCTGTCGTGATGACATCATGGTTTATCTGATTTATCAAGGTCTTGAACCTTCACTTGCCTTTAAAATTATGGAGTCTGTACGTAAAGGGAAAGGGCTAACACCTGAATTTGAAGAGGAAATGATCAAAAATGGTGTTCCGGACTGGTATATTGATTCTTGTAAAAAGATTAAGTATATGTTCCCTAAAGCCCATGCGGCTGCTTATGTATTGATGGCCGTGCGTATTGCTTATTTCAAAGTGCACCACGCGCTTCTTTATTACGCAGCATACTTTACGGTTCGTGCAGATGACTTTGATATTGATACGATGATCAAAGGCTCAACTGCCATTCGAGCGAAGATGGAAGAAATCAATGCCAAAGGTTTAGATGCATCTCCTAAAGAGAAAAACTTATTAACGGTGCTTGAGCTTTCTTTAGAAATGTGCGAACGAGGCTATTCGTTTAAAAAAGTAGATTTATATGAATCTAGCGCAGACGAATTTTTAATTGACGGCACGTCTTTAGTTCCACCGTTTAATGCCATTCCCGGTCTTGGCACAAATGCAGCGCTGAACATTGTAAAAGCTCGTGAAACGGGAGAGTTTTTATCGAAAGAAGATTTGCAGCAGCGAGGCAAAGTATCGAAGACGATTTTAGAGTATCTAGACAACCATGGATGCCTTGAATCATTACCTGATCAGAACCAGCTTTCTCTTTTCTAACATTTGCATAAAATAAGCGGTTATGATATAGTAATTGTGGAAATGCTAAGGATACGGACGAGAAAGAGTGGGGAAACCCGCTCTTTCTTATTGATATGAACTTACTGACATAGTAAGTAGTATGGAGAACGAATCGGCTTCTAGCATGATTCGTTTTTTCTGTAGATTTTCAATCACCATGATTGATTTATTATGTGACGTTTAAAATCCTGCAACACAAACGACAACATTTCCACTCTAGTAGGTTAGACCTCTTATAGAGTGCAAAATAAAAATAGCAAATAAACCACTCTTTTTTGATATAAGAGACATAAAAAACGCGTAACCTAAACATACCATGCAATGTCTCGAAGGGAGGATTAGAATGAGTAAAAATGTAAAACAAACAGTGGAAGAAATGGTTTCCCCTATCTTAGAGGAAATGAATTTAGAGCTTGTTGAAATTGAATACGTAAAAGAAGGAAAAGATTGGTTTTTACGTGTGTTTATCGACTCTGATACTGGCGTGGATATCGAAGACTGCGGAGCAGTAAGTGAAAAATTGAGTGAGAAAATGGATGCAGTAGATCCAATCCCTCATAACTATTTTTTAGAAGTATCATCGCCTGGTGCGGAACGCCCATTAAAAAAAGATAAAGATTTTGAACGTGCAATTGGTAAGCATGTATACATAAAAACATATGAACCAATTGAAGGTGCAAAAGAATTTGAAGGCGAATTACAATCATTTGACGGAGAAACTGTCACATTATCTATTCGTATCAAAACACGCACAAAAACGGTGGTTTTACCATATGACAAAGTCGCTTTTGCTCGATTAGCGATTGTATTTTAATGTGTAGGGGCCAATATTAAAGGGGGATTATCCAACGATGAGCAGTGAGTTATTTGATGCCTTAGTCATTCTTGAAAAAGAGAAAGGCATTAGCAAAGATGTAATTATTGAAGCAATTGAAGCAGCGCTAATTTCTGCTTACAAACGCAACTTTAACCAAGCGCAAAACGTACGCGTTGATTTAAATTTAGAAAGAGGTTCAATGCGCGTGTTTGCTCGCAAAGATGTGGTTGATGAAGTATATGACCCACGCCTGGAAATTTCGGTTGAAGAAGCACAAACAATCAACCCTAACTTCCAACTAGACGATGTGGTTGAAATCGAAGTAACGCCAAAAGACTTTGGACGCATCGCGGCTCAAACAGCAAAACAAGTTGTTACACAGCGTGTTCGTGAGGCGGAACGAGGCGTTATCTATTCAGAGTTCAGCGATCGCGAAGAAGATATTATGACAGGTATTGTTCAGCGTCAAGATTCTCGCTTCATCTATGTGAGCCTTGGCAAAATTGAAGCATTGCTTCCTCAAAGCGAGCAAATGCCAAATGAGCAGTATAAACCTCATGATCGTATTAAAGTGTATATTACGAAAGTAGAAAAAACAACAAAAGGCCCGCAAATCTATGTTTCACGTACGCACCCAGGTCTTTTAAAACGTCTTTTCGAAAAAGAAGTACCGGAAATCTATGACGGTACAGTTGAATTAAAATCAGTAGCTCGCGAAGCTGGAGACCGTTCAAAAATCTCTGTTCATTCTGAGTATGCTGAAGTAGATCCGGTCGGTTCTTGTGTTGGGCCAAAAGGTCAGCGCGTACAGGCTGTTGTAAATGAACTAAAAGGTGAAAAAATTGACATCGTTCGCTGGTCAAATGATCCAGTTGAATTTGTTGCCAACGCTTTAAGTCCATCTAAGGTAGTAGATGTGATTGTAGATGAAAATGAAAAAGCAACAACTGTTATCGTTCCTGACTATCAGCTGTCACTTGCAATTGGTAAACGTGGACAAAATGCACGTCTAGCTGCTAAGCTGACAGGCTGGAAAATTGATATTAAAAGTCAATCAGAAGCTGAACAAGAAGGCATGGTTGTAAAAAACAGCGATGATATGCTAGTAAGTCAACATGCATTTGATTCAGATGAAGATATGGAATAAGAGGTGAGCCAAGGTGAACAATCGTAAAAAAGTCCCGATGCGAAAATGTGTGGCCACTGGAGAAATGAAGCCTAAAAAAGAGCTAGTACGCGTTGTACGCTCAAAAGAAGGCGACGTTTCAGTTGATGTAACGGGTAAAAAGTCCGGGCGCGGAGCTTATGTAAGCAAGGATAAAGAAGCAATTTTATTGGCAAAAAAGAAAAATGTGCTTTCGACACATTTAGGCGCGTCAATAGATGAAGCGGTTTATGAAGAGTTGCTAGCGCTTGTAGAAAAGGAGAAACAGTCACGCTAATGAATGAACAATGGATCTCCTTTTTAGGGCTTGCAAACCGTGCACGAAAATTGATTTCTGGAGAAGAACTTGTGGTTAGAGAAGTTCGGAAACAAAAAGCAAAGCTAGTACTTTTAGCAAGCGATGCGTCTGAAAACACAAAGAAAAAAGTAACGGATAAATGTTCTTACTATAACGTTTCGGTTAAAATCGTTCCCGATCGCTATACGCTAGGTCAAGCGATTGGTAAAGATGCTCGAGTTGTAGTAGCCGTTATGGACGAGGGATTTGCTAAAAAGCTAGCAACGATGCTCGGTTAATTTTATGGGGGTGAAAGTATTGAATAAAAATACAAAATCAACAGCTAACAAAGGAAACAATAAAGGTAACAAAAAGCCACAGGCACAAAAGTCACAGGCACCAAAAGGTAGACCAGCTCCAGCAGCTGCAAAAGAGTTACCGGAAAAAGTAACGTTTGTCGGAAGCTTAACGGTTTCTGAGTTAGCAAAAGAATTAGGCAAAGAGCCTTCTGAAATTATTAAAAAACTATTTATGCTTGGTGTAATGGCAACAATTAACCAAGAGTTAGATAAAGATTCTATCGAACTAATTGCCGGAGAATACGGTGTAGAAGTTGAAGAAGAAGTAGTGGTAGATGACACTGCTTTTGAATCATTAGAAATCATTGATGACGAAAAAGACCTTCAAGTGCGTCCTCCAGTTGTTACAATCATGGGTCACGTTGACCACGGTAAAACAACGCTTCTTGACTCTATCCGTAACACAAAAGTAACGGCTGCAGAAGCAGGCGGTATCACGCAGCATATCGGTGCTTATCAAGTTGTGGTTGACGAAAAGAAAATTACATTCCTTGATACACCAGGGCATGCTGCATTTACAACGATGCGTGCTCGCGGTGCGCAAGTAACGGATATTACAATCCTTGTTGTTGCAGCAGACGATGGTGTAATGCCTCAAACAATTGAAGCGATTAACCATGCAAAAGCGGCAGAAGTGCCAATTATTGTTGCGGTTAACAAAATGGATAAAGAAGCAGCAAATCCAGATCGCGTTATGCAAGAACTAATGGAGCACGGCCTTGTAGCTGAAGAGTGGGGCGGAGAAACAATCTTCTGTAAGCTTTCAGCCATTTCAGGTGAAGGGATCGATCAATTGCTTGAAATGATTTTACTTGTAAGTGAAGTAGAAGAGTTAAAAGCAAATCCTAACCGTCGTGCAGCAGGTACAGTTGTAGAAGCACAGCTAGATAAAGGCCGTGGGTCTGTAGCAACGCTTCTTGTTCAAACTGGTACACTACGCGTAGGTGATCCAATCGTAGTCGGAAATACGTTTGGCCGCGTTCGCGCAATGGTAAATGATATCGGCCGCCGTGTGAAGGAAGTAGGACCATCTACTCCGGTTGAGATTACTGGCTTAAACGAAGTTCCGTTAGCTGGAGATCGTTTCTTAGTGTTTGAAGATGAGAAAACAGCTCGTCAAATCGGAGAAGCTCGTGCTCAAAAGCAGCTTGAACAACAGCGCGGTGAAAAATCTCGCGTAAGCTTAGATGATTTATTTGAAAAAATTAAACAAGGTGAAATGAAAGACTTAAACCTTATCGTAAAAGCAGACGTACAAGGTTCTGTAGAAGCATTGGCTGCTGCTCTTCAAAAGATTGATGTAGAGGGTGTAAATGTTCGTATTATCCATACGGGTGTAGGTGCGATTACAGAATCTGATATCATTCTTGCAACTGCTTCTAACGCAATCGTTATCGGCTTTAACGTGCGTCCGGATGCTGGAGCAAAACGTACAGCTGACGTAGAAAACGTAGATATTCGTCTTCACCGCATTATTTATAAAGTAATTGAAGAAATTGAATCTGCGATGAAAGGAATGCTTGATCCTGAGTTTGCTGAAAAAATCATCGGTCAAGTGGAAGTACGTCAAACATTCAAAGTATCAAAAGTTGGTACAATCGCAGGAAGTTACGTAACAGACGGTAAAATTACACGTAACAGTGGAATTCGTTTAATTCGTGACGGAATTGTTATCTTTGAAGGTGAAGTAGATGTGCTAAAACGCTTTAAAGACGATGCAAAAGAAGTCGCTCAAGGATATGAGTGTGGTATTACAATTAAAAACTTCAATGATATTAAAGAAGGAGACATTATTGAAGCATATGTAATGGAGCAAATTGATCCTAAATGATTGGACTAGTGGAGTGTGAATGCTTAATTTACAATGCTGCTTCTCTTAAAGAAAAACGTGCCGTGCTTCAGCGCATCTTGATGCGCTTGAAGCAGCGGTTTAACGTATCAGTTTCAGAAACTGATTTTCAAGATGTGTGGCAACGAACAAAAATTAGCATTGTCGCAGTCTCATCTAGCCGTGTCACAACGGAACAAGAACTGCAAAAAGCGCTAAGCTTGATTGATTCTTTTCCAGAGATTGAACGTACCATTACAACTTTTGATTGGTTATAAAAGGGGTGACACAGATGAACATAAGAGCAACTAGAGTCGGAGAACAAATGAAAAAAGAGATGGGCGAGATTTTAAATCGTAAAATCAAGGATCCGCGCATCGGTTTTGTGACTGTAACAGATGTTCAAGTATCAGGCGATTTACAGCAAGCGAAAGTGTATATCTCTGTTTTAGGAGATGCTGAACAGCGTGAGAATACGTTAAAAGGCCTTGCGAAAGCAAAAGGATTTATCCGCTCAGAAATCGGTCAGCGCATTCGCTTACGTAAAACACCTGAAATTACGTTTGAGTTTGATGAATCAATTGATTATGGTAATCGAATTGAATCATTGCTTCATGAAATTAAAAAAGAAAGCGATGACCATCAAGAGAACGAATAAGATCGGTGAATGTAGAAACAAAAAAGGGTGTCTCAAAAGTGGTTTTTGCTTCTGAGACACCCTTTTTTAAATGAAAAGGAGATGAAGAATGAGTGGACGGTGTTTTAATTTTACATAAACCAGCTGGCCTGACTTCGCACGACTGTGTGTTTAAAGTCCGAAAGCTGCTTCGCACTAAAAAAGTAGGGCATACAGGCACATTAGACCCAGACGTTACAGGGGTATTGCCTATTTGTATCGGTAGAGCTACTAAAATTGTAGAGTATCTAACAGGAGCTACTAAAACCTATGAAGGAGAAGTTACACTCGGATTTTCTACAACAACAGAAGATTCTTCCGGAGAGGTTGTAGAAGAAAAGAAAGTAGTGGATTCTTTTTCACGTGCTCAAATCGAAGAAGTGCTGTCTTCGATGACAGGAGAACTTCAGCAAGTGCCTCCAATGTACTCTGCGGTAAAGGTCAAAGGTAAAAAGCTATATGAATATGCAAGGCAAGGAATCGAAGTAGAGCGCCCTGTTAGAACCATTCATATCTATAACTTTGAACTGCTGGACGATCGCGCTATATTTGAGGGAGAACAAATTTCCTTCAAATTCCGCGTAACGTGCAGCAAAGGTACATATGTGCGAACGCTTGCTGTGATGATTGGAGAAGCACTTGGCTATCCGTCTCATATGTCTTATTTGCAGCGAACGGGTTCAGGGCAGTTTTCACTGGACGATTGTGTGACATTTGAAGATGTTGAACGGGCGGTAGAAGAAGAAACGATCAATGAGAAACTGCATTCGATCGAAGAAGCTCTTAATCATTTGCCGAAACTTCAAATTAGTGATACATTAGCAGAGAAAGTGAAAAATGGCGCGGTATTGCCGTGCACAGAAGATGAAGAGTTAAAAAAAGAACCATTCTTTTTAATGATAAATTCAGCAGGCAAGTGCTTAGCAATTTATGCTCAGCACCCAACGAAAAAACATTTAATGAAGCCGGTTAAAGTGTTGGCAATCGACTAGACCGGTTAGGGAAAAGGTGAACTGTGTTTTGGAAACGATTGAAATTCGACATCCACACCACTTTCAACGAGAAGCTGTTCAACAATCAGTGTTAGCGCTTGGTTATTTTGATGGTGTGCATTTAGGGCATCAGCAAGTGATAAATTCAGCAAAACAGTTAGCGGATGAAAAAGGCATAGCTAGTGCTGTGATGACGTTTACTCCTCACCCTTCTGTGGTGCTTGGGCGCAATGTGCAGCACATTGATATGATCACACCACTTCAAGAAAAAAAGAAACTCATTGAGGAAATGGGAATTGACTTTTTATATATCGTTCATTTTGATAAACAGTTTGCAGCACTATTGCCTCAAGAGTTTGTTGATCAGTATATTATTGGCCTGAATGTGCAGCATGTGGTAGCTGGATTTGACTATACGTATGGAAAGTTAGGTAAAGGAACAATGGAAATACTACCATTTCATTCTCGATCAAAATTCACTCAAACAACAATTGATAAGTTAACAAATGGCGAAGAAAAAATTAGTTCAACGCTCATTCGCGAAAATTTAGCAAATGGAGACATGCATCGAGTAAAAGAGCTGCTTGGGCGCTATTATGAAGTGTCGGGTACAGTGACTCATGGAGAAAAGCGAGGCAGGCAAATAGGTTTTCCGACTGCTAACATCGCTTTAGACGATGAGTATTTACTTCCGCGCATCGGCGTGTATGCTGTTGAGCTTCAGCTCCACGGCAAGTGGTATGCAGGAGTATGCAACGTGGGCTATAAGCCGACTTTTCATGATAATTTAGAAAAGCCAACAATCGAAGTCCACTTATTATCATTTGACGAGCAAATCTACGATCAGCACGTAACGGTGAAATGGCACCGAATGATTCGTTCAGAAAAAAAGTTCAGCGGCATCGAAGAGCTTGTCGGTCAGATCTCAAGGGACAAGGAAGAAGCCCTTGCTTATTTTGAAGGAATTCAAAAGCATAAGAAATAAAAAAATATATATAAATAGTTGCTACGACTTGCTTTTTGTTCTAATAAGTAGTAACATAACACTTGTATGTAAAACAACCATTGCTTGGCATTACGATTCACCAACGTTTTGCTCGGTAACTGGGGTTTAATAATAAGGAGGTGAATAGGATGGCTATCACACAAGAGCGTAAAAATGAAATCATTAGTGAGTACAAAACTCATGCGAACGACACTGGTTCTCCAGAAGTTCAAATCGCTGTCCTAACAGAGCAAATTAACAATCTAAACGGTCACTTACGTACTCATAAAAAGGATCACCATTCACGTCGTGGTCTTTTAAAAATGGTAGGTCGACGTCGTAACTTACTTAACTACCTACGTAACAAAGACGTTACTCGTTATCGTGAGTTAATCAACAAACTTGGTTTACGTCGATAATAAGAAGAAAGCGGGAGCATTCCCGCTTTTTTAGTATGTACATTTAAGAAACATTAAAGATGCTACATAATGTGAAAAAAGCTATTGTTTTTGGATATTTCGTTTATAATAAAACTATCACATTTGATTACATACATATTTTATATGTAGAGAGGGGTACTCGTCGATATGGAACAAGAAAAACGAGTGTTCTCCGTAGATCTAGCTGGACGAAAGCTAGAAGTTGAAGTTGGCCAGTTGGCAAAACAAGCAAATGGCGCAGCATTAATCCGCTATGGAGACACAGTTGTATTAAGTACAGCAACGGCTTCAAAAGAGCCTAAAAATGTAGATTTCTTCCCGTTAACAGTAAACTATGAAGAGCGTTTATATGCAGTCGGTAAAATCCCAGGTGGATTCATTAAGCGTGAAGGCAGACCAAGTGAAAAAGCAATCTTGGCTAGCCGTTTAATCGACCGTCCGATTCGTCCTTTATTCGCAGATGGTTTCCGAAACGAAGTTCAAGTTGTCAGCGTTGTAATGAGCGTAGATCAAAACTGTTCTTCAGAAATCGCGGCAATGTTCGGTTCTTCATTAGCATTATCAGTATCTGATATTCCATTTGAAGGTCCTATTGCAGGCGTAATCGTAGGCCGTGTAGACAATGAATTTGTTGTAAACCCAACGGTAGATGAGCTTGAAAAAAGCGATATTCATCTAACGGTTGCTGGTACAAAAGATGCGATCAACATGGTTGAAGCAGGCGCTGATGAAGTACCGGAAGAAGTAATGCTAGAAGCAATTATGTTTGGACACGAGCAAATTAAAAAGTTAATTGCGTTCCAAGAAGAAATTGTAGCAGCAGTAGGCAAAGAAAAAGTAGAAGTTGCGCTTTATACTGTGGATGCTGACCTTGAGCGTCAAGTTCGCGAAATTGCAGAAGGTGACATGAACCGTGCCGTTCAAGTTCAAGAAAAGCATGCGCGCGAAAATGCGATTAAAGAAGTGAAAAGCGCAGTAGCCGCAAAATTTGAAGAGCAAGATGTAGAAGAAGAAGTACTAAATCAAGTGAATGAAATTTTATCGAAGCTTGTTAAAAGTGAAGTGCGTCGCTTGATCACAGAAGAAAAAGTGCGTCCTGATGGCCGTAGTATTGACGAAATTCGTCCACTTTCTTCTGAAACAAACTTGCTTCCTCGTACACACGGATCTGGATTATTTACGCGTGGACAAACTCAAGCACTTAGCATCTGTACATTAGGTGCACTTGGCGATGTGCAAATTTTAGATGGTTTAAGTGTAGAAGAATCTAAACGCTTCATGCATCACTATAACTTCCCTTCATTTAGTGTTGGTGAAACTAGACCGATGCGCGGACCGGGTCGTCGTGAAATTGGACATGGTGCGCTAGGTGAACGTGCACTTGAGCCTGTTATTCCAAATGAAAAAGATTTCCCTTATACAATTCGTCTTGTATCTGAAGTATTAGAGTCAAACGGTTCTACTTCACAAGCGAGTATTTGTGCAAGTACGCTTGCAATGATGGATGCAGGGGTTCCAATTAAAGCACCTGTAGCAGGGATTGCCATGGGTCTGATCAAATCAGGTGAACACTACTCGATTCTAACGGACATTCAAGGAATGGAAGATCACCTAGGAGATATGGACTTTAAAGTAGCAGGTACGGAAAATGGAGTAACTGCGCTTCAAATGGATATTAAAATTGACGGGTTATCTCGTGAAATTTTAGACGAAGCCCTTCAACAAGCAAAAAAAGGCCGTATGCAGATCTTAAATCATATGATGTCAACGATTGCTACGCCTCGTCAAGAGCTTTCTCAATATGCGCCTAAGATCCTTACAATGGCTATTAACCCTGATAAAATTCGTGATGTTATTGGACCAAGCGGTAAGCAAATCAATAAAATCATCGAAGAAACAGGCGTTAAAATTGATATCGAACAAGATGGTACAATCTTCATTTCTTCTATTGATCAGCCAATGAATGAAAAAGCGAAGAAAATTATTGAAGA
This sequence comes from Priestia sp. YIM B13486, assembly GCF_042787865.1. Lineage (NCBI taxonomy): Bacteria > Bacillati > Bacillota > Bacilli > Caryophanales > Bacillaceae > Priestia > Priestia sp. YIM B13486. Next base: position 96,063 of record NZ_JBHZOZ010000001.1, on the reverse strand, counting down.
TCTTGTACGCGAAGTTGAAGTCGGCCAAATGTACTTAGGAAAAGTAAAACGAATTGAAAAATTCGGTGCATTTGTAGAAATCTTCAGCGGAAAAGATGGGCTTGTTCACATTTCAGAGCTTGCAGAAGAGCGTATTGGAAAAGTGGAAGACGTTGTATCAATTGGCGACGAGATTCTAGTTAAGGTTATGGAAATTGATAAACAAGGCCGCGTTAACTTATCTCGTAAAGCAATTTTAAAAGAACAAAAAGAAAAAGAAGAAAAAGCAAAAGAAACAAAATAATCTTCTTTTACTACTATATAGATATTGTGAAATCGTCCATACATGAAGAAAATCCATGTGTAGGGCGATTTTATCGTTTGTAGATGTTTGTTCTACCTTGTCCCCTTTATACATATTTTAAATGGTAAAGGGGGAAGGATAAGTGAAGAGAACCATTGTGCAATTTACAGCATTTCTATTTTTACTGGCAATTACATATAAATCTATTTATAATCCTTTTGCTGAAGCATATATAGAAGCACTTAAATCCGATGTACAACTTGTATCAGCTCAGCATGATGCGTTATATCAAAAGATTGAAGAAAAAGCAAAAGATTATGAAAAGCCGGCAGCGAATGCACGAATCGATCCCGTTTGGAAACGGGTTCCTGGCTATAACGGCATAAAAGTTGATCTTGCTGCTTCTTATAAAAATATGAAACCTGCGGGTAAATTTGATGAAAAAAAACTAGTGTACAAACAGGTTAGACCAAAGGTTCACTTGAAGGATTTACCACAGGAACCTATCTACCGTGGACACGATGAAAAGCCTATGGTATCGTTTACAGTGAACGTAGCATGGGGGAACGAGTATTTGCCTAAAATGTTAGAAGTGCTAAAAAAGCACCATGCTAAAGCAACTTTCTTTTTAGAAGGAAAATGGGTTAAAAATAATCCAGATATGGCAAAAATGATTGTAGACGCAGGGCATGAAGTAGGAAACCACTCTTATTCTCATCCTGATATGGCCACTTTATCGGCTAGTCAAATCAATCAGCAGCTTAAAAAAACGAATGATATTATTACGTCTACTACGGGACAAAAAGTAAAATGGTTTGCTCCGCCGAGCGGCAGTTTTCGCCCCGAAGTAGTAACGCTTGCTTCTCAGTTAAAAATGAGTACCATCATGTGGACGGTTGATACAATCGATTGGCAAAAGCCAAGTTCAGAAGTGTTAATTAATCGAGTAATGAAAAAGATTCACCCAGGGGCTATTGTACTGATGCACCCGACTGAATCAACGGCTGAATCGCTTGACCAATTGTTAACCGATATTGAACGCAAAGGCCTCAAAGTTAGCGATGTGTCAACAATGCTAGATGAAGAACGAATGATGAAAATACCTTCTTCTACTAAGAAGTAAGTGAGATAAGCAAAAGGGAGGCACTAGCTTGATAAAACGATATACGTGCAAAAATGGTGTAAGAATTGTATTGGAAAATATCCCAACTGTTCGATCTGTGGCCATTGGGGTGTGGATCGGAACGGGTTCTCGAAGTGAACACCCTGAAATTAATGGTGTATCACATTTTCTTGAACATATGTTTTTTAAAGGAACAAAAACAAGATCTGCTCGTGAAATTGCAGAAAGCTTCGACCGCATTGGCGGACAAGTAAATGCATTCACTTCTAAAGAATACACGTGTTACTATGCAAAAGTATTAGATGAACATGCAGATCAAGCGCTCGATGTGCTGGCGGATATGTTCTTTAATTCTTCATTTGATGAAGAGGAATTAGCTCGTGAAAAAAATGTTGTATATGAAGAAATTAAAATGTATGAAGATACACCTGATGATATTGTACACGATTTATTAGGAAAAGCCGTATATGGCAATCATCCATTAGGCTATCCAATTTTAGGAACGGAAGATACGTTAAAAACATTTAACGGTGATTCGCTTCGTCAGTATATGGAGCAAATGTATATTCCCGAAAACATCGTTATTTCAGTAGCTGGAAACATTGATGAAAGTTTTATTCAGCAGGTGGAAAACTATTTTGGTACATATACGTCAAGTCACTCCGCTCATCAATATGTTCAGCCAGAGTTCCATACAAATCATATTGCGCGCAAAAAGGAGACTGAACAAGCTCACCTTTGCCTTGGCTTTAAAGGTTTGCCAATCGGCGGAGAAGATGTATATAGCTTAATTGTATTAAATAACGTGCTTGGTGGAAGTATGAGCAGTCGTTTGTTCCAAGAAGTTCGCGAACAGCGCGGCTTGGCTTACTCTGTTTTCTCTTATCATTCTTCTTATCGAGACAGCGGTCTTGTTACGATTTATGGGGGAACGGGAAGCCATCAGCTCGACGTATTATATGATACGGTTCAAGAAACGCTTTATGATTTGAAAGACAAAGGGATTACGGATAAAGAACTTGCTAACAGCAAAGAGCAGCTGAAAGGAAACTTAATGCTGAGCCTTGAAAGTACAAATAGCCGTATGAGCAGAAACGGAAAAAATGAGTTAATGCTAGGCTATCACCGTTCATTAGATGAGATTTTAGATCTTGTTAATGCCGTGACTAAAGATAGTGTAAATGGTCTTGCGCGAGATATTTTCAAAGATGAATTTGCTCTTTCGCTAATAAGCCCGAGTGGAGATTTACCTAAAGGTTTTAAAGGAAATTAAACAGTAAAAGTAAGGTTGGCTAAAATAATTGAGCCAGCCTTATTTTTTTGTCATTTTTTGTACGGTTGTTCAATAAATTAGATGAAAGGAGGGATTCTATGAGATTAAGCGAACTGAGTGGAAAAGAAATTGTAGATGTTAAGCGAGCAGAGCGTTTGGGTATTTTAGGGCAAACGGATCTTGAAATTAATGAACATACGGGACAAATTAATGCGCTTATTATTCCATCTGTGAAGTGGTTTGGGTTTCGAAAGCAAGGAGATGAAGTGCGAGTGCCGTGGGGGAATATCGAAAAAATTGGTACAGATATGGTGATTGTAAATGTCCAGCAGCTAGAAGACATAAACAATCAGTCAACAAAATAAGAAACGAGATGCTTCCTGCATCTCGTTTCTTTTATTTTCAGGGATAAAGATTCACCGATTCCTGTGTGTTTACATAGTATGTTGAAGAAAAGCAATAGGCATTCTAGGGCGTAATGATAGCACTTTACATCTCGATGGTTTAAGCGAAAGATACATCTATTTAATGTTAAAGAAGGTGAAAATGAAACATGTTAACGGATTTGCACATAGCTGTAATTGGCGGTGATGCTAGGCAGCTTGAAGTCATTCGAAAATTAATTCAATTAGATGCAAAAACCTCTCTTATTGGTTTTGATCAGCTAGATCATGGTTTTACAGGTGCGACGAAATATCAGATAGAGGAGCTGGATTTTTCAGATGTTGACGCCATCATCCTTCCAGTGCCTGGAACAAATCACGAAGGGCAAGTAGATACTATTTTTTCAAATGAAAAAGTAGTGCTGACTGAAGAAATACTTAAAAAAACGCCTGAGCACTGCATTATTTATTCTGGTATTAGCAATGGGTATTTAAACGAATTAGTCAAAACGACAAACCGTAAACTCGTTCAGCTATTTGAGCGTGATGATGTAGCAATTTATAACTCTATTCCTACTGTTGAAGGTACCATCATGCTTGTTATTCAACATACGGATTTTACCATTCACGGTTCAAATATTTCTGTTCTAGGTTTAGGAAGAGTAGGAATGAGCGTGGCGAGGTCCTTTGCTGCACTCGGTGCCAATGTAAAAGTAGGAGCTAGAAAATCTGAACATTTAGCACGTATTGCTGAAATGGGTTTGCAACCTTTCTATCTTTCTGAACTCGATAAAGAAATTGCTGATAGTGATATATGTATTAACACCATTCCATACCCCATCTTAACGGCTAAGACATTATGTAATGTCCCGACCCATGCGCTCATTATTGATTTAGCTTCAAAGCCTGGAGGAACCGATTTCCGCTATGCGGAAAAACGAGGAATTAAAGCTATTTTAGCACCTGGTCTTCCAGGAATTGTGGCTCCAAAAACAGCAGGTCAGATTGTCGCTAATGTATTAGTGAATTTATTAAAAGACGCTGCGGATGCGAGAGAGGAGAAAAAATAATGTCATTAAAAGGTAAAAGAATAGGATTCGGCTTGACGGGATCTCACTGTACGTATGATGCGGTTATGCCGGAAATTGAAAAGCTTGTTAATTTGGGAGCAGAAGTGTTACCGGTCGTTTCTTACACTGTACAATCCACAAATACTCGTTTTGGAGATGGAGAAGACTGGGTGAAAAAAATTGAGGAATTAACGGGTCACGCCGTCATCAATACAATTGTAAAAGCAGAGCCTCTAGGACCGAAAATTCCGCTTGATTGTATGGTGGTTGCCCCAATCACTGGGAATACGATGAGTAAGTTTGCAAATGCAATGACTGAATCTCCGGTACTCATGGCAGCTAAAGCAACGCTTCGTAATAATAAGCCGGTGGTACTGGGAATTTCGACTAATGACGCACTAGGGCTAAATGGTGTAAACTTAATGAGGCTAATGGCGACTAAAAATATTTATTTTATTCCATTTGGTCAAGATGACCCGGTGTTTAAGCCGAATTCAATGGTAGCGCGTATGACGATGTTATCAGACACGGTGTACGCAGCGCTTGAAGATAAACAGATTCAGCCGGTTATTGTCGAAAGGTTCCGCGACGGTCAAGAGTCATAGGACATATATGCCTCTTGCTGTTGCATGAATCTATTCAATACTGCGGCTGTAAGAGAACTCTCAATCTCAAAGAAGAGAAGATTTTAAAAATCTTCTCTTCTTTGACGCAATGAAGCATAATAATATGTTAAAATAGTCAGTATATGCAGATAAATGTTGAGTAGTTGAAAATTGTTGGAGGCGGTATTAAAATGACAAGAGAATTACATGTAGCAGTAGTAGGAGCAACAGGTGCAGTAGGACAACAAATGATTAAAACCCTACAGGAGCGTAATTTTCCAGTTGGTAAATTAACGTTATTATCTTCAGCTCGTTCAGCTGGTAAAAAAGTGTTGTTTAACGGAGAAGAAGTTGTTGTGCAAGAAGCAACTCCTGATAGCTTTGAAGGCGTAGATATTGCTTTATTCAGTGCAGGCGGGAGCATTTCAAAAGCACTTGCACCAGAGGCAGTAAAACGCGGAGCAATCGTTGTAGACAACACAAGCGCTTATCGAATGGATGAAAATGTCCCGTTAGTTGTGCCGGAAGTGAATGAAGACGCATTACACGCACATAACGGAATCATTGCTAATCCAAACTGCTCTACAATTCAAATGGTTGCAGCATTACAGCCATTACGCGAAACATACGGCTTATCTAAAGTGCTAGTATCAACGTATCAAGCCGTTTCTGGAGCAGGCGCTGCTGCAATTAATGAATTAAAAGAACAAGCCAAAGCTATTTTAGAAGAAAAAGAGTTTACACCGGAAATTTTACCGGTTGGTGGAGATAAAAAACATTATCAAATTGCTTTTAATGCCATTCCGCAAATTGATAAATTTCAAGATAACGGTTTTACATTTGAAGAAATGAAAATGATTAATGAAACGAAGAAAATTATGAGCATGCCTGAATTGCCAGTAGCTGCTACTTGTGTTCGTCTACCGGTTGTAACAGGTCATTCAGAGTCAGTGTACATTGAAATTGAAAAAGACGGTGTAACGGTAGCTGATGTGAAAAATTTATTGGCTGATGCACCTGGTATCGTATTGCAAGATGATCCAGAAAATCAAGTATATCCAATGCCAGCAGATTGTGTAGGTAAACGAGATGTGTTTGTCGGCCGTATTCGTAAAGATTTAGATCGCGATAACGGTTTCCATATGTGGATCGTTTCTGATAACTTGTTAAAAGGTGCAGCTTGGAATTCTGTACAAATTGCAGAATCACTTATTAAGCTTAGCTTAGTAAAATAAGTGCAACCAGAGTGTCTCGGAACATGATGAGGTGTAAGTATGAAAATAATCGTCCAAAAATTTGGAGGAACTTCCGTTCGTAACGAAGAAGGAAGAGCGAGAGCAATCTATCATTTAAATAATGCATTAAGTGAGGGTTACAAAGTAGTCGTTGTTGTATCGGCAATGGGGCGAAAAGGTGAGCCGTATGCAACGGATACATTGCTTTCACTTGTTGATGGAAATAAAGCGTCTCTTAATAAACGTGAGCTTGATATGCTTATGGCATGCGGAGAATTAATTTCATCAGTAGTGTTTACGAATTTATTAAACGAAAATGGTATTAAAGCTACAGCGTTAAACGGTGCACAGGCCGGGTTTGTGACGAATGATGATTTTACCAATGCTAAGATACTAGAAATGAAATGCGACCGTTTGTTAAAAGAATTAGAAGAATACGATGTAGTTGTTGTAACAGGCTTTCAAGGGGCAACTACTGAAGGTGATACAACAACGCTTGGACGCGGAGGCAGCGATACATCTGCTTCAGCTTTAGGTGCAGCCCTTATGGCTGATTACATTGACATTTTCACAGATGTAGAAGGTGTGATGACAGCGGACCCGCGTATTGTAGAAGATGCAAGACCGCTATCCGTTGTCACATATAACGAAATATGCAACATGGCTTATCAAGGTGCAAAAGTAGTTCACCCACGTGCCGTAGAGATTGCCATGCAAGCCAAAGTGCCGATGCGCGTCCGTTCCACGTATGCTGATTCAACAGGTACGCTCGTTACATCTCAAGGTGAAGCACAGCAGCGTGGCAGCGATGTGCAAGAACGCCTTGTAACAGGCATCGCGCACGTATCCAACGTCACTCAAATTAAAGTTTTTAGTAAAGAAGGCCATTATGATACGCAAGCAGAAGTATTCAAAGCAATGGCACAAGAAAAAATCAGCGTAGATTTTATCAATATTTCACCGAAGGGTGTTGTATATACGGTAACAGATGAAGCAACTGACAAAGCGATTGATGTGCTTCATGCGCTAGGGTATGAGCCGGCTGTTATTCGTAACTGTGCCAAAGTGTCAACGGTTGGAGCAGGAATTGCAGGGGTGCCTGGTGTTACCTCTAAAATTGTTACAGCCCTTTCTGGCGAAGGTATTCAGATTTTACAATCTGCTGACAGCCATACGACGATTTGGGTGCTTGTAAAAGAAGAGGATTTAAAGAAAGCCGTTAATGCTCTTCATGGTGCCTTTGACTTGTCAAAAGCACCGCAAAAGAGATAAACTACATGTTCCGTTAGCTATAAGCTAACGGTTCATTACATGAATAGGGATAATGCAATTTCAAGGAGTGAAAACATGATTGATTTTGGGAAAGTCGCAACAGCGATGGTAACGCCTTTTGATCATAAAGGAAATATTGATTTTGAAAAAACAACGCAGCTTATTAACTATTTAATCAGCAACGGTTCGGATGCGTTGGTTATTGCAGGAACAACGGGTGAATCCCCTACGCTTTCAACAGAAGAAAAGCTGGCGCTGTTCCGCCACTCAGTAAAGGTAGTAGACGGCCGTGTACCTGTTGTGGCTGGTACAGGAAGCAACAATACGTATGCATCAATTGAATTAACGAAAAAGGCAGAAGAAATCGGCGTAGATGCGATTATGATTGTAGCACCTTATTACAACAAGCCGAATCAGGAAGGCTTATATCAGCACTTTAAAACAATTGCTGAAAGTACAGAGCTGCCTGTCATGTTATACAATATTCCGGGGCGATCCGTGATCAATATGTCTGTTGATACAATTGTGCGCCTAGCTGAACTGCCAAATGTTGTAGCGTTAAAAGATGCAAGCGGAGATCTTGACGCAATGACAGCTATTATCGCACAAACAAGCAATGATTTTGCTTTATACAGCGGTGATGATGGTTTAACACTACCGGTACTAGCAATTGGAGGAACTGGTATTATTTCTGTTGCCTCTCACATTATTGGGAATGAAATGCAAGAGATGGTTAAGCTGTATGAGTCAGGAAATCCGAAGGAAGCAGCAAAAATTCATCAGCGTATTGTACCTGTTATGAAATCTCTTTTTGCAGCTCCAAGTCCAACACCTGTTAAAACGGCTTTACAGTTGAAAGGGTTAGACGTAGGATCGGTACGATTACCTTTAGTTCCGTTAACGGAAGAAGAACGCCAAACGTTAGTCAGCACATTAAATACGCTATAAGCTATAAGTATGTTTTTTAAACGTCTCTTCATTGACCGTATATACGAGTCGATGAAGAGACGTTTTTTTCTTATAAGATAATAGAAGAGCAGATGACGGAAATAGACGAATGAAATTTCTTGTATTCCAATTCTTACTTCAGTTATAATGTAAGCAAATGAAATTGTACGGGTGAAAGTAAGTAGGAGGAGCTTATGGTACTAGAAAAGACAGAAAATATTAAAATTTCAGCCTTGGGTGGAGTCGGAGAACTTGGAAAAAACATGTATGTGGTGGAAATCAATGAAAACATATATGTGTTAGATGCAGGATCAAAGTTTCCGGGAGGGGAAATGTTAGGAATTGATATTGTCATTCCTGACATTACATATTTAGTAGAAAATCAGCAGAACGTAAAAGGCATATTTGTTACTCATGGACACGAAGAACAAATTGGCGCTATTCCCTTTATACTTCAAAAATTGGATGTGCCTGTATATGGTACAGAATTAACGCTAGCACTTATCAAAGAAAAGTTAAAAGAATATGGAATTAAAAAATATGAAGCTTTACATCCTATCACTTCGTCAACGGTTTTATCGTTTGAAGGAGTAGATATTTCATTTTTCAGAACGCAGCACAGCATCCAAGATTCAGTCGGCATTTGTTTACAAACAAATCAAGGTGCGATTGTATATACAGGTGATTTTAAATTTGATCAAAATTCAGTCAGCATTCAAAGCGCTGATATTGGAAAAATGGCTGCCATTGGGGACCAAGGCGTCCTGTGTTTGCTTTCAGACAGTACAAATGCGGATAAGCCAGGCTATACAGTTTCCGAAGCCGTCATTGGACAAAATATTACCGACGCTTTTTATAAAAGCAAAGGTCGAATCATTGTTGCTGCATACAGTTCCAATCTGCACCGTATTCAGCAAATCATTCATGCCGCATATCAGCACGGCCGCAATCTGATCGTTATGGAAAAAAATATGCTGAAAATCATTGATATTGCAGCAAAACTTGGACATTTGCAGCTGCCTGAGGATTTAATTGTTCCTGTGCAAAAGCTAAAAGATCTTCCAGAACATGAAACGGTTATTTTAACAACAGGTCATCACGGAGAGCCGATTTTAGGTCTTACTCGAATGGCTAAACAGTCCCATAAATTTATTCAAATCAAACAAGATGACACGGTCCTGCTGGCTGCTACACCTGTGGCGGGGCACGAAACGACCTTTTCAAAAACAATTGATGTCATCTTTCGTTTAGGAGCAAGCGTAGTGTTTGCTCAGAAGAAAGTGCAGGCTTCCGGACACGGCAGTCAAGAAGAATTAAAATTTATGATTAACTTAACAAAGCCGAAATATGTCATGCCTGTGAATGGAGAGTATCGAAAACAAAAAGCTTATGCAAAGCTGGCCGGTCAATTAGGAATATCAGAAGATCATATTTGTTTGCTTGAGAAAGGTGAGCGAGTTGAGTTTAAAGATGCTCGGATGTACCCTAGCGGTTCTATTCAAGCAGGAAATACGCTCATTGATGGACTAGGCGTCGGTGATATTGGAAATATCGTTCTGAGAGACCGCAGGCTGCTGTCGCAGGACGGAATCTTAACGGTAGTAGTTACGATTAATAAACGCCAAAAAACGGTAGTAGCGGGGCCAGAAATCATCTCGCGCGGATTCGTCTATGTAAGAGAATCAGAAAAGCTTTTAGAAGAAGCAACGAAGATTGTTCAGCAAATTTTAGAAAAGTGTATGGAAGACAAAGTGATCGAGTGGTCTTCATTAAAATTAAAAATGAGAGAAAGTTTAAATCAATTTTTATATGAAAAAACCCGTCGTAAACCGATGATTTTACCGATTATCATGGAAATCTAATGTGAAGCCTTCCCGCTGGGAAGGCTTTTTATTTGCAGCTGATGCGGATGTAATAACTATGAGAAGTTCATACTACTACTATCAATAAGTGAAAGGAGCTAGAATATGTTTGAAAATAACGAAAGATTACATTCTGATGAAGCGCCTCAGCAGCCTAATAAAAATGAAGAAAGCAAGGGCGGAATATTAGATAAAATTCAACAACTAGGACAGACCAACGTGGCTCAGCTTCCTCAGGATTCTAATATTCACTGTTTAACGATTGTAGGGCAAATCGAAGGGCACATGCAGCTGCCTCCTCAAAACAAAACGACAAAATATGAGCATGTCATCCCGCAAATTGTGGCGATCGAACAAAATCCAAAAATTGAAGGATTGCTTATTATTTTGAATACAGTAGGTGGAGATGTAGAAGCGGGTCTTGCAATTGCTGAAATGATTGCTTCGTTATCCAAGCCTTCTGTGTCGATTGTGTTAGGAGGCGGACATTCAATCGGTGTTCCAATTGCGGTTTCAACTGATTATTCGTATATTGCCGGTACAGCGACCATGACCATTCACCCTATTCGCTTAACAGGTCTTGTTATTGGTGTACCGCAAACATTTGAATACTTAGATAAAATGCAAGAGCGCGTGATTAACTTTGTGAGAGAACACTCTCATATTTCAGAAGAAAAGTTTAAAGAACTTATGTTTTCAAAAGGGAATTTAACGCGTGATATCGGGACAAATGTAGTTGGCGGAGATGCTGTTTCATACGGGTTAATTAACGAAGTAGGGGGAGTTGCTCAAGCGATCAAAAAGTTGAATGAACTGATTGAGCAAGGGCGTCAGAATGAGGAGCAGCTGCTGCAATGATTTTGTATACAATGATGCCGCAAGAACTAATCTTTCAGCAGTCTTATCAACAAGAACAATCTCAGCCAAAGCTTATTAACCATAATGGAATCCCGGTTATTGTTGAAGAAAATGAACAAAAGCAACAGCAAATTGTGAGGATTTTAAGCACGAATCCTCAAGATTATTTGAATGAAAATTATTATCCTGGTCAAATTTTGTCGTAAGGATTTCAGTATAATTATGGTGAATATGGTATAATGAATATGACGAAGAAGGCAGCCACTGTATTGGCTGCTTTTTTATTCAACTGATAAAAGAAACAAAATCAACATAGAGTGTTGGACGTTGATTGGAGTGGAAAAATGGCAAAGAAAAAACGAAGAGGTCAAATAAAAAAGGATGAATGGAAACGCATATTGCGCTTTGAGCTTATTGGCTTACTTTTATTAGCATTAACGTTAATTGCCATGGCAGGACTTGGTGCTGTAGGACAGGCCCTTGTACTAGTGGTCCGCTTATTTATTGGCGAATGGTATATGCTGTGTTTAATCGGAATGGCTATTCTATCTGTTTATATTATTTGGAAAAGGGAAATGCCTCCTTTAGTGACGCGGCAGCTTATCGGTACATATCTCATTATTTTATCTATTTTACTGTTTAGTCATGTTACGTTATTTGAAAATTTATCAAAAAATGGAACGTTTACAGATCCGTCTGTCATTATGAACACGTGGGATTTGTATATGCTCGAAGCAACGGGTCAATCAAATCACAGCGATTTAGGCGGAGGGATGATAGGAGCTATTATGTTTGCCATGTTCTACTATCTATTTGATAGCTTAGGAACAGAACTTATCGCTGCCTTGCTTATTGTGATTGGGGTACTGCTTATTACCGGACGTTCGCTTCACGAAACGGTATTAAAACTTTTGTCACCTCTAGTGAATTTTTTAACAACGGAGTTAAAAGAAGGCTGGCAAGATATTCAGACGTGGAAACATAAAAAGAAAAAAGCCCCTAAAACAACAAAAAAGAGACGCCAAGAAAAAGCTGTTCAAGAACCTGAAGAAAGCATGGACATAGAAGTAGAAGCACCTTCGCCTCCAATTATTGAACACTTTGACTACGGAGAGGAAGAGTCTAGTCAACCTCCTGCTGCTCCTATAGCTCCGGTGCCGCCGGTTATGGAATCGAAGCCTGTAGCTGCTGCACCGCAACAGCCAAGGCCACAAAAGGAAAAGGAAGAAGAAAAAGCTCCTATGATTACATTTACTGAAACGGAAAATAAAGAGTATGAGCTTCCTCCTATCAAGCTATTAACGATGCCAAAGAAAAGCAACCAGGCAAAAGAGCATAAAAACATTTATAAAAATGCCGAAAAACTTGAAAAAACGTTTCAAAGTTTCGGCGTAAAAGCAAAAGTGGCAAAAGTTCACCTTGGACCAGCTGTTACAAAATATGAAGTATATCCTGATGTAGGAGTAAAAGTAAGTAAGATTGTCAATTTAAGTGATGATCTAGCACTTGCATTAGCTGCCAAAGATATTCGGATTGAAGCTCCAATTCCCGGGAAATCAGCGGTAGGAATTGAAGTGCCGAACGAAGAAGTAGCGATGGTTTCACTTAGAGAAGTACTTGAAGCAACTGAAAATAACCGACCGGATAAAAAGCTATTAGTTGGTTTAGGAAGAGATATTTCAGGCGAAGCTGTGCTAGCAGAGCTTAATAAAATGCCTCATATGCTTGTAGCAGGGGCAACAGGAAGCGGAAAAAGTGTGTGTATCAACGGTATTATTATTAGTATTTTAATGAGGACAAAGCCTCATGAAGTAAAATTAATGATGATTGACCCTAAAATGGTTGAGCTCAATATGTACAATGGTATTCCACATTTATTGGCTCCTGTTGTAACGGATCCGAAAAAAGCTTCTCAAGCCTTAAAGAAAGTTGTAAATGAAATGGAGCGACGTTATGAGCTGTTTTCACACAGCGGAACGAGAAACATTGAAGGATATAACGATTTAGTAAAACGTATGAATGACGATGGAGACGCCGATGCAAAACAGCCGACTCTTCCTTATATTGTGGTGATTGTCGATGAGTTGGCTGACTTGATGATGGTTGCTTCGTCTGACGTCGAAGATTCGATCACACGTCTTGCTCAAATGGCTCGTGCTGCCGGCATTCATTTAATTATTGCTACACAGCGACCATCAGTAGATGTTATTACGGGAGTTATTAAAGCTAACATTCCTTCCCGAATCGCTTTTAGTGTATCTTCACAAACTGACTCTCGTACGATCTTAGATATGGGAGGAGCTGAAAAGCTTCTAGGAAGAGGAGATATGCTGTTCATGCCTGTTGGAGCTTCAAAACCTGTGCGTGTGCAAGGTGCCTTTTTATCAGATGAAGAAGTAGAAGAAATTGTTGATTTTGTAATTGCACAGCAAAAAGCGCAGTATCAAGAAGAAATGATTCCAACCGATGCTCCTGAACAAGTTGATGATTTTGCAGATGAGTTATATGATGAAGCGGTACAGCTTGTAGCAGAAATGCAAACAGCTTCTGTTTCTATGCTGCAGCGACGCTTTCGAATTGGCTATAACCGGGCTGCACGCTTGATCGATGCAATGGAAGAGCGTGGAGTGGTGGGGCCTTATGAAGGAAGTAAGCCGCGTTCCGTGCTGATTTCTCAGCAAAATGAGGATGTTGGATCTTAATAAGTTTCATAAAAAAGATGACTTGCATATGTGCAAGTCATCTTTTTTATGAAACGAAAGAGAGGAAGAATAGTATCATACAAAAATGTGTCATGCTAAATAAATGAAATAAAAACGAATATTAAAAAATTTAATGACTAAATTGTTTGGTTTTTATCTAATATTAGAAGAAAAGCAGGTTGTTAGGTATGCTGACATTAAAAAATAACAAAAATTCATTTTTTTAAAAAAATAATAAAAATTTTAATAAAAAATTAATATAACCTATTTATTTATCTGTCGAAAAATGATATATTATTTTCGATTAAGTAGTCGAACATCAGAGGTCTGATGACTTTTTAATATGGAGGAAGAGTGATGTCTATACGTGCGGATAATCGGCACTTGTATTTACAAGTGATTGATAAAATTAAACAAAATATAGAAAAAGGAATTTTTAAAGAAAAGGAAAGACTCCCTTCAGAGTTTGATTTATCAAAGCAGCTAGGGGTTAGCCGCGCAACGCTACGTGAGGCACTTCGCATATTAGAAGAAGAGAATATTATTGTTCGCAGACACGGCGTGGGAACATTTGTCAACACGAAGCCTACTTTTTTGTCAGGGATTGAGCAATTAAATAGTATAACACATATGATTGAACAAGCCGGTATGAAGGCTGGAACAATCTTCTTATCTTCTCAAATACAAGAGTTGTCTGAAAATGATTTAACACGTTTTGCTTGCGGGGAAGATGAACAGATTTTATTTGTTGAACGGGTGAGAACGGCAAACGGAGAGCCGGTGGTATATTGCATGGACAAGGTTCCTCAAAAAATATTGCCTGAAAATTTTGAATATAAACAAGAGTCATTGCTAGAAATTCTTGAAAAACAAGCAGGAAAACACATTTCATACGCCGTGGCAAACATTGAGCCTCTAGGCTATCATGAAAAAGTTTCTCCTATTTTACAATGCGAACCAGAAACCGCTTTGCTTGTACTGAAACAAATGCATTATGACCAGCATGATGAACCCATTTTATATTCCATCAATTATTTTAAAGCAGATCAATTCAGTTTCCAAGTACTGCGTAAACGCGTCTAGTTTTTTTGTGTTTAAATGTCAGAAAATTTACAACTGTTTAACATTGTCCTTTTAAGGAGGTGTCAAATGTAGGTCACAAGGACGAAATAGAAAATTGGCTTTATACTTTTAAAACTATTCAGGGGGTTAAAACATGTTAAAACGTAAAACGGGACTTGCATTATCACTAGTATTAGCGGCAGGAACACTTTTAAGCGCGTGTGGCTCAGACGACGCAGGTAAAAGCGGCGGAGATAAAAAAGCGGCGGATTTTAAAGTGGGAATGGTAACAGATACGGGCGGGGTAGATGATAAATCGTTTAACCAATCTGCTTGGGAAGGTCTGACAAAGTTCGGGAAAGATAACGGACTTGATGAAGGAACTGGATATAAGTATTTGCAGTCTACAAAAGCATCTGAATACGAGAGCAATCTTTCTAAATTTGCTGAGAGTGGCTATAACTTGACGTATGGAATTGGCTTTTTATTAAAAGAAGATATTAAAAAAGCAGCAAAGCAGTATCCTGATGCTAACTTTGCATTAGTAGACGATACGCTAAAGTCAGAGAACTTAGATAACGTGGCAAGCATTCTATTTAAAGAAGAGCAAGGCTCCTTCTTAGTAGGGGTAGTGGCAGCTAAACAAACAAAAACGAACAAAATCGGCTTTATCGGAGGCGTTGAATCTCCATTAATCAAGAAGTTTGAAAACGGATTTAAAGCAGGTGTTAAATCTGTAAACCCAGATGCTGAAGTTATCTCTCAATACGCAGAAAGTTTTAACTCTCCAGAAAAAGGTTCGGCTATTGCTTCTACGATTTACAGCAAAGGCGCTGATATTATTTATCAAGCGGCTGGCGGTACTGGAAACGGCGTATTTACAGAAGCTAAAAACCGTTCAAAAGGCGGGAAAGACAAAAAAGTTTGGGTAATTGGAGTTGACCGCGATCAGCATGAAGAAGGTATGCCTGAAAACGTAACTTTAACTTCGATGGTTAAACGCGTTGACTTGGCTGTAGAAGATGTTGCTAAAAAAGCAATGGACGACAAATTCCCAGGTGGTAAAGAAGTTGTGTTTGGCTTAAAAGAAGACGGAGTAGGAATCGCTCCATCACAAGATAATGTAAGCAAAGATGCGTTAAAAGCAGTTGATGAGTATAAGCAAAAAATTCTAGACGGTGACATTACAGTGCCTCAAACGGATAAAGAATTTAAAGAGTTTGAAAAAACGCTTAAAAAATAAGCTGACGTCTGTTAAGCAATGATTATATGAGTATAAAAGGCTAGTGAAAACTAGCCTTTTTTATAGCCAAAAAACGGAAGACAGAATCCTGTAGCAGGCAGGAATAGGGAGTGAAAGCAGTGGAATATGTTATTGAAATGCTAGATATTCGCAAAGAGTTTCCTGGTATTGTCGCTAATGACAATATTACACTCCAAGTGAAAAAGGGAGAAATTCATGCTCTGTTAGGAGAAAATGGTGCGGGTAAGTCAACGCTGATGAACGTTTTATTTGGACTTTATCAGCCTGAAAAAGGGCAGATTCGTGTAAACGGCCAAGAAGTCAAAATCACGGATCCTAACGTAGCGAATGACTTAGGAATTGGGATGGTTCATCAGCATTTTATGCTCGTTCAAAACTTTACAGTAACAGAAAATATTATTCTTGGAAACGAACCGACGCGAACGGGCAAAATTAATATTAAAAAAGCAGCTCAAGATATTCAAGAGCTTTCAAATCAATATGGATTATCGGTAGATCCATATGCGAAGATTCAAGATATCTCAGTTGGCATGCAGCAGCGAGTGGAAATTTTAAAGACGCTTTACAGAGGAGCTGACATTCTTATTTTTGATGAACCTACTGCCGCCTTAACACCTCAGGAAATTACGGAATTAATTCAAATTATGAAAAAGTTAATTCAAGAAGGAAAGTCGATTATTTTAATTACGCATAAATTAAAAGAAATTATGTCAGTGTGTGACCGCTGTACAATTATCCGAAAAGGCGTCGGGGTTGGCACGGTAAATGTGCAAGAGACCAACCCTGATGAACTTGCTGCTTTAATGGTAGGAAGAGAAGTGCATTTTAAAACTGAAAAGAAAACAGCGACTCCAAAAGAAGCTGTGTTAACAATAAAAGAATTAGTAGTAGAAGACAGCCGAGGAGTAGAGGCTGTAAGTTCACTTAATCTAAGCGTTCGGGCAGGCGAAATTGTAGGCATCGCGGGTGTAGATGGTAATGGTCAAACAGAGCTGATTGAGGCAATTACGGGTCTGAGAAAAATAAAGTCGGGCTCGATCACATTAAAAAATCAAGAATTGTCTACGTTATCCACTCGTAAAATTACGGAGTCAGGAATAGGACATATTCCGCAGGATCGTCATAAGCACGGACTGGTATTAGATTATACAATAGGTGAAAATATTGGTCTTCAAACGTATTATCAAAAGCCGATGTCTAAATCAGGTATTTTAAATTATAAAGAGATGTATAAAAAGGCAAAAGAACTAATTGCAGAATATGATGTGCGAACGCCTAGTGAATATACACAAGCGCGATCGCTATCGGGGGGGAATCAGCAAAAAGCCATTATTGCCCGTGAAGTAGACCGCAGTCCGGAACTATTAATTGCAGCTCAGCCAACGAGGGGGCTCGACGTAGGAGCCATTGAATTTATTCATAAAAAGCTGATTGAAGAACGAGATAAAGGACGAGCAGTGTTGCTCGTTTCGCTAGAACTCGATGAAGTAATAAATTTAAGCGATCGCATTGCGGTTATTTATGAAGGAAAAATAGTCGACATTGTAGATCCAAAAGAAACGAATGAACAAGAGTTAGGCTTATTAATGGCAGGCGGTACGCGTGAGAAAGCGGGTGGAACAGCATGAATAAACTTGTGAAAAATGAACGTGTAATGATGATTTTGATCCCTGTTGTATCGGCCATATTAGGGCTCATTGCCGGAGCGGTTATTATGTTGCTAGGCGGCTATGATCCAATGCTTGGCTATCAATCTCTTTTTGACGGGATGTTTGGAACGCCAAAAGCTATTGGAGAAACGATTCGTGCCATGACTCCTCTTGCTCTGGCTGGTATCGCGGTTGCGTTTGCTTATAAAACCGGTCTCTTTAACATTGGAGTAGAAGGACAGCTTTTAGTTGGCTGGTTGGCTTCAGTATGGGTTGGGTATGCGTTTGATTTACCAGCGGTTATTCATATTCCTTTAGCTGTATTAGCAGCAGCTGCAGCTGGAGCAGTTTGGGCGTTTATTCCAGGATTTTTAAAGGCAAAATTTCATGTTCATGAAGTAATTGTTTCCATAATGATGAATTATATTGCCCTTTATACAACGAGCAGCTTAATCCGTACGTATTTATATGCGGGTAATGAAAAATCGTATGATATTAAAGAATCGGCATCTTTAGCATCAAGCTTTTTAGCGCAGTTAACCAATAACTCCCGCCTTCATTACGGCATTCTTATTACCATCGCTGCAGCCGTCGTAATGTGGTTTATTTTGAATAAAACAGCTAAGGGCTTCGAGCTAAGAGCTGTTGGTTTTAATCAACATGCTTCACAGTATGCAGGAATGAATGTAGGCCGAAACATTGTGTTATCCATGGCGATTTCAGGGGCTTTTGCCGGGCTTGCCGGGGCAATGGAAGGGCTTGGAACATTTCAGTATATGGGCACATTCACTGCATTTACGGGTACGGGGTTTGACGGTATCGCCGTAGCCCTGTTAGGAGCTAACAGCGCAATTGGAATTTTATTAGCTTCATTCTTTTTCGGAGGATTGCAAACGGCGGCTCCTCAAATGAACTTTATGACAGGGGTACCGTCTGAATTAATTCAAATTGTCATTGCGCTTATTATCTTTTTTGTTGCATCTAGTTATTTAATTCGCTGGGTGCTTGGCCGTGCAGGCAAGGGGGGAGCAAAATGAACTTCTTAGAGGTGTTAGCCATTATTATTCCAGCGGCGCTTTATTCAGCTGCACCGCTTATCTTTACCGCGCTCGGAGGGATATTTAGTGAACGTTCCGGGGTCGTGAACATCGGGTTAGAAGGGCTGATGATGTTTGGCGCGTTCACAGGTATTGTTTCAACCCTTTTACTTCAGGATTCATTAGGTGCTTGGGCCCCGTGGGTAGCGATAGTAATTGCGGCTGTTGTTTGCGCTGTGTTTTCGCTGATTCATGCTGTTGCAAGTATTACATTAAAAGCAGATCAAACTGTAAGTGGGGTAGCGCTGAATTTTCTAGCTGCGGGTCTTTCAATCTTTTTAATCAAAAAGATTTTTGGAAAAGGACAAACAGATTTTATCCAATTCCGTATCGATAAAGTAAGTATTCCAGGTCTATCAGACATTCCAGTAATCGGCAAAATTCTGTTTTCGAATGTTCCTATTACGTCTTATATTGCAATTGCGCTAGCTTTTGCTGTATGGTACATCATTTATAAAACGCCGTTTGGTCTTCGTCTTCGTTCAGTTGGTGAACATCCAATGGCAGCAGACACGATGGGGATCAAAGTTGTGAGAATGCGTTACGTTGGCGTTATGATTTCCGGCATGTTCGCTGGAATCGGCGGAGCGGTGTATGCTACGTCTATCGCTACAAACTTTGCAGCGGGAACGATTGCTGGACAAGGGTTCCTTGCTATTGCAGCTATGATTTTTGGAAAATGGCATCCTATTGGTGCTTTAGGTGCAGCCATGTTTTTCGGATTAGCACAGTCCTTGAGTATCACGGGAGCTCAGATTCCGATTATTCAAGATATTCCATCCGTCCTTTTAACCATTGCACCGTACGTATTAACAATTTTAGCACTCACTGGTTTTGTAGGACGCGCTGAGGCTCCTAAAGCGCTAGGCGTTCCTTATGAAAAAGGCCGCCGCTAATAAATCCTCTATACGAGGTCTAACAATGACTAAAATTGGATAAATATAGAAGGTGGAGACGAAGAAATCATATTCTTTTCTCCGCCTTTTTTTCATTGAGAGAAAGAATATGAAAAGAAATGAGGAAGCGCGCGGCAAGTTACTTGAAAATGTTTCCTTGAATTCGATATAGTGGTTATAAGACTAAAATTAGCGTTAAAGATTCAAAATAGAAGTATTGTCTAGTTAATACATCAAAATTTAAAAGGAGGTTTATATATGAAATTATTGACTGAACAAAAACATGAACTAGAAGGATTGACTGTTCATACCATTCAAACAGCTAAGTACAAAACAAACACGTTCATTTTAAAACTAAATGCCCCTTTAGATAAGAAAACGGTGACAATGCGTGCCCTTTTACCTTATGTGCTTCAAAGCGCTACCGAGTCGCTGCCGTCTACGACAAAGCTTCGTACATATTTAGATGAGCTTTATGGTGCTACTTTACAAGTAGACTTAACAAAAAAAGGTGATAACCACGATATTACGATTCGCATTGATATAGCGAATGAAAAATATTTGAAAGATTCAACTCCGCTTTTGCAAAAAGCGTTAGCGCTTCTTGGCGATATTTTATTAAAGCCAGCAGTTGAAGGGGACTCTTTTTTAAAGGATATTATGACAAAAGAAAAGCGTTCGCTTCGTCAGAGAATTCAAGCCGTATTTGATGATAAAATGCGCTATGCTAATTTAAGACTAGTCGAAGAAATGTGTAAAGAAGAACCTTACTCTTTACATGTAAACGGTCAAATTGACGACGTGGAAGAAATTACAGGTGAAAGTTTGTACGCCTATTATCAGCAGGTGTTAAAAGAAGATGCCATTCACCTTTATGCTATTGGAGATTTGCAAGTCGAAGAGGTTTTACAAACAGTAAAAGAAACATTTACGTTACCAAAGCGCGAGCAAAAAGACATTGAAGATTCTATTACGTCTAAAGATATCTCAAAAGTAAATGAAGTAGTGGAAAAACAAGAAGTAAAACAAGGGAAATTAAATATTGGCTACCGCACAAATGTTGTATACGGAGATAGACAGTATTTTGCTCTGCAAGTATTTAACGGTATATTCGGAGGTTTCTCACATTCTAAGCTATTTATCAATGTGCGTGAAAAAGCAAGCTTAGCCTATTATGCCGCTTCAAGGGTAGAAAGTCATAAGGGATTACTGATGGTCATGTCGGGTATTGATGCTAAAAATTACGACCAAGCCGTGACCATTATTAAAGAACAAATGCAGGAGATGAAGCAAGGGTCGTTCACAGACGGCGAAATCGCTCAAACAAAAGCCGTCATTCACAATCAGCTGCTTGAAACGGTGGATACTCCACGAGGACTAGTAGAGGTTATGTATCATAATGAATTAACAGGCAAAGACATTTCAATTGACGAATACTTAAAGCATATTGATGCGGTATCTAAGCAGGAAATTATTAAAGTGGCTGAGAAAATTGAAATGGATACAATTTATTTCTTAACAGGAACGGGCGGTGAAGAAAATGGAGAAAATTGAATTTTCGCAGCTTCAGGAACAGCTGTATCATGAAAAAATGGATAACGGGCTACAGGTATATATTTTGCCAAAGCCGGAGTTTAACAAAACGTTTGCTACCTTTACAACGAACTACGGATCGATTGACAATCAATTCGTACCGCTAAATGAAAATGAAATGACAAAAGTTCCGGACGGAATCGCACACTTTTTAGAGCATAAATTATTTGAAAAAGAAGACGGGGATGTCTTTCAGCAGTTTAGTAAACAAGGCGCTTCGGCCAATGCATTTACTTCTTTTACCCGCACAGCTTACTTATTCAGCTGTACGTCAAATTTTGAAGAAAACCTTGAAACATTAGTGGACTTTGTACAAGAGCCGTACTTCTCAGAAAAAACGGTCGAAAAAGAAAAAGGCATTATCGGTCAAGAAATTACAATGTATGACGACAATCCGGACTGGCGCTTGTATTTTGGCACCATTCAAAATATGTACAAAAACCACCCTGTTAAAATTGATATTGCCGGCACGATCGAATCGATTTCACATATTAATAAAGATTTGCTGTATACATGCTATGAAACGTTCTACCATCCAAGCAACATGCTGTTGTTCATTGTAGGTCCTGTTGATGCGGAAAAAGTAATGAAGCAAGTCCGAGACAATCAGCAGAAAAAAGATTATAAAGAAATCTCTGACATACAGCGTCATTTTGACGAAGAGCCTGAAACGGTGGATCAAGAAAAACAAGTACTAAAAATGCCGGTGCAGTCTTCTAAATGTATGGTGGGTCTAAAAGCGAAAAATCCGCAGCGTTCAGGTGGAGAAATGCTTAAATATGAGTTAGCAATGAATATTATTTTAGATTACGCATTTGGAAAAAGCTCTTCGTACTATGAGGAATTATATGCAGACGGGCTCATTGATGAAACATTTGCTTATGATTATACGGAGGAAAGAGGATTTGGTTTTGCTCTTATCGGAGGAGATACGGACCAACCGGAGCAGCTGTATGATCGAGTTAAACAAATTTTACTTGAAATGAAAACAAAATCACTAACAGAAGAGGAGCTTGAGCGTATCCGTAAAAAGAAAATTGGCGGATTTTTACGTTCATTAAACTCACCTGAGTTTATCGCTAATCAGTTTACACGCTATGCATTTAATGATATGAATTTATTTGATATTGTTGAAACGCTGGAAAAACTGAAGGTGAACGAAATAAAAGATGTGCTAAACGAGATTATTGATGAAAAGAACTTTACGGTTTGTGAAGTAGTACCTAAATAAAGATGATTGTTGCCAAAAAAGCTGATGTTCATCAGCTTTTTTGCATGTAAAGGAGAGAAGGTTATGGAGAAATTTGCCCTTGTGACAGGTGCAAGCGGAGGAATTGGCACAGCGATTGCTAAGCAATTGGCTGAGGATGGATATTCGCTTATTTTGCATTACCATCAACGAAGAGACAGAATAGAGGCGCTTGCACATGAGCTTGCTGAAAAGGTAAAAACCGTGTTTACGGTACAAGCGGATTTATCATGTAAAGAGGAAGTGGAGAAGTTTTTAGAGGAAATTATTGTTCCGGTAGAAGTTATTATTCATAACAGCGGACGAAGCGTTAGCGGGTTAATGACAGATACTCCGGCAAAAGAAACTGAAGAAATGATCTATCTTCACATCACGGCTCCCTTTGTTATTACCAAAGCTTTATTACCTAAAATGATTAGTGCTAAAAGCGGACAAATCATCATGATTTCTTCCATTTGGGGACTTACAGGAGCTTCATTTGAAGTCCTTTATTCAATGGTAAAAGGTGCACAAAATACATTTGTAAAAGCTTTGGCGAAAGAGGTTGCACTAAGTGGGGTTCGAGTAAATGGAGTTGCGCCCGGAGCGATTGAAACGGATATGATGGCCAGCTATTCAAAAGAAGAGGTCAAAGAGCTGGCTGAAGAGATCCCTTTAGGAAGAATAGGATATCCAAAAGAAGTGGCAGAGGCGGTTTCATATTTAATATCTTCACGAGCTTCCTACATAACGGGACAAATATTATCGGTTAATGGCGGCTGGTACATATAAAGTGTGCATAAAATCAAAAACAAGGTACAAACTATGATATGAATAAACCTTAAGGAGGGCTACTCATGTCAGTATTAGAAAACTGGGATAGCTGGAAAGATTTTTTAGGCGACCGTTTACATCATGCGCAAAACGAAGGAATGCAAGAAGAAGTTATTCATGATCTTGCTTATCAAATTGGTGGATATTTAGCAAACCAAGTTGATGCAAAAAATGATCAAGAGCGAATTTTAGCAGACCTTTGGAGCGTTGCTTCTAAAGAAGAGCAGCATGCGATTGCGAGCAGCATGGTGAAATTAGTTCAAAATAACGGATCAGTAAAATAAGTTATCGTTTCTAAAAAGGAGCTAATTCACCGCGTGTGAGAGCTCCTTTTTTCTTAGAAATAAATAGTACAAATAAATAAGCGCTTACATACATAACAAATGTAGAACTACTTGTCTTTAGGGTTTATAATAGAATGGAAATCATTTATAGTTAAACTAGGTGAAAAAAAGGGGGCACCTCTCGAAGGCCAGCCAAGAAATGGGAGGGGTTTGATGGAGAAAATTGAGTGGTATTTAGAATATCAAATACAAAAAAATCGTCCGGGTCTTTTAGGTGATATTTCATCGCTTCTTGGAATGTTGTCAATTAATATTGTCACAATTAATGGAGTGGATGATATTCGCCGCGGATTATTGCTGCGCTGTGATTCACATGAGCAAATAGACAGGCTTGAATCTATTTTGAAAACAATGGATAATATCATTGTGACAAAAATGAGACCGCCTAAATTGCGTGATAAGTTAGCAGTGCGTCACGGCCGCTATATTCAGCGGGACGCAGATGATAAAAAGACGTTCCGTTTCGTAAGAGATGAATTAGGTTTGCTCGTAGATTTTATGGCGGAACTGTTTAAACAAGACGGTCATAAGCTTATCGGCATTCGAGGTATGCCGCGAGTAGGCAAAACCGAATCCATTGTAGCGGCTAGCGTATGTGCAAACAAAAGGTGGCTTTTTGTGTCTTCTACACTCTTAAAACAAACGATTCGCAGTCAGCTTATTGCTGACGAATACAACGCCGATAATATTTTTATTATTGACGGGATTGTATCGACAAAACGAGCGAATGAAAAGCACTGGCAGCTTGTACGAGAAGTAATGAATGTACCCGCGACAAAAATTGTGGAGCATCCGGATGTATTTGTACAAAATACCGAGTATTCGTTAGATGATTTTGCCTACATTATTGAAATAAGAAACGACCCCAATGAGAAAATTACATATGAAATAATGGAAGGTCCTCAAATGTTTCAAGACGGTGGATTATCGATGTTTGATTTTTAGCATAATTGGTAGGTGTTAGCATTGACAGAGTTAGGACAAAGGTTAAGACAAGAACGAGAAAGCAAAGGATTGTCGTTAGAAGATTTACAAAAACTAACGAAAATTCAAAAGCGCTATTTACTTGGCATTGAAGAAGGCAATTATGAGGTTATGCCTGGGAAATTTTACGTACGAGCGTTTATTAAGCAATACTGCGAAGCAATTGGGTTGGACACAGATGCTATTTTTGAAGAATACAAATCAGACATTCCTTCAACTCAAACAGAAGACATGCCGCAGCAGCTTTCGCGCGTTCGCAGCCGCAAAGAAATTCCTCAGCATACAAAAGGAGTTTCAAAAGCATATGACTACCTTCCAACTGTTCTAGTGGTGGCGGGAGTTGTAGTTGTTGGGATTATTATTTGGGTAATCGCTCAAAATATCGTCTCGGATAAAAACAAGGAGCAGGCTAACCAAGAAGCTCCAAACAGCGAAGTTCAGCAGTCTAACACGCAGGAAGAAACGAATGAAACTACTGCAAAAAATGACAATAGCAACTCAGAAGATGAACAAAGTGCTGCTGATAAGAAAGAACAAGAAAAAGAAAAAGCTGAAAAAGAAAAAGCCGCAAAAGAAAAAGCTGAGAAAGAAAAAGCTGAGAAAGAAAAAGCGGAAAAAGAAAAGAAAGACAGCGGTAAACAAGAATACAAGGAAGTTCAAAAAACAGGCAGAAGTGCTACGTATGCTCTTTCCGGTGCAGATGCATTTAATCTAGAAGTAACATCCACTCAAGCAGATACTTGGTTAGATGTGAAAAATGGAAAAGGAAATGCTTTCTTTAGCTCCATTCTAAAAAAAGGTGAAACAAAAGAATTTGATTTGACGAAAGAAACTGAAGCTCGTGTCAACATCGGTTATTCACCTGGGGTAGAGTTAAAAGTAAATGGAAAAGCGGTTGACTTGCCGTTTGATTCATCCAAGCAAGTTCGACAAGTTGTAACGATTCAATATCAGCCGGCAGAAGCACAGTAAACACCCTGTTTTAAAAAGTGATCAGGGTGTAAATAAAGATAATATGTGAATTAATCACTCATTCACGCTATAATAAAACCAAAGCCGTGCAAACAACTTCGTTTGCACGCTTTCAGTTTGTAACAGTAATTGGAGGCAGAAGAAGTGAATTTACCAAACAAGATTACCATTTCGCGGATTTTTCTAATTCCCGTATTCCTCATTTTTATGATGGTGCCGCTACCATTTGGCACAGTAGAGGCGGCAGGAAAAGAGATTCCGATCGCTCACCTATTAGGGGCAGCATTATTTATTATTGCATCTACAACAGACTGGATAGACGGATACTATGCTCGAAAGTACGATTTAGTCACGAACTTGGGCAAATTTTTAGATCCACTAGCAGACAAGCTATTGGTTTCAGCTGCGCTTGTAGCTATTGTTGACTTAGATTTAATTGCAGGTGCAGGATGGGCTGCTATCATCATTATTAGCCGGGAATTTGCTATCACTGGTTTAAGACTTGTACTAGCAGGGGAAGGGGAAGTTGTAGCAGCCAATATGTTAGGTAAAATTAAAACATGGACTCAAATTTTAGCTATTTCAGCTATTCTGTTGTATAACTTGCCTTTTGAATGGGTTTCCATTCCATTTGCTAGCGTAATGCTTTGGATCTCAGTGATTTTTACGGTTATTTCAGGCTGGGACTACTTTGCTAAAAACAAACAGGCTTTTGTTAATTCAAAATAAGTAAGATGGAGATGATATGATGAACGCTGAAATTATTGGAGTCGGCTCTGAGCTGCTGCTTGGACAAATTGCCAATACAAACGCTCAGTATTTATCGAAAAAATTAGCCGAACTGGGAATTAATGTTTACTATCATACGGTAGTAGGAGATAATGCACAGCGCTTAAAAGAAGTGATTGCTACAGCTCAAACGCGTGCGGAGTTAATTATTTTCACAGGCGGGCTTGGTCCTACAAAAGATGATTTAACAAAAGAAACAATTGCGAGTGTGCTAGGAGTAGAGCTCACAACAAATGCAGAAGCACTTGAAAGCATTGAAGCCTATTTCAAACAGTCAAATCGTATCATGACACCTAACAATAAAAAACAGGCAATTGTGCTAGAAGGTTCGGCAGTGCTCCCTAACGATTACGGAATGGCTCCAGGTATGGGGCTTACGGTAGAGGGGAAACACTATATGCTATTCCCCGGGCCTCCAAAAGAGCTTTATCCAATGTATGAATCGTATGGTCAAGAATTTTTAACTCAAAAGCTTGAATTAAAAGAAAGTATTGAATCACGCGTTCTTCGCTTTTTCGGAATAGGGGAATCACAGCTTGAGACAGAAATTGAAGATTTGCTTGATGCGCAAACCAACCCGACGATTGCGCCGCTAGCAGGAGATGGAGAAGTGACGCTTCGCTTAACTGCTAAGCACGCTAATGCTGCTGAAGCACAGCGCATGTTAGACGAAGTGGAAAAGACCATTTCAGAGCGCGTAGGCGAGTATTTATATGGATACGAAGCAACTTCTTTACATAATGAATTGGTAAAAGAATTAACGGCACAAGGATTAACGATTGCTTCAGCCGAAAGTTTAACCGGTGGTTTATTCAGCGAACGTTTAACATCTGTTTCAGGTGCTGGAGAAGCTGTAAAAGGCAGCCTGGTCGCCTATCATTATGAAATCAAGCAAAATATTCTCGGAGTGAGCGAACACACGCTGAATCAGTACGGAGCCGTTAGCGAGCAGTGCGCGGCTGAAATGGCTCAGCGTATTCAACAGTTATGCAAAACGGATATTGGCATCGGGTTTACAGGTGTAGCTGGACCTTCCAAACAAGAAGGACATCCTGTAGGAACAGTATATATAGGAGTAGCCTATAAAGATCAAGCTCCTCAAGTTTACAGCCTGCAGCTATCTGGAAGCCGCCAGGGGATTCGTTCACGAACGGTTAATTATGGCTGTCATTACGTATTAAAGATGATAAAGAAATAAAGAAAAAAGGCTGTTTGGTTTTTCCAAAACAGCCTTTTTTTTATAAAATAATAAACGAACATTTATTCGCTTTTTGCTTGTCAAACGACTCAAAAACTAGTATAGTAAGTTATAGAAAGTTGTTAATTCGACATTGCTACTACATCGTAGTAAGTTTGCAGTTTATAGATGATTTCAAAGAGATAGAGGAGGAAATTGAGTGAACGATCGTCAAGCAGCCCTTGATATGGCTTTAAAACAAATTGAAAAGCAATTTGGTAAAGGTTCAATTATGAAATTAGGTGAACAAACGGAAAAAAGAATTTCTACAATTCCAAGTGGTTCATTAGCGTTAGATATAGCTTTAGGTGTAGGTGGATATCCACGTGGACGTGTAGTTGAAGTATATGGTCCAGAAAGCTCAGGTAAAACAACAGTTGCTCTTCATGCGATTGCAGAAGTTCAACAGCAGGGCGGACAGGCTGCATTTATCGATGCGGAGCACGCGTTAGATCCTGTATATGCTCAAAAATTAGGTGTGAATATTGATGAGCTATTATTATCTCAGCCTGATACGGGAGAACAAGCTTTAGAAATCGCTGAAGCTTTAGTTCGAAGCGGTGCAGTAGATATTATCGTTGTTGACTCAGTAGCAGCATTAGTGCCAAAAGCGGAAATTGAAGGAGAAATGGGAGACTCTCACGTGGGTCTACAAGCTCGTTTAATGTCTCAAGCATTGCGTAAACTATCTGGAGCTATCAACAAGTCTAAAACAATCGCTATCTTTATTAACCAAATTCGTGAAAAAGTCGGCGTTATGTTTGGTAATCCTGAAACAACTCCTGGTGGACGTGCGCTTAAATTCTATTCTTCAGTGCGTCTAGAAGTGCGTCGTGCAGAGCAGTTAAAGCAAGGAAACGATATTGTAGGTAACAAAACAAGAATTAAAGTTGTGAAAAACAAAGTAGCTCCGCCTTTCCGTGCTGCTGAAGTAGATATTATGTACGGAGAAGGTATTTCAAAAGAGGGTGAAATTTTGGATATCGCTTCTGAACTAGATATTGTTCAAAAAAGTGGATCTTGGTATTCATATAATGACGAGCGTCTAGGTCAAGGTCGTGAAAATGCAAAACAATTCTTAAAAGAAAATACTGATATTCGTCAGGAAATTGCGGGACAAGTGCGTGAACATCATGGTTTAGACCAAGATGGAGAGCCAGCTCCTGAGGATGACGATCAAGGCGATTTAAATATTTAATTTGCTGCGAGATAAAAAAAGACTCCTCTATTTCAAAGAAGGGGTCTTTTTTTTGTAAAAATTGTTAATGATAGAAAAGTAACATACGAAATTTCAATATATACTGTAGAGGCAGGCTTGACAATAAAAATGCACAGATTTACAATTAAGATGTATATTTTCCCTTTTTAAAACATTTTAGCGTTTAAAAGCCTTTGTGTGTATATTGAAAGGTGAATACGATGTACATGCCGACATGAAATTTAAAACTTACAAGTTTATAGCAAGGGGAGGTGAAATGATGGATACTAATACAATCATCTTCGCTTTGCTTGGCCTAATCGTCGGTGCAGTTGTTGGCTTTTTTGTTTGTAAATCGATTGCTGAAGCTAAAATTGCGGGAGCAAAGTCTAGTGCAGAACAAATTATCGATGAAGGAACCCGCGAGGCGGAAGCTTTGAAAAAAGAAGCTTTACTAGAAGCGAAGGATGAAATCCATCAGCTTCGTACAGAGGCAGAACAAGATATTCGTGATCGTCGAGCAGAACTTCAAAAACAAGAAAATCGATTAATGCAAAAAGAGGAAAATCTTGATCGTAAAGACGAATCACTTGATAAACGTGAAGCGTTACTTGAAAAGAAAGATGATTCTCTTACTGTTAAACAACAGCATATTGAAGAGATGGAAAGCAAAGTTGAAGAAGTAGTACGTGCACAGCAAACAGAGCTAGAGCGCATTTCAAGCTTAACAAGAGAAGATGCAAGAGCGATTATTTTAGATCGTGTTGAAAATGAACTTTCCCACGATATTGCAATAATGGTAAAAGAAACAGAAAACCGTGCAAAAGAAGACGCCGATAAAAAGGCGAAAGAAATTCTTTCACTTGCTATTCAGCGTTGCGCAGCAGATCATGTTGCTGAAACGACTGTCTCAGTTGTTAACTTGCCAAATGACGAAATGAAAGGCCGAATTATCGGTCGAGAAGGTCGAAACATCCGTACGCTTGAAACTTTGACAGGAATTGATCTTATTATTGATGATACGCCAGAAGCAGTTATTTTATCAGGATTTGACCCAATTCGTCGTGAGACAGCAAGAATTGCACTTGATAAACTCGTTCAAGATGGTCGTATCCATCCCGCGCGTATTGAAGAAATGGTTGAAAAATCTCGCCGTGAAGTGGACGAATATATTCGTGAAGTTGGTGAACAAACGACGTTTGAAGTCGGTGTTCACGGGTTGCACCCAGACTTGATGAAAATTCTTGGTCGCTTAAAATTCAGAACAAGCTATGGTCAAAATGTGCTGAAACATTCAATGGAAGTAGCGTATTTATCAGGACTTATGGCTGCTGAATTAGGTGAAGATGAAACGTTAGCCAAACGAGCAGGATTGTTACATGATATTGGTAAAGCAATTGACCATGAGGTAGAAGGAAGTCACGTAGAAATCGGTGTTGAATTAGCTACAAAGTATAAAGAACATCCGGTTGTTATTAACGCGATTGCTTCTCACCATGGAGATACAGAACCAACATCAATCATTGCTGTACTAGTTG
Organism: Priestia sp. YIM B13486; assembly: GCF_042787865.1. Lineage (NCBI taxonomy): Bacteria > Bacillati > Bacillota > Bacilli > Caryophanales > Bacillaceae > Priestia > Priestia sp. YIM B13486. The sequence continues at coordinate 65,764 of NZ_JBHZOZ010000001.1, read as the reverse complement.
CAGCAGCGGATGCATTATCTGCTGCAAGACCAGGTGCTCGCAGTGAGACGTTAGAAAACTATATTCGTCGTCTTGAAAAGTTAGAAGAAATTTCAGAGTCTTATGAAGGCGTTGAAAAATCATTTGCGATTCAAGCAGGGCGTGAAGTTCGTATTATGGTGAAACCAGATACGATTGGTGATCTAGAAGCGCATCGACTTGCTCGAGATATCCGAAAACGAATTGAAGATGAGCTGGATTATCCTGGCCACATCAAAGTAACCGTTATTCGTGAAACAAGAGCAGTAGAGTATGCAAAATAAAAATGAAGTGGCGTTTCGCCACTTTATTTTTTTTCGTAGAGATGAAGATGCAGATTAAGAATGAAGTATAGGAGCTTTTACATGAGAATTTTATTTATTGGAGACGTAGTTGGTTCTCCAGGCCGTGAAATGGTTGAAGAATATTTACCAAGATTAAAAAGAAAATACTCTCCGGGACTTACAATTGTGAATGGAGAAAATGCAGCTTCAGGAAAAGGCATTACTGAAAAGATTTATCGTCAGTTCTTGCAAGCAGGGGCTAATATTATTACCCTTGGTAACCACGCGTGGGACAAACGTGAAATTTTTGATTTTATTGACGATGCAAAAAATCTTGTTCGTCCAGCTAATTTTCCTGAAGGTACACCTGGCAAGGGAATTACGTATTTTACGTACAATCAGCTTGAGGTAGCCGTGATTAATTTACAAGGGCGCACGTTTATGGCTCCGCTTGATTGTCCATTTCAAAAAGCAGATGACCTGATTGAAGAAGCACGTCAGCGCACTCCGCTCATTTTTATTGATTTTCATGCTGAAACAACAAGTGAAAAGCAAGCGATTAGCTGGTATGTGGACGGTCGTGTCAGCGCTGTTGTCGGCACTCATACGCATGTTCAAACAGCTGACAATCGTATATTGCCAAAAGGAACAGCCTACATCTCTGACGTAGGAATGACGGGACCATATGACGGCATTTTAGGGATGGAGCGCGAAGCTGTTATTAAGCGTTTTTTAACGTCTCTTCCTGTTCGATTTGAAGTGCCAAAAGAAGGAAGAACGCAGCTTAGTGGAATCGTTATTGATATTGATCAAAAGACGGGGAAAGCAACAAAAACAGAGCGAATTTTAATTAACGAAGACCATCCGTTTTTTGAATAAAGGGAAAAAGTCAATGTGTCGAAAGACGATACGTTGGCTTTTTTATTTTGTCAAAAACGTAAAAAGAAAAAAGAAAGGTGTAGAAATATAAGTTTTTGAATATTTAGGAAAAACAAGCAGGAATACGTTTGACATATCGTGAATATAGTAACATTGAAATCAATTAAGTCATTGGTCTAATGATCTCTCATCATACATTGTAAAGAATAAGGAGGAGCTAGATATGGAAATATTAAAAGTTTCAGCAAAGTCTAATCCAAATTCAGTTGCTGGTGCCTTAGCAGGCGTGCTGCGCGAACGCGGCGCAGCAGAAATTCAAGCCATTGGGGCCGGGGCGCTTAATCAAGCAGTAAAAGCTGTAGCAATCGCAAGAGGGTTCGTTGCACCAAGTGGGGTTGATTTAATCTGCATCCCAGCTTTTACAGATATTCAAATTGATGGAGAAGAGCGAACAGCCATTAAATTAATTGTAGAGCCGCGATAATTATAAAAACCACGGACCTGTAAAGCATAGAAGCCAAACAGGTCCTTTTTGTATAGAATTAAAGGGGTGTGGGTTGTGATATTTGATGCTCATTGTGATGTATTGATGAAGCTCTGGTTAAATAAACGTTTATCTTTTACATATGATTCAGCGCTGCATGTGACGTTAGAAGGAATAAAAAAAGCAAACGGGAAAGTTCAGCTATTCGCTATTTATATTCCAGAAGCGGTTCCGGCAGCTCAGCGCTTTGATGTTGCGTTAGAAATGATCCAGCTGTTTCAAAGTCATATTTTATCGCTTCCCGGTGTGAAATGGATTCGTTCAAAACGCGATATAGATAGCTTGAAAAAAGGTGAAATAGGAGCAATGCTGACGCTTGAAGGCTGCGATGCCATTGATACCAGTTTAGTTCGCTTAAAGACACTGTTTTCACTGGGTGTACGCTCAGTAGGTTTGACATGGAATTATAGCAATGCCGTGTGTGACGGTATTTTAGAACCTCGAGGCGCGGGGTTATCTTCTTTTGGAAGAGAAGTTGTTGAATTGAATAATGAACATAAAGTGTGGACGGATGTATCTCATTTATCGGTAAGAGGTTTTTGGGATGTGATTGAGCTAGCACAATATGTAGTGGCTACTCATTCCAATTCACACGTATTGTGTTCTCATCCGCGGAATTTAAGAGACGATCAAATTCATGCTTTAATAAAGCGAAACGGCGTGATTGGCATTACGTTTGTGCCTGAATTTTTAACGAGTTCTGCCAAAGCGCAAATAGCGGATGTGATCCGTCATCTTGATTACATGTGTGAAAGAGGAGGCGAATACTCCGTTGGTTTTGGCTCTGACTTTGACGGCATTGACAAAACGGTTCATCGTCTCGGAAGATATGAACAGTATACGAATTTAATCGAAGAACTCCTTAAGCATTACACTGAGGAGCAGGTAAAACGTTTTCTGTTTCAAAACTTTGCTGATCGTGTATGCAGCTAAAAAAAAGAGCTTTTTCTTCTTGGAAAAGCTCTTTTTTATAGAAGTTATTTATATACTAATGCCTCATGTAAAGACAGAAAAGATCATTAAAAAACTTCATCTTATTCATTAAATATAAATATAATTAAAACGATTGAGAATTCAATGGAAAGGGTTGCATTTTTCTGGCAATCGGAATAAAATTGAAAACGGATTATGGAGCTGCTCAAGCAGAAACGTATCCTGCACAGCCACAAGGTGCTGTGGGAGTTTTGCAGATGATTTTGGTTGGTGAAATGCAGAAGCAAATGAAATCGTTTGCTAATTTACTTTTTTCAGTTTTTATCAATAAAATAGATTTCTATATTATAAGCAATTAAAGGAGTGGCGTTGATTTATGGTACAGCAACTTTCATGGAAAGTTGGCGGACAGCAGGGTGAGGGAATCGAAAGTACGGGAGAAATTTTTTCAACCGCTTTAAATCGATTAGGTTATTACTTATACGGCTATCGTCATTTTTCTTCTCGTATCAAAGGTGGACATACAAATAATAAGATTCGAGTGAGTACAACTCAAGTTCGATCTGTGTCAGATGATTTGGATATTTTAGTTGCGTTCGATCAGGAAACAATCGATGTAAACGTCCATGAGCTGCGCGCAGGAGGCGTTGTAATTGCAGATGCGAAATTCAACCCAAGTCTGCCCGAAACATGTACAACTGCTACGCTATATGCTGTTCCGTTTACGGAAATTGCAACGGAATTAGGAACGTCGCTAATGAAGAACATGGTTGCTGTAGGCGCTTCAAGTGCTGTGCTTCATATTGACACAGAAGTATTTGAAGAAGTAGTACTTGAAATCTTCGGTAAAAAGGGCCAAAAAGTTGTACAAAAAAACATGGAAGCTATTAAAAAAGGTGCAGATTACATTCGTGAACAGCTAGGCGAACAATTAGAAACAATGAAACTAGATCCAGCGGATGGTAAAAAACGTATGTTTATGATTGGAAACGATGCGATTGCGCTGGGTGCTTTAGCCGGTGGGGCTCGTTTTATGCCAGCATATCCAATTACTCCTGCTTCAGAAATCATGGAATACTTAATTAAAAAGCTTCCTCAATTTGGTGGAACCGTTATTCAAACAGAAGATGAAATCGCAGCATGTACGATGGCTATCGGAGCTAACTATGCAGGCGTACGTGCGCTGACAGCATCAGCTGGACCAGGTTTATCCTTAATGATGGAGTCGATTGGATTAGCAGGAATCACTGAGCAGCCTGTTGTGATTATAGATACTCAGCGCGGCGGGCCAAGTACAGGTCTTCCAACTAAGCAAGAACAGTCTGATTTAATGGCCATGATTTACGGTACGCACGGTGAAATTCCGAAGATCGTCATGGCGCCAAGTACGGTTGAAGAAGCATTCTACGATACGATTGAAGCGTTTAACTTAGCAGAAGAATATCAGTGCCCAGTTATTATGCTAACGGATTTACAGCTTTCACTTGGGAAGCAATCAGTAGAACCGCTTGACTATAATCGCGTTGAAATCCGCCGCGGTAAGCTTCAGCAAGGAGAGCTAGAAGAGCTGGAAGAAAAACAATACTACAAGCGCTACCGCGTAACAGAAGACGGCGTATCACCACGCGTCATTCCAGGAATGAAGCATGGCATTCATCACGTGACGGGAGTAGAACATGATGAGACAGGAAAGCCATCTGAATCTCCGGTGAACCGCGATGATCAAATGAATAAGCGTCTTCGTAAAACAAAAGGAATTCGTTTTAATACGCCAATTCATGTTCACTCTCATGAAAAAGAGTCTGATATTTTATTTGTTGGATTTAATTCGACGCGTGGAGTTATTGAAGAGGCAATGGGACGTTTGGAACAGGACGGTATAAAAGTAAATCACGCTCACATTCGTTTGATTCATCCGTTCCCAGCTGACGAACTGCTTCCTTACGTGCAAGGAGCTAAAAAAGTAGTCGTCGTTGAAAACAATGCTACTGGACAGCTTGCTAATATTTTAAAAATGAATATTGCAAGTCATGATAAAATTCAAAGCGTATTGAAGTATGATGGAAATCCATTTCTTCCGCAAGAAGTATACGCAAAAAGTAAGGAGATGTTTGTGTTAAATGGCAACGTTTAAAGATTTTCGTAACAGTGTAAAACCTAACTGGTGTCCGGGGTGTGGAGATTTCTCCGTACAGGCAGCCATTCAACGCGCATCTGCTAACGTAGGTTTAGAACCTCATGAGCTTGCTGTTATTTCAGGTATTGGATGTTCTGGACGTATCTCTGGTTATATTAATTCATATGGTTTTCATGGTATTCACGGACGTGCGCTTCCAATCGCTCAAGGTGTAAAAATGGCTAATCGTGACTTAACCGTTATCGCATCTGGCGGTGATGGAGATGGGTTTGCTATAGGTATGGGACACACGGTACATGCGATTCGCCGAAACATCGATGTAACGTATATCGTAATGGATAACCAAATCTATGGTTTAACAAAAGGACAAACATCTCCTCGCAGTGAAGTAGGATTCAAGACAAAAAGTACGCCTGAAGGATCAATCGAGTCGTCTTTATCTGTCATGGAGCTTGCGTTAACTTCTGGAGCAACGTTTGTGGCGCAAAGCTTTTCAACGAATTTAAAAGAGTTAACAAGCTTAATTGAACAAGGCATCCAGCATAAAGGTTTTTCCTTAATTAACGTATTTAGCCCGTGCGTAACGTATAACAAAGTGAACACGTATGATTGGTTTAAAGAAAACCTAACTAGTCTTAGCACAATTGAAGGTTATGATGCAAACAATCGTATGCAAGCTATGCAGACGTTAATGGAGCATAACGGCTTAGTAACAGGGCTTATTTATCAAAATGCGCATCAGCCGTCGTATCAGCAGCTTGTTCATGGTTATAGTGAAGAGCCGCTGTCAAAAGCAGACTTAGGTATGACTGAGGAAAAATTTGATGAGCTAGTAGCTGAATTTATGTAAAAGAGGCTGCAATAAAAGCAGTTTAGTAGAGGGAAAATCCGAACGGTGAACTGAGATTCTTGATGGAGAATCCAACTCGTTCGGATTTTTTCATAGTGATAGCGAACGTAGGTTTCATGTAGGGAGTGGCTTCTAGCTGTTAATTGGAGAGCTAGGAGAAGGCTCATCGGCCGCTCGCCGAAAGAGAAGTTTTGCACAGAAATCAACAGCGGTGTAATAAGCGAGTTTCTATGAGCTCTTTTATCCCATTTGTTCGTCTCTAAAATAGATTAATTTAGTTATGTATCAATCTCTTTTTGTTATTTAATAAATGTTTCGAAAGTCGAAAGAAATTTTAACGAAACAGGTATAGAAAATAGGTATATGATTGTGTTCGCTACTTGAAAGTTATATACTATGTTAATGTGATGAGTTTTATGCATAAGCATAAGGCTGTCACATTTTTTTGCGATTTACAGGTGCAACGTGACAATTGTCATGGCGAAAGGAGATTTTTTTATGAACGAAAAACAACGTTTAGAAAGCAACCAAGTTAATCCAGCGGACAAAAAATCCGAAAAGGATTACAGTAAATATTTTCAAACAGTATACATGCCACCTTCTTTAAAAGATGCGAAAAAACGAGGGAAAGAAGAAGTTTCCTATCACAATGATTTTGCAATCGATGAACAGTTTCATGGAATGGGACAGGGACGTAAATTTTATATCCGTACGTACGGCTGTCAAATGAATGAGCACGATACAGAAGTAATGGCTGGTATTTTTCTAGGCCTTGGCTACGAGCCAACTGACTCTGTTGAAGATGCTCATGTTATTTTATTGAATACGTGTGCGATCCGTGAAAATGCGGAAAATAAAGTGTTTGGTGAATTAGGACACTTGAAGGCCTTAAAGCGCGAGCGCCCTGAGCTATTAATCGGCGTCTGTGGATGTATGTCTCAAGAAGAGTCAGTTGTAAATAAAATTTTACAAAAACATCAGCACGTGGATATGATTTTTGGTACACACAACATTCACCGTTTGCCTCACATTTTAAACGAAGCATACTTAGCAAAAGAAATGGTGATTGAAGTATGGTCTAAAGAAGGGGACGTTATTGAAAACCTTCCAAGAGCACGTAAAGGCAGCGTCAAAGCATGGGTTAACATCATGTACGGCTGTGACAAGTTCTGTACGTACTGTATCGTTCCGTATACGCGAGGAAAAGAACGAAGCCGCCGTCCAGAAGACATTATCCAAGAAGTACGTCACTTAGCTGCTCAAGGCTACAAAGAAATTACGCTTTTAGGTCAAAATGTTAATGCATATGGAAAAGATTTTGAAGACATAACGTACGGCCTAGGCGACTTAATGGACGAAATCCGTAAAATTGACGTTGCTCGTATCCGTTTTACAACAAGTCATCCTCGCGACTTTGATGACCGTTTAATTGAAGTTCTTGCTAAAGGAGGAAATCTTGTCGACCACATTCATTTGCCTGTTCAATCAGGAAGCAGTGATATCTTAAAAATTATGGCACGAAAATATTCTCGTGAACATTATTTAGAGCTTGTTCGTAAAATTAAAGAAGCCATTCCAACAGCATCATTAACAACTGATATTATTGTTGGTTTCCCAAATGAAACGGATGAGCAGTTTGAAGAAACAATGTCGCTATACCGTGAGGTTGAATTCGATAGTGCTTATACATTTATTTATTCACCTCGTGAAGGTACGCCAGCTGCTAAGATGCAAGACAACGTACCAATGGAAGTGAAAAAAGAGCGTCTTCAACGCTTAAATGCTCTTGTAAATGAAATTTCTGCAAAGAAATTGAAGGAATATGAAGGTAAAGTTGTCGAAGTATTAGTAGAAGGTGAAAGTAAAAATAATCCGGAAGTATTAGCAGGCTACACGGAAAAAAGTAAGCTTGTAAACTTCAAAGCACCTAAGTCAGTAATTGGGCAACTTGTAAAAGTAAAAGTTACAAAAGCCAAAACATGGACATTAAACGGGGAAATGGTAGAAGAAACAGCAGAGGTGAAGTAATATGGCGCAGTATAACAAGAGTGACGTAATTAAACGTGCTCAAGAGCTGGCAAAAATGATTGCTGAAACAGAAGAAGTAGATTTCTTCAAGCGTGCCGAAGCTCAGCTTAACGAAAATCAAAAAGTGCGTGAAACTATTGCAAGTATTAAAAGTTTGCAAAAACAAGCTGTTAATTTCCAACATTATGGTAAAACAGAAGCGTTAAAACAAGTGGAGGCAAAAATCGATCGTTTACAGGAAGAGCTGGATGAACTGCCGATTATTCAGCAGTTTCAAGAGTCTCAAATAAACGTGAATGATTTGCTTCAACTTGTTGCTAACACTATTTCAAACACAGTAACGGATGAAATTATTGTGTCAACAGATGGTGATTTACTGCGCGGTGAAACAGGTTCACAGGTGCGAAACAGCCCTGGATCTAGCTGCTCATAAAAAAAATGCCTCAGCAATTTGCTGAGGCATTTTTTTGTGCATCCCGTGGCATGAAAATTGGGCAGATTTTCTCTCTAATAATTGTCACGTTTTTCTATATCCTTGCATACAATGGAACATAGGTTTTTTATGCCTTAAACCTAGTTTCTTAAAAATAATGTGCAAACAAGTGAATGAGCCTGCATAGGATGAAATGAAGATAGTTTGAGGAGGGTATGCTCACATGTCACAACACTATAGAGAAATTATTACAAAAGCAGTCGTAGGTAAAGGTCGCAAGTTTACACAATCGTCTCATACGCTTGCACCGAAAAATCGACCAACAAGCATCTTAGGGTGCTGGGTGATTAACCATGAGTACAAAGCAAAGAAAAGCGGCAGCAATGTAGAAGTTGACGGCAGATATGATATTAACATCTGGTATTCGTACAATAATAATACAAAAACCGAAGTTTGGACGGAAACCGTATCATACAAAGATAATATTAAGCTGCGCTATAAAGACGAAGATTCGATTGGAGACGATTACGAAGTAATTGTTCGCGTGCTGCAGCAGCCAAATTGCCTAGAGTGCACAATTTCACCAAATGGCAATAAAACGATTGTTCAAGTAGAGAGAGAATTGTTGGCGGAAGTAATTGGCGAAACCAAGGTTTGTGTTGCAGTAAATCCGAAAGGCTGCGATGATGAAGACGAATTTGATTTAGACGTAGATGACGATGAATTTGAAGATTTGGATCCTGATTTTATATTAGGGGACGATGAGTAACTAGGAAGAAGTTCTTCCTAGTTTTTTTATTTTTACTATTTTAAGAAAATTCTTATAAAAATAAAAAAATATATTGCTTTTTGTCGAATCCGCAGTGTATAGTAAATCTAAAGAAAATAATGCATTAATTTTCAGAAAATTTAGTTATATCAGATAAGTATTTCTTGGGGGTTTACTATGAGCTTATTTCGTAAAAAATCAATTCAAACGTTAATTAGTGAAACCAACTCTAAAGGTGTTAAATTAAAAAAGGATTTAGGCGCTTTCGATTTAACAATGTTAGGAATTGGAGCTATTATCGGAACCGGAATTTTTGTATTAACGGGCGTAGCCGCCGCTGAACATGCCGGTCCAGCTTTAGTTATATCTTTCATTATGTCAGGACTTGCGTGTGTGTTTGCAGCTCTTTGTTATGCAGAGTTTGCCTCAACAGTTCCCGTTTCAGGAAGTGCATACACTTACAGTTATGCAACATTTGGTGAATTAATCGCTTGGATTTTAGGGTGGGATCTTATCTTGGAATACGGTCTTGCTTCTTCTGCTGTAGCTAGCGGATGGTCCGGGTATTTCCAAGGATTATTAGCAGGGTTTGGCATACATTTTCCAAAAGCTTTAACGAGTGCATATAATCCTGCAAACGGCACGTATATTGATATTCCAGCAATTATGATCGTATTTTTAATCACATTACTTTTAACGCAAGGAGTAAAAAAATCTTCACGTTTTAATGCTATCATGGTTATTATTAAACTGGCTGTTGTACTTCTGTTTATCGGGGTAGGAGTTAGCTATGTTAAACCAGAAAACTGGACGCCGTTTATGCCGTTTGGTTTCTCGGGAGTAGCGACAGGAGCAGCAACTGTATTCTTCGCTTACATTGGGTTTGATGCTGTAGCAACAGCGGCCGAGGAAGTACGCAAGCCTCAGCGGGATATGCCAATTGGAATTATCGCATCTCTTGCGATTTGTACAGTCCTTTATATCGTCGTATCGCTTATCTTAACAGGAATCGTACCTTATACAGAATTAAATGTTAAAAACCCTGTAGCATTTGCTTTAAGCTACATTAACCAAGACTGGGTAGCAGGATTTATTTCATTAGGCGCAATTGTTGGTATCACAACGGTACTACTCGTTATGATGTATGGACAAACTCGTTTATTTTATGCGATCAGTCGAGATGGTCTATTGCCAAAGCCTTTTTCAAAAATCAGTGAGAAAAAACAAACGCCAGTAGTAAATACGTGGATTACATGTTTACTAGTATCCATCTTCTCTGGTTTAGTACCATTAGGAAGATTAGCAGAATTAACAAACATCGGTACTCTTTTTGCTTTCATGACCGTATCAATTGGAATTTTATATTTGCGTAAATCAAAACAAACTTCAGAATCGACTGGTTTCCGCGTACCGTTCGTGCCGGTGATTCCAATTTTAGCTTTTGTGTTCTGTTTATACTTAGCACTTCAGCTTCCAAAGTTAACATGGATTAGTTTCGTAATTTGGCTTGTACTAGGGCTAGTGGTTTACTTCTTATACGGACGTAAGCATAGTCATTTGAACAGCAGTAAATAATGAAAAGCTTCGGACAAGCTTCTTCCTTCGTCCGAAGCTTTTTTATTTGTTTTATAAAAAGAAATTGAAGATTGTTCTATTTGAATAAATTAAGTTTAAGAAAGACTTATGTTATAATACGTGTAGCAAAAACGCACAACTAGATGTGGTATGGAGGAATAGTATGGCAGCGTATACGCCAATGATACAGCAATATTTGAGAATTAAGGCAGAGTATCAAGATGCCTTTTTATTTTTTAGATTAGGTGATTTTTATGAAATGTTCTTTGAAGATGCTACGACAGCTTCTCAAGAACTTGAAATAACATTAACAAGCCGAGACGGAGGAGGACAAGAGAGAATTCCGATGTGCGGGGTTCCGTATCACTCTGCTCCTACGTATATCGAGCGTTTAATTGAAAAGGGATTTAAAGTAGCTATTTGTGAGCAAGTAGAAGACCCTAAGCATGCAAAAGGTGTTGTAAAGCGGGAAGTGGTGCAGGTGATTTCACCCGGAACACTGATGAACGAACGCGGACTGCATGAAAAGGAAAATAACTATATTTGTTCTGTTACTGCGTTCGAGGATCAAACGTTTGGTCTTGCTCTTTCTGATTTGTCTACAGGAGAAAACAGCGTAACGCTTGTTAGTTCGTTTCACGATATAGTCTCAGAGATTTATGCAAAAGAAGCAAAAGAAGTCGTTGTAAGCTCTGAGTTTCCTGCTGACTTATTACAAACACTAAAAGAGCGCATGACGATTACCATTTCTTATGAGAATAGTACAGAGCAAGTAGAAGGACTAGATTATTTAGTCGAGTCGCTTCAGCAGCAAAAGCTTATTACAACATTTGCGCGTATTCTTCAGTATTTAACTCGCACGCAGAAGCGTTCGCTTGAACACTTACAGCCCGTGCAGTTTTATCAAATCAATGAATATATGAAAATTGATTTGTTCTCTAAGCGAAACTTAGAGTTAACCGAAACGATTCGTTCAAAAGGAAAGAAAGGCTCGCTTCTATGGTTATTAGACCAGACCGTTACGGCAATGGGCGGCCGTTTATTAAAAAATTGGATTGATCGTCCGCTTTTAAAACAAGCGGATATTGATAATCGTTTGAATATGGTAGATGTCTTAATGAAACAGTTTTTTGAACGAGAAGAACTGCGTGAGTTGCTAAAAGACGTATATGATTTAGAACGCTTAGCTGGTCGAGTCGCTTTTGGTAATGTAAATGCTCGTGATTTAATTCAATTAAAAAAATCATTGCAAAATGTGCCTCATATCCAAGAGGTTGTGAATCGTTTGAATCATCCTTATGCGACAAAGCTTGTTGAAGACATTGATCCTTGTGAGCGATTAGCTAATCTTCTTGAAAGAGGATTAAAAGAGCACCCTCCTTTGTCAATTAAAGAAGGAGACATTATTAATGACGGCTATCATGCACAGCTTGATCAATACCGAGATGCAAGCCGAAACGGAAAAACGTGGATTGCGTCACTTGAACAGCAAGAGCGTGAGAAAACAGGGATTCGCTCACTGAAAATTGGTTATAATCGCGTGTTCGGCTATTATATAGAAGTAACTCGGGCAAATTTGCATCTTTTGCCTGAAGGAATGTATGAACGAAAACAGACGTTAACCAATGCAGAACGTTTTATTACGCCTGAGCTGAAAGAAAAAGAAGCGCTAATCTTAGAAGCGGAAGAGAAAATTGTAGAGCTGGAATATGAATTGTTTTTACAAATCCGTGAAGAAGTAAAAGCATATATTCCAAGGCTGCAAGAACTCGCTAAAAAAGTAAGTGAGCTTGACGTACTGCAGTGCTTTGCAAAAATCAGTGAAGAACGCCATTACACGAAGCCTATTTTTTCAAGTGAAGATATTTCGATTCAAAATGGACGCCATCCAGTGGTAGAAAAAGTAATGAATTCGCAGGAATACGTGCCAAACGACTGTCAAATGACGGATGATAGTTCAATTTTACTGATTACAGGACCCAATATGTCTGGTAAAAGTACGTACATGCGCCAGGTCGCTTTAACGGCGATACTAGCTCAAATTGGCTGTTTTGTGCCAGCAGACGAAGCGGTTCTGCCGATTTTTGATCAAGTATTTACACGTATCGGAGCAGCCGATGACTTAATTTCAGGTCAAAGTACGTTTATGGTCGAGATGCTAGAAACGAAAAATGCAGTGACAAATGCCACTCAGTCGAGTCTAATTCTATTAGATGAAATTGGACGCGGCACGTCTACGTATGACGGAATGGCTCTTGCTCAAGCAATTATTGAATACGTTCATGAACATATTGGCTGTAAGACCCTATTTTCTACTCATTATCATGAATTAACCGTACTCGATGAGTCGCTTCCTGCGCTTAAAAATGTTCATGTAAGCGCGGTTGAAAAAAATGGGAAAGTCGTCTTTTTACACAAAATCAAAGATGGTGCTGCAGACAAAAGTTATGGTATTCACGTAGCGGAACTAGCAGAACTTCCAGATCCGCTTCTAGAGCGAGCTCGCGTCATCTTACAAGATTTAGAACAATCTTCGGAGCGTGAGCCTGTACGTCAGGCTCTAAAAAGAGAAGAGATGACACAACAAGTTTCACAAGAAGGTGCTTCTTTGGTTCAAGAAGAACGTGCAGATAGTAAAAAAGCAGATGAAGCCAATCAGCTTTCGTTCTTTGAAATAGAAGAAAAAAAAGAAAAGCCTGCGCTTTCGAAACGGGAAAAAGCAATTATAGATCGTTTAAAAGAGCTGGATATTTTAGAAATGACGCCTTTAGACGCAATGAATGCGATGTATGAACTGCAAAAATCATTAAAGAAGAAATAGAGTGAGAGGAGTGAGTCTGTGGGTAAAATTGTGCAGCTTTCAGACGAACTTTCAAATAAAATTGCTGCCGGAGAGGTTGTTGAACGACCTGCTTCGGTGGTGAAAGAACTAGTCGAAAATGCTATTGATGCAAACAGTACAGTTATTGAAATAGAGCTAGAAGAAGCTGGGCTTTCAAAAATTCGTATATTGGATAATGGAGACGGCATTGCTTCTGAAGACTGCTTGACCGCTTTTAAAAGACATGCGACAAGTAAAATCAAAACAGAACAAGATTTATTTCGAATTCGAACGTTAGGATTTCGCGGTGAAGCTTTGCCAAGTATTGCTTCAGTTTCAATGCTTGAACTCAAAACGAGTACGGGAGAAGAAGCCGGCACTCATCTTAAACTTAGAGGCGGAGAAATTGTTCATCACGAATTAACGTCAAGCCGAAAAGGTACCGAACTTGTTATTGAAAACTTATTTTTCAACACACCTGCACGTTTGAAATATATGAAGACGGTAAACACGGAGCTTGGTAACGTAACGGATGTCGTCAATCGCCTTGCGATGTCTCATCCTGAAGTTTCAATTCGGCTGATGCATCAAGGAAGACAGCTTCTGTATACGAACGGAAGCGGAGATGTGCGCCAAGTGCTTGCCGCTATTTATGGAATGGCGGTAGCCAAAAAGATGATTCCGATTAACGTTCAGTCACTTGATTATGAAGTGAATGGTTACGTCGCTCTTCCTGAAATTACAAGAGCTTCTCGCAACTATATGTCCACCATTATTAACGGTCGGTTTGTTAAAAACTACGGGCTGTTAAAAGCGGTACAGCAGGGCTATCATACCCTTTTACCTATCGGCCGTTTTCCAATCGTGTTTTTAACCATTACAATGGACCCTTTGTTAGTGGACGTGAATGTTCATCCAGCGAAACTAGAAGTGCGCTTAAGTAAAGAAGCGGAGCTGTTTGAGCTTATTGAACAAGGAGTGAAAGCTGCTTTTAAAAAGCAGCAGTTAATTCCGGATGCTGTAGTACCAACTAAGTCAAAATCTGCTGTTCAGCCAACTGAGCAGCAGACCTTTACATTTGATCATCAGTCTAAAACGTCTGGCTATCAGCCCTCTAATACGGTTCGCGAGCCTAGTTTTAAGGAGGCTCCTGCTCGTGTAGACGAGATTATGCCGCCTGTTAAAACAGAGGTCATACGTCAAGATGAAGAACTTGAACCAACGTTTCGAGAAATAGAACACTATGAAGAATCGGTGGAAGAAAACGCTCCAATTCCAGAACCGAACCATTCAGCCAAAGAGCAGCCAGAACCGCGTGTTCCTGCGATGTACCCAATTGGTCAAATGCACGGAACGTATATTTTGGCACAAAATGAAAAAGGATTATTTATTATTGATCAGCACGCGGCGCAGGAGAGAATTAAGTACGAATATTTTAAGCGAAAGCTTGGAGAAGTAGATTCAGAAGTTCAAGAACTGCTTATGCCGCTTACGCTAGAGTTCTCGGGAAATGAAGCCTTGATTTTAGAAGAATACAAAGACATGCTAGCTGAAGTAGGAGTCTTCTTAGAACCGTTTGGACAAAACTCCTATATAGTTCGTTCGCATCCGCAGTGGTTTCCAAAAGGAGAGGAACAGGAAACCATTGAAGAAATGATTCAGCAAATCTTTACGATGAAACGAGTCAATATCGAAAAGTTACGAGAAGAAGCGGCTATTATGATGAGCTGCAAAGGATCGATTAAAGCGAATCATCATTTGCGAAACGATGAGATTTTTGCTTTACTTGAAACGTTGAGAAAAACTACGGATCCATTTACGTGTCCGCACGGACGACCAATTATTATTCATCATTCGACGTATGAAATGGAAAAAATGTTTAAGCGAGTGATGTAGGCAATGCGGCTAGCTGCAGCTAGCCGTTTTGTTGAATAAATCATGGCCATTTGGATAAAATGGAATGATGTGAATGCCTATAGATGAAAGTAGTGTTGTTATGACGGGAGAGAAACCAAAACTTATTGTCATTATTGGACCAACTGCGGTTGGTAAAACAAAATTGAGCATTGAACTTGCCAAACAGTTAGACGGAGAGATTATTTCAGGTGATTCCATGCAAATTTATAAAGGGATGGATATCGGAACTGCCAAAGTGTCAGAAGAAGAGATGCAGGGTATTCCCCATTACCTGATCGATATTAAGGAGCCAGATGAATCGTTTTCTGTGGCAGAATTTCAAGAGATTGTAAGAAAACAAATCGATGATATTCACGCTAGAGGAAAAATGCCGATGATTGTTGGAGGGACGGGTCTTTATATTCAATCCGTTATTTATGATTATCAGTTCACAGAAACTCCTAGTGATGAAAGAGTTCGTGAACGAATGGAAGTATTTATTAAAGCTCATGGCATTGATCCCCTGTATGAAAAGCTAAAAGAGATTGATCCAGACAGTGCAGCTGCTATCCATAAAAACAACCATCGCCGTGTAATCAGAGCGCTTGAAGTTTATGAAGTAACCGGCAAAAAATTCAGTGACTATACAAAAGAACAGTCGCAAGAGTTATTATATGACGTAAGCATTATTGGGCTTACAATGGATAGAGACGTATTATATGAGAGAATTAATCAACGAGTCGATATGATGATGCAGGCTGGACTGCTTGATGAAGTCAAATCATTGTACGAAAGTGGTCTGCATGATGTACAATCAATTCAAGCTATCGGCTACAAAGAGCTTTATGCTTATTTTGAAGGACGCTGCACGCTCGAAGAAGCCGTTGAACAGTTGAAACAAAATTCACGCAGATATGCAAAGCGTCAGTTAACGTGGTTTCGGAATAAAATGCCTGTAAAATGGATAGAGATGGAAGTTGACAAATTTCCCGAAAAGTTTGCTGAAATTTTTACATATATTGCAGGAAAGCTGAAGAAAGAAGCGAATTAAGTAAACAGATAGAGAAACGAGGAGGCCGAATAATGAAACAATCAGTTAATATTCAAGACCAATTTTTAAATCAATTACGTAAAGAAAATATCTATGTGACGGTATTTCTTTTAAATGGTTTTCAATTAAGAGGACTAATTAAAGGATTTGATAACTTTACTGTGTTAATTGAATCTGAAGGAAAACAGCAGCTGATTTATAAACATGCGATTTCGACATTTGTACCAAATAAAAATATTACAGTAGAACTTGAATAGAGACTAAAGAGAAGCATCCGAATATTCGGATGCTTTTTTTATGCAAATGAAGGCTTAAAAAAGTTTCTTAACATTGTTTTTACTCATCGAACATAAACCTTATAATAGACGATTATTTCTTCGGTAATAAGAGATCATTGTCTTCGTATCGTTCATCGCATTCAGCTATGCGATACAGAGAAGTGGGATGAAACGAGAGGTGAACATGGTGGAGCAGCCGATAACTCTTAAAAATAATGGGCAAATTAATATCATTTTAAATAATGAAACAAAAAAGGAAAAATCGTATACGACATCAATTCCGCGTCCTGCCAAAAAAGCTGTCATAAATCATGAGCCGCTTCGGGAAATTGAACGAGAAATGAGCGGACTGGTTGGAATGGAAGAATTGAAAAAAATGATAAAAGAAATATATGCGTGGTTATATATTAACAAAAAAAGAGAGGAACAGGGCTTAAAAGCGGGAAAGCAGGCGCTGCATATGATGTTTAAAGGAAATCCAGGAACAGGGAAAACGACGGTAGCCCGCCTGCTAGGTAAATTATTTTTGAATATGAACATCTTGTCTAAAGGACATTTAATTGAAGCAGAGCGGGCAGATTTAGTTGGAGAATACATTGGTCATACCGCTCAGAAAACGAGAGATCTTGTAAAAAAAGCGCTTGGAGGTATTTTATTTATTGATGAGGCTTATTCTCTTGCAAGAGGGGGAGAAAAAGATTTTGGAAAAGAAGCAATTGATACATTGGTCAAACATATGGAAGATTCAAATGATAAGTTTGTATTGATTTTAGCTGGTTATCCAAGAGAAATGGAAAATTTCTTAAGTCTTAATCCAGGGCTACGCTCTAGGTTTCCGTTTATTTTTGATTTTCCAGATTATGATGTAAATGAACTGATGGACATTGCCGGTCACATGATGAATGACAGGCAGTATCAGTTTAGTACAGAGGCCTATAAAAAGCTAAAAGATCATTTTATGGACGTGAAGTACAATCAGACGCCTAGGGATTTTAGTAACGGTCGATATGTGCGAAACATTATCGAACGTTCCATACGTACTCAATCCATGAGGCTTTTAGAAGAAGAAAGCTTTGAGCGCAACGAGCTTCTAACTTTAACGTCAAGCGATATTCAGCTGTAAAAAAAAGCCTTTCGTTACGAAAGGCTTTTTTTCTACATGTTTGGTTGTCGAATCGTTTTGATCGGCAGGCGCCATTTGTAAATATATGAACACATCCGAAGACCTACAAGTAAGATAAATAACGTATAAAGTTCTATAGGCGTATTTGTAATATGCAGCCCTACGCTAAATCCTGCGATAATCGCCCATACCGCATAAATTTCATCTTTAAGAACAGTAGGCTTTCGGCGTGCTAATAAATCTCGGATAATTCCCCCGCCGCTTCCTGTTAAGACCGCAGCTACAATAACCGCGCTAAGCGGATGGTTCATATGAGTGGCATAAAGCGCTCCTTGAATCGCGAATGCTGCAAGGCCAATGGCGTCCGAAAAGTTTCCCCATCGCTTCCAATGTTTTAAGATATTGTTTGGAAATAAAAAAGTGGCAGTGATAGATAATAAAGCAATCTGAAAAAAGAGTCCTTGTTCCCAAAGGGCAGACACCGGTACACCGATAAGCAGGTTTCGAATGGCTCCTCCGCCAAAAGCCGTTACGATTCCCAGTATGTAAACGCCTAAAATATCATACTCCTCTTCCATGGCAATGAAAGCTCCGCTGATTGCAAAGGCAATCGTTCCAATAATGCTAAGTACGTCCCAAGTCATGATGCTATCCCCTTTATTCTGTTTTCACCAAGTAGCGACTATTATTTTAAAATCAGGCAGCCTGATTCAAATTTCGATAAGTAAACCAACTCAAATTGTATACAGAATTTCGTGATATTTCAATGTTTTTTTAATCATCGTTTTATAGATTTTAAAAAGGGTGTTAAACTAGTAAAAGACAATGTATTCTGTCTCTTTTGCAAAGATGGAGAAATGGACATTTTTTTGATATGATATGAATGATTTGTCAATTTAATAGTAAGGGAAGGAAAAATCTTTGACAGCAGAAATGAATACTGAACTTGAACGCGTAATTTTAGTCGGATGTCAGCTTCATGACGATGACGAACGTTTTGAATATTCAATGGATGAGCTAGCATCTTTAACTGAGACTGCAAAAGGCGAAGTGCTGGTAAGGTTAACGCAAAAGCGCGATCGCATTCATCCAGCTACTTATATTGGAAAAGGGAAAGTAGAAGAACTTGTGGCTCTTGAAGAAGAGTTAGAGCCTGATTTAATTGTATTTAATGATGAATTGTCACCGAGTCAAATCCGCAATTTGTCAGCAGGATTATCTGCGCGTGTTATTGACCGTACGCAGCTGATTTTGGATATCTTCGCACAGCGTGCTCAAACGCGAGAAGGAAAAATGCAGGTGGAACTTGCTCAATTAAATTATCTGCTACCTAGGTTAGTAGGACAAGGTACCGCTTTGTCGCGTCTTGGAGGCGGAATTGGAACAAGAGGTCCTGGTGAAACGAAACTTGAAAGTGACCGCAGACATATTCGCCGTAAAATTGATGAAATTAAGCGTCAGTTAAAGACAGTGGTAAGTCACCGCGAACGTTATCGAGAAAGACGTAAGCGTAATCATGTCTATCAAATTGCAATTGTGGGCTATACGAACGCTGGTAAATCGACGATCTTTAACCGTTTAACAGAGGCGGGTATTTTTGAAGAAAATCAGCTGTTTGCAACTCTTGATCCAACGACAAGACAGTATACGCTTCCGTCAGGACTAACGGCTCTGTTAACGGATACGGTTGGATTTATTCAAGATCTTCCAACAACGTTAGTAGCCGCGTTTCGTTCAACACTTGAAGAAGTAACCGAAGCTGACCTTGTTCTGCACGTGGTAGATTCATCTAATCCAGATTACAACAACCACGAAAAAACAGTGCATCGCTTACTAGAAGAGCTGAACGTAACGGACATTCCGATGCTGACAGTTTACAATAAAGAAGATACGCAGCATGAACTATTTGTCCCATCCGCTTCGACATCTTTATCAATGAGCGCTTTTAAAGCTACTGATTTAGTGAAGCTTGGAGAAAGAATTCAAGAAGAAATGAAAAAAGAAATGGCGTTTTTTCATGTGCTGCTGCCGGCTTATGAAGGAAAAATGCTCGCTGAACTCAAAACGGTCTCTATTCTTGAGTCGTTAAAATTCAATGAAGAAACTGAGAAGTATCAGTGCAAAGGGTATATTGCAAAAGAGCATCCCCTGTACAAAAAGCTACAAACGCTTGAAGAAAGTTGAGGAACAAAGAAATGATGTTTGATCAGTTAAAAAACGGGGCACGCATTCGGGAACTTGCTGCAAAAGTAGAAAAACAAATTAAGCCTGTACATGAGAAAATTGACGAGCGCATTGAAGCAAATCAATTTCGGGTGCTGCAAAGCTTTCAGCAAAATCGAGTGAGTGATTCACATTTTAATCCGACAACGGGGTATGGATATGACGATCTAGGCCGCGATACGTTGGAGAAAGTATACGCGGACGTTTTTGGAACAGAAGCTTGTCTGGTGCGTCCGCAAATTATTTCAGGTACGCACGCAATTGGCATATCGCTGTTTGGTGTACTGCGTCCTGGAGATGAACTATTATATATAACTGGAAAGCCTTATGACACCCTTGAAGAAATTGTTGGTATACGAGGAAGCGGCGTAGGCTCTTTAAAAGAATATAATATTAGCTATAAATCAGTAGATTTAACAGCGCAAGGTCAAGTGGATTTTGAAGAAGTGAAAGCGTCTATTCATGAGCACACAAAGATGATAGGCATTCAGCGCTCAAAAGGTTACGGCATTCGCCCTTCTTTTACAGTCGCGCAAATAAAAGAAATGATTTCTTTTGTAAAGAGTATTAAGCCTGATGTTATAGTATTTGTCGATAACTGCTACGGTGAATTTGTAGAAACGATCGAGCCAACGCATGTAGGAGCAGATTTGATGGCGGGGTCGCTCATTAAGAACCCTGGTGGAGGTCTTGCTAAAATCGGCGGCTATATTGCAGGACGAAAAGACCTAGTGGAAGCTTGTTCATATCGAATGACAACTCCTGGAATCGGTGCAGAAGCTGGAGCGACGCTGTATAGCTTGCAAGAAATGTATCAAGGTTTCTTTTTGGCTCCGCACGTAGTCGGTCAAGCATTAAAAGGAGCGGTTTTCTCATCCGCTATGTTCGAAGAGCTAGGGATGCAAAGTGAACCGAAGTGGAACAGTGAACGAACGGATTTAATTCAATCCGTGCAGTTCGATGACCGCGATAAAATGGTTTCTTTTTGTCAGGCTATTCAAATTGCTTCGCCAATTAATTCACACGTAACGGCCTATCCTGCTTATATGCCAGGGTATGAAGATGATGTGATTATGGCAGCTGGAACGTTTATACAAGGAGCAAGCCTTGAGCTGACGGCAGATGGACCTATCAGGCCTCCTTATGTCGCTTACGTGCAGGGCGGGTTAACGTATGCTCACGTAAAAGTAGCAATATGCATGGCAGTAGATCAAATGCTGACGAAAGAACTTTTATAAAATATAAGATAGAAAGACTATTTTCTCCCCGCTAAGAAAGAAAAGATAGGCTTATAAAAATAAACGAAGTGCTATTTATTTGTATAGAAGAAATGTTCAGAAAAATTTATGTTAGAATTACTAACATTCGGTTGACAGGTGAACTAACATAGCATACAATGTAAATAGTTAATCCAAAGGAGGAACTGAAATGAGTGACAACATTCGAAGAAATACGCCACTTTTCCCAATTGGAATTGTGATGCAGTTAACTGAGTTGTCGGCTCGCCAAATTCGCTACTATGAAGAACATGAATTAGTTGCACCAGTAAGAACAGAGGGAAATCGACGATTATTCTCATTTAACGATGTTGATAAGCTGCTTGAAATCCGTGATCTTATTGAACAAGGTGTAAACTTAGCAGGTGTAAAGCAGCTGTTTCATCTTCAAAAGGAGCAAAAAGGGCATAAGCAAGAAGAAAAAGTTGTGGCAGCAACAGCAAAGCCAGAATTAACGGACGATGAATTGCGAAAAATGCTTCGTGCAGAACTTATGCAAGCAGGCCGTTTTAATCGAGCAACTTTAAATCAAGGAGATATGTCCAGGTTCTTTCATTAATAAAGTTATCAATATTTATGCCGTTCGTATATGAGGGGTATAGATTATAAATATTATATAGAGATTTAGGGGAGGATCACACGATGGCAAAGTACACAAAAGAAGATATTTTCCGCAAAGTTCAAGAAGAGAATGTAAAGTATATTCGTCTTCAGTTCACTGACATTTTAGGAACAATTAAAAACGTTGAAATTCCAGTAAGTCAATTAGAAAAAGCGTTAGACAACAAAATGATGTTTGACGGTTCTTCTATTGAAGGGTTTGTACGTATTGAAGAATCAGATATGTACCTATTCCCGGATATTGATACATTTGTTATTTTCCCTTGGACATCTGAAAAAGGTAAAGTAGCACGTTTTATTTGTGACATCTACAATGCAGATAGAACTCCGTTTGATGGCGATCCACGTAATAACTTAAAACGTGTGTTAAAAGAGATGGAAGAGTTAGGATTTACTGATTTTAACCTTGGACCTGAGCCAGAGTTCTTCTTATTCAAATTAGACGAAAAAGGCGAACCTACATTAGAATTAAATGATAAAGGTGGCTACTTCGACTTAGCGCCAACTGACCTTGGTGAAAACTGCCGTCGTGACATCGTATTAGAGCTTGAAGAAATGGGCTTTGAAATTGAAGCATCTCACCATGAGGTAGCTCCTGGACAACACGAGATTGACTTCAAATATGCTGCTGCATTAAAAGCTTGTGATGATATCCAAACGTTCAAACTTGTTGTAAAAACAATTGCACGTAAACATGGCTTACATGCTACATTTATGCCAAAACCATTATTTGGTGTGAATGGTTCAGGTATGCACTGTAACGTTTCATTATTTAAAGATGGTCAAAACGCATTTTATGATGAAAACGGTAATCTAGAGCTAAGTGATACTGCTCGTCAATTTATCGCAGGTATCATCAAGCACGCACACAGCTTTACAGCAGTAACAAATCCTACTGTAAACTCTTATAAGCGTCTAGTGCCTGGATATGAGGCTCCTTGTTACGTTGCATGGTCTGCTCGCAACCGTAGCCCATTAATCCGTATCCCAGCTTCTCGCGGCGTAGGAACTCGTGTTGAGGTACGTAGCGTAGACCCAGCTGCTAACCCATATTTAGCAATGGCTGTTCTATTAAAAGCTGGTTTAGATGGAATCAAGAACAACCTTGAAGCTCCAAAACCTATCGATCGTAATATCTATGTAATGACAAAAGAAGAGCGTATTGAAGAAGGTATCGTAGATTTACCTGCAACATTAGCTCAAGCTTTAGATAGCTTCCAATCAAACGAAGTTATGGTTTCTGCATTAGGTGAACACTTAGCAGAGCACTTCGTTGAAGCGAAAGAAATCGAATGGGATATGTTCCGTACACAAGTTCATCCTTGGGAACGTGACCAATACATGAGCCAATATTAATTCCTAAAAGTCCGAGAGATCGTTTATACGTTCTCTCGGACTTTTTTTGTTTTTCAAAATGAATAACATTGCGCATATTAAATATCGAACTAAGCTGTTCATAAAACAAGTATAGCTGCCTGTCGTACAATTTACAGGAGGCTTTTTTATGGTTTTGTTAGATACAGGAAAGAATTTGGTTATAAGAATTAAAAAGGATAAGCTTTTTGTCTCATTGAATCTATATGTAAAAGTAGTGTATAACAGATAGAGAGATTGTTTATGTGTTCACTCTGCACTTCAGTATAACTTCAAAGAATTTTCAGCCAGTCGTAGTATCATTAGAAAATACTGTTGGAGAGGAATGGAATGAAAATGCAAGAAGGAAATTTTTTTAAAGGTTTAGTAATAGGCATATTAATCAGCATTCCAATTTGGATTATTCTCATTGTTATAGGCGTTCTGCTTTTTAAATAGGCCCGTTCTCATAATAGAATAGACAAAACTTTCCTTTTAGTGTATACTTCAAATGAAAATGATAATTATTATCATTTAATCAACGAATCAACACTCTGCATATAGCTGTCACTCCTTGAGAGCTATCCCTATTTAATATTCTGTCTACAACGCAGAATAAACCGCTGCCTTTGAGTAGCGGTTCTTTTTTTAGTAAATTTCTACTTAGTAGGCTAGTATACGTAGCACTTTTTGCCCCTATACATATGTTAACAATAAGGAGGGACAAGTAATATGAAAAAAATCTATCTAGATGCAGGACATGGTGGGGCAGATGCAGGAGCAGTTGGAGCGAACGGACTGTATGAAAAAAACTTAGTTTTAAAAATTCAACAATATTTAATAAGCTATTTAAATAGCACCTACAGTGACTTTACGATTAAAACCACTCGTACCACAGATACTTTTTTATCGTTATCTCAGCGCGCTTCTCAAGCTAATTCGTGGGGAGCAGATGTATTTATGTCTATTCACGTAAATGCCGGTGGAGGAACAGGATATGAAGATTATGTTTATAGAAGCGCTAGCAATGCCAGTAAAACGTTTCAATCAATTGTCCACGGCCAAGTACAGCCAACGCTGCTGTCGTATAATCATCCGAATCGCGGTCGAAAATCAGCCAATTATGCGGTGCTTCGCTTAACAAATATGCCCGCAGTACTAACTGAAATAGCCTTTATTGATAACCGCACCGATGCAGCACTTCTCCAAAACGAAGCTTTTTTAAAAAGCATGGGTGAATCGTATGCAAAAGGAATTGCCGTCTATTTGAATTTACCTCGTCGTGCAGTTCCAAACCCCAATCCAACACCAACTCCGAATCCATCACCTTCTGAACCAGGTACAAAAACGTATACGATCAAGCAAGGAGATACGCTTTACAGTATTGCACAGAAGTACAACATAACAGTACAAGCGCTTCAAGAAGCGAATACAGGGCTTTCTGATCCTTTAACACTACAGGTTGGAAAAACAATTGTTATTCCTTCAGGGACTTCACCAAACCCATCTCCAACACCGTCACCAACTCCACCTTCGGAACAATATCCACTTCCAAATGGAATTTTAAAACAAGGTGATTCTGGAGAAGCCGTGAAGCAGCTTCAAAAAGCATTAAACGCGGTGAATTTTAAAGTAGGTTCAGTAGACGGAATATATGGAGTTCAAACGAAAGATGCAGTCAGACGTTTTCAGCTTGTGTATCTTCCTTATGATGTGGATGGTATTTATGGTCCTCAAACGAAAAACAAGCTAGCAGCCGTTTTAAAAGCAAAAAGTTAAAGCAAAAAGGTCTTCTGTAAGCGGGCAGAAGACCTTTTGTTTTTCTGTTAAAAGCGCCTTAAGCACTATTTTATGGTTTGCGTAAAATAATGCTTTACAAACCATTTGTACGGGAGTATATTATCTAAGAACAAAGGATAGTTATGAAAGAAACATGTTATCGATCATACCATTTAACCGAAAATTATATTGACCTGTTATCGCTTAATTCGTCAGAAGTGGGGGACCCAAATTTGTGCATTGTCACTTGGGGTGAATCCTTTTTTAAAGGTAGGGCTACTCTCATAGCCCGAATCCGACAGCTAACCCCATAAGCGTTTTGGAGAGGAGGTTTAAGCTGTGTAAAAACGCTGAGAACCCTTAGTGTTTTTTTTGTGCGCTTTTTTAACATAAAAAGGTATTTTTAAGGGATAATATCACTTATTCGTGAACTTGTAACGGAGCTTAGCAACGACAGTAAATAGTAGCTAAGCAATCATCGGAGGGAAATTACGTGAACTATTCAGTTCTCAAAAGATTATTGATTGGAAAGCCGCTTAAAACAAAAGAGTTAGGCGATCAAAAGCTTAGTAAGCTTAAAGCACTGGCTATTTTATCATCAGATGCCTTATCTTCAGTGGCTTATGGAACAGAACAAATTTTGATTGTACTTGCAACAGTCGGCGTCCTTGCCTATTGGTATTCGATTCCAATTGCGCTTGGGGTATTGGTTCTGCTCACGGCTTTAATTCTTTCATATCGCCAAATTATTTATGCGTATCCGCAAGGCGGAGGAGCTTATATTGTTTCGAAAACCAATTTAGGAGAAAATCCTGGACTTATCGCTGGAGGATCACTGTTGGTGGATTATATTTTAACAGTTGCTGTGAGTGTTTCAGCAGGAACCGATGCTTTAACTTCGGCTTTTCCAACGCTGCATCATTACAATGTAGTAATTGCGTGTTTGCTGGTGATTTTTATTACCGTCTTAAATTTACGTGGTGTAACAGAATCCGCTTCCGTATTAGCTTATCCGGTTTATTTATTTGTTATTGCTCTTATTTTGTTAATAGCGGTAGCCTTGTTTAAAATAGCGACAGGTCAAGTTTCACCTGAGCTTCATCCCTCTCTCGGTACAGTAGTGCCAGGTATTAGTTTGTTTTTATTATTAAAAGCTTTTTCGTCAGGCTGTTCAGCATTAACAGGTGTAGAAGCTATTTCAAATGCAGTGCCTAACTTTAAAGAGCCAGGTGCAAAAAATGCTGTTCATACATTAATGCTGATGGGCGGTATTTTAGCCGTTTTATTTTCTGGCATCACGTTTTTAGCTTATTGGCTTGGCATTTCTCCAAAAGCAGATGAAACGGTTGTATCACAAATTGCATCGAGTGTGTTTGGACGAAATGGATTTTATTATTTTATTCAAGGCACAACAGCTCTAATTCTAGTGCTAGCGGCGAATACGGGCTTTTCAGCTTTCCCTTTGCTAGCTGTCAACTTATCGTCTGATAAATACATGCCAAGAATGTTTCAAATTCGTGGCGATCGACTAGGCTATTCAAATGGAATTGTGACCCTTGGGATTGCTTCTATTGTCTTAATTGTAGCTTTTAAAGGAGCGACTGAACAATTAATTCCTCTTTATGCAGTCGGGGTGTTTATTCCATTTACGCTTTCTCAAACAGGCATGATTGTCAAATGGCTTAGAGAAAAGCCGGCCGGCTGGCAAGGGAAGCTAACCATTAACTTAATTGGTGCCCTCATTACCTTAACTGTGCTAATTATTTTGTTTACAACGAAGTTTTCACAAGTATGGTCCGTGCTCATTTTCTTACCGGTTATTGTCTATATTTTTCATCGCATTCATACGCATTATGAAGCGGTAGGAGAGCAGCTTCGCATTAAGCAAGGAGAAAAGATTGGAAAGCTTGAAGGAAGTGTGGTCATTGTTCCTGTAGCAGGAATGACAAAGGTAGTAGAAAATTCATTAAATTATGCAAGAACGATTGGCGATACCGTTATTGCAGTACATGTAGCCTTTGATCGAGAAAGCGAAAAGAGAATGGAAGAGAAGTGGGAGAAGTGGCAGCCTGATATTCGTATTGTTACGTTTCATTCTCAATACCGCAGCTTAGTGCGGCCGCTGTTTCGATTCATCGATATGGCTGAGGAAAAAGCCCGGGAAAATAATATGGCTATTACGGTCGTTATTCCGCAATTCATTACGAAAAAAAGCTGGCAAAATATCCTTCACAATCAGTCCAGTCTGCTGTTAAAAGCACATTTGCTTTACCGTAAAAATGTAATTGTTACAACTGTACCGTACCGTTTTAAAAAATAATGAAACATGACTAAAAACCTCCAACTTGTATGTTGGAGGTTTTTAATTTTTAAATTCACATACACTAACCGTAATCGAATCTCATCAAAGGCGCAAACGGAGGGATTGTATGAGTGAATTAATTAAATTGTTGCGAAAGGGAAATAAATCGGCCATCATGGCCGCTGTAGTTAATACCATTATCTCTATCATTAAAGGAATTGCTTTCGCTTTAACAGGGAATGTAGCAATGTTTGCTGAAACGATGCACAGCTTAGGAGATGCAGCTAATCAGTTTTTTGTCTTTATAGGTTCGGCATTAAGTAAAAAAGCCCCGACCAAAAGATTTCCAAATGGTTTCGGCCGATTGGTTAATCTCGTTCTATTAGGAGCGGTTCTTGTAGTAGGGATTATGGCGTTTGAAACGATTAAAGAAGGATATCACCACATTCTTCATCCCACGAAGTCTTCAGGCTTTATTTTAAATATTGCAGTACTTGGCATCTCGGTGTTACTTGAGATGTTTGTCCTATTTAAGGCGATGAAAGAAATTTTGCACGATGTCGGAATGAATACCGCAGAGGTCAATGTTTTTACGCAAAGCTTTGTTCATTTAAAGAAAGCAAAGCCAGCAACCAAGCTGGTCTTTATGGAAGATCTGGTAGCTACTGGAGGAGGCGTATTGGCGTTAATAGCCGTTTTCATTTCACGGTTTACACCTTTTCACCAAGCTGAAGGAATTGCTTCTATTTTAATTGGGCTTATGATGTTTTTTGTAGTAGGACGAGTATTTTTAGATAATGCTGCTGGAGCGCTTGGTGAAGCAGATAAAGAAATGGAAATAAAAATTGGCGCGATTGTCATGCAAGATGTACAAGTGCGTGATATTCAAACATTAATGGTGATGAAAGAAGGAGAAGAGCTTCACGTTGAATTAAAAGTAGAAATTGATCCTTCTTTAACAGTGGCAGAAGCTGATGATATTAAAGATCGTCTGGAAAATCGTATTTTACAGGAAAAAGGAGTAACGGATGTCATTATTGAATTTGATGAAGATGATGGAATTCCGGACTGGGCGCCAAGTGATTTACAGCTTCAAAAAGAATAAGAACAAGGAAGAAAACAACTGTTTTCTTCCTTGTTTTTTTAGCTATATACTTTTTCACGTACGTTTGGAGAATCTGTTGAAGCTTTCGAGAAGTTAATGGTTTCACGTACAACGTAAATAGGTCTATTTTTACTTTCATCGTAAATTCTTGCGATGTATTGTCCGACTAGACCTAAACCAAGTAGCTGAATACCGCTAAAGAAGGTGATAGCTACCATAATAGAAGTCCAGCCAGGCTGAATATTTTTACCTATCAGCCAAACAACAATCGAATAACTTAAAACTAAAAGTGATACAAAAACCGATAATAAGCCAATAACCATTACTAAACGCAAAGGCTTCGTTGAAAACCCAATAATTCCATCTGAAGCAAACTTGATCATCTTTTTTAAAGGATATTTTGTTTCACCAGCAAAACGTTCATCGCGCTCATATTCTACATATGTTTGCCTGAAGCCAATCCAAGACATCATTCCTCGTACAAAACGATTACGTTCAGTCATTTTTTTGAATACATCCGCTACTTTTCGGTCGATAATACGAAAATCTCCCGTGTCTTTAGGGATTTCGATATCGGACATATAATTTAAAAAGCGATAAAAATACTTAGCCGTGGCTAATTTAAAAAAGGTCTCTCCGCTTCGTTTCTTGCGCTTTGCATATACAATTTCATAGCCTTGCTGCCATTTAGCAATTAATTCGGGAATCATTTCTGGCGGATCTTGTAAGTCCGCATCAATAATAACGATGGCATCACCTTGAGCATAATCAATGCCTGCTGTTACGGCAGTTTGGTGCCCGAAATTACGAGCGAAATCAATAACTTTTACGTTAGAATCCATAGCCGCTACGTTTTTCAAGATTTCAATTGTTCGGTCGGTGCTGCCGTCATTGACGAAAATGAATTCATAGTTAATGTGGTTTTTATGCATGACGGAAAGCAAGCGATTGTAGCATTCATTAGCTACTTCTTCTTCAAAATACATAGGTACCACGATTGAAATTAGTTCTTTCATGCTTTACCTCCTATCGAGTGATTGTTTGTGTGCTTAAACGTCCATAATTTATTAAGGAAAAAATTGATAAACATTCCTATACAAGTAGACAACAGTTGTCCGATTATTGGATTAGCAGGTGTATAGTGTACAAGAAGGAATAAGCAGCTTGTATTAATTGCTAAAGTAATAAGGTTTACGATAAAAAATTGAGCTAACATCCATTTGTGTACGGTTGCTTGAAACACCCACGATTTGTTCCAATAGTAGCTGTTTATGACGCCAATAAAATAAGATAGTACGTTAGCCAATATATAATTCATATCAAAATGAATGAGTGCTAAATAACTGATAATAGTGAGCAGGGTATTCATTATACCTACAAATCCGAATTTCAGGAATTTTATCACGGTTGCATAATCCCTTCCATTTAATTTATCTCTTTACATTTTGTCTTGGGCTCATTTTTAGTAAATCGTACTATTAAATAGGATAGAATCACTGAAATACCAAACCCTTCGAGCAGCATAAAGCTTGGAAAAATAAAGAATCGATAGCGAGTTTGAATTTCAATAAGCAAGTGAATAAGAACGTATCCTATGATTAGTAATAAAAACAGTGTATACGGATATTTATCCTGCTTCTTCAGGAATAAACATATAAGTCCAATAATGGAAAGAATAGTAGTTGAAACATAAATAATTCTTTCATAACTTTGAGCAGCACTAATTAATTTCTCTTTATTAAAAGGTACATCTTCTTGAGGAGTTAATGAAATGCTCCAAAATGTAGATGCATCCGTTCCTCCCCACATATTTAGGAATTTAATGTGAAAGAGATCTAAAAGCTGCTCTTTATCTGCTACCCGCTCTTTAATTACCTCTTTTTCTGCTTCAGCTCGTTTTTCTCCAATTGGCATACCCATAAAACGACTAGCATCCTCTGAAGAATAAGAACCGCTTGTTTCGTAATTAAAGCCAATGACGAATTTCCATAAAGGATCTCTGTTACTTAAAGGATATTTAGAAATACCGCTGGCTACAAAAGAATAGTTGATTAGCGCATTTGCAATAAAAAAAGTAGCCAGTATGCCTACGAGGTTTTTTCCTATTTTCTTTCGACGAGCTTTTAATTCAGCAGCATCCTTCGTTTTAATGTAAGGTTGAAGAATTTGCAAGATGAAATAAATGAAAACAGCAACGATAATAATAGGTCCTAGAGGGCGCATTAAATTTCCTAACGACAATAGAAGGCCAATATAAAGCCAGCTAAACTTGTTATGAGCAAATCTTTTTATAATAAGGTAAAAAGCTGCATAAAATAAAAAAGTAGCTAAATGCTGGTTAGTTAACACTGAGCTATAGAGAATGTTCGGAATGTAGAACGCATATAGAAAAGCTGCCATTCTCCCAGCAAGTTCGTTAAATACTTTTGCGCCAATTAAATAAATAAAAATAACGGTTCCAGTGGAATAAAAAATATTTAACAATTTTAATATAAAAATATTATCTCCAAAACAGCGAATAATAACAGATTCATAGAATGAAAAGCCTAGCTGATATACCCATGTAGTAAAATAAACGCTTTGGTTAAATTCGTAATTTCCTTTTGCGATATTACGCGCGGCATCTAACATGACAAGAAAGTCAGATTTTACAGGCGTTTGAACAGAAAGCATCCATGCTAGTCGAATACCTAACGTCAAAACAATCAGTGAAATAAAAAAAACAGTTTTGTTCATGTATCTACTTGCAATTGCTATTAGAAAAATGACAAGGAAAGTGAAAAATATTCCTTCAATAATAAATGAATTACTTAAAGCCAAGCCTTTTAATTCCAATGAATTTGTCATCGCACTGTAACTGCCCCATAGAGACCATGTGAGAATAATGACACATAAAAAGATCAGGCTTTTGGATAAAAATGAGTTAAGCATATTACCTCCTGCAAATTATTTCAAAGATAAGGTACAAAATTCCTACCCTATGATACCATATTTTATTATTTTGTATATATTTTTCTTATAGAGTATAATATTAGATTGTTCTGAAATTACAACAGCAGCATAACATTTGATAAAAGGGTAAGCGGAGTAGGCAGTGATTTAGTAATAGATAAAAGAGGTTGGGAAAAAAGGATTTTAGTCGAAGTGAAAAACGAACCATTGATCATCATGTTTGATTAGTGGTTCGTTTTTTTATGGTGAACGTAGGTTTCATTTGTTTAGTTCCTTCCAGCAGTTGATTGGAGGGCAAGACGAAGACTCCTGCGGGAAAAGCGGAACAGGTGAGACCCCGCAGGAGCGTAAGCGACGAGGAGGCTCATCGGCCGCCCGCGGAAAGCGAAGTCTTGCACGGAAATCAACAGCGGTGTAACAAGCAATCCCTACTAGCTTATTTATTCCATTTGTTCCCCTATAGATTCGCTTGATTTAGTTATGTCTCAATCTCTTCTTTTTTATCATGTGTTTTCTGATGCGAACAGCTTTTATGTTTTAAACCGATCTTTTAATAAATTCCATAGGGAACTCACTCCGAGACTAATGCTGATCAGAATTCCTGATAGAGCTACTATTAAAGCGATATATTCAAAGATAGAAAACTGCTTCATACTATCCCAATTGATATTTCCCTTTAGTTTGCTAATAACTAAATTCATTCCGTAAATACCGGAAAGAACCGTGTAAATCGTTAAAATTAATAATAAGTAATTATGACGCTTAGCTGCGATTTTCTCTTGATTTTGGTACAAAGTACCAAGAGTTTCTTTGACTTCTTGATAAAGAGAATTGATATGGAAGATTTTTTTAAAGAGCTCAGAAAACTCTTGACCTTCTGTGCGAGAGCTAATTTCTAAAAATAAATATTTACCTGAGAACACGGTAATAGAGCGGATTAGTCGTTCAATGCCCTCTGAATTTTTATGAAACGTGAGCTGAGAATACTCATAAGATAGTTTTAGCAACACGATTTTATAGAAAAAATGTAAAAATAAATTATAGTAATGCTGGCCAAATAGATGATTCATCAAAAGCTGATCCGTTTTAGAGTCTGTCGATTTAGAAATACATGAAAACACATGGTCTGTTATGACGTAATAGGTTTCAGGAGCCCATCTGGAATACACGTGTTTAGTATTATACGTTTTAATATACTCATGATTGTGTGCAGAAATAAACGCTTTCCCGTCAGGCATATAGCTATTTAGCTGTCCAGTACGAAATAAAGTTGTGGAATTAATCTCTTGCTCTTGATTTACCGTTACATAACTTAACACAAACATCCGTTCATCGATAAAATAAGGAAGGCTCCCCACATGCTGTTCACGTGTGGCTTCTTTCTTGATGTGTTCGTTCAAAAATGGCGCGAGCTGTGAAAAAATATAATCTTGTACTTTGCTATAGCGGTGGTGTTCATAGGTAATGGTGGATCCATGCTCTTCAGCAAGCTTCGGTTCTAATACACGAAAATGATTCATGAACTCTAAAATATCATCATAGGTGTAATGATTATGGCTCATCTCAGTGCGAATGGTCATGACGCCAATTTCAAAAGGACATAAAAAAACATCCACAGACAGCACGTTGCTAGACACGGTGGTGGAGGAAGTGTGTAACGTAATGGCATGGTCTATTTTTTTTGAAAATCGAAGCAACCCTTCTTTTTCGCACGAGTCAGGGAATAGAATGCATTCAATGTAAGGAAGAAAATATTGATCCAGGCTATCATGAGATACGTAATATTGTTCTCCGTAGTATTCTTTTTCTAAATGTTTGTTTTGAATGGAGAAAAACTCGAACAAATTTGCTTTCAGCGCATGAACAAGCTGCTCTTTATTTTTTCGGTCAAAGGAAAAAGGAAAAAGAAACATGTTCATTGCTTTGGTAGGTACAATGGTTTGAAATGGTTCTGTTTTCCTTGGTGTATTGGTCATAAACTACATCCTTCTTATGGTCGGTTGTATTTCCTTGTAAGAGTCGAGGAAATGCAGGTAGAAAGTAAAAGGTAAAACAAGCTTTATAAAAACCGTTCTACCTGCCTGCAATGATTCAACGTATCATTTATAATATGCCAATTTTTTTAGAAAACAAACGTAAAAAAACCAACTAACATCATCATTAGTTGGTTTTACATACAGTGTCTGATTAGTGAATCGTGCGATATACACCAGTTACTTTTCCTAAAATCGTTACGTGGCGAAGAATAATAGGCGCCATCGTTGAATTTTCAGGCTGTAAACGAACGAAATTTTCTTCTTTAAAGAAACGTTTTACCGTTGCTTCGTTGTCTTCGGTCATAGCGACCACAATATCTCCATTATTAGCTGTTTGCTGCTGACGTACGATTACCATATCGCCATCTAGAATACCTGCTTCAATCATACTTTCTCCCATAATTTCAAGCATAAATACATGATCATCTGGAGAAACGAATTTATCTGGAAGAGGGAAATATTCTTCCACATTTTCAACAGCTGTTATAGGCAGACCCGCTGTTACTTTACCGATAACAGGAACATTAATGACATTGCTTTTAGGGATGTTTACTTCGTCTAGTTGAAGAACTTCGATTGCTCTTGGTTTTGTCGGATCTCTGCGAATTAACCCTTTGCTTTCTAAACGAGCTAAATGCCCGTGTACAGTGGAGCTAGAGGCTAATCCTACCGCTTCCCCAATCTCACGAACAGAAGGCGGATAACCTTTTAATTTTACTTCATGCTTAATAAAATCTAGTATGTCTTGTTGACGTTTTGATAGCTTCATATTTTTCACCTCGATTTTAGCTATTCTTTAGGTGAATTATACCACGTGATGTGTCAATATACAAACATAAGTTCGAATAATTCCATTGACAGAAACAAATGTTCTCAATAAAATAAGAACATATATTCTGACAGGGGGATCATAATATGCAACAATTCTTACATTCTATGAAACATTACGCTATTTTTTTTGCAGTTATCGCTGCACTTACATATGTATTGACGCTGGTTTTAGGAGCGGATAAAGTAGATTTAGACAAATATTCAACGGTTACTATTACAAAAGGAGATACGCTTTGGGAATTGTCCAACAAGTATCATAATCACCATCATTTGACCACCAATGAATTTGTCAAATGGGTTGAAGACGTCAATGATTTAAACTCAGACACTGCCCAGTCTTTATCTCCTGGAGATAAATTATATATTCCTGTTTTAAAAAAAGAGTTACATAATCAAGTGGCAATTGAACAGTAGTGTGTAACGGCCGTTCCTGAATATTGTTAGAAGCCGAAAAGGTCGTGATAAAAGTGGATGCCATTATTTATTGCCGTGTCAGTACGGATAAAAAAACCCAAGAAACATCTTTACAGCGCCAGCAAGAAGAATTAAAAAAGCTTGCTGCTCTTCACCATCTAGACGTAAAAAAAGTCGTAATGGAAAAAGCAAGCGGATATGAAGTAGACAGAGAGGGTATTTTGGATGTTCTTCATACAATGAAAGAAGAAAAAATATCTGTGTTGCTTATTCAAGATGAAACACGATTAGGCAGAGGAAATGCTCGAATTGCGCTGCTTCATGCTTTTCATAAAGAAAATGCTACCATCTATACGATTAGTCATCAAGGCCAGCTTCAGCTTTCAGAATCTGATTCAATGGTGTTAGATATTATTAGCTTAGTGGAAGAGCATCAGCGGAAATTACATAATGCTAAAATTAAAAGAGGAATGAAAAGAGCTGTAGAAAACGGTTATCGTCCGCAGCAAAATTTAAAAAATCAAGGAGTTAACTCGGGAAGAGAAAAAAAAGAAGCGCCAATTGAAGAAATTGTCCGTCTTCGTCATAACGGCTTAACCTTTGCTGAAATTTCAGTTACGCTAAAAGGTTTTGGCTATAATATTTCAAAAGCGACGGTACATCGCCGCTATCAAGAATACCAAGAGAATGCTCAATCTCTTGATAAAACGAAAGAGATTTAGTAAGATGACTACATGTTGCCGGAACGGTTCGGTAATTTTAATTATTGATTATAAGGAGATAGGTTTTATATGCTATCAAAAGATAAACTTGCTCGTATTAATGCTCTTTCAAAAAAGGCAAAGGCTGAAGGTCTGACAGAATCTGAAGCGAAAGAACAGCAAGAGCTACGTCAGGAATATTTAAAAGTTTTCCGACAATCTATGACAAATCACCTTCATACGATTAAAGTTGTGGACGAAGAAGGTAAAGATGTTACGCCTAAGAAGTTAAAAGAGAGTAAAAAGAAGCGTCTTCACTAAGACGTTCTAGTAAAACTAGAGGGAGTGTTCCTTCTAGTTTTTTGTATATTTTTAATAAGGCACACAAAAACTGTAAAAGTGGAAAATTTTTTGGTTCAAGTATTGTACAAATAAGCAAATCATTAGTATGATAACATATGTACATAGTTTTGAAAGGAATGAAGAGTATGACACAACGTATTGAAGATCTTTCGATTGCAACAATTCGTACTTTATCAATCGATGCGATTGAAAAAGCAAATTCAGGTCACCCAGGTATGCCAATGGGAGCTGCTCCAATGGCATATACATTGTGGACAAAATTTATGAACATCAATCCAAAGAATCCAAACTGGTTCAACCGTGACCGCTTTGTATTATCAGCAGGACACGGATCGGCACTATTATACAGCTTGCTTCATTTAGCTGGATATGACTTATCAATTGAAGACCTTAAAAACTTCCGTCAATGGGGAAGTAAAACACCAGGTCATCCAGAGTTCGGTCATACAGCAGGTGTTGATGCAACAACTGGTCCACTAGGACAAGGTATTGCAATGGCTGTTGGTAAAGCAATGGCAGAACGTCATTTAGCTGAAACATACAACAAAGAAGGTTTAGAAATTGTAGACCACTTTACGTATGGTATTTGTGGTGACGGAGACTTAATGGAAGGTGTATCTGCTGAAGCAGCTTCATTAGCAGCACACTTAAAATTAGGACGTTTAGTTGTTTTATACGATTCAAATGATATTTCTTTAGACGGAGATTTAGATCGCTCGTTCTCTGAGAACGTAGAAGATCGTTTCAAAGCTTACGGATGGCAAGTAATCCGCGTTGAAGACGGCAATGACTTGACAGCGATTGCAAACGCAATTGAAGAAGCAAAAGGCGATTTAACACGCCCGACGCTAATTGAAGTAAAAACAACAATCGGATTTGGTTCTCCAAACCACGCGGGTACTTCTGGCGTGCACGGTTCTCCATTAGGTTCCGATGAAACAAAATTAACAAAAGAAGCTTATGCATGGACATTTGAAGAAGATTTCTATGTGCCAGAAGAAGTGTATGCTCACTTCAAAGCTACAATTGCTGAAGATGGCCAAAAGAAAGAAAACGAATGGAACGATGTATTTGCACAGTATAAAGAAAAATACCCTGAACTAGGTCGTCAATTTGAACTGGCAGTAGAAGGAAAGTTACCGGAAGGCTGGGAAGAAACGCTTCCAGCATACGAAACGGGTTCAAGCCTAGCTAGCCGTGCTTCTTCTGGAGAAGTATTAAACGCAGTAGCACAAGCTGTACCTCAATTCTTCGGCGGTTCAGCTGACTTAGCTGGCTCAAATAAAACAATGATTAAAGGTTCAGAAGACTTCACTGCAGCTGATTACAGCGGACGTAATATCTGGTTCGGTGTACGTGAATTTGCAATGGGAGCTGCATTAAACGGTATGGCTCTACACGGCGGTGTAAAAGTATTCGGAGGAACATTCTTTGTATTCTCTGATTATCTTCGCCCAGCAATTCGCTTAGCAGCTTTAATGAAGCTTCCTGTAACATATGTATTCACACATGACAGTATCGCAGTTGGAGAAGACGGCCCAACACATGAGCCAATTGAACAATTGCCATCACTTCGTGCAATGCCAGGTCTTTCAGTGGTTCGTCCTGCAGATGCAAATGAAACAGCTGCTGCATGGCGCTTAGCATTAGAGTCAACTGACCGCCCAACGGCGCTTGTATTGACTCGTCAAAACTTGCCAACGCTTGAAGGTACAAAAGAAAATGCATACGAAGGCGTGTCTAAAGGTGCATATGTTGTATCTAAAGCTGGTAAAGACCAAGCGGATGCGTTAATACTTGCAACAGGCTCTGAAGTAAGCCTAGCAGTAGAAGCACAAAAAGCATTAGCTGCAGAAGGCATTGATGTATCTGTAGTAAGTATGCCTGCGTGGGATCGTTTCGAAGAGCAATCTGCTGAGTACAAAGAAAGTGTTATCCCTAAATCAGTGAAAAAACGTTTAGGTATTGAAATGGCTTCTACACTTGGCTGGGAACGCTATGTTGGAGACGAAGGACAAGTTCTTGGTATTAATCACTTCGGTGCATCTGCTCCTGGTGAAACAATCATGAAAGAATTTGGTTTTACAGTTGAAAATGTAGTAGCAAAAGTGAAAAGCTTGCTTAATGCATAATTCTTTTTCATAAGAAAGAGCAGACTCCTGTGGTCTGCTCTTTTTTTCGACAAAAAAACAAAGGAATTTTTTCATCGATAGACAAGCATTGCGTACACCATTCGGTATAATGGTACAAAAAAGAACGAGCCGAAAGGGAGGATGAATCGTGAGAACGTATGAAGTATATTTAATGGAAGAAGAAGTTGCATCATCCTATTTTCGAAGAGAAAAGCTCATTTATCAGCTGCTGATTGAATATAGAATGAAACGTCACTTGCAGGAAACGCACTTACAAAAACAAGTTCATTACATTACTCGCCAACTGCCCATTTCATTTATTCAACGAGAATTGCTTCAGGCGTTTTCTCATTATCCTCATTTTTTTACTCATCAAGAGACGTTTGTGCTGGAATATCCTCATAAAAAAAGTCGAGCATCTATAAAATTAACGAATCGCTGTATAACAATTGAAGGAGATGGCAATGTTGATGCTGAGACAGCTTTTTTTGAAGTATTACGCAAGCTAGATCCTTGTTTTTTAGCAGTGAATTATGGAACGGATGAATACGGCTGGCTGAGGCCTGTGAAAACAAGAAAATTTGTGTAATTATTTAAGGAAATTGGAACGGAAATATTGTATAATAGCGTATGGTCTAGTACACTGTAAGTTAGACAACACGAAGGAGGAAGTAATACCATGGGAATGTATATTCTAGTTGGTGTTCTAGCATTAATTGTTGGGATAGCGCTAGGATTTTTCATTGCTCGTAAGTATATGATGAGCTATCTGAAGAAAAATCCACCAATTAATGAACAAATGTTAAAAATGATGATGATGCAAATGGGCATGAAACCATCGCAGAAAAAAATTAACCAAATGATGAAAGCAATGAACGGCCAAATTAAATAATGGTTAATTGGACAGACACTCTCTATTCAGAAGGGTGTCTTTTGTTTTATGATAGAGATAAGAAAATGGTTGTGGGGTTAGGGGGATACGATGAAAATTTTTCGAGAGTTATGGTGGTTTTTCAAACAGGAAAAAAAGTCTTACATAACGGGGATAGCGTTGCTCATTATTGTGGCAGCATTAGAACTTCTCCCGCCTAAAATTATTGGTTTAACGGTAGATGGCATTAAAGAAGGGACGCTGAATGGAAAGCGCTTAATGCAGATGGTTGGAATTTTGCTAGGAGCTGCTGTTGTGGCCTATTTCACAAGATACATATGGCGTATTATGATATTTGGTTCATCTGTTAAACTAGCCAAGCAGCTGAGAAATACCCTCTACACTCATTTTACCAAGATGAATCAGGCCTTTTATCAACGGCGGCGAATTGGGGATTTGATGGCCCATGCAACAAACGATATTCAAGCTATTCAACAAACTGCAGGTTCGGGTGTTTTGACACTCGTGGATTCCATTGTCACAGGAGGGCTTGTTCTATGCACAATGGCCCTCACAATCAGCTGGAAATTAACGCTTATTTGCCTTATTCCTATGCCGCTTATGGCCGTTTTAACGAGTTACTATGGTACATTGCTTCATGCGCGGTTTCATCACGCACAAGCAGCATTTTCTACTTTAAATGATAAGGTTCAAGAAAGCATTAGCGGAATTAAAGTCATTAAGACGTTTGGGGAAGAAGCAGCTGATGTCGAAGAATTTCGCATCAAGTCTGCAGATGTTGTGCAAAAGAACATGAAAGTAGCCCGAGTAGATGCATTGTTTGATCCGACCATTTCGATTATTGTAGCACTTTCTTTTTTACTTGCTCTTATTTTTGGCAGCAAGATGGTTATTAGTGAAGAGTTGACACTGGGGCAGCTTGTTACCTTTACAACTTATTTGGGCCTTCTTATTTGGCCGATGCTCGCGTTTGGCTGGCTATTTAACATTGTGGAACGAGGAAGAGCATCATATGACAGGGTATTTTCTTTATTAAAAGAAGAAAATTCGATTGAAGAAGCAGCGCATCCCAGTGTTGAAATGCCAACAGGAAATATTGAAGCTGTTATTCAGAGGTTTTCGTATGGTAAAGAAAACGGATATACGTTAAACGAAATTTATTTTACACTTTCTCGCGGTCAAACGTTAGGTATTGTCGGAAAGACGGGAGCTGGGAAAACCACGCTTTTAAAGCTGCTGCTTCGTGAATTTGATGTAAGCGACGGAGCTGTTTTATGGGGAGGAAAAGACATTAAAGACTATGCTTTTGATTCATTGTACCAAAGCATTGGGTATGTTCCTCAAGATCACTTTTTGTTTTCAACAACAGTTGCTGATAATATCGCGTTTGGAAAAAAAGAAGCAAGCAATCAAGAAGCTAAAGAAGCGGCTAAAGTTGCCAATGTACATAGAGACATCCTCGATTTTACGGATGGCTATCAAACAATAGTAGGTGAAAAAGGCGTTTCGTTATCGGGTGGACAAAAACAGCGTATCTCGATTGCAAGAGCTCTTCTATTAGATCCTGAGCTTTTAATTTTAGACGACTCGCTATCAGCGGTAGATGGAAAAACGGAAGCGGGTATTTTACAAGCGCTGAAGCAGAAACGTCAAAATCGAACAACGATTATTACAGCGCATCGGCTGAGCTCGGTTACTCATGCAGACCTGATTCTTGTACTTGATAAAGGGAAAATTATTCAGCGAGGAACTCATGAGGAACTGCTTAGCGTGAGCGGCTGGTACCAGGATATGTACGATAGACAGCAGCTTGAACGTGCGGTAGAAGAAGGAGAGACGAAAAATGAAAATTGAGCATTCTTCGGTACATAAACGTCTGTTTCGCTATACAATTCCGCATAAAAAATCATTTTTTTTAGCGTTCACATTATTATTAATTGCTACGGCTGCGGATTTATTAGGGCCCATTTTGATTAAAATTTTCATTGACGATTATTTAACTCCTAAGTATTTGCCTCTTCAGCCTCTTGTGTGGCTTGCAAGCAGTTATTTGCTTTTACAGCTTTTAAAAATTTTCGTTCAATACTTTCAGCTTCTGCAGTTCCAAAAAATTGCGCTTCAAATTATTCAGCAGATTCGAATTGACGTTTTTTCTCATGTTCATCGCCTGGCTCTTCGCTTTTTTGACAACACGCCAACAGGAAGCCTGGTATCTCGAATTACAAATGACACGGAAGCCATGAAAGAAATGTTTGTGGAAGTCATCGCGGTTTTTATTCAAAATGGGGTATTTTTGGTCGGTATTTTTATAGCCATGTTTATGCTAGATGTGAAGCTGGCTTTTTATTGTTTAGTTCTTCTCCCGTTCATTTGGGGACTTATGAAGCTTTATCAGCATTACAGCGCTATTTACTACGGACAGCTTCGAGAAAAGCTAAGCCAGTTAAATGCCAAGCTTCATGAGTCTTTGCAAGGCATGTCTATTATTCAGTTATTTCGTCAAGAAAAGCGGCTGCGCTCGGAATTTGAAGAAATCAATGATGAGCATTACAAAGCGGGTATGCGCAATATTAAGTTAGATGGTTTGCTGCTAAGACCGGCAGTCGAAATTCTTTACATGTTAGCCGTTATTCTTGTGCTCAGTTATTTTGGTGTTTCCGTAGCTGACAGTCCTGTTAAAATTGGTGTTCTTTACGCGTTTATCAACTACTTGGATCGTTTTTTTGAGCCTGTTAATGAAATGATGCAGCGTCTCTCTATGTATCAGCAAGCGATGGTATCAGCCTCTCGGGTGTTTAACTTGATGGATGAAAAAGAAAAAAATCCAGTCATGACAGGAGAACAAAAGCAGGGGGTACAAAAAGGAACGGTAGAATTCAGAAATGTAACGTTTTCCTATGACGGTGTTCGAGATGTACTTTCTGATATATCGTTTACGGTAAACGAAGGAGAAACAGTGGCTTTAGTAGGCCATACGGGAAGCGGAAAAAGCTCCATCATTAATTTATTAATGCGTTTTTATGAGCAGCAAAAAGGAGACATTTTGATCGATAATAAACCGCTATCGTCTTTTTCAAATAAACAGCTTCGAGATGAGGTAGGGCTAGTGCTTCAAGATGCCTTTTTATTTGCAGATACCGTAAAACGAAATATTACGCTGCACGAAGACCATTTTTCTGATGAACAAGTAAAAGCAGCGGCGGAATTTGTGCAAGCTCATGCATTTATCGAAGCCCTTCCTAATAAGTATAATGAAGTGCTAGTCGAAAGAGGTTCCACTTTATCAAGCGGCCAGCGTCAGCTCTTAGCATTTGCAAGAACGGTCATCCGGAATCCTAAAATCCTTATTCTTGATGAAGCAACAGCACACATTGATACAGAAACAGAAGAAGCGATTCAAGAAGTGTTAAGAGATATGGGAAAAGGCCGTACAACAATTGCGATTGCCCATCGTTTATCCACTATTCAACACGCCGACTGTATTTTAGTACTGCATAAAGGAAAAATCGTCGAAAAAGGCACACATACTGAACTGCTAAACAAAGGCGGTTTGTACTATAATATGTATCAGCTTCAGCACAGTGAAAAAGAAGAGAATTTCAGCAAAGAAACAGGAGTAAAAGAGATTTATACAGAATTGATAGAGTGAAGGTAAAAAAAGAAACAACCTTCATGAAGAGGTTGTTTCTGTTGTTTGAGCAGGGAATTCATTGTAAACGTTTAATAAATGATCTAATTCTTGACTATGTTTAATAGCAGGTGGAGAGTTTAATCCACTTACTCGGACTATGCGGATGAGTTCTTCTCGTTTCTTTTCAATCGCTAATAGAATATCTTTTTTGGCCAATGCTATGTATCCCTTCTAACAAGTCGTTTACCTAATTATACAAGATAATGGTACTATTTGAAAGAAGTGAGATAAGACAATTTGGTTACAAAATGGTAACGAAAAAGAACAAAAAAGGGAAGTGGGAAATGTGGGAGATTTAAATTTGTTTTTGGCATTCGGGGCGGGGTTTTTATCGTTTATTTCACCCTGCTGTTTGCCTTTGTACCCAGCTTTTTTATCGTACATAACGGGAGTGTCAGTTAGCGAGCTAAAGGAAGGCGCTAAGTCACATCAGCGCAAAGCTTTTATTCACACAGCATTTTTTCTATTGGGGTTTTCTGTTATTTTCATTATGATTGGCTTTGCTACTTCTTTTATTGGTCAGTGGTTTTTTAACTATAAGGATTTAATTCGGCAGATTGGCGCTATTCTTATTATTTTCTTTGGTCTAGTTGTACTAGGAATTTTTAAGCCTCGAATTCTTATGCAGGAACACAAGCTTAAATTCGCAAATAAGCCGGCTGGACTCTTAGGTTCTTCTTTTATTGGTATGGCTTTTGCTGCCGGCTGGACTCCGTGTACGGGCCCTATTTTAGTATCGGTTATGGCCCTTGCAGCGACAAACCCAGGCTCCGGTCTTTTGTATATGATAGCTTATTCACTTGGGTTTTCTATTCCATTTTTTATTATGACGTTTTTTATCGGGAAAATGAACTGGTTAAAAAAACATATGAATTCCATGATGAAAGTTGGCGGATATGCAATGATTGGTATGGGATTTATTTTGTATTTTGACTGGATGACAAAAATTATTATTTATACAACGAGCGTATTTGGAGGGTTTACGGGCTTTTAAAAAGGGAAAATGATAAAAAAAGAATCTGATAATTGGCAGATTCTTTTTATTTTTCAAAAGATAAAATAGTTACTTTTGCTCTTAGGAAATATACAAGAATATGATGTAAAAAATATATAGAAAAAATTTATTTTTACTATATCTTCTATAAATACGGAGTGATACAATGAAATCGTCATATTTTTAATTGTTAAAAAGAGGTGTATAAATTGAAAGATATTTTGTTAATCTTGCTTTTGCAACTGATCTATGTACCGATCTTGACGCTGCGCACAATTTTTTTAGTCAAAGGTATGAGTATGTATGCCTCGGTTTTTGGATTTGTTGAAGCGTTAATTTATGTATTCGGCTTATCTCTTGTATTTTCAGGAGATCAAAGCACGCTTGCTATGGTTGTATATGCAGTTGGGTTTGGAGTGGGAATTATTCTTGGAAGTTATATCGAATCTAGACTTGCTATCGGATATACAACATTCTTAGTTAACCTTATGACCAAAAATGAAGAGTTGATTAACCGCCTTCGACAAGAAGGTTTTGGTGTTACTGTTTATCAAGGAGAAGGAAGAGACAGTGCACGCTATAGATTAGACATTTTAACAAAAAGAAGTAGAGAAGAAGAGCTATTAGCATTCATTGAAGAATATGAGCCTCGTGCTTTCATTATTTCATACGAGCCGCGTAAATTTAAAGGCGGGTTCTTACTAAAAGCAATGAAAAAGCAAAAACAAAAGCAAAAAGCAAAAGCAGATATCACCTCTACTAAATAAAAACAGAAGAGATCCTCTTCTGTTTTTTTGTTGCACTTTTACTTCTGATGTTTTTTGGATTATAATATAAGTAAACACTAAACTATAGTAAAGGAAGGATTTCATTGGTTATTGCTTCAACACTTGTCGCAATTTTTATGGCTTCTTTCATATTAGTTGTTCGAATGAAAGCTGCTGATAAACCAACGAATGCAAAAAAAATTATACTCCCGCCTTTTTTTATGAGTACGGGAGCGTTAATGTTTATCTTTCCAATGTTTCGAGTAACGGGTGCAGAACTGCTTGAGGCGTTAATAGCAGGCATGATTTTCTCAATCCTGTTAATTAAAACGTCTAAATTTGAAATTCGTGACGATCATATTTACTTGAAGCGTTCAAAAGCTTTTGCATTCATTATTATTGGTTTGCTTATTATTCGAATTGCAATGAAAATATATTTAAGTTCTTCAATTGATGTTGGCCAGCTTGGCGGTATGTTCTGGATTTTAGCATTTGGTATGATTGTACCGTGGCGCATTGCTATGTACACATCGTACAAAAAGCTCGAACGAAAGCTGCATAATGATCGTCTTGCTAATACAACGATATTAAACTAAAAAAGGTGGCTGCGCAGCCACCTTTTTTAGTTTAAAATAAATGCTGATAAGGGACGGCATCTATTTTTTGCTTTTTTAATGTTTTTAATAAAAATTTATGATCACGTTTAGGCGTAGCTAAAATGTATCCGCGTACGATTAAGTCT
This sequence comes from Priestia sp. YIM B13486, assembly GCF_042787865.1. Classification (NCBI taxonomy): domain Bacteria; kingdom Bacillati; phylum Bacillota; class Bacilli; order Caryophanales; family Bacillaceae; genus Priestia; species Priestia sp. YIM B13486. The sequence goes on along the minus strand of NZ_JBHZOZ010000001.1, from coordinate 20,970 downwards.
TCCGTTATAGAGGCTGCTTGTTCCTCAATTGCGAGTTCCCCAATTTTTCCCGCGATTTTTTGTTTGGCTACATCGCGAAATAGTTCAGGTACTGGTTCAACAAGAACGTTTAATAGCTGCTTTTGATCCGCTGACCAAAGGTGGACGGTTTTGGAAAGATAGTGATCTTGCCAATCAAGCTCAGACATGCCGTCTTCTTTTGGTAAGCGCTTTAAAAATTTCCTGAACATAAAAAATCCGCCGATAGCAAACATGCTCATTAAAAAGACCACCCAAAATAAAATAACCCATAAAAACCAGCCCTCTAGCATATTTTTCACTCCTTTATAAAGAGGTCAATCCTAACATTACTATATTTATACATTTATTATAAAAGCCTTGTTCCTTTTATGGCAATATAAAATTCCTGTACTTTGTGCGAGGGGAAAGTCTTTTTTGACTCATCAATAAGTTTATATAGACTTATTGATGAGTCAAATATCGTTAGAATTATCTAAAAATGCTTATTTTTCAGCTTTTTAAAAGTTGGCACGTTTTTTGCATATAAACTAATTGAAGAATTATTTAATATGAGAGGAAGATAAAAAATGAGTCAAACTTTTAGCAAAGTAGCAACAAATTTACCGGGAGAAAATGCAAAGCAATTATTAGATAGAAGACACCGTGCCATTCCGAAAGGTGTAAGTTATGGCATTCCGACATTTGCTGATACGGCTGAAGGGGCGATCGTTAAAGATGTCGATGGCAATACGTTTATTGATTTCGTAGGCGCAATTGGCACAATCAATGTAGGACACAGTCACCCAAAAGTAAAAGAAGCGCTTCACAAACAAGTAGACCGTTTTATTCACACGGGATTTAACGTAATGATGTATGAGTCATACGTAGAGCTTGCAGAAAGATTAGCAGCAATTGCACCGGGTGAATTTGACAAGAAAGTATTACTTTTAAATAGCGGAGCAGAAGCTGTAGAAAACGCAGTGAAAATTGCTCGTAAATATACAAAGCGCCAAGGAATTATTTCCTTTAACCGCGGTTTCCATGGTCGTACATTAATGACAATGACAATGACAAGTAAAGTAAAACCATATAAATATGAATTTGGACCGTTTGCTCCTGAAGTATACAAAGCTCCATATCCTTATGAGTATCGCCGTCCACAAGGGTTATCAGTTGAAGCATACGAAGATTTCATGATTACAGAATTCAAAAACTTCTTAAATACAGAAGTAGCACCGGAAACGATTGCAGCTGTTGTAATGGAGCCGATTCAAGGTGAAGGTGGTTTCATTGTTCCAGGTAAACGTTTTGTGCAAGAAGTGTATCAATTATGTAAAGAGCACGGAATTTTATTTGTATCAGATGAAATTCAAGCAGGATTTGCACGTACAGGCCGCTACTTCGGTATTGAACATTTTGACGTTGAGCCTGATTTAATTACGGTATCAAAATCACTAGGAGCTGGCGTACCAATCAGCGGTGTCATTGGCCGTGCTGAAATCATGGATGAATCTAATCCTGGTGAGCTTGGCGGAACTTATTGCGGAAGTCCTCTTGGATGTGAAGCAGCTTTAGCTGTACTTGATATCATTGAAGAAGAAAAGCTAAATGAACGCGGTGAGTACCTTGGAAAAGTGGTAACATCACGATTTGAAAAACTAGCAGAAAAATATGACTGTATCGGTGATATTCGCGGATTAGGAGCGATGTCTGCGATTGAGCTTGTGAAAGACCGTGAAACAAAAGAAGCAGACAAAGAGCTTACACAGCGCATCGTGAAAGAAGCAAACAACCGTGGATTATTACTGCTTAGCGCAGGAGTATTTGGAAACGTTCTTCGTATCTTAATGCCGATTGTTATTACAGATGAGCAGCTGGAAGAAGGCTTAGCTATTTTTGAAGCAGCACTAGAAGCAAGCGTACAGCAAACGGTTGAAGTGTAAGTGGAATTGAGGCATGAGTGAAGAGAGAACTCTTCACTCATTCTTCATGAATCACAAAGAATGGGTATGTTTGGACACTCTATTTATAGATTTTTCATTTTCTGATAAAATAAAATAATAATTATTTTTTGACGAAAAGGTGATTCAAATGACCATTCATAAAAAGCATATTCAGCAAATTAACGACGAACTTTACGATATATTTGAGTCATCATTTGATGAAATCTTCGTAACTGATGCAAATGGATATGTGTTAGTTGTAAATTCAGAGTGTGAAAAAAACTATGCTTTGAAAGTGGAAGATTTTATTGGAAAGCACGTAAAAGAACTGCAGGAAATGGGTATTTTTTATCCTTCGGCCACGCTAAAAGTGATTGAATCTAATCAAGCAATTGAATTGGTTCAAAAAACAAACTCCGGCCGGTATCTTCACGTGCGGACAAGGCCGGTATTTACAAACGACGGGCATTTAAAAAGCGTTATTAGCTATTCTCGGGATCTCACAGACTTAATGGAATTAAAACGAAAAGTAGAAGAGATGGAAGAACAGCTTGAAAACTATAAAAAAGAGTTAAACGAATCCGTGGATTTAGAAGGCATCGTGACAAAAAGTGAAGCGATGAAAAAAGTTTTTTCAACCATTCAACGAGTTGCTTCCGTAAATACAACCGTTCTTTTACTTGGAGAAACAGGGGTAGGAAAAAGCAGAGTGGCAAAACTGCTTCACCAGCTTAGTACAAGAAAACAGCAGCCGTATCATGAGCTTAATTGTGCAGCGCTTCCTGAACAGCTTATTGAATCAGAGCTATTTGGCTATGAAGGCGGTACGTTCACTGGAGCATTTCGAGAAGGGAAAAAAGGGATCATTGAGCTTTCAAACGAAGGCACGCTTTTTCTAGATGAGATTGGTGAACTTTCTCTTTCAGCACAAAGTAAGTTGCTCCACGTGCTGCAAGACCGTACAATTCGTCCCGTGGGCTCAACAAGAGCAGTATCAATAGACGTACGAATTATTGCTGCTACGAATCAAAATCTAGAACAAATGGTGGAAGAAGGAAAGTTTAGACGTGATTTGTACTATCGACTTAATGTAGTGCCGATTACCATTCCTCCTTTACGAGAGCGAAAAGAAGATATTCTGCCGCTTGTCTATCAGTTTCTTCACCATTTTAATACGGTATACGAACGTAATGTACGTTTATCACCAAAGGCGTTAGATGCGTTTTTAGGACAAGAATGGAAAGGAAACGTTCGTGAAGTGGAAAATATCATTGAGCGTCTGGTTGTTACAGGGGAAGAAATGATTACGCTTAAAGATTTGCCTTTTGCAAAAGAGTTTGCTATCGATCCACCTGTGCATACGCTTCCTGAAATGATTGAACATGTGGAAAAAGAGATGGTCATAAAGGCGTTTGAACAGCATAGGTCGTCTTACAAAGTAGCAGAACAGCTTGGTATTAGCCAATCGCAAGCCAGTCGTAAAATTCGAAAGTACGTTTCGGACAGCACAGAATATTGAGTAGATAAATTTAAGCAGGGAGTGAAGAAATATGAAGCAAGCAAACTTATATATTAACGGAGAATTTGTTTCAGCAAATGATACATATGAAGTGGTAAATCCAGCAACAAATGAAGTAGTGGCTGCTGTTGCAAAAGGTGGAGAAAAAGAAGCGAAGCTAGCAGCAGATGCTGCCTATGAAGCGTTTCAAACATGGTCTAAAAAAACAGCAGAAGAGCGCGGTAAATTATTATTTAAATGGCATCAGCTGATCGAAGAACACACGGATGAACTTGCTGAAATAATGACAGTTGAGCAAGGTAAGCCTCTTAAAGAAGCAAAAGGTGAAATTGGCTATGCCAACGGATTTGTTTCATGGTACGCAGAAGAAGGCAAGCGCATTTACGGAGAAACAATTCCAGCTTCTTCTCCTAATAAACGATTATTTGCTCATAAGCAGCCTGTGGGAGTCATGGCAGCTATTACGCCTTGGAACTTCCCGGCAGCTATGATTACGCGTAAAGTAGCGCCAGCTTTAGCAGCTGGATGTACAGCGGTTATTAAACCCGCAGAACAAACGCCACTAACGGCTCTTCGACTAGCAGAGCTTGCACAAGAAGCGGGTATTCCAAAAGGCGTAATTAATGTAGTTACGGGAGATGCAAAAGCGATTGGAGAAGCGTGGCTTCAAGATGGACGTGTACGTAAACTATCGTTTACGGGCTCTACAGAAGTAGGTAAACTGTTAATGCGCGGAGCAGCTGATACGGTTAAAAAAGTGTCTTTAGAGTTAGGCGGACACGCTCCGTTTATCGTAACAGCAAATGCTGATTTAGATAAAGCAGTAACAAATGCAATTGCTTCTAAATTCCGCAACGCTGGTCAAACATGCGTATGTACAAACCGCATCTACGTGCACGAATCTGTTGCTAAACCGTTCGCAGAGCAGTTTGCAGCGGCTGTTAGTCAGCTGAAAGTCGGAAACGGCTTAGAAGAAGGTACGGATATCGGACCTTTAATCGATGAAAAAGCGTTAGCAAAAGTAAAGCGCCACTTAGATGATGTTGTAGCAAAAGGCGGAAACGTCTTAACTGGAGGGGCTGTACGCGAAGAGGGAAGCGGACTGTTTGTTGAACCTACGGTTGTAGATGGCGCAACGGACGATATGCTTTGTATGTACGAGGAAACATTCGGGCCAATTGCTCCAATTGCGACGTATCAAACAGAAGAAGAAGTTATTCGCCGTGCAAATAACTCGCCTTACGGATTAGCGGCCTATGTGTTCACTGAAAATATTTCAGAAGCTATTCGTATTGCTGAAGCTTTAGAATATGGTATTGTAGGGCTAAATGATGGACTACCTTCTACACCACAAGCGCCGTTTGGCGGCTTTAAAGAAAGTGGACTTGGACGTGAAGGCGGACATTACGGAATTGAAGAATATTTAGAAGTAAAATATATTTCTTTAGGCTTTTAACAAAAAGTGATTTCGCTTTCCTGCGAAATCACTTTTTTAGTAATAGTACACGTGGGGAATTTGTGCATGTATGGATTGGAAATTCATAAATAAAAAACAAAATTCTTCTAGAGTACAGCATTCGAGATCTTCGCAATCGTGAGAGTTAAAAAAATCTTCAAGTATAGCTGCCTCCACGTCTTTAAATAACCAGTGATGTTCAACATCCTCGAAATTGCCGTGATAAACCTCACTTAACCCATAGAAGTCGAATATATCTTCCAGCTGCTTCTGTTGCATAGCCATCCCTCCTCTTCCTAGTATAAGAAAAAGAAAGAGATATTAAACAAGCCGTCATACTACTTTGTTTTTTTTATAAAATCTCGTATAGTTAATAGTAATGACAAGCAAAGGAGTTTCGGTATGTTTACATATATCACGTTATTTGGTTTTCTTGGATTCGCTGTGTATTCGAGTACGTGGATTTATTCTATCGTCAAAAAAGATGGAAGAGCAAAGAAAAATGGAAAGGGTACTCTTATTAGTTTTCTTGTGATGCTTATCGGGTTAGTCGGTCTGCAGCTTACGTAATCATAGATTATTTTGACATTTTTACCACCTTCACTTATAGTTAACGTTGGGCGAACGTATGTGTGATTTTGATCACAGTGCTTGCCTTAAGTTGAAAAAGAAAGAAGGTGGCATATTTGAGATATCACACACATATTGCAACATCGATTGCTGCCGGTGCCGGCGTGGCTATAACAGGAGACGCTTCGTTTACATTTCCTTATGTTGTAGGCATCGCGATTGGAGCACTGCTTCCTGATATTGATGAACCAAATTCATATATTGGTAGAAGATCTCTTGGTCTCGCAAAAATAATTAAATCTATTTTTGGACACCGAGGTATTACGCATTCTATTCTTGCAAGCGGACTTATTTTTTATTTACATACGATGTATGACAACGACTTTACATTAGGAATAGCCTATGGATACGCTTTTCATATTCTTGGAGATTTCTTTTCTAAACGAGGGGTACCTTTTTTCTCACCTCTTAGCAAGAAGAAGTTTAAGCCTCCTTTAACATATGAAACAGGCAGCGGAGCAGAGACTCTTATCTTTTACCTGGCAGTGATAGGAAGTTTCTATATGCTTTATAAGTATCAGCTGTACAGCCAGCTGTTTTAAAGGAAAAAGAGGCTGGGATAAAAGTATGTTAGCCAAGATAAATGACGAACTATTGATCAAAATATTTGATTGGTGGTTCGTTTTTTATTGGAATGGTGAACGTAGGTCTTATCTGTTTAGTTGCTTCTAGCAGTTGATTGGAGGGCAAGGCGAAGACTCCTGCGGGAAAAGCGGCCTAGATGAGACCCCGTAGGAGTCTAGCGACGAGGGGGCTTGTCTAGGCCCCGCGGAAAGCGAAACCTTGTACGGATATCAGCAGCGGTGTAAAAGGCCATTTATACTAGAGCATTTATCTAATTCGTTCGTCTTTAAATGGAAGTGATTTAGTTATGTCTCAGCCTCTCTTTTAGGCTTCCACTACGTAAAGTTCAGTCGTTTTCATAGGAAGGGTAATGGTAATACTTGTGCCATCATTTTTTTCACTGGATACATGAAAAAAACCATTATGTTCGTTAATAATTTTGTTGCAAATTGTTAGTCCCAGGCCTATTCCTCGTTCTTTTGTTGTATAAAAAGGCTCTCCTATATGAGGAATACGCTTTGAATCAATTCCACATCCATTGTCTTTTATCACAATGCACAGCGTTTCTCTAGCTGATTTTTCAATCGATACCGCCAGCTTGCCGCCGCTTTCCATCGAATCAATGGCATTTTGTATAATATGAATAAATACTTGGGTTAGCTGTGTTTTTTGCCCACTAACGAGCAGAGGATGTTCTTTTGGATAATGACGGAAGATGTGGATGTTTTTAACTCCAGTAGCCGGTTCAAATTGCTTTAATACCTCATCTAACAAGTCGGTAATAACAAGGTTGTCTGTATATACGTATTCTTGTTTAGCTAAACTCATAAACTCTGTGATGATATGTTCAATTTGTGAAAGTTCATGCTGAATGAGATCTCGATAAATCATTGTTTTCTTCGGCTGCTGTGTCTCACTGAACAGTTGTATAAATCCTTTAATGGTTGTCAAAGGATTTCTAACCTCGTGTGCGATACTTGCAGCAAGGTGACCAATGACAGAAAGTTTTTCTGAATTTCGGATCTTTTTCTCTGCTTGTCTTTTTTCTGTTACGTCTCGTGAGACAAATACAAACCCTTCGATTTCTCCAGTGGATGTGATAATTGGAGCGCCTTTACATTCTAATAAAACGATGGTGCCGTTCACATGAAACTTTCGGTATTCAAATGTAGAGGCGTCTTTTGTTTTGCTCATGTTAGCTAAAATAGTCGAGATTATGTGTTTGTCTTCGGGATACGCATTGATAAGCACATGTTGTCCAATAAGTTCATCAGGATAAACGCCTAACGTTTTAGCGTAAGAAGGAGAAGCGTATTCATAAATGCCATCTTCAGTAAGAGCACATACTAAATCATGGGTATGAGATAAAATAGCTTGATGCTTTGGTTCATTATTATCCGTAATGATTCGATCTTTTAATGGATAAAAAAGCTGATCTTCTTGATTGATGAAGGTGTGCCGAACTTGAGTACCGCACATTCTGCAAAAATTATAATCTTCCTTATAGTTACAAGAAGGACAAACGGGCATCGAATCACTCCAATCAGATCTATGCAATGAGAGAGTTCCCCAGCATATATAATCATTATTATATATTCAAATTATAGGAAAAAATATGAAAAATCAAATGTGCTATAGAGAGGAGAATTGGGCTTGAAAACCCTATAAAAAGATTTCAAATACATGTTTTTAGTTGCAAATAGATAAGAAAGGGAATTTTTTACACGTTTAAAAAATTCAGCATATCAAATAAGAGGTAAATCACGCCTCTTATTTGATATGCTGATAATGCTCTAGAGCTCGCTCTCTAGCTGCTTTATGATCGACAATTGGAGCCGGGTATGTTTTATTAAGTGTAACGTTTGCTTTTTCTAATACGTCTGCTGGGGCCTCCCAAGGTTTATGAATATAAGAAGATGGAATATCTTTAAGTTCTGGAAGCCACTTTTTAATATATTCTCCTTCTTTATCAAATTTTTCTGATTGAGTAATTGGATTAAAAATACGAAAATATGGCGCGGCGTCTGCACCCGAGCCTGCAACCCACTGCCAGCCCATTGTGTTATTAGCTAAATCTGCGTCTACTAAGGTATCAAAAAACCAATTTGCTCCGTGTTTCCAATGAATTAAAAGGTGCTTTACTAAAAAGGAAGCAGCTACCATTCGAACTCGATTGTGCATAAAACCTGTTTCCCACAGCTCCCGCATTCCGGCATCGACAAGGGGATAGCCGGTTTTTCCATTTTTCCAAGCTTGAAGCTCTTCATTGCCGTCAGCCCACTGAAATTGCTTGAATTTTTCATTAAGCGGTTCAGTTGTAGTGTGCGGGAAATGATAAAGCAGCTGATAAGCAAAATCTCTCCATATAAGTTGACGAATAAACATTTCAGCTTGCTGTTCAAAAGCATCAGAACCTACTTTTTCAGCTTTAGTTCTCAAATAATGATAAAGAACTCGAGCCGAGAGCTGTCCTGTAGCCAAATAAGGAGATAGAAATGAATTTAATGCTTCAGAAGGAAAATCTCGTCCTTTTTCATAATGAAGCAGCTTATTCTTTGAAAACGTTTTGAGCACATTAATAGCGCCTTTTTCCGTAGCTTCCCACGTCGACTTAATCGTTTCATCCCACGGTATGCTTGGAAGTAAATCAAGATCTGAGACTGAAAGAGATTCAACCGGTTTAGAGAAGGCCTGTATGGAAGTAACTTTTTTTACAGCAGAAGATACTGAATGTTTTTGAGAAGCTTTATAGTAAGCTGTAAACACTTTATAAGGATCTCCATTTTCTTTTGTGATTTTCCAAGGTTCATGAAGGAGAAACCCCTCAAATGTGCGAATATTTATTTGTTGCTTTGAAAAAAAAGCTTGAAGCTCTTTATCTCTTTTTAGCGCATGTGGTTCATAGCGTCTATTCCAATAAATATCTTGTGCATTCGTTTCATGGAGTAATTTTTGCAACACATCTTTAGGGTTTCCTTTTTGTACAATCAGCGTTCCTTTTATTTTTTCGATTGAGGTTTTAAAGTCATTCAGCGCATGGTGAAGCCACCATTTACTTGCACTTCCCATTGAGCTTTCTTCATAGTCGTCATGGATATAAACAGGTACAACCATTCCTTCTTTAGCTGCGTGAAATAGAGCTGGGTTATCAACCAGCCGAAAATCTTTTCGAATCCATACGATAATGGTTTTATTCATCATGTGCCACCTTTCTATCTGCATTTTGCCTCGATTATAGCTTTTTTCTTATACGTTCTACAATTTTGAATGTGTAGAAGGCCTATTTTCTTATGGACGAATTTCAGATTGATGGTAAAAAGAATAACGTAAACAGAGTAAGAGAATGGGAAGGAGCCCTTAAAAATGAGAAATTCGTATGGAATGAAACAAACCGGACAACCGATATCCAATCCATATATGCAAGCAGCACCTAAACCTGCTAAAATGCCGCCTATGCCTTCTGCAAAAGAAATGCAGGCAATGCCGATGCAAGAAGGCGCAAATCAAATGCCAATCCACGGAGAAATGCCGCAGATGAAAGATTCAATGCCGTCGATGCATGGAGGAATGAATCAAATGCCAATGTACGGAGAGCTACCGCCAATGCATGAAGGAATGGGTCAAATGCCGATGCAAGACGGAATGCCGATGCACGGAGGAATGGGTCAAATGCCGATGCAAGGAGGGATGCCGCCAATGCACGGAGGAATGTGCCAAATGCCGATGCAAGGTGGAATGCCGCCAATGCAAGGAATGGGTCAAATGCCGATGCAAGGTGGAATGGCGCCGATGCAAGGAATGGGTCAAATGCCGATGCAAGGTGGAATGGCGCCAATGCACGGAGGAATGGGTCAAATGCCGATGCAAGGAGGGATGCCGCCAATGCACGGAGGAATGGGTCAAATGCCGATGCAAGGTGGAATGGCGCCAATGCACGGAGGAATGGGTCAAATGCCGATGCAAGGTGGAATGGCGCCAATGCACGGAGGAATGGGCCAAATGCCGATGCACGATTGCGGATGCCGCGATTTCTTAGCACCCGTTGGGCATCAGCAGCCTCATTCTTTAAATGATTGGATGTTCATGCAACAAACAAATCCACGTTCTTTTTAATAAACCCTTTACCCTAGATAAAAGGGATGTATTTTTGAATCTTTAGTATAAATATAGAATTTTATTAATTGAAACGTCATGAGAAAAAGAATAGTTCTTACTCTTTTTCCATGACATTCAATTTTTTGAAAATATTAATCACATCTTTTGGGTGTTTTCTTACATAAGAGAGTTTGGTAGAGTTTTTTAAGTATAAATACAGGGAAAAGAAGGCAAAAGCTCTATATTAAAGGGGAAAGGGTGTTTTTAGAATGATATTAGAAGTCACAGCTGCAACCTTACATGATGCTAAAGTTGCCCAGGAACATGGTGCCGATCGTATAAGCCTTGTAACTGGAATCGGTGAAGGCGGCTTAACCCCAAGCTACGGTTTGATGAAAAAAGTGAAAGAAACGATACATATCCCAATATTTGTGATGATTCGTCCACATAATCAATCTTTTCAATATGATGAAGACGATTTGCAAACAATGATTGAAGATATTAAATATGCAAGAGAAATTGGCATTGATGGAATTGAAATAGGCTGTTTAACAGAAGACAAAATTATTGATGAGCAAGCTTTAAAGCGACTGCTCGATGCGGCAGGAGAAATGAATGTAACGTTCCACTTAGCATTTGATGAAATCACTGATCAAGAAAAGGCGCTTGAAACGCTTTTAAGCTATAAGCAAATTCAGCGTGTCATGACTTCGGGAGCGGATAAAAGTGCGCTAAACGGTATTCCTCATATTAAAAAACTGTTAAGAAGAATGAAAGATAAAGATATTATTTTAATCGGGACAAAAGGGCTGAAACCTGAAAATCTTCAAGCGTTCTTATCCGTTACTCCCGTGAAAGAAATTCGTATTGGTTCAGGGGTTCGAGTGAATTGTCAATATACGAAACCGCTTGACCCAAGGAGTGTAAAAGCTGCAAAAGAAACGATGAATAAACAAAAGTAACAGAAGTGCTACAAGAAATTGTAGCACTTTTTTATTTGGAAATAGAAAGGGACTTATTACATAGTTTTCCCTAAATGGAAAACATCATAAAACCCTTTGAATCCTTGATACATAAGAGAAATGTTGTATTTTTTCGACTTTAGAGTGAAATAGGAATAATTTCATATTTTCAGAATAATCATTGACAGTGATAATCATTATCATTTATTGTTGTAATTGTTAATGAAAATCATTATCAATTGAATAAACAGGAGGATATGATATGTCAACGTCAACGAAACAACTTACATCAAACGAAATGCTGCTTGCTATGCAAAATGAACGTGAATCCAATGCAAGGTCTTATCCTAGACGCCTTCCTATTGCAATTAAACAAGCAAAAGGCGCCGTAATCACGGATATGGATGGAAAAGAATATATTGATTGTTTAGCAGGAGCCGGCACGCTTGCTCTGGGTCATAACCATTACGTAGTCCATGAAGCAATACAAGACGTTTTAGCAAAATCTATTCCTTTACATACATTAGATTTAACAACGCCTGTGAAAGAAGCTTTTATCGATGAAGTATTTGCTAGTTTGCCAGAACAATTTGCAAACAAAGCGAAAATACAGTTTTGCGGTCCAACTGGAGGAGACGCAATTGAAGCGGCTTTGAAGCTTGTAAAAACAGCAACAGGTAACCGAACGATTTTATCTTTTCAAGGGGGATATCACGGCTCCACGCACGGAACGTTAAGCATCAGCGGTACAACGAGTCCCAAAAAGCATATTCATGCGCTAGTGCCCGATACCCATTTTCTACCTTATCCATATGAATATCGCTGCCCGTTTGGCGTAGGTACTGAAGGTCACACGTACATTAGTACGTACATTGAAAATATGCTGGATGACCCTGAAAGCGGAATTGTTACTCCGGCGGGTGTTGTAGTAGAAATTGTACAAGGAGAAGGAGGCTCTATTCCGGCGCCGATTCCATGGTTAAAAGAGCTTCGCAGAATCACAAAAGAACGAAACATTCCGCTTATTGTCGATGAAGTTCAAACTGGAATTGGACGAACAGGAAAGCTGTATGCATTTGAGCACGCTGATATTCAACCGGATGTATTAGTGCTATCTAAAGCAATTGGAGGCAGCCTTCCTTTATCAGTCGTTCTATATGATAAAAAGCTGGATCAATGGGAAGCGGGTGCACATATCGGCACCTTTAGAGGAAATCAGCTTGCGATGGCTACAGGACAAGCCACTCTGCAATTTATAAAACAAGAAAACTTACCTGCACATGCTCATGAATTAGGAGCTTATATTCAGAGTCAGCTAAAGCATATTCAAAAGCAAGTATTTTCAATTGGTGATGTACGCGGAAGAGGTTTGATGCTGGGCATTGAAATCATAGACGCAACAAAGCCGGCTAATAAAATCGGCAGTCATCCTGCAAACGGTGAGTTAGCTAAGCTGATCCAAAAAGAATGTTTCGACAGAGGCGTCATTTTAGAAGTGGGTGGAAGACATGGTGCTGTTATTCGTCTGCTTCCTCCATTAATTTTAACGAAACAACAAACCGATGAAGTGTTAACAAGATTTGAAGAAGCGATAAAAGCAGCAGAAGAGAAGTGGGTGAATAAATAAAATGGCGCCGTTTGAAAAGTGGTTTTTATCATCATCCAAAGAAAGCCTCGAGAATTATGAAGCGATGATAGGCGGAATGACTGAGATGATTAAACGTCACTACCAGGAACTAAAATCCCCTTATACTCACATAGACGTTGACGAACTATCGAACTTAGTCAATCGTTCGGTCTATTTTAGCGAACACGAACAGCCGCTAGAAGATCTGTTTGATGACGTACAAGCCGTAGTGCTGGATCATTCGCTTCATATTTCGCATCCCGGGGCAATGGCGCACTTGCATTGTCCTCCGATTATACCGGCCCTTGCTGCGGAAGTGATGATTTCTGCTTTGAATCAATCTATGGACTCGTGGGATCAAAGTCCGGCAGCTACGTATATAGAAGATCAAGTGATTGATGAGTTAACACAACAAATTGGTTATCCAAGCTCTTCTTCCGGCGTTTTTACAAGCGGAGGGACTCAGTCGAATTATATGGGCCTTCTGCTTGCTCGTAATGAATATTGTCATGCTGCATTTTCCATTGATGTTAGTGAAGAAGGTTTACCGCTCCAAGCTAAAAAACTGCGGATTTTCTGCTCCGAAAAAGCCCACTTTACGGTGCAGCAATCTGCAGCTCAGCTTGGACTGGGCATGAATGCAGTGGTGAGTGTAAAGTGCAATGAAAGGCACGAGATGGATATAGAAAATTTAGAAGAAGCAATACGGGAAGTCAAAGCCCAGGGAAACCTTCCTTTTGCTGTTGTAGCAACGGCAGGCACGACGGATTTTGGAAGCGTAGATCCTCTTTTTGAAATGAGTAAGCTAGCTAAAAAAGAAGGGCTTTGGCTTCATGCTGACGCCGCTTATGGAGGAGCGCTGCTATTTTCACATAAATATCGTGAACGCTTAAAAGCTCTTGAACGAGCAAATTCTATTACGATGGATTTTCATAAGTGGTTTTATCAGCCGGTAAGCTGCGGCGCATTTCTAGTGAAGAATTCAGCTATGTTCAAACACATTCAGCTTCATGCAGATTATCTAAATCCCGAAGAAGATGAGCATGTACATTTGGTAGATCGCAGTATTCAAACGACCAAACGATTTGACGCCTTGAAGCTATGGCTGACTTTCCGTGCAGTAGGTACAAATGAGTATGGAAAAATGGTTGATCATACGATTGAAACGGCTAAGCAGACAGCTGAACATTTACGAAAGCAAAGGAATATTACGGTGTTAAATGATCCTTATATGAACGCGGTTGTATTTCGCTATGTGCCAGATACTTTATATAGTGATTGTCAAAAACAGCAGCATTATGAAAATAAGTTAAATCAGCGTATTCAGCAGCATTTATATGAAAAAGGCACTTTTATCATGGCAAAAACAAAGCATAAAGAGCAAGCTTATTTAAAGCTAACGATGTTAAATCCTATGATTACAGTTGATTCTGTTGCCACTCAGTTAGAGGAAGTCGTGGCTTTAGGAAAAGAGTTGGAGAAAAAGGAGGAGCGATTACGTGAACGCTCAGTTATCGGCTAATTTTATTACAATGCAAAATATTATTAATTGCTATATTCGAGAAACAGGTAAGGGAGTATGGCAGTCCATTTCAGAAATGAAAAGCGAAGAAACGCTCGTTCTTAGGCTAGAAAAACAGCCGGTAACTCTTTACTTTCCAGTAAAGTACCGTTCAGCTACCGGACGTCACTTGTTCTTTCCGGTCTTTTATTATCGCATTCAGAAAGAGGAGCTCAAGGAGTTAGATGTCGTCACTCTTTTAGCCTTTCTTTTAAAAGAAGTAACAGATCATTTACTACAGGTGAATGAGCTAATTGTACGTGTACTATTAAGCTACGAAAATATGAAATTGTTCATTGAAAAAAGACAGAAAGAGTTAGAAACGTGCTATAAATGGGACAAAACGTTCTTAGAATCTGAGCAGTCATTGCTTATTGGCCACCAGCTGCATCCGACACCTAAAAGCCGTCAAGGGATATTACCTGAAGAAGAAAAGGTGTTTGGGCCTGAAGTGAACGGCAAATTTCATCTTCATTATTTTAGAGCACATAAATCGCTTGTTACAGACCAGTCTGCCGAGAGTCAAACCGCTTCACAGCTTATTAAAGAGCAGTTGAAAAAAGATAAGAAGGTTTCTGAAGAATTCATACAGGTGTATTGCCAAGCGGACGATTATTCACTTATACCTATGCATCCGCTGCAAGCTCGTTATCTTTTAGGAAAAGAAGAAGTGTGTGAATGGATTCAAAAAGGCCGGCTTGCTTATCTAGGGCCACACGGTCAGCCGTTTTATCCGACTTCGTCTGTTCGAACCGTATACAGTGAAGATGCAGATGTGATGTACAAATTTTCTATTCCGGTGAAGATTACGAATTCACTGAGAGTGAATAAACGCAAAGAATTAAGCAGAGGTGTAGAAGTAAGCCGTTTATTGCAAGAAGGATTACAGGCGGAGCTTCAAGAAAATCATCCGGCTTTTCAAGTGATTGAAGATCCTGCTTACATCACGCTTGGAAAAAAGGAGCTTGGGTTTGAAGTCATGATTCGAAGCAACCCTTTTCAAGGTGAGCAAGGGAACCGTACAACACTCCTAGCAAGTTTGTGTCAAGATCATGTGTTTGGGAAAGCTTCTCAAATTGAAAATATCATTAATCATATTGCTTCAAGTGAAAATAGCACAAATGAAGACATAAGCAAGCGCTGGTTTAAACGCTATTTAGATGTTTCTTTTCATCCTATGATGTGGCTTTACACTCAAAAAGGAATTGCGCTGGAAGCTCATCAGCAAAATTCCGTTATTAAACTTGATGAAAACGGATATCCATCGGTGTTTTACTACCGTGACAACCAAGGCTATTACTTTATGAAATCAAAGGAACAAGAGCTTCGCAAGCTGCTTCCTTCCTTAAACGGAGAAAGCGATACGGTATGTGATGATGCTGTAGCAGAAGAAAGATTTCGTTATTACGTATTTTTTAATCATATTTTAGGATTAGTTAATGCTTTTGGTGCAGCTGGCCTCGTTCAAGAGTCAGATCTGCTATTGATTCTGCGACAAGAAATAGAGAGGTACAAAGAAAAAGATCATACGGGGCTTGTTTCATCGATGTTAGAAGAGAAAGTGCTTCCTTGTAAAGCCAATTTCTTAACGCGCGTTCATGATATGGATGAGCTGGTAGGCTCTCTTGAAACGCAGTCTGTTTATGTAAATGTTGAAAATCCTCTGTACGAATCTGCAGGTGTACGGGTATGAAATCAGCATTACAAACGCAGTATCCATTTGTGATGCAGCAAAAGGAGCAGAGCATCACCTTTCGCTCTGTTTCTTTTGCAAAAGATTTCGAACGGCTGTACAAGTGGATGCATGAACCGCATGTTATTCCGTATTGGAATTTAAATATTTCAAAACAGGCGTATGAGCAGCATTTAAAAACATTTCTCGCTGATTCCCATCAAAAACTGCTAATTGGAGAAATTGACGGTGTACCTATGAGCTATTGGGAATCTTATACGGTCGACGGCGATATTATCAGTAACTATTACCCTTATGAAAAAGGAGATCAAGGGATTCATTTATTAATTGGAGAACCTGCTTTTTTAGGAAAAGGCTATATTTATCCGCTCCTTCTTAGTTTACTAAAGCACAAGTTCGAGGTAGCAGATACTGCTAAAGTAATAGCGGAACCAGATATACGAAATGAAAAGATGATTACAGTATTTAAAAAATGCGGGTTTCAATTTATGAAAGAAGTGTCGCTGCCTGATAAAACAGGCGTACTGCTGAAATGTGAAAGAACAGTATTTGAAAGAAGGTGGAGCGAATGGAACAACGGGACATTTTAGACGTAATTGGAGTAGGAGTTGGTCCATTTAATTTAGGATTAGCAGCTTTAATTGATAAAACAGATTGTACATATAAATGTTTTGAACAAAAAAAGGAGTTTAATTGGCATCCAGGAATGCTTTTAGAAGGGACAACTCTTCAAGTTCCGTTTATGGCAGACGTGGTCACGATGGTGGATCCGAAGAGTCCATACACGTTCTTAAATTATTTGCATGAGCATGAGCGCTTGTATCAGTTTTATTTCTTTGAGAAGTTTCATATCCCAAGAAACGAATACAATCATTATTGCCGCTGGGTAGCAAGCCAGCTGAGCGGGCTTGAATTTAACAGCACAGTAAAAGAAGTGAAAATGCATGAAGATGCTAAACCTTACTACGAAGTAATAGTTGAAAAAGAAGGGAGACTTCATACCTTTTACAGCTATCATCTTGTAACCGGAGTAGGTACACAGCCCGTAGTGCCAAGAGACTTTCAATCAGTAGCCAGCGATACGTTCTACCACTCCGCTCAGTACAAAATGAATCGTGAACAAACGCTGAAGGCTAAAAGTATTACCGTAATTGGCTCTGGTCAAAGCGCAGCTGAAATTGTCTATGATTTACTTCAACAGCAGCCTCAGTTTGACTATAAGCTGAATTGGTATACGCGCTCAAAGGGATTTTATCCGATGGAATATTCAAAGCTTGGCCTTGAACATTTTTCGCCTGATTATACCCGCTATTTTTACAGATTGCCCCAAGAGAAAAAAGAGAGCGTTTTACGAAATCAAGCTCTTTTATACAAAGGAATAAGCTTTGAAACGATCGGTGTTATTTATGATTTGATTTACGAACGAACAATTGGAGGAAAAGAAGTGCCGCTAATGATGCGCGCGCTTACGGAACTTGCAGGCGTTGAAAAGACAAACGATACACATCTTCTTACTCTTCACCAATACGAGCAGGCCTCGTTTGAAAAAGAAGAAAGTGAAATTGTCATTATGGCCACGGGCTATCATGCAAAAGAGCCTTCTTTTATGGAAGGTTTAAAAGAACATTTGCTGTTTGATGAAAAAGGACAGCTGAAAATTAATGAACTCTATCAAGTTGAGATGAAGAAAAAAGGCGCCCCGCTATTTGTTCAAAACGGAGAACTTCATACACACGGGGTTGGAGCACCAGACTTAGGTTTAGGGGCTTATCGCAATGCTGTCTTGATTAATCAAATTGCAGGTAAAAACGTGTATAAAATATATAAAAATACTGTTTTCCAAAAGTTTGGGTTTTAAGAGATGATTTCTCCGCGCTTTGTTTTTATCTGTTTATTTATGACCATGACGTCGGAAGTGTTATTATCACCATTTTATCCGCAGTATTTTACAAGTGCTTTCCATGTAGATGGAGTTGCAATGACGTCTTTTTTTATTATTTGCTGCCGGATTGTGGTCATTGTTATGACTCCTTTATGGGGAATGCTGCTTAAGAAGTGGAAAGTAAAACATATAATCGTAGCGTCACTTCTAATGACAGCCTTAGTTAAAGTCATTCTGAGTGAAGTTTCTACTTTTTATGGGTTTTTAGCCACTTCGTTAGTATTACTTGTGTTTCAAAGCAGTTTATATCTTTTATACCCATATTTAGTAGGCGGCATGAAAAATGGACAGAAAAAGGCAAGTGCTGCAACAACCTATGTATTTATTGTTCATACGGCTATTATTGTCGCTAGCTTGTTTGGAAGTGCGATTATTGCATGGGAAATGCCGCTTAAAGTATATCAATACTTTGCTTTAGCTGATATGGTACTGGCCGTATGGCTCGTAACAAGAAAAGCTTCATCTTTTAAAAAAGAAAAAACACCAGCGTACACTCAAAGTATAAACGAGCCTATTTTTTTCTATTTGCTGGCTATTTTCTTTTTTCACCTTGGACACAATGTCATTCGCCCTTATTTTACATTGTTTACAAGCGACACATATGGCATGAGCAGTCAAGGCAGCGCTTTGTTATATGTGATGCCGAGCATTATGGCGATCGTCTTAAAGCTTGCGATACCTACAAAGCTATTTAATGGAAAAGTTATACCGCTTTTTTATAGCGTAACGGGTGCTAGTGCTTTACTGCTATGTTTGCAAGCATATGCCGATCATCTCAGCATGTTTATTATAAGTCGAATTTTATATGGAGCCGGGTTTTATCTCAGCATGGTTATACTTGATATCTATTTATTTCAAAAAAGCAAAGAAGGAGCTGCTTACTATTACAGCTGGCTTATTGCTGTTCAAAATATTGCCCTGCTGATTGCACCGCTTTTAGCACTAGAAATCAGCAAAGTAAATTTAGCGCTTCCTTTAGCAGTTGGTGCCGCTGCTTTGCTAGCTGCTAGCGCTGTAATGCCGTTGCGTAATAAAACAATCCCTATTCTAAGACAAGTAAAGGAGAATGAAGGATGAAAATCAAAGAAACGAATCTTTCCGTATTTAATAAGCAATCATGGGAAAAAGCAAATCGCCAGCTTTTAGCTAAAATGCTGCAGGAATTCATGTATGAAAATATTATTGAGCCAAAACAGCTGCAAAAGCAGGGGGCGCTTGCCACGTATCGATGGGAAGACCACCGAGGCGTTACATATACATATCAAGCGAAACAGCGATTGTTTGACAGTTTTTCTATACTGCCAGAAAGTATTAAGCTGACATCTAAAGCGTCAACCCCTACATTTTCGGAGGCCTTGCAGCTGTTAATTAGCTTATCTGAAGACAAAGGAATGTCTAGCTCAACCGCAGGTCACTTAGCAAAAGAATATTTTCATACATTAATAGCAGACGTGCATTTGCAAAATCGAAAATCAGCTGATGAATTAGCGGGTATGGATTATGCGGAGCTAGAAGGTGAAATGACGGGACATCCTTGGATTACATACAACAAAGGGCGTATCGGATTTGGCTATGATGATTATCTGCGGTTTGCACCTGAGCAAAAACAAAAAATTCAGCTTTCATGGATTGCTGTAGCGAAGCAAATTTCTTCTTTTCATTCATTAGATACCCTCGGCTTCGATGATGTTATGAAACAGGAGCTAAGCGGTGAGACGCTAGCTGAATTTGAAAAAGAATTAACAAGCCAAGACCTTTTAGCAGCGAACTATTACTATATTCCCGTCCATGAATGGCAGTGGATGAACGTGATTGTTCCTTTATTCGCTGAATACATTGCAAATGATTTAATTATTCCGTTAGGAGAAGGTGAAGATCAATATTTTCCTCAGCAGTCGATTCGTACATTTGTGAATACAACAAACCGAGGTAAATATCATGTAAAGCTTCCCATGAGTATATTAAATACGCTTGTGTACAGAGGCCTTCCAAGTGAGCGGACGGTAATTGCTCCTCAAGTAACTCAGCACATAAAAGGCATACGAGATCGCGATGCGTTTTTAAAAGATACGTGCAAAGTAGGACTTTTAGGTGAAGTGGCTACGTTAAACGTAACTCAGCCAACGTTTGCTTCTATTAAAAACGCGCCTTATCAGTATTTAGAAATGCTGGGAGTCGTTTGGCGTGAAAGCATCTATCAAGAGTTAGAAGAAGGAGAGCATGCGATTACGCTAGCTGCGCTTTTACATGTTGACAGTAAAGGGAAAGCTTTAGTTTCGTCGTATATAGAAAAGTCGGGCTTAACTCCTGTCGAGTGGATTGATGCGTTAACCAGCGCTGTATTGCCGCCGCTTCTTCATTACTTATATCAATACGGTACTGTATTTTCCCCGCACGGTCAAAATACGGTACTGGTGCTTAAAAACAACAAGCCGGTTCGAATTATTATGAAAGATTTTGTAGACGACGTGAATATTAGTGATCAGCCGTTTGAAGAACTGCAGCAGTTATCTTTTGAATTAAAAGAAGTGCTGCGCAGCGAAGAGCCAGAAGGATTGACGCAGTTTATTTTAACAGGGTTATTTATTTGTCACTTCCGCTATTTAGCGACTATTTTAGAAGAGCATGAAGGCGTAGAAGAAGCTGACTTTTGGAAAAGTGTACGAGCAGAAATTTTACATTATCAAGCATCATTTCCACATTTGAAAAAACGATTTGAATTGTTTGATTTATTACGTCCAACCATTACGAAATTAACGTTAAATCGAAATCGAATGTTTGATTACGGATACGAAGATGACGGAGATCGTCCTCACGCAAGCGAATATGGAAAGGTACGGAATGCCTTGCATGAGGTGAGTGAAAAAGCTGTTCAATAATAAGGAAAAGCCGCTGGTGTTGGGGACTGACCCCTGATTTCGAGACAGGGATCAAAACACCTTTTAAACAGCCAGTTGTCGGTATTGTACCGGTGACTG